>NZ_JBMDXN010000037.1:0-62374 GCF_048595155.1 Sphingomonas sp.
TCGAGGTCCTGATCGGTGCCCCCGCCTTCAAATATGGCGCGGTGCGGGTCGATTACCGGCGCGCATTGATCAGCTTCGGGCCCAGCGGCAGCTTCGGCCGATGCGCCGCGCCGATCCCGCTCACTATCGTCTCCGACATCCCGATGGTGGAAGCCGAGATCAGGCCGACGCCGACGGCGGATCCGGTCAAGCTCAAGCTCGTCGTCGATCTCGGCACGCGGCACCAGGCCTTGATGATCGGCGGCCCCTTCCTGCGCAGCGAGGTGGGCAAGAAGCTGTTCGCTGCGGGCAAGCTCCAGCAGGTCGGCCATGGCACCGGCGGCCAGGTGCAGGGCAGCGTCGCGCCCATCGCCGAATTGCGCCTTGGCGGAACCGCCATCACCGGCGTCGAGGCGGCGCTGTCCTCTGGAGTGAAAGCGTTCGAAATCGGTCTGTTCGACGGGTCTCTCGGCGTTCCGTTGTGGAAGTCCGGCGCGATCACCTTCGACTATCCGGCCAAGACGATTTGCATCGAGCGGTGACGATACCTGCGGTGACGGCATTTCGCGAGCAGCTATTCGTCCGCGCGAGATGCCGGTGCCGCGCCGCCACGGCCGGGAATCACTCCGTCTTCATCGCCCCGGTCACCACGATCTCCGCCAGCCCGTTCGGCGCGCCTGCGGTCGGACGCAGCCGCACACGCACGGTGCGCCCGGCGATGCTCTCCGTCTCCAGCGTGCGCACGCGCCGCGTGTCCTGGCCCTCGATCTGCTCGACCAAAGTCCGCCAGCCGCCCTTGCCGTCGTCCACCTCGGCGATGAAGCCATAGGGCGCTTCCTGCGGGAAGGTCAGCGTCAGCCGGTGCACCTCGACCACGCGCTCCAGGTCCACCGTCACGCCCATCGTCGCATCGCCCGCTGCCGGCGCCCAATAGCTGTCGGGATTGCCGTCATTGACCAGCCGCGAACTATGCTCCGCCGCATTGCTGCTGGCGAAGGTCGGGTTGTTCGTCCCGAAACTGCCATCGCCCTCATGCTCGCGCAACGGCTTCACGAACGGCACGTAGGGGCGATCGGCGGCGAGCGGCGTCCTGCCCGCCACGAAGCGCGGGCCCCTCAGCGTGCGCACCTCGATCACGCCGTCCTTCAGCCCCGGCGATGTCGCGCGCAGCCGGGTCGTGCCCGCCTGCCAGCTGCGCATCGCGATCGCCGCCGCACCGTCGCGGATCGCGATGTCGCTATTGGGCGCGAAGTCGATCGCGCGGCCCGTCGGGAATTCGCCCGGCCCCGCCGCGATCGCCAGCCGCACCGGCGGGCTGTTGCTCAGCCGCCGGCCGCTCGCGTCGACCACGCTCACCACCACCTGCACGTCGTCGGTGCCGTCGGCGCGCGCGATCGTCGGGCTGCTGGTGGCGATGCGGAGCGCGGCGGGGGTGCCCGCGACCGGCCATGGTGGCGGCGGCGTCTTCGCATAGGCGTTGCGGTACCAATAATATTGCCGCTTCGGCAGCCGGAAATAATCGATCATCCCCATGCCGCCGAACCTCTTTCCCGCGACCGATCCGTGATCGAACCCGGCCCAGATCGCCTCGCCAGCGCGCCACGGCAGCCGCCACGATCCTTCTTTGTCCTTGTCCGCGCCCGGCGTCATCGGCAAGTCGCCCCAGCCGGGGGCATAGGTGCCGGGCCGGTCCTCCATGTTGGATCCATATTCCGCGACGAAGCTTGGTATGCCCGGATCGGGAAACAGGCTCGCGCCGTCGCCATTCTGCCCGGCAATGTCGCCAAGCTTGTCGATCTCGCCGCGCTGCGCTCCGTCGATCGACGCTGGCCGGCTCGGGTCGAGCGCATGGCTCAGCGCGACCATCTCCTTCAGCAGCCGCCGCACCTCCGGCAACGTCTCCTTCTTGGTGAAGAACACCTCATTATCCATCCCCCACACCACGATCGACGGGTGGTTGCGGTTGATCCGGATCATCTCCGCCAGCTGCTGCTTGACGCTCGCCTCGAACGCCGGACGATCGGCGGCTTCGGTGGGGTAGGCGGGCGCGCCCCACGCATGCTTGAACCCCGCCGTGCCCCAGAACGGCGCCTCGGACAGGAACAGCACGCCCAGCCGGTCGGTCGTCTCCGCGAAATGCGGGTCGTGTGGGTAATGCGATCCGCGGATGAAGTCGAAGCCCGCATCCTTGATCATCCGCACGTCGCGTTCGATCGCGCGGTTGGTCACCGCGTCGCCCCAGCCGGCCTGGTCCTGGTGGACGTTCGCGCCCCGGAAATAGCGATGCTGGCCGTTCAGGAAGAAGCCGCGATCCGCCGTCCATGCGAACCAGCGGAAGCCGAACTCCGTCTCAAACCGGTCGCGCGCCCGCCCGCCGACGCGCAGCGTGCTGACCGTGCGATACAGCGCCGGCGTCTCCGGGGTCCACAGCCGCGGCCGCGCGATCGGCGCCGACACTTGCTGGGCGATCACCGTCGCGCCGGGGCCAACGTCCACCCGCGCCTCGGGCAAAGTCGCCACCACCCGGCCCGCCGCGTCCACCACCTGCGTCTGCACCACCACCTCGGCCGGCGCCGCGCCGTCGTTGCGCACCTCGGTCTCCACCGCGACCTTGCCCGATGCGGCCGACAGATCGGGCGTCGTCACCCGCGTGCCGGTCCACGGCACATGCACGTCGTCGGAGGTGACGAGCCACACGTCGCGATACAGCCCACCGCTGAACACATGCTCGCCCGCGCGCGGCGCCAGCGTCGCCTGCCATTCATTGTTGACCTTCACCGCGACGACGTTGCGCCCGGCGCGGATCGCCTTGGTGATGTCGACCGGAAAGCCGGTATAGCCGCCGCGATGGCGCGCCAGCGCGACGCCGTTCACATAGATGCGCGCATCCTGGAACGCGCCCTCGAACTCCAGCGCATAACGCTTGCCCGGCACGATCGCCGGCAGGGTGAAGCTCTTCCGGTACCAGCCATCGCCCACGTAGAAATCCGCCGCCCGGAAATAGGGCATAGAAAAGCTGTGCGGCAGCCCGACCCGCTCCCACCCGCCATCATCGAACCCCGGCGCCTCCGCACCCTCCGCCGTGCCCAGCTTGAACCGCCAATCGGCATTGAAGTTGACGCGCGATCGCTCCGCTGGCGTCGCAGGCATCACCGTGCCCGCCGGCGTCGCCAAGGCCGCCGAGGTGAGAGGCAGCAGGGCAAGCGCCACCGTCGCGCACGCCGTCCGCATCCCGCCGATTGTCGCCACAAATGCTCTCCCCTGACGTATACAACGTTGGCTTGGTTGCGCGTTAACCTAATCCCGTTTTCATATTTCAAAAGACTTTTCCTTGGATGAAATACGTGATGGGCGCGGTTGATAACGCATCCAGCGATCACGATGCTGAACTGACTGTGCTGGCGGCGGCCGATCCCGGCGCGGAATTGAGGGAACGACAGCAGCGCGAGTGCGAAGGACGCAACCGAGCCGATTGCCGCCTTGCGCGCTGATCACAACGTCCTACGCCTAATTACCAAAAGGCTGGCACGGATTTGCGAAGAAGCGCCGCCGAGATCGTCGCGACGGCTCAGAACACGACCTTCGGCCAGCCCGCCCCGCCGACTCCCTTCGCGCGTTCACTAATGGCGAGGCGCTAGCCCTGCGTCTTGAGGTACGCCACCAGATCGGCCCGATCCAGCGGGTCTGCCAGGCCCGGAAACCCCATGGAAGTACCCGGCACAAAGCGCTGCGGGCTCGTCAGCCAGCGATCCATCCGGTCCTCTGTCCAGACGCCCCCAGCCCGTCGGAGGGCGTCGGTATAGCCAAATCGACTGCTGTTATGGGCTACCGGGCTCCCCATGATGCCGTACAGATTGGGGCCTGCGGCATCGGGCGCGCCCTTGCCGATCGTATGGCACGCGGCACAGCGGCTGAAAATGGATCGGCCATGGGAGGCGTCGGCAACCCGCGCGAGCGCCGCCCGCGTCGGGTTGCTCCCGGCCGCGCGCCGCCGCGCCTCTTTGTCGCCGGCCGAGCAGGAAGACGCCATGACAAGCAAGAGAAGCATGTAAGCCATGCGCGGCGAACGCTGAACCATCCTCTCATCTTCGTATATCTCGCCCGACAAGGCCACGGCCTGCTGTTCAAGCCCGGCTTGGCTGGGCGAGGCCGCAAGCGCCGACGCGGCGCTTAATCGGCGTCAAATATCGCTAAAGCCTATAATTCGGGGACACTATACTAATTCGGGGCTGGTGACCGCCCTTAATAAGCAAAACAACGTTGCCGAGCTGATCTGGCCATTAAAGGTTATGATCGCAGCCGTAGCTCGATCAGCCGTGCAGCGGCTTAACGGTCTTCTCCATTTCGGATCTAAGTGCATAAGATATGTAATGCGATCTTTGATAATGTAATAGAATCGCGTGTGTAGAGAATCAGTGATGAACTCTGATTCATCAGGTTACTTTATCGTAATATGTGAAAATAGCTGATTCGCTGTGATGATTGTAAAGATAGTATTCTACTAATCTTATTAATTTGCGAAGTCCGTTTGATAGCCTCTCAGTAATTGAAAGGAATTGAACATGGCTGTCCGTAAAGATCCTCAAAAAGCAGCCAAGACGCTGACGGTGCATCTACCCGACCACGATGCGAAATCGGCCGAGCGTCTCGATCATTCCGGCCTTGACGCAATCCTGTCGGCGATCATTCGTGATGATCGAGCCAATGCCAGCCTTGCCGACATCGTGTTGAAGGGCGGGATCATCAAGGCTGCTGGCCGAGATGCCGGAGATGTCGCCTGGACGAAAACGGTTTGGCGCAGGAGCGGGCCGCTCTTGACCGACGAGCCGTTCGTCAATCCGGTCGATCTAAAGTTGTCCAGGCAAGCTAAGCCGCGTTAGCGCGCGACGAGCGACCCTCATTCTCAGCCGCGCGCGAGCGCTAGCGCCGGCCGCGCGGTCTTTGCCGAAGGGATGCGATGTGTCGGCCTTGAGTTTTGCGCAACCGCTGAAATTTACGCCGCTTCCGCGCGAGCGGCTGCTGGTACACCACGTTCCCAGCGGGGCGTGGGTGATGATCAGGGAAGGCGATCGTGCGCGCGTCGCAACACTCGCAAATGCCATCAATCTGGGCCGGCTCGACCGTATCTGCGATCTCGACGACCCGATCCTGGCACCTTTTGCCAAAGCGGGCCTGTTGCGAGAACGGGGCTCACGACCGGTACATGAAACGAAGAACGCCGGCCCCGTCCGAATGCTCATTCTGAAATTAGTCGGATACTGCAATCTGGCTTGTACCTATTGCTACGATTTCAACAGCGAGAGTTACACGGCGCGACTCTCGGTCGAAGATGCCGAGCTGGCGATTGAGCAGGCGTTGAGTTTGTCCGAAGACGGGCTGCAGCTTCTCTTCCATGGCGGGGAGCCGTTGCTGGCGTTCAAGGCCGTAACGCGGTTGACCGCATTTGCGCGGACCCGTGCTGCGGCGCTGGGGCGCAAGGTAAGTTTTTCGATTCAGACGAACGGTACGCGGTTTACCGATGAGGTCGTTTCGTTGCTGCTCGATGAGGATGTTCGCATAGGGCTTTCGATCGACGGGCCGCCCGAACTCAATGATATGTACCGCATCGATCATCGCCGCCGGGGTAGCAGCAAACGGATCGAGGAGGCGCTTGCCGCTCACCCGGAGCTTTTGCCCAAGATCGGTGCCCTCACCACCGTCACCGCCAGCAATGTGGATCGACTCGCCGACATCATCGACTATGTCCGCTCCCTTGGAATCCGATCTTGGGATGCGACGCTGTTCCAAGAGGCGGGGCGCGGCTCTCAGGCGGACAACGCCATGGCACCGACGGTCGATCGTGTCGTTTCCGCCTGGCTGGCAATGCTCGATCGGGTGGATCGCGGTGATTACGACGACATCCGCGTGTCGCCAGTCCTCCACTATGTTCACAATGTGTTGACGTATGCGCGCAACAATATTTGCATGCGTGGCGGCGGTTGCGGTGCCGCGCGCGAACTTATCTCGATCGCGGCCGACGGATCGATCGAGGCATGCGACTGCCTCAAGATACCCAAGCTGACGTTGGGGCGGATAGATGGCGGAGGGCTGGCCGCGGCTCGCGCTTCAGAAGCGGCAGACGCGATCCGGTCCCGTACGCAGAACAGCTTGCGGCCATGCGCCAGCTGCGATGTGCGCGCTTATTGTGGTGGAACGTGCCTCGCCAAGGCTGGTGCTCTCGACGCCATCGACGACACCGAATGCGCCCTCGCCCTTGCGCTGTTCCCCGAAATATTTCGTCGTCTCGCGCGTTCCGACGGACTCGAACTATATGCCCGCCTTCATCCGTGAACGCTTTTCGCGTGATTTGGCTACTGGGAGATCGGCCCGCGGCAACGTCGACATTCCCGGGATCGTAGCGGGCTGGATGAACGACCGGGCTTGGCAGTCGGAAGCGGCCCGCATCGGCGACCAAAGTGTAACAGCCGAATTGCACGATTTAGGCGCCCAGGCGTTCGTTGATGACGCGGGCCATTATGCGAGCGAATTGCGCGCCAATACGCGAGGTCTCGATGCGTGGTGGCTACGCACGGATCGCGAGCGCTTCCTCAAAGATCATGTCAGCCTGCTGTTCATGGCGGCGGCGGACGAACCCGCGATGGCGCGCTATCGCGATGATGCGCGCAGTATGGAAGTGGCAGCCGACGGCTTCGACTTGCTAGCCACATATCGCGGTAACGGTTCCGGACTCTTGCTCCTGGGCATCAATCAGGGTCACCCTGGGCCACTGATCTTTCACCCGGCGCTGGAAGCATTCGAGATCGGGGTCGTTCAGCACTCGCCCGGTGTGCGCACGCCAGTCAATCTGACGAGAGACGGTCGCGTCCGGGCGCTTCCCGCCTCTACCATAGGTTGCCGCCATGCCCGCGACCTGCTGCTTCGGGGGCAATGTGTCCTCGTTGCCAACGACTACGTATTCGAAGGCGTACCCACCCTGGCTAGCCCGTTGTTTGGCGATGCCGTGCCGATCGCACGCGCACTCGTCGCGCTAGCGCTGCGCAGCCGCGCGACGATACTTCCGATTTCGTACGAACGGCAGGTCGATGCACCGGCCCGTCGATATTTCGTTCGTGTTTTTCCCGGCTTTACTGCCTCGGACCTCGGGTTGTGCGACATGATGTCGCTCGCGAAAGCCATGGGTCGGATTACCGAAGCGCTGATCTGCCGCGCCCCTGAACAATGGCGGCTTTGGAACACCCTGCAAGACCGTTGGCGAACAGCCGACAGGGCAACTTGAACGTTCTTCTGACCGGGCCGTCGGGTGCTGGGAAGACCACGCTTGCCCGCAACTTAGCCGCTTATGCAGTCGTCCATCTCGACGCTTGTGCAACGTTACCATCTGTCGATCCGGACAATTCTATAGCCACGACGTTGTTTGAAGGCATTCCACAAGGGCCCGACCGTGAGGTCATTACGTTTCTCACCAGGATGGACGTGGTTTTGCTGCTTAGGACTCCTAGAATACAGCGCCTGCTACGCTGCTGGCAGCGCGACGGATTAGCCGCGATACCGCGATGGTTCTGGAACGAGTGCGCCTGGTTGCTGATCACGCGACGGCTCATCACACGATACTGCATCCCGCGCGGCATAAGCTGGTCGGCCGAAGATCACGGTGGATCGGCCGACAAAGCATTTTAAATTTCGGGGACACTATACAAATCGCGGGCGGGGGGCGCTCTCGAAGATGTGCGTAGCGTTTTGGTGCGGTAGGAAATAAATATAGTGTCCCCGAAACTTCTGCGGTTAGCCTGGGGCAGGGCTTCCTGGTCACCATGCCCGGCGGCCGCCCCGAAAGCCCGATCACGAAAACCAATTGGGAAGGCACGGGCGTCGAACCCGACATCAAGGTTCCCGCCGCCGAAGCGCTCGCCGCCGCGCTGAAGGCGCTCGGCCAGCCCCCCGTCGCCGACATCGCCGCCGCCTCCCGCCAGCAGACCTTCGCCCCGCGCACCACGCCGCTCGCCGGTAGCGACGCCGCCCTGAAACGCGTCATCGCCATGTATGCGACCGGCAAGATCGACGACGCCCTGTTCGCGCCCGACGCGGTCGAAATGGCGCATCGCTCGCTGCCCTTCGTCCTCGAACAGCGCGCGCGCTACGGCGTCCTCAAGTCGCTGACCTTCCGCGATGTGATGATGGGCGCGGACATGTACGTCGCGACGTTCGACAACGGCACCGCCATGGTCGGCGTCGCAGTCGATCCGCAGGGCCGGGTCCTCGCCATCACCGGCTTCATGCCGGTCGGGCCGGCGAGGTAGAGCTTCTGCTCTTACTGACGCAGGATCGCTATCGCGGCGGGCGGCAGCGCCGAACGCTACCGTCCTCGCTAGACGGTGGAAGTAAGCTAGCGGCCATCGTTCGACCCTAGCGACCCAATAGTTTTTCAAATTCCACAATCAATCCCTTTGCTGCGGCAGGCCAAGTAAGTATCATAGAAAGATTCTGCCGGAGTTTTCGAGCGCGATCGAAAGCGAAATCGCGGTTACAAAGAATAGCCTTTATCTGGTTACACCAAGAGGCGGCGACCTGATCGGGTGGACCCTCAACATCACAGATTGAAGCATCGATAGTTGCGCAATCTGTTCCGGACTGGATCGCCGGATCCAGCTTTAGAAGCTGAGCAATCCCGCTTCGGGAGGAGATAAGGACGGGAATACCAGCCGCAATGGCCTCCAAGGCAACCAGCCCGAAGCCCTCAGTCTTGGAGGGCATTAGCACAAGCGATGCTGAAGATAGATCTGCTGACAGAACCTCTTTGTCAACCGAGTAGAAACGCGTCTTCACGAAAGATTTTACGGCCGCTTCGTCGTCAAAAATCGAAATACTATTTTCGAGTTCCTGAGGCGTAACACCGCGGATGATTAAGCTGGGCTCCTGATATGGCTTGATTGATGGATCTGCCCTGAAAAGCTTTGTCGCTTGATAGGCTAATTTGGCCCCTTTGAGCTCGGCATGCTCCATACGTCCTTGAAAAAGAATGACGACCGAAGTCTCGGGCGGATTATGTTTGAAATCGAGTAGCTCGGCGGAGAGGCCTGGGTTTAGCTGAATTACGCGGGGCGTCGCCCCCATCTTTCCCTGAATGTCAGCAAAGATACGCGGCCCTACTGCTACGATAAGATTGGCCCCCTTACACTGTTTTAACTGGACTTGGCCCTTGTCGGCGCCGCGAGCGAGACTTTGATGCAGGTAGGGCGACTTATAGGCCTCAATTTCTTCTGGGATGGTGTGGACAAAATGCACGTACGGTACATTTAAGAGCCGGCGGGCGATATGATGTGCCGCCGGTCCGGTGATGTGATCATGCCCGATAACAAGGTCGACCCCGAGCTTTGTAAGTGTCGAAAAAGGCGCGAGAAATAGCCGCGCGACATCTTCGACACCGGCATCGTCGCCGCTTTTGAGTAAAGTGATCCCACGAGCCGCAGCGTCCTGCTCTTCCTCGTTATTTGCGTCTATCACTAGACAGGCAACGCGGTGCCCTTCGGCCGCTAGGGCAATGCAAAGGTCTCTGTTGAGCGTGGAGAGACCGCCATGCGCCGAGCTCCACTCCGTAGCTACCGATAGTATTTTCAGCTCGTTTTCCCGCACTACCTCCGCAGGTACGATGCTCGGCGCGGGGTTCAGCAACGTGGGCTGCTCATCGGGAACGAGACCCTTTAGCACCTTTTGCGCGGCGTTGTTGAGCTCTTGCTTCGTGCTGCGCAATGGCAGCGCTGTGCCATATGATGCGATCTGGCGTAGGATGCTGGCAGGAGTGTCCCAGCGCCAGCTCTGCGTCTGGTAAATGCGCTCTGCCTCGACGAGGCGATTCTTAAGCCAAAACTGCTCGGGAAGTTTAGCCACAATTTGGCGGACGGCTTCAACGGAGGTTGAAGTGCCGCGTTGTACAAGCTGGTTCAGCGCCGCGCGCCGGGTGAATTGAACTTGATCCTCAAGGGTAACCCATCCGTTCTTTTCCTCGGAAGGAGGCGGAAATTCTGTTTCTATCCAGAGGTAAATTTCACTCAGTTTTGCATCACTTATCCGATCGAGTGGAAACCAGCCGAGCCCATGTGAGGCGTGTGCGGCGAGAAAAATGCTTCGCGCAAGCTCTCGATTTTCGAGCTTTTGCAGTCTTTCCCACCCTGATTCGGGAAATTGATAAAGAAACGCGGCAGCAAGCTTTACAAAATCGTCTTTGCCGAGATTGAGCGCGTCTCCGGTTCCCCCTCCCTGTAGTTCCCAGGCGAGCGTTTCGCAGGCGCGGGCGTGCTCACGACCGAGCAAGTAGCTGATAACTTCAACTCGGATTGCCGGCGCTAATTTTTTTCGCTGGGCCACGCGCCAAAGCAAATCGCCGAGCTGATCATCATAGGCGTGGCCTACACGCTCAAGGGCGTGCCGCCCCGCTGCGCCGTCCTCAGCCCGGAACAAAAGCCGCAATAACGTCATTAGGACGGCGCGCGGCGCGTGCCTATAGGCCGAGACAGCGAGCTCGGTCCGAATGCCTCGTTCTGCGGAATCCTCGTTTGCTGACACCGCTAGGATGGCGTGCGCCCAGCGCGACCATACTGTTTCGGGCAATTTTAGAACTTGCTGAGGCCGTTCGGAGCGGAGGAGCCGAAGGGCACGGTAGGCAGCCGCAGCAGGCCGATGGAAGGTATTGGTTCCCACCCAGCTGCAAGAGATCGGCGCGTCATTTCGCAAATAGGCTTCCGCCCAGTTTAGCGAGGCGGCTTGTTCTTCCTCTCTTAGCGTGCTCCACATGGGCTGGGCGGCGAGGTCCATCGCGAATTCGTCACCGCTCAAACGCCCCAGATCGTCGGTAAAAAACAGCAGATTATAGGTCCACCATTCTTCGATATGTTCGGCAGCGCGGGCGAGGCGCCTGCTCACCGCATCCGCGCGATTAAAAGCAGAGGCTTGGTCGGCTGCTTGTGCGCGCGCAATCCGCCCAGCGCTTTCTTGGCGCAGATATTGCGAGATGTCGTCGTCGAGTTGCGTCGTGAACCCGGCAACGAGCGCTGCGGCCAACCTGGGATGCGCTTCAGCGGTCTCCCAGACATCGGCGCGATCGGCGATCCCACCTGCGTGCAGCAGCGAGATGATCGCATCAATAAATGCGGTTTCTTCGACAGCCTTCTCTTTATTCCCAAGCTGTGCGAGCAACCACGGCACGTCGCTTGGTACCAAGAGCGGCCAGCGCCCATTGATAGAAAGGCGGGCAGACTTTCCTTCTGCGGTGAGTCGACGAAAAACCTCCGAGGCGAGATGATAGCGCTTCTCGGCCGGCCCGCTAATGTAATCTTGTATAAACGCAGAGAAGCGCGGAGTGTAAATTAGGCCGGTGAAGTTGGCCTTACTTGCGCCGAGTGCGAAGTCTGCAAAGGCATCGCGAACGCGATCGTCGCCGCTTTGCTCCCACGCTGCGGTCATTAGGTTGGTCAAAAGCTCCTCTTCGCCTGAATCGTGCTCGCTATCGAGCACAGGCGCGCGCGACTGAACCCAAGCCACTGCTTTGACTGCATCGACAGGGGAAAGTGCCAAGCTTAAGTCGCGGCGAAAGCGCCAATACTGGCCAAGAAAATTGTCCCTCTTGCGCTGCGTCAGTGCTTCGAGCAGCTCTTCGAAGGTGATGAGCCCCGGCCATAGAGAGGCCAGCGCCCAGCCCCGCAGCTCGTCATCTTCGTCCGCGGCATCGCCGGGGGACACTAACGGCCTTAGCTTGCCTCGCTGCTCCGGTGTGGCGAGCTCGTGGGCCGCGGCGAGGGCCTGCACCCGGATGTGCGTCTCTTCGCTGGGGTCGAGGGAGCAATCGATCAAGTCGGATGCAAGTACGGTTGTCTTGCAGGCGGCTGCGATCTGTATCGCAATCCGGCGCGCCATAAATGAATACTGGCGGTCAATGATGAAGGGTCTCAACTGATCGGCGAGCCCCGGATGGGAGAGCTTTGAAAACTGCCGACGCAGGCTTGAGTCGTCATCGAAGAGCCTGCCTTGGTTGAACTCCGTGAGCAGGTGGGCGACCAAGCGAGCTTTACTTATATCTGTCGCGCCCGTGACGTCGCTTCGCAGGAGGATAGCGGGTTGTCGTACGATGAGGGCTTCGAAGAAGTCTTCGCGCATGCTCGCGATCCAAGAGGCGACCTCGTAGAGTGGCGGCGGAATAATACCTTGCGGCTCGGCGGCGCGGCCGAGGAACTCAAGTAGCTGGCCGGTCGAAAGTCCGCGCTCAACAAGATATTGTGCTGCTAAGAACTCCGCGAAGGTGCGGTGTGACCATTGAAACAGCGATTCGGTCAGCGGCCTAAAAAGAGCTGTACGAAGGATTTCGATGATATCACCTTCACCAACTCGAAAGGCTTCACCTAAAAGGGACTCGGCTCCCCCTGCGAGATCTGCGATCGGCACGGCCTCAGCATTAGAAATTTCGGCAAGTGCGGTGATGCTAATGGTTGTGGTGTTGGCAAAGATCGTCGCTGCGGCAATCCGGCCGGCGACTAGCATACGTTCGTTGGTATCGAGGTGGCTTACCGAATGGGTCTGGCGGCCCAGGACGTTGGCTTCTTCCAAGAAAGCTTGGACGCCACGTCGGTAAAGAGGAACCTGCTGGCGCGGGAGTTCGCCTGTCTGCTGAAAAATGTTCAGTAGGATTTTGAGTGTGATGGGTCTCCGGATCAAGGCGTCGGCGCCCGCATTGTCGAGCTGATCGAGCGCGTTCTCCCAAGCCGAGGCACTCAAGCCCGTCGCCGCGCCGGCGTTTAACGCGTCTTGCCACTCAAGTTCCGCAAGCTCGACGACGTCCAAGCTGCCCTCGAACAGCCCCCCTAAGTTCGACTCGAATGCGTGCGACCATTCCGCGGCGCGGCAACTTATACGCAAGGTGAGTGCGTCCGCATGAGCAGGATTGCCATAAACGTATGTTGCGGCCCTTGCCTGAACCTTGCGGATGACGCTGTCGACTGCTCCCATAATTTTATCGGCATCGATGATCGCTTCGTCGAGCCCATCAAGAAGAATGCTCCACGCGCCCCCGCCGAGCCATGCCTGTACTCCATTGCTTGTAAGCAGCTGCGTTTCGAGTTGCTCTGCCGAAACAATAGAGCTGAGCGTGATGAAGTCGGTGGCAATGCCACGGTCGACAGCGAGTTGCCGAAGAACTTGCATCTCGGACGTTTTGCCCATTCCGGGAAGACCGAGCATGATGGTACAGCGGCTGCGGAGCAGGTCCTGTGTTGCAACGGTTGTTCTGTTGTCAGCTTCGTCGGTGCACGCGGTGCGCAATAAAGCCCAACGACGTGCCCAAGAGTAAAAAGGAGCGATCATTCTCTTGGAGCTTCCATCATGCTATGGCGACTTGCGAAAAGGACGCACTTTCAAACACGCTTGTGGAGATAGTGCAAACCGGGCGACAGATCTAAGGCGCACTCTCCTCCCGTGGTTCTGAAGAGTGCAAGGTAGATTGCTGGCCGTCCCGCGAGCGTTTAATAGTCGACATAGAGACTGACGGAAGCCGTCGAGAACGATGTAAAGTCCCTAGCGGCTACCAATCCAATGTCAGACACGCGCAGCAGCCCAGATTGACAAATGTACGTGCTGAGCGTACGATGGCGACGACTTCGGACGGTAATCCCGTCCATTTATAGCCTTTGTTCGTCCCGCTAGCGCGGCCGAACCGTTCGCTCCGCCCCAAATCATCAAGTTCGTTTCTGGTGTTTTTTCGTTTTTCCCCTCCGGCGCCGGCCCCCACCGCGTCCCTCCGCAACCCGCCACACCCTCGCACGTGACGCATGCTTATCGATCCGCTAACAGCGCGCCTTCTCTTATTACCGGACCATGAACCTTGCCGACGCTTCACGCCCGTTTCGCCGCCGATCTCGCCGCCGCGCTCACCGCGCTGGAAGGGGAGGGCGCGCTGCCGTCGGGGCTCGATCGCCGCAACGTCACGGTCGAGCCGCCGCGCGATCCCGCGCATGGGGATCTCGCCACCAACGCCGCGATGGTCCTGGCCAAGCCCGCCGGCACCAATCCGCGCGCGCTCGCCGACCTGATCGAGCCAAAGCTCGCCGCGCTCGATTACGTCACCTCGGTCGCCATCGCCGGCCCCGGCTTCCTCAACGTCCGCCTGTCGGACGGCACCTGGCGGGACGAGCTCACCAACATCCTCGGCGAGGGCGCCGATTATGGCCGCTCGGCGATGGGGCAGGGCACCACCGTCAACGTCGAATATGTCTCCGCCAACCCGACCGGGCCGATGCACATGGGCCATGCCCGCGGCGCGATCGTCGGCGACGCGCTCGCCACCCTGCTCGAATATGCCGGGCATCGCGTCATCCGCGAATATTATATCAACGATGCTGGCGCCCAGGTGCAGACGCTCGGCCGCTCCGCGCATCTGCGCTATCGCGAGGCGCTGGGCGAGACGGTCGAGATACCGGAGGGCTTCTATCCCGGCGACTATCTGATCCCGATCGGTCAGGCGCTCGCCGCCGAGTTCGGCAATGCCTATGTCGGCAAGCCGGAACGCGAATGGCTCGATCTGTTCCGGACCAAGGCGGTCGCCGCGATGATGGACATGATCCGCGCCGATCTCGCTCTGCTCGGCATCCATCATGACGTGTTCGCGTCCGAAGCTGCGGTCCAGGATGCCGGCCGCGTCGATGCTGCGTTCGCCCAGCTCCGTGCCGAAGGGCTGATCTACGAAGGCGTGCTGGAGGCACCCAAGGGCGAGCTCCCCGACGATTGGGAGCCGACCGAGATGACCCTGTTCCGCTCGACCCAGTTCGGCGACGATCAGGATCGCCCCGTGCGCAAGGCCGATGGCGGCCTCACCTACTTCGGCACCGATCTCGCTTACCATGCGCAGAAGGCGGAAAGCGCCGACATGCTGATCGACATCTGGGGCGCGGACCATGCCGGCACGGTCAAGCGCATCCAGGCGGCGGTGAAGGCGCTGACCCATGGCGAAAAGCCGTTCGACGTGAAGCTGGTGCAGATGGTCCGCCTGATGCGCGCGGGCGAGCCGGTCAAGATGTCCAAGCGCTCGGGCAAGTTCATCACCATCGCCGACATGGTCGAGGAAGTCGGCAAGGATGTCGTCCGCTTCACCATGCTCGCGCGCAAGGCCGATGCGCAGATGGATTTCGATTTCGCCAAGGTGGTGGAGGCGTCGAAGGACAACCCCGTCTTCTACGTCCAATATGCCCATGCCCGCATCGCCTCGCTCCACCGCCGCGCGGCCGAGGCGGGGATCGCGCTGCCGCAGCCGGCCGATCTGGCGCTGCTGGACGCGGAGGAGCTGGCGCTGGTCAAGCTCGCCGCCCAATTCCCGCGCGTGATCGAAAGCGCCGCCAACGCCCGTGAGCCGCACCGCATCGCTTTCTATCTCTATGATCTTGCGGCCGCTGTCCATGCGCGGTGGCATCGCGGCAATGACGATCCGGCGCGCCGCTTCCTGGTCGTGGAAGATGCGCCTGTCACCGCCGCGCGGCTGGCGCTGGCCGATGCGATCGGGCAGGTAATCCGCAACGGGCTCGGCGTGATGGGCGTCGCCGCCGCGGAGGAGATGTAGGGCGATGGTGGAGATCCGGCGCGGCTTCGGCGCTGAAGGGATGGGCAATGAACGCTTGCCCTGGCTGGAGCCGGTCGAGGACGAGGATGATTATCTGGAGCCGGCCGGCGGCGGCGGGCGGCTCGCGCTTTGGATCGTCGTCGGCATCGCCGCGGTCGCCATCCTGTTCGGCGCCTTCGTGCTGTGGCAGCGCCATCGCGCCTCCCAGGCCGATATCGGCCAGATCATCCATGCCCCGGCCGGGCCGTATAAGGAAAAGCCCGCCAATCCCGGCGGCCTTGCCGTCGACGAAAGCGGCGTGATCGCCGAACGCATGGGCACCGGCAACGATATCGACAGCCCGATCGATCTCTCCAAGATCCCGGAGCAGCCGGTGACGGGGGCGGGCAGCGATCCCAGCCTCACGCCCACGCCCGTGCCGACCCCGTCCGGCGCTGCGCCGGGTGCGGTGCCGGCGCCGACCGCCGCGGCCCGGCCGCCGGTCGCGAAGCCTGCGCCGACGCAGGCGCATCCCGCCCCGGCCCCCTCGGTGGCCACCGCCGCCGTGGTCAAGGCGCCGCCCAAGGCTGTGACGCCGAAAGCCCCCACGCCGGTCGTTGCCGCACCGGCGGCCGCTGCCTCGTCAGGCGGCGGCGGGACGGTGCAGCTGGGCGCGCTCGCGAGCGAGGCCAAAGCGCGGGCGGTGTGGAAGACCTTGTCGTCGCGCTTCGGCGCGCTGGCGCCGCTCACCATGTCGATCACGCCGGTCAAGGTTGGGGATAATACGCTCTATCGGCTGCGCGCCAGCGGCGGCGATGCGCGCAAATTGTGCGCGCAGCTCCGGGTCGCGGGCGAATCCTGCAACGTGGTCGATTGATGACGCCGCTCATCCTCGGCCTATCCGGCCCCGCCTTGACCGACGCCGAACGCGCCTTCTTCCGCGATGTCGCGCCAGCGGGCTTCATCCTGTTCAAGCGCAACGTGGTGGATCGCGCGCAGCTCAAGGCGCTGACGGACGATCTGCGCGCGTTGGCGGGGCGCGATGACGTGCCGATCCTGATCGATCAGGAAGGCGGCCGGGTCGCACGGATGCAGCCGCCCGAATGGCCGGCCTTCCCGCCCGGCGCCGCGTTCGACCGCCTCTATGATGTCGCGCCCATCTCCGCGATCGAGGCGATGCGCGCCAATGCGCAGGCCTTGGCCGTGATGCTGCGCGAGGTCGGGATCAACGTCGATTGCCTGCCCTTGCTGGACGTGCGCCAGCCCGGCGCGCACGACATCATTGGCGATCGCGCGCTCGGCACCGATCCGTTGCGCGTCGCCGCGCTCGGCCGCGCCACGCTGGATGGGCTCAAGGCGGGTGGCGTGGTCGGCGTGGTCAAGCATGTTCCCGGCCATGGTCGCGCCACTGCCGACAGCCATGTCGAGCTGCCGGTGGTCACCGCGCCCGCCGAAGAACTGGAAAGCGACATCCGGCCCTTCGCGACGCTCAACGGCGCGCCGATGGCGATGACCGCGCATGTCGTCTTCACCGCCTGGGATGCGGATCGTCCGGCCAGCCTCTCGCGCACCGTGATCCGCGACATCGTGCGCGGCCGCATCGGCTTCGACAATCTGCTGATGTCGGACGATCTCGGCATGCATGCGCTCCAGGGCAGCTTCACCGATCGTACCGCCGGCGTGATCGCCGCCGGCTGCGACATCGGCCTCCATTGCTCGGGCGACATGGCCGAGATGCAGGCCTGCGCCGCCGGGGTAGGGGAGATCGCGCCCCGCGCCCGCGAACGCCTCGACGCCGCCATGGCCACCATCGCCAGCCCCGCCGACGCCACGCCCTTCGAGGCGCTCATCGCCAAGCGCGATGCGTTGCTGGCGCTGGCGGAGGCGGCCTAGCCCTTTCCGGGGCCGTAACGACCCGCATTGCCAGCCGCCGTCTGAACGGCGATACTCCGTTCAGACGTGTCGGCGGGGGCGCATGACTCATCAAGCAATCGACGGACGCCGCAGCCGCGGCGAGTGGACCTTCTTCGCAACCATGTCGCTGGTGGTGGCGGGGATCGTGGTGGCCGGCTTCGGCCCCAGCGTACGGGCCGGGTTCGCCCCACCGGGGCTGCCCATCTGGGTGCATCTCCACGGCGCGGTGATGACCAGCTGGATCCTCCTGTTCGCGCTTCAGGCCGCGCTCGTCCGGCGCCGATCGCTGCCGCTCCACCGCACCTTGGGCTATGCCTCCATCGCGCTGGTCGTGCTGATGGTCCCGCTCGGCATTGCCACCAACCTGCTCGCCATCCGCCGCGGCGCCACGCCTCCTTTCTTCACCGACGCGACCATGTTCGCCGCCGATCTGTGCGACATGCTCCTGTTCGTCGGCTGCTACATCTGGGCCTTGCTGTGGCGCCATCGCCGCGATTGGCACAAGCGCCTGCTGCTCTCGGGCACCGTGCTGTTGAGCTGGCCGGCCATTGCGCGCCTGCGCCCGCTCGGGGCGCTCGGGATGGACATGATCCTGTCCTTGTCGGTCCTGGCGTTGATCGGCCTGATGCTGGCCGGACCGATCCACGATCTGATCACGCGGCGTCGCATCCATCCGGCCTATCTGTGGGGCGTCGCGGCAGCGGTGATCCTCGATCCGCTCTACAAGCTGGTTGCGCTCGCGCCGCCGGTGCAGGCGATCGTCCAAAGCGTCGCGCCCGCGGCCGGATAGCGCCGGCGCAACCTTGCCGGTACAGGATTAGCCCCGCTAAACCGGCCTATGAGCAATTATCACTTTTACCGGCCCGAAGCGGGCCATGGCCTCGCCCACGATCCCCTTAACGCGATCATCGGGCCGCGGCCGATCGGCTGGGTTTCCACCGTCAGCGCGGCCGGGCAGGTCAATCTCGCGCCCTACAGCTTCTTCAACGCCTTCAACTATCGCCCCCCGATCATCGGCTTCTCCAGCCTCGGCGGCAAGGACAGCCTGCGCAATGCCGAGGCAACCGGCGAGTTCGTCTGGAACATCGCCACCCGCGCGCTCGCGGAGAAGATGAACGCCACCAGCGTACCCGCACCGCACGGCATCAACGAATTCGACCTTGCTGGCCTGACGCAGGCGCCGTCGCAGCTGATCGCACCGCCGCGCGTGCAGGAAAGCCCGGTCAATTTCGAATGCAAGGTGACCCAGATTGTGCGCCTTCAGGATCACCGCCAGGCGCCGGTCGATGCATGGCTGGTGATCGGCGAAGTAATTGGCGCGCATATTCGCAAAGATTTGCTGAAAGACGGCATATTCGACACGTTCGGCGCCGACATCATCCTCCGCGCCGGCGGCCCCACCGCCTACGCGCACGTCACGCCAGACAGCCGCTTCGATATGCAGAGGCCGGGCGGATAGGGTGCCCTCCGGCCAACGTGGCTCGTGCGATCACGTCGCTTGCGGACGAGTAGCGCCGGGTATTGGCCGATGCGTAGATGAGTAATGTATTTGCATCGCTGGACTGGAAACGGCCGCACGTCTCCGCGCCCAGGCACGTTTAGCGCGAATGTTCCGACTCTCGAGGGGCTCCCACCAGCAATTGGCGGAACTGAACGGCTTGCTGACATCCCGCCGCCCGAGGCGGGTATGATCTGGACGCTCGCCGAGATCCGCGACGAAGGCGCCGAAATCGGCCCATCGCGCGCAAATCTCGGCCCCGGCCTCATAGCGCATCTTCTGCCACGCGCGGTATGTCGGCCCGTGGTGCTTGGCCGCGCGATAGCCATGTTCGGTCAACCGCGCCGCGCTGAGCTCGCGGTGGAGGCAGCCGCAGCTGGAGGTGCTACCGGAGCGGACATTGCCACCCGCGGCCACGATTTGCCGTCCGCAGTCGCATTGGAACAGCCAATGCGCATGACCATTGGCAGAGCGGTGCGCGAATGCGATGCCGACCAGCCTGCCATACCGCAGACCGTACATGTCGATCCGGACCTTCATATCTCACCACCGTGACTATATTCGTCCGTATATAATCACGGTTCGGCAGCAAGGTTCAACCGCCGATCTAAAATTTACCCTCTCGGGTGGGGCCGACCGGCAGGCGCGGGGGCGTGGTACCAGCATCGCCGCCGGGCGCGGACGCCTGCCGCTGGATTGCTATCCATTATTACCGTAAAGCGTTGGCGCGTTAGCGGCATCGATTGGAGGGGCATCACGGACCTCGATCAGGGCATTCTCGGCGATCTGTATGCGGCGGCGGAAAGCGCGGCGCGCTGGCCCGTGCTGTTGGACGGGCTGTGCCAGACGGTGGGGATGCGCAGCGCGGTGGCCCAGATCCTGGACGTCGAAGCAGATCATTCGCGGCAGCGGTGGTGCGCGCGCGATCCGCAATCCCAGGTCGACGCGCCCCGGCACGATCGCTTCATCAATACCAAGGGCAATCCGCGCTTCGATGCCAGGCGGCGCCATGACGGGCTAGGGGGCGTCGGCAGCGACGTACGCAGCTTCGGCGCAGCACCACCACTTTGGGCAGCGCTGCAGCAGCGGCTGGATCGCGGAGGACTGGGCGCCGCGTTATGGCTGACCTTTCCCATTGCTGCAGAGCGCGATTTCACGCTGATCCTGCATCGTGCACCAGGCGACTATCGCGATGTGACTTCGGCAGAGGAAGCCTATCTGTTGGCATTGTTGCCGCATCTTATGCGGGCGGTGCGGCTGGGGCATGGTACCATGCCGGCAGATCAAGACGGGAGCGCGCTGCGAGCAACATTGGACCGCCTGCATCAGGCCGTCTTGCTGATCGATGGGACACAGCGCATCGCCTGGTCGAATATCGTTGCCCGCCGGCTACTGCACCGCGCGGGCGCCTTGCGTCTGGTGGAGGGGCGGATCGACTGCGTCGAGGCGGGGGACCGGAGGCAGTTGCGCGCGGCGCTGGAAGACGTGGGCGCCGGGCGGCGGCCGACCGCGACATTGGCGATCGGACGGTGGAGTGGAATGGCGCTCCACATGCGGATCGAGCGATTGGCGCGGGATGAGGGCCTTGCCCCCAACGGCAGCCAGGGGCAGCTGATCGCGTTGTTTCTGTCTGAACCCGATGCCGCGCCTGCGCTCGATCCCGCCGCTTTGGCCGTCTTGTTCGGCCTGACCCCCGCCGAGGCGCAGCTTGCGGCAGCGATGGCGGCGGGCGCGACGCTGAACGATCATGCCGCTGCGCGCGGGATCAAGGTCGGTACAGCGCGGATCCAGTTGAAACAGGTGCTCGCCAAAACCGCAAGCGGGCGCCAGTCGGACCTTGTCCGCCGCCTATGCCAGTCACTGGCGGAGCGCGCTCCCTAGAGACCATTCCATTTATCCCAAATGGGAGATGCGGATGACGCCTGAATGTGGGCATCCCTCGCGCCGGAGGCGGCAACAAGTCGCTCCATCGGTGAGGGGATGAAGGATGGCGGGGATACGACTGCGAGTCGCGGGCTGCGCGCTCGCTTTGGCTTTCTTTCCGGCGAGCGTGAACGCGCAGCAGGTGCTGCCGGCGCCGTTGGCAAAAGGCGCGACATCGGAGGTCCCGATCGCGATCCAGATCGCGCGCTGGCACATGTTGGATGGCGACGTGAACGCGCTGACGTTCCGGAGTATGGACACCTTGTTCACGACACGCAGCGTGGCGCGGTCCGGCCCCGTTTGGCAGTTGCCGCGGGCCGATCATGCGCTGGATTTCAGCTACAGCTTCGCGGGTAAGCAATATAGCGCGCAGGACTTTCTGGAGCGCAGTTACACCAACGCGCTGCTGGTGATGAAGGACGGGCGGATCGTCGCCGAAATCTATCGCAACAATAGCAATGAACGCACCCACTTCATCGGCTGGTCGATGACCAAGTCGATCACGTCAATGTTGATCGGCTGTGCGTTCGCCGAAGGGCGGATAAAATCGCTGGACGACCCGGTCGAAACCTATCTGCCGGAGCTTCGGCAGGGCGGTTATCGCGGCGTCACGATCCGCCAGATCCTGCAGATGCGGTCCGGCGTGGATTATGAGGAGCGCTACGACTTCGACCATCCCGGAACGGCCGCGACCAACCATATCAATGCGCTGGTGAAGAATGTCGCGCGCTTTGCCGATCCGGCGCGCACGATCAAGCGGGCCCATCCGCCGGGAAGCGTATTCCAATATAAGACGATCGATACGGCGGTGCTCGGCTGGCTGATCGAGCGCGTCTCCGGCATGTCGGTAGCCGCCTATACCGCGCAAAAATTGTGGGAGCCGCTCGGCATGGACGCGGATGGCTTCTACATCATGGATGGACAGCCGGGCGTGGGCCGCGAATTCAGCGGTGCCGGCTTCAACGCCACCTTGCGCGATTGGGGGCGGATCGGCCTGACGATGATGAATGGCGGGATCGGCAACGGCCACCGCATTCTTTCGCCGCAATGGGTGGCGCAAGCATCGGCCCCCGCAGCGCCGGAGGATGCGCGGGGCGGCTATGGCTTCCAATGGTGGACCATGCCGGGCTCGGATGCCTATTCCGCGATCGGTCTGCAGGGCCAATATGTCTTCATCGATCCGAAGACGCGCACGGTGGTGGTGAAGCTCAGCTATTTCCCACAGGCGGACGAGAAGGCATCGGAAGAGACGGCTGCTTTCCTGACGGCGGTCTCCGCGTGGACGCCACAGTAAGGCGCGCGCGGCATGTGCGGTAAGGGCGGCATCCTTGTCCGATGCTGCCCTTCGATGCGGATCACGATCGCCTTCATCACAAGCATTGAAATACAAGCTGCGCGCCGTCCCGCGCAAGGGTGCGGGCATGCCAGCGCGCGATCGCAAGGATGACGCTTAGCTCGAGCGTCAGTGCTGCCGCCTCCAAGGCCAAGGTGCCGACATTCAGGATGAGCAACTGCATGAAGATGAAGATCGTCAGAGTTGCCGATGCGATCATTGCGGCGGATCGGACGACTCCATCCCAATCCTGGTCGAGCAAGGCCCAAGCCAGCCGAAGATGCACCACCCCCAGCAATACCTAAAGGATGATCAAAGCAGGGATCCCGCTAAACTGGGCGGCTGCGGTCATGGGTGCATGCGATGCCGCAGGCGCCAGCAAAGGATAGGCACCGCCTGGTCCCATCGTCAGGCCGATCACATAGGCAAATTGCACGAAGGCAATCGGGATGAGCACGCCGAGCGCGAAGAGATGCGTGGCGATGCCGATCCTCCCTTCGGCGTGCCGCGGCGCCTCACGCCATGCAGCAATGAGGCAGCCAGCCGCGAATGTCAGCGCGTTACCGGTCTGCTCGACCGCATCGAACTCCGCACGCATCGCATTGGCCCACTCGCGCCGGCTTTGACCCAGGCAGCATATCGCCAATTGCATCAGCGCTCGTGCGAGCGCCGCGGTCATGCCAATGCTGCTTTACCGGATGCCGCAGCGCCCGAACCGGCGCTGGCCTGCGCGAGCGCCAGCGCGAGGCCGGCGTTGGTCAGGCGATAGACGTGGCGTGCCGGCCGGCCGAGCTGTTCCGGCTCACGCCACTCCGCTTCGACCAGTCCCTGCTCGGTCATTCGCATCAGCAACGGGTATAAAGTTCCCGACAGCAAGCCGGTTTCCTTCATCAGGTCATAGCCGTGCCGCCATTGCTGTGCGTGCGCGGAGAGCGCCTCGAGCAGCAGCAGCATTTGCCTGGATGGTCGGCGATTACGGCCCATTGCACTAAACAACCTAAGTAGAGTTAGTTGTCAATCGCCGGCCGGATGCGTGCGTCGCTCGGCGCACCGCAGTGCTCCCATCCCGCTAGAACGGGAAGACGATGTGAATCATGGTGATCCCGACGATCGCGGTCAGGATGTTGAGGGGCAGGCCGACGCGCACGAAATCCATGTAGCGATAGCCGCCCATTTGATAGACGATCACGTTGGTCTGATAGCCAAACGGCGTGGCGAAAGCCGCACTGGCGGACATCATCACCGCGACCAGGAAGGGGCGCGGACTGACGCCCAGACTCTGCGCCAAAGCCACCGCTATCGGGGTTACGAGCACAGCAACCGTGGCATTGGACAGCAGCTCCGTCAGGATGAGTGTCGCGACATAGAGCACGGTCAGCGCCAGCAGCGGGCTCAGGCCATGTACGGATGAGATAAGCAGGCGCGACGCAGCATCCGCCAACCCGCTTTGATCCAGCGCAATGCCGATTACGACCATGCCTGCGATCAGGATCAGGATTTCAGGCCGCAGGCCGCCATAGGCCTCGTCCGCGGTGATGACGCGCAAGAGGATGAGCAAGACCGCGCCGGCGAAGGCGGTGGCGGCGATGGGGGCGACACCCGTTGCTGCCAAGGCGATCGCGCCAGCGAAGGTGGCGAGCGCGATTGCGGCTTTGGCGGGAGCGAACGGCCGGGCCTTGGCGAAGAGCTGGGGATGCCCGACCAGGCCACCCGCGAGCGTCAGCTCGTCGCGCGTATCCACCGCGCGTTCCGTGGGGGCGGTTCGTTCCGCGCCAATCAGGCGCCCGCTGACGAAAAACAGATAAATTGCGCCAACGACAGCGATGGGGAGGCCGACCGGGGTAACTTCAAAAATGCCAAAGCGCGGCTGCCCCGCCAGCCGGGCCATATCGTCGACCAGCAGGTTGGTGGATGTACCGACTAACGTGCAGCAGCCGGTGAGGATGGTGATGTAGGATAAGGGCATCAGGTAGCGCTTGGGCGGCAGGTCCAGGGCGAGTGCGACGTCGCGCACGACCGGCGCGCCGATGACGACGATTGGCGTACTGTTGAGGAAGCAGGAGACGCAACCGATTGCTGCGAGCATCAACCAGACACCGATGGAACCAAGCCGTCGGCACATCGCCACTGCGGCGGCGATCGCGCGATCGAGCAATCCGGAAAGTTCGAGCGCGTAGGCAATTACAAACAGCGAAGCGAGGGCGATGATGGCAGGGCTGGCGAAGGCTCCCTGAACGTCGATCGGGCGGACGATGCCCGTGATGAGCAGCACCGCCGCCCCGCTTAGTGCCACTACATCGGCGCGTACTTTGTCCCAGATCATCGCGGCGACGACGGCGGCCAGGACGACGAGCGTCAGGATCTGATCGGTCGTCATCGTCCGGTCTGGGTCGGGGCCATAACCGCATATGTCAACGATTTCTGCATCCTTGGGGTGGAGCCGCGCCTTAAAAAGGGTATCAAGAGCCATGCAGGAACCCAGCGTCAGGACCAGCCGGCTCGCCATCGCCGGCGGTTTATCGGCCGCGCTGATCGTCGGTGGGGTGGGTTTCCTGATCGGGCGTGCCACGGTCAAACCCGCCGCGCCGCCGGCGCCGCCCGTGGTCGCAGTCCAGCCGCCTGCGCCGCCGGCGCCCGATAGTGGGCGCGTGCTGAACCGCGGCGATCTTGCCGGCCTGGCGCGGCAGGCGGCGGATGCCTTGTCGTCCGGCGTGGCCGCGCCGCCGGCTGTGCGGGACCTGCCCGGGCGACGTTTCGCCGTGTCTATCCCGTTCGGCTGCGCCGGGCCAGCCGGTCCGGACAGTGCCACGCCGATGCGCTGGCGCTACGACGAACAGAGCCAGACGTTGCGCATCCATATCGCGCTGATCGCGTGGCAAGCGGATCAGTGGGGCCTCAAGCCAGATACGCGCACGACACCGCAAGGCTTCTGGGTCACGCGGCCCTGGTCGTCGGCCGAGACGTGCCCAAGACAGGCCGACGAGGCGATGGCGGTCGGGACCGATCCGGTTACGCTGCCGGGGCAGACTTTGGCGCTGGTCGGGTTTGAACCCGGGGCGCCCAAGCCGGAGAGCGGTTATGACGCCGTGGTCCGGATCGCGCCCGACCGGCTCGACATGTCGCAGGGCCTGCGCGCCCGGATTACGGGCCGGATCGATCGCGCACCCGGCGACGGCGCGGTACAGTGCGTGCAGCCCGCAGGCATCGAGCAGCAGCCGATTTGCGCGGTTGCCGCAATCTTTGACGAGTTGGTAGTGGATAATCCCGCGACGGGGGAAACGCTGGCGAGCTGGACGATCGGACAGGTGCGGGATCAGGGCAGCGCCGCCACACGCTGAACAAAGGCCGGTACCCCGCGTTCTCCTCGCCCGGTTGGCGGCCGTTCGGGGAGCGTGTGATGTCCGATTATGAACTCTATTATTGGTCGGTCCCCTTTCGAGGGCAGTTCGTGCGCGCCGTCCTGGCTTTTGCCGACAAGAGCTGGGACGAACCCGGCGATGCCGCGATCGCCAAACTGATGGAGGCGCCGGTCACGAGCATGCCGGTGCCGTTCATGGGGCCGCCGCTGCTGATCGACAAAGCGGCCGATTTCGCGATCGCGCAGATGCCCGCGATCATTTTGTACCTGGGCGAGACGCTGGACATCCTGCCAGGTGACCCTGCTTCCCGTGCGATCACGATGAAGATCGTCAATGACGCCAACGACGTGATTGATGAGCTGACGCTGGATGGCGGACGGCAGATGTGGACGCCGGAGCGCTGGGATGCGTTCGTACCGCGGCTGCGCAAATGGGCGAGCTTCTGGGAAGAAACGGGGCGTCGGCACGGCCTGAAAGCGGATAGCGGCTTCCTGCTGGGCGGCGACCAGCCCGGCGTTGCCGATATTGTGACGGCAACTTTGTGGACGACCATGGCGGATCGCTTTCCCCGCATCAACGAGATCGTTCAGGAGGCTGCGCCTCACACTATGGCGCTGAGCCGACGCGTGGCCGCTTTGCCGCGGCTGGCAGCTTTGGCCGACCGCGCCCGCGATGAATATGGCGATAGCTATAGCGGCGGCGAGATCGAAGCATCGCTGCGAAAGGTCCTCGCGACGTAGCGCCCGCGGATCCCACCCACAGCTAGGTCGACGCCGCCTGGACCGCGGGCGGATGTTCCAGGCGCGTCCAGACGGGAACCGAAGGCGAAACGATCGCTTCTGAAGGGCGATGATATGTCACCGTCGATGGCTGAGGCGAGCGCTGCTGGCGGCGGTGCCTATCCTGTTGGGCGTCGGGCCCGCAGTCGCGGCGGATGGGGTCGCCGCCTGGACGCCGCCGCCTTACGGTCCTCCCCCACTGTCGGCCGTGACCGACCCGCTGGTCTGGCTCGTCGCCTTTCTGGCCCGACATCGCTTTTTGATGATGCCGGTCCTGGCGGTCGCGCTGCCGATGTTCATCGGTTGGCGCAGCTCCAAGGCGGCACAGACGGGCAGACCAGCGGTGCGGCACCCGTTGCTGATGGCCTTGTGCATATTGTTCGCCATCCTGAACGTGATTCTGGGGCCGTGGTGGGCGGGGAGCCTGGTCTATCATGGCGGCGTGTCCGGCGCGGCGACGGTCACCGCGATGCGCAGCACTTCCAGCACCTATAATGAGCAGCGGGTCCAGGCCTATGACGTGCTCATCCGTGCAGCGGACGGGCGCCTGATCGAAGCCCGTTTCCATTCCGACGATTTCAACGTCTATCCATCTCACAATCGAACCTTCTATCCCGGCCCAGGCGCGGTCTTCACAGTCCGCTATTTGCAGCATGCGCCACGCACCTTCGTCATCGTTGCCAGTGACGATAGCCCCTGGGCGCGCCGTCTGCGGTGCGGGGATCTGATGAATGCAGTGAGCACGGCGGGCGGCAAACGCGATTTCGCACCTGACGACGCCCGCTATCGCGCCGCTTACGCGCAGGCTTTGACGGAGGCTCAGCGATCCGGATGCATGCACCAGCCATGAGTATCACGTAGGAGGTCGGGTCTGGTTCCTGGTTGACCTCAGACGGTGACGACCTCCCGCGGAAAGCCATGCGCCAGATGATCGATCAACGCGCGCACGGCGGGCGGCAATCCGCGCCGCGTGGTGAAGACAAGATGCACGATGCCCCGAATGCCGCGCCAAGCGGGCAGGACGCGCACCAGGCTGCCATCGCTTAATGCTTGATGGCAAACATGATCGGGCAGGATCGCAACGCCTAGCCCTGCGATCGCGGCCGCGCGCACGGTGGCCATGTCGGCGCAGCCGAGCCGCGGTTGGATCCGGACGATTGTGCTGCCGCCTTCCGCAGTCTCCAGGTGCCATTCAAGTTCGTCCGCATCGTCGCTGGTTGCCAGCGCCGGAACCGATGGCAGCTGATCCACTGTGGCGATCCGGCCGGCGAGCTGCGGCCCGGCAACCAGGATGCGGGTCGAGCGTCCTAGCGATCGCATCGTCAGCGCGGCGTCGCTGGTCAGTGCCGCCCGGACGCGCAGTGCCAGATCGACTCTTTCTTCGATCAGATCGACCGCGCGGTCGGTCGCCAGCAGTTGCAGCCGTACCTTCGGGTATTTCGCCAGGAAGGTGGTGATCAACCCGGAGATCGGCTCCATCAGGCCGGTGGGGCAGCTGAATCGGATGCGGCCATGTGGCTCCGCCTGCGCTTCCGCCACCAGCGCCTCGGCTTGCTCGGCCTCCAGCAGCATGGCTTGGCAGCGTTCGTAAAAGGCTTGCCCTGTATCGGTGACACGGAAACGGCGGCTTGATCGCTCGATCAGGCGCAGTCCAAGACGCTCTTCCAACCCCGCGATCCGTCGGCTGAGCTTGGACTTGGGCTGACGGAGGGCCCGCCCGGCGGCAGCGAAGCCGCCATGGGAGACGACTTCGGCAAAGTAAGCGAGATCGTTGAGATCCATTCGTATCATCGTTCCCCCAATGGAACGCTGTGTGTCACATCTGCCGTCTACACGCATCATCGTTCTGGTTGCATCTCAAGAAGGCGACGGCATTTGCCGCTTTGTTCGAGGAGACAGACGATGACCAACCGGTTCAGTAATAAGGTGGTGGTTATCACCGGCGGCACCAGCGGGATCGGCCTGGCGACGGCGCAGGCGTTCAGCGCCGAGGGGGCGTCGGTATTCATCACCGGCCGCCGGCAGGATGCGCTGGATCAGGCGGTCAAGACAATTGGCGGGCAGGTGACCGGCGTCCGCGGCGACATGGCGCAACTGGCCGACATCGATCGGCTCTATGATGCGGTCCAGCAGAAGCATGGCCAGATCGACATTCTGTTTGCCAATGCAGGCATAGGGGAGTTCGCGCCACTCGGGGCGATCACCGAGGATCATTATCAGCGCACCTTCGATACAAACGTGAAGGGCGTGGTGTTTACTGTGCAAAAGGCGCTGCCATTGTTGAAAGACGGTGCCTCCATCATCCTGACCGGATCCACCACGAGTGTTTCGGCTACGCCCGCCTTCAGCATCTATTCCGCGACCAAGGCGGCGATACGCAACCTTGCCCGCAACTGGATCCTCGATCTGAAGGATCGCCACATCCGGGTGAACACGATCAGCCCAGGTGTGACCGATACGCCTGGCGTGACCGATCTGTTCGGTGGTGGCGATCAGGCGCAGGCCACGAAGGAATATCTTGCCGGCCAGATCCCTGCAGGCCGGATCGCTCATCCTGCGGAAATTGCCAGGGCGGTCCTCTTCCTGGCGTCTGACGATGCCAGCTTCGTGAACGGGATTGAGCTGTTCGCAGACGGCGGCCAAGTCCAGATCTGACAGGGCTGCAGGAACGGCGCGGCGTTGTCCGACGTCGCGCCCGTTCGTCCGTTTAGAGGGCGCGCTTGAGCCGGGCGCGGATCGGCTTGTCCCAAAATTCGAACGCTGCCCAGGCAAAGGCCAGCACGAAGAGCAACGCGGCTGCGGCAACGATCAGAATCATGCCCAGCGATGGCCGCGTGAAGATCCAGTTCATGTAGATGTACAGGAAGGGATAATGCGTGATGTAGAGCGGGAAGGACAGGCGCCCGCTGATCTTGCAAATTCCGATCATGCCGCGCCCCGCGTCGGAATGCGCGCCGGCGATGATGATGGCTGGAAAGAGCAGAATGACCAGCGCGGCTTCATAGAGGCCGTTCCAGCGGACGCCGGCCGCTTCGGGCCAGATCGGCAGAAGGATCGCAATCGTCAGGATCAGCGTCAGCGGAAGGAAGCCGAGCCGGATCTTGGGCAGGTGATGGCGAACCCGATAGAGGAAGAGTCCGGTGACAAAGGGATAGGTCAACCGCACGAGGGCCATCCACAGATTGCTCCAGCCCCAGCCGCCATCGAGCGAACCCCGTGCCGCGCCGGTCCAGAACAAAGCGATCGCGCCGGCGGCCATGATCGGCAGCAGCCACGTCGTGGTCAGCCGCCGCAGCACCAGCGCATAAGCAAGGTTGCCGACATATTCCCAGAACAGCGTCCATTCCGGCCCGTTGAGCGGGTGCGTGTCATCCCATCGATTGGGAAGCGGTCGTGCGGGCAGTGACAGCACCATCAAGGCCAGGGCCGACAGGACTGATCCGAGCGGTGCCGCCTGGCGGCTGCCCGCGAAAGGGTCCAGCAGATAAGAGGCAAAGCCGAGCAGCGCGCCGAGCACGAGCAATGGGTGGAGCCGGATCAGCCGGATCTTGACGAATTGCGTCACCGACATGCGGATCCAGCGATCGTCATAGGCATAGCCGACGACGAAGCCGGACAAGGCGAAAAAGAAATCCACCGCGAGCGGCGCATGGTGCAGGATCACCTTGCTGCCGTCGAATTCGATGGGGATTCCCTGAATGTGGAAGAGCACGACCAGCAAGGCCGCACTGCCGCGCAGCCCGTCCAGCACCTCGAAATGCGGCTTCCCCGCCGCCGTCGCATCGGGATGCACGATGGTCTCGGCGCGCAGATCGCCCGTCATTCTGTCCTCCCAATTCCGGTCGTGATCGCCGTTTCCGCCGCGAATGCCATGTATGGGCGGTTTAGACAACGATGTCGGTTTCAGGCCGGGGTGGGGGCGGAGCCGGAGTGGGGAATTCCCACCGATCGGATAAGCCGCTATTCTGCGGGCGATGAGTGACGAGGAATTCGATCTCCGGCCGCCGGCCCATGAAGCGTTGACGATCGCGATCGACGGATGGGAAGGCCCGCTCGATCTGCTGCTCACGCTGGCCCGAACGCAGAAGGTCGATCTCAAGCAGATCTCGATCCTCGCGCTGGTCGATCAATATATCGGCTTCATCAATCAGGCGCGGACGCTGAAGCTGGAGCTTGCCGCCGATTATCTGGTGATGGCCGCCTGGCTTGCTTACCTCAAATCCGCGCTGCTGTTGCCGCGCGATCCGGAGGTGGAGCCGTCGCCCGAGGAGTTGGCGCTGCGGCTGCAGCTGCGCCTCCAGCGCCTGGACGCGATGCGCGAGGCCGGCGCCCGGTTGATGGCGCGCGACCGGCTGGGGCGTGATATCTTCCGGCGGGGCAATCCCGAAGGGCTGAGGGTGGTGCGCCGGCCGCGCTGGGAAGCGTCCCTCTATGAGCTGATCGCCGCCTATGGCGCCGTGAAGGCGCGCGGCGAGCCCGCCTTCCACGTCGTATCGCGGCGCCCGGTAATGACGCTGGACGAGGCGCTGGAACTGGTCGCGCGCATGGTCGGCCAGCGGCTCGACTGGGCCAGTCTGGAAAGCTTTCTGCCTGAAGGGCTCGCCCCCGATCATCATCGCTCCGCAATTGCCTCCAGCTTCGTGGCGGCACTGGAACTGGCGCGGCAGGGGCGACTGCAGCTGGATCAAAAGGCCGCCTTCGCGCCGCTGATGGTGAAAGCGGCATGAGCGCGGTGGCGGACGATGTCCGTGCGCTGGAGGCGGCCCTGTTCGCGGCGGAGGGCCCGATGACGCTCGCCGACATCACGACGGCGACCGGGATCGATCATCCCAAGCCGCTGCTGGCTGAGCTGGTCACGCTTTACGAAGGCCGGGGAATCGAGGTGGTCGAGCGCGGCGGCCGCTGGGCGATGCAAACGGCGCCCGATCTGGCCCATATCCTGCGGCGCGAGCGGGAGGAGCCGCGCAAGCTCAGCCGCGCCGCGATCGAGACGCTGGCGATCATTGCTTATCATGAGCCGGTCAGCCGCGCGGAGATCGAGGCGATCCGCGGCGTCCAGATGTCCAAGGGCACGCTGGATGCCTTGATTGAGGCCGAATGGGTGCGCCCGGCCGGCCGGCGCGAGGCACCGGGCCGCCCGCTGGTGTTCGCGACCACCCCCGGTTTCCTCGATCATTTCGGGCTGTCTTCGCGTAAGGATCTGCCCGGAATGGAGGATTTGCGCGCGGCCGGCCTGCTCGATCCGATCGATTTGGCATTGGAAATGCAGCTATCGGTGGAAAAGGAAGAGGTTGAGGACTAGAGAGGCTGGATTATGCCTCTGGAGAGTTCAAATGGGCTCGTTTTCAATCGTCCACGTCCTGATCTTCGCGGTCGTCGCGATCCTGTTGCTGGGGGGCGGCCGCTTCTCCAATATGATGGGTGACGTCGCCAAGGGCGTGAAGCAGTTCAAGAAGGGCATGGCGGAGGACGACGACACGTCGACCAAGCCGGCCGCCCGTTTGCAGGCGCAGCCCCCGGTCGATCCCAATCCTGATCAGAAGCTGCAGCCCGCCAAGGACGATCGTCCGGCGCAGTAAACAGGCAGATGTTCGACGTTAATCCGACAGAATTGCTGCTGCTCGGAGCGGTGGCGGTCGCCGTCATCCCGCCCAAGGATTTGCCGCGGGCGATGCGCTTTGCCGGCCAGTGGATCGGCAAGGCGCGCGGCATGGCGCGGCATTTCCAGTCGGGTATCGACGAAATGATCCGCCAGGCGGAGCTGGACGAGATCGAGAAGAAATGGCGGGAGGAGAATGAGCGCATCATGCGCGAACATCCGCTGCATGACGCGATCGAGCATCCGGATGAGCCAATGGCGGCCTTGCCCGGTCCCGCCAGTGACGCCACCGCCGGCATGATCGAGGACGCATCTTATCCGCAGGTCGCTGAGAACGGGACCGAGCTGCCGCCTGTGCCGCACGCAGCCGAGAGCAAGCCTGCAGAGCCGCCGGTGGCGAGCGAAGACGAGGGACCGGAACTTCCCTTGGGTCTGCCGCCAAAACAATGAACGACGATCATGACGAAATTGACGACAGCCGTGCGCCGCTGCTGGATCATCTGATCGAGCTCAGAAAGCGGCTGATCTGGTCGTTCGCCTCGCTCGGCATTTGCTTTGCGATCTGCTTCTATTTCGCGCATCCGATCCTGGCGTTCCTGGTTCATCCGCTCAAGGCGGCAGGGCAGAACAAGATCGTTTATACGCAAGTGTTCGGCGGCTTCATCACCGAGGTGAAGGTCGCCTTCTTTGCCGGACTGATGCTCGCCTTTCCCGTGATCGCCAACCAATTGTGGCAATTCATCGCCCCTGGGCTGTATCGCAAAGAGAAGAAGGCGCTGCTGCCGTTTCTCATCGCCACGCCCGTGCTTTTCCTGATGGGGGCGAGCATGGCCTATTTCATCGCGATCCCGCTCGCCCTGAAGTTTCTGTATGGCTTTTCGGGCGACTTGGGCGGGATCAAGCAGGAAGCCTTGCCCGAGCTTTCGAATTATCTGAGCACGATCATGCAGTTTCTGTTCGGCTTCGGCGCGGCCTTCCTGTTGCCGGTGCTGCTGATGCTGCTCGAGCGTGCCGGGATCGTGACCCGTCAACAGCTGATCAAGTTTCGCCGCTATGCGATCGTCGTCAATTTCGCGATCGCGATGGTGTTGAGTCCGCCCGATGCGGGTTCCATGTTCCTGATGGCGCTGCCGCTGGTGGTGCTTTACGAGGTGGCGATTGTCGGGATCTGGTTCACCGAACGCAAGCGCAAGCGTGAGACGGCCGAGACCCTGCCCGTTCAGCGCACATAAGAAAGGGCGCCGCTCCTTGGGAGCGACGCCCTTGCTGACATCAGGTTTAGCTTACTTGGCGTCTTCGGCCGCGTTGCTGACGGCCTTACCAGCCGACGACACGTCCTTGCCCGCACCCGAAACCGTGTTGCACGCTGCCAGCAGCAGGGTGCCGGCGATGAGGGTAGCTTCCAGAACCTTGCGAACCATGTTGATGCTCCATTGTCATAGCGCGCCTCTCGACGCGATAGCGTGAACTCAATGCCGCTCCCGATAAATAGTTCCGGTAGCGATCCGATCTCGTGCAGATACAATTTGGGCCCGAAGGCGCCACCGGGGGGGAGGATTGGCGCGTTCGGGCCCATGTGTTCGGACAGCGAGAGCGGGGGGGCAAAAGGTCGCTATCCGAAGAGTAAAACGGGCATTGGCGGCAAGGGTTCCGTGACGAACCGCATTTTCGAGATTATTTTGCCGCCGTCCTGTCGCGTTCCGGATCGGCCGTGATCGCGAGCGCGATGACATAGCGGCCTCGAACAGGATCATAGTCCAAAGTCGATCGCAGCTGCCGCGACAATCCGGTGATGATCCGCTCAAACCGGGCGCGGCCACTGTCGCGGGCGCAGGCGGCTTCCGTCAGGCCATGGGCTTCGATCGCTAGCACCGCACGTTCGGCGCTCTCGCCCGGAATCAGCGTGATGGCGATCCTGCCCGCCGGATCACAGGTCATCACCAGCTCCACAATCTCGGTAATCAGGAAGGCGACCGGCACGGCGACATCCTGCGTGATGAAGGCCGGAATCATGTCCAGCGTGATCGTCATATGGGCGGCGCTGGGCGGAGCCGTGGCGCGCAGATTGGCGGTCAACTCGGCTACGATCGAGCGCAAGGCGACGCCGCGATTTTCTTCCAGCTCCGCATAGTGGTTGCGGTGAACGACAGCGAGCGCATCCACCCGCCTTTGTATCGAGGCGTAAGCGGCTGCCACATCGCCTTCGGTGCCGCGCGCGTGCAGGTTGATCAGGCTGGCGACCACCTGCAGGTTGTTCTTGACGCGATGATGCACCTCGCGCGTCAGCTTCACCTGACGACTGAGCCCTTCCTCCAGCTCCAGTTCGCGCGCGACCAGCTGCGCGGCGGTGGCTTCCAGCGCTTCGCCGAGCGACCGTATCTCTTCGGCCGGCGTGGTGATGCGGGGTAGGATCAGCGGCCCATCGCCAGGCTGATAGATGGCGATGGCGCTCTGCATCTGGCGGAGCGGGCGAACCAGCAGCTGATCCAGCACGACCCAGCAGATGGCGGCGGCGGCGGCCCACATCAGCAGGGGCAGCAGAACCAGCAACACCTCGACCGCGCTGATCGGGCTGGCCGCTATCGTCAGCATCAGGCGGATCTGGCCACTGGCAGCCGGGGTAGCGACCTCTACCGGGCGCGCCATTGGCGTTACCTTGCCGATCGTGGAGATCGTAAGCTTTTGCTCACCCTGGAATAAGGTGATGCCCTGGCTGCTGTCAGTGGCGAGCACCTCCTGCAGCAAGCCACGCGGGATTTCGCCGATGCCGTACATGCCGGCGCTGGCAGGCACGATAAAGCGCATCCCCTGGTCGCCAGGAAGGAGCGTCGCCGCCAGCCCCGGATTCTGGGGACGCGGCAGGCCTTCGGCGTTAAACCCGGGTGTAGCGCAGGCGAGCGATCCATCGGCTCTGAAGAGTGCGAGCTTGATCTCTTTGCCCAAGGTGGCGCGATCGCGCATCAGCAACGTGCGGCAGACGCTGCGGTCGGGCGTAGGGCCCGTCAGGTTAGCGCGGATCATGGATGCTGCCCGCAGAAGCAGGATGTCGATCTGGCGCGCTTCGGCAATGGCCACAACGCGTGCATCCGCCTCGCGGCGCGCCTGCTTGGATTGCGCGGATTGGACAGAGGCGAAAAGCGCGATGAGGCCGAGCGGCAAGAGCGCTGCTGTCAGGATCAGCAGCATCTTGGTGCCGGTGGAAAAACGAGCGGGGGCTAGGCGCGCGAAAAAGGGTGTGATCGGCGTCGTGGCCATCGGGCTAATGCCCGTCAGGTCAGCTTGCCGAGCAGATCAAGAAATTCCTGCGGCACATCTTCGCTGACCGCTTCTTCATACGCGTTGCGAAGCGCGTTGGAGACATGCGTGTCCGATCCGCGGGAAGCACGTTTCACCGTTCCAGATGCTTGCTTATCGCGACCGGTTACCTTGGATGTGTTGTCCGCCGTCAAACCGACCGTCCCCCGCGCAATATCATCGTCCAGCCGCACTCTACTGCCTGCCTCGAAACCTAGCTTAACGACAGGCGAACAGCAGCCCGAGGGTGCTAATCGATTCGATCCGGATCAGCATAGTGCCGGAAAGTCCCGCGTTAACCGTGAAACCAAAACACCGCAGGTTTGTTCCGCATATCGGGCAAAGAATCAGGCGCCGCCTGCGTCGGGGGTTTTCGGTCGCGAGACGGATGGCTTTCGGTTGCATCGCTTGTGGCGCTTGCCCACAATGGAATTTCTTCACAGGAGCTGTAAATCGCCATGTCGCTCGGCCAGGATCTCGCACCTCACCTTCCTTTCCTGCGCCGCTACGCCCGCGCACTCACGGGCAGCCAGAAGCATGGTGACGCCTATGTGCGGACCGCGCTGGAGGCTATCGTTGCCGCGCCGGCAGAATTTCCGCGCGACGTCGACGTTCGCCTCGGACTCTACCGGACCTTCCAGCGCATCTGGCAGTCCACCAACAGCGAAAGCCGCGCCGATGAAGATGCGGGCGACGATGCCACCAACGTCGCCGACGCGCGCCTTGCCCGGATCACGCCGCGCTCGCGTCAGGCGCTGCTCCTGACCCAACTCGAGGGCTTTACGCCGGAAGATGCGGGCTATCTGATGGAGACCGGTGCCGCCGAGGTCGAGGCGCTGGTGGCAGAGGCGATTGCCGAGATTGAGCGGCAGACCCATGCCGACGTGCTGATTATCGAGGACGAGCCGATCATCGCGATGGATCTGGAAACGATCGTGCGCGACCTGGGCCATAATGTCACTGGCGTCGCCGTGACGCGGGATGAGGCCGTGGCGCAGGCGCGGGCCCATCGCCCAGGCCTGGTGCTGGCCGACATCCAGCTGGCGGACGACAGCTCCGGCATCGATGCAGTCAAGGATATCCTGGCCGAGTTCCAGGTGCCGGTGATCTTCATCACGGCCTTCCCGGAACGTCTGCTGACGGGCGAGCGGCCGGAGCCGACCTTCCTGATTACCAAGCCTTTCCAGCGGTCTACCGTGAAGGCCGCGATCAGCCAGGCGCTCTTCTTCGACGCGGCGACCGTTCCGGCCTAGTCGGCCGGAATGGAACCCCGCAGCCATGTGTCCGTTGGCGCCCTGTAACGATTACGGGGCGCGGGCCATGGCCGAAGAAGAAACACATTTGTCGCGTACCGAGGCGCGGGCGGGTCAATCCAATCATATGACTCGCTACATCCTGCCGGCGTCTCTTGCGCTGGTTGTGATCCTGTTCATCGCGATCGTCTTATTGTGGCACTAAGCCTGCGATGATGTGCTATTGCAGCGGGAAATCGCGCCCCCATGTTTGTGGCTGGGCGCAGGCGTTTTCGGCTCACGGAGAGATTTTTTGACAGATCCGATTGTGGACGAAGACGAAGACGATCTGGAACATGAAGCGGAACCGGTCGAGCATGTCTCGCTGTCCGATGACGAGTTCCGCGATGAGCTGGGTCGTGTCATTCCGCACCTGCGCGCCTTCGGCCGGTCGCTTTCGGGCAACCGAGACCTGGCGGACGACCTGGTGCAGGAAACGTTGCTGAAGGCCTGGGCTGCGCGCAAGCGGTTCCAGGCGGGCACGAATATGCGCGCGTGGACGTTCATCATCCTGCGCAACCTGTTCCTCAGTCAGATGCGCAGGGCGCGCTTCAAGGGCGAGTGGGACGATCTGACCGCAAGCAAGATCCTTGCCGCGCCCGCGAGCCAGGAACGCCATGTCGATCTGGGCGATCTCCAGCGTGCGTTGCTGCATTTGCCGCAGCCGCAGCGTGAGGCCTTGATCCTCGTCGGCGCCGGGGGCTTCGCCTATGAAGAGGCGGCGGAGATTTGCGGATGCGCGGTCGGCACTATCAAGAGCCGCGTGGCGCGCGGCCGCGTTGCTCTCGAACAGTTGATGTCGGGCGGTAAACTGCCGTCGCGGCGCGATGACGAGAATACCGGCCACAGTCCGTTGCACGAGATCATGGGTGAGGTGGACGATCTCAGCCGCGGCCGCTGAGCCGCGGCGTGGCCGTCGATCAGTTTAACCGATCGAGCAGCCGCTTAAAATCTTCCGGCATCGCCGGGGCTGCGCCGAAGCTGCCGAGTAACGCGCGACGAACGCCCTCATGCGCCGCAGGTGCGTCGACGACATGCGGGCCCCGTCGGGTTTCACCCGGCGCAGCGACACGGGAATTACTCGACTTGTTCATCTATGTTAGAACGTTGCAACTTCCGCATAGTTGCGATGGATTGACGGCCGACCGCAGAATTGAGCCACCATGTCGCGACTTGATCCTTCGGCTTTAAGCGACGCTGTCGCGCGGGCTGAGGCCTATTCGCCTTTCCTGCGCCAATTCATCCGGCAGCGGCCGGAATTGATCGAGAGATTGCTCCACGACGGCCTTGCGGCAATGCTCGCTTCGGCCGCCGAAGCGAGCCAGGACGATAGCAACATCATGCGTGCGCTACGGCGCGAACGTCAGGCAGTCAGCTTGGGCGTGGCGTTGGCTGATCTTGCGGGCGCTTCATTCGAAACCGTGACAGAGGCCCTGACAGACTTTGCCGATCGAGCGCTCGATCGAGCTATAACGGCCGCGATCGCAGAACGTGGCGACGCGCCGCCGGTTGGCTTCGCTGCAATTGCGCTCGGCAAGCAGGGTAGCCGCGAACTCAATTATTCTTCGGACATCGATCCTATCCTGTTGTTCGACCCGGCCGTTCTGCCGCATCGACCCCGCGAGGAACCGGTGGAAGCCGCGGTCCGGATCGCACGGCGCGTAGTCGCTTTGCTGCAGGAACGGACAGCGGACGGCTATGTCCTGCGGGTGGATCTCCGGCTGCGCCCGGCGGCGGAAGTGACGCCGCTCGCCGTGCCGATCGATCTCGCCATCACCCATTATGAAGCAAGCGCGCTTCCGTGGGAGCGTGCCGCCTTCATTCGTGCGCGCGCGGCGAGCGGCGACACGGAGTTGGGCCAGTCATTCCTGGATCATATCCGCCCCTTCGTCTGGCGACGCGCGCTGGATTTCGGGGCGCTGCGGGAGATACGCGCACTGTCGCGGCGCATCCGCGAGCATCATGCGCAGGGACAGACGCTGGGCCCTGGCTATGATCTCAAGCGGGGTCGTGGAGGCATCCGCGAGGTCGAATTCTTCACCCAGATCCATCAGTTGATCCATGGCGGCAGGCTGCCGTCGGTACGGGCGCCGGCCACGCTCGACGCGCTTACCGCGCTGGCCGAAGCCGGCGTTATCGAAGCGGACGAGGCAGCTTGCCTGGCGCAGGCCTACCGCTTGCTGCGCACAGTCGAGCACCGGCTGCAGATGGTGGACGATCAGCAGACACATCGCTTGCCGCTGGAGGTTGAAGCGCTGGATGGCGTCGCTGGGCTGGCGGGCCACAGCAATGGGGCAGACCTGGTGGCGGCGCTCGCCCCGTCAGTCGAGGCGGTTGGGCGGATCTATGACGCGCTGGACGAGGCGGACGGCAGTGACGCGCCAGCGTTGGACGACATCATTCGCCAGGCCCGCTTTGACGATCCGGCCGCTGCCCGCCTGCGGATCCAGGCGTGGCGCGAAGGCAGGACCCGCACGACCAGAAGCGATGCGGCGCGTGCCGCACTGGAAGCGGTGCTTCCTGCCCTGATCGTGGCGTTCGGGAGCGCGCCCGTACCCGATATGGCGCTCAACCGGTTCGACGATCTGGTCGCGCGCTTGCCGAGTGCGGTGAACCTGTTCCGGTTGCTGGAGGCGCGGCCTGCGCTGATAGGCCAGCTCGGAACGATCCTCAGCCATGCTCCAAGGCTGGCCGACGCCTTGTCGCGCCGGGCGACCCTGCTCGACGGGCTGATCGACGTCAGCGCGTTAGAGCCGCCGCCGCCGGTCGAGGCACTCGCCGAAGCTTGGGCGCGCGGGGAGCGCGGTGACGATTATCAGGCGCTGTTGGATCGGGTGCGGATCGCGGTGGGCGAACGGCGTTTCCAGCTCGGTGCGCAGCTGATCATCGGCGGCGTCGATCCGATCGAGGTCGGGCGGGGCTATGGCCGGGTCGCCGAAGCCGCCCTGCGCGTCGTTGCAACCGCCACCGTGGCCGAATTCGAAGCGATCCATGGCCGCATTCCCGGTGGCGAACTGGTGATCCTCGCGCTCGGCCGGATGGGGGGCGGGGTGCTGACGGATGCATCCGATCTCGATCTTATCTTCTTGTTCACGGGCGAGTTCCTGGTGGAATCAGACGGCGGCAAGCCGTTGGGCGCTACGACCTATTTCAACCGGTTGGCGCAGCGGGTCACTGCGGCTTTGTCAGTGCCGACGGCCGTCGGCCCGCTTTACGATGTCGATACCCGCTTGCGGCCTTCCGGCAATCAGGGCCTGCTGGCCGTCTCCACCGATAGCTTCGCCCGCTATGAGGCGGAAAGCGCATGGACGTGGGAGCATATGGCGCTGACGCGGGCACGGCCGCTGTTCGGCAGCGAGGCGGCACGGAGCGCGGTGCAGGACATCATCGATACGACGCTGCACAAGCCAATCGAACGCGATAGGCTTGCCGCGGATGTGGCCAAGATGCGGCTCGACGTGGCCGCGCACAAGCCGCCGGCCGGTCTGCTGGATGTGAAGTTGATCGAGGGCGGATTGGTTGATGCAGAGTTCGCCATCCACCTTTTGCAGCTGCGCGAGAAGCTCGCTTTCCATCCTGATCTGGGGCGCGCCATCGCGGCGCTACAGGACGCGGGCTTGCTTGACGCAGGTTTCGACAAAGCCTTTGCCCTACTCACACGTATGCTGGTCACGTTGCGGCTCGTCTCGCCCCAATCGACCGAGCCGCCGCCGGCCTCCCGATCGCTAGTCGCAACGCGCTGTGGCCATGAAGATTGGGACGATCTGATGATGGCCTATGCCGATGCGCGGGATCTGGTCGCGCGGGAGTGGCGCCGGGTCGCGGGCCTGGAGTAGGGCAGGGCGCTCGACTCTGGAGAATCAAGATGGTCAAGGAAGGCGACAAAGCCCCCGACGTGACGTTGCAGATGGCGGATGGCAGCCAGGCGGCGCTGTCACAGCAGCAACGTCCGCTGGTCCTCTATTTTTACCCCAAGGACGATACATCCGGCTGCACCGCGGAGGCGAAGGATTTCTCCGAGCTCGCTTCTGCCTTTGAGGACGCGGGGGCGTCTGTGCTGGGCGTTTCCAAGAACAGCCCGAAGGACCATGCCAAATTCACTGCCAAATATGATCTGCAGGTGCCGCTTGCGACCGATGCGGATGGTAGCGTCACGGAAGCCTTCGGCGTGTGGGTCGAAAAGAGCATGTACGGGCGCAAATATATGGGTATCGAACGTGCCACCTTCCTGATCGACCGTGAGGGACGGATCGCGCGCGTCTGGCGCAAAGTGTCCGTGCCGGGCCATGCGCAGGAGGTGCTGGCTGCTGTCCGTACCCTGAAGGGGTCAGACGCATCCTGAGCCTGGCCGCCGCGGCACGGCAGGTTCTGGAAACGGCAACGCCCTCCGCCAAGATCAAGGCCGCCCGCAAGACCGCGCGCGATTGGCGGGCGGGCCGGCTGCGATGGCAGTTCGATATGGCGATGCCGGATCGCCCCGCGCGCGGCGACAAGCCGGAATTGCTGCCGCCAAACCGTATGCCGCGGCGCGGCAAGGGCGGCACCGCCGCCAACCGCGTCGCGCTGCTCCACGCCATCGCCCATATCGAATATGTCGCGATCGACCTAGCCTTCGACATGGTGGGCCGGTTCGGCGGTCGGTTCCCGCGCGCTTTTGCCGACGATTGGATACGGATCGGCGCCGAGGAGGCGATGCATTTCGCGCTGGTGGAACGGCGCCTGCGGCAGCTGGGCAGTTATTACGGCGCCCTGCCGGCCCATGAGGGGCTGTGGGATGCGGCGGGTCAGACTGCGCATGATCCGTTCGCCCGTTTGGCGATTGTGCCGATGGTGCTGGAGGCACGCGGCCTCGACGTGACGCCCCAGATGATCGAGCGGTTCGACGCGGTTGGAGACACGGCCTCATCCAACATTCTGCGTCGAATATTGCGGGATGAAATCAATCACGTAGCAGCGGGCGTGCGCTGGTTCGAGCAGGCGAGCTCCGGCGAAGGCGATTCTGCATCGGTCGTTTGGCGGCAGCTGCTGGCGGCTCATTTTCGAGGCACGCTGAAGCCTCCGTTCAACGACTCAGCGCGCGCTGCTGCCGGTTTAACGACGGATTACTACGAACCGGTTGCAGAACCGCACGCTTGTCGGCCAGAAAAGTTCCCGTCGTCACGAGAGGGGCAAATCTCGAGACGACACGCATAGTTACAGCCGTGCGGGGGGCCGTGCGGTCCAGGATCGCCGGAGAGACAATGACATCTTCCACCGTCGCTATTCGCGCTTTGCGCGCGTTCGGACTTGCTGCGAGCGCCGCCATCATGCTGTCCCAACCCGTTTTAGCCGCCGGCCTCCCGGCCCCCCAGCGCGGTGACAAGATCGAGCCGACCGGTGGACCGTTGCTCCCGACGAGCGACGCCGACAGCCGTTTCCACAGCCTGTTCCTATCTTGGAAGAAGGCCGATGCAGTCGCCTCTCCTGGGTCGATCTCGGTGCCGTCGTCGAAGCCGGTGCAGAGCGCGACCTACACGTCGGGCTATGGCGTTCGCTCCGACCCTTTCCGTGGCAGCGCCGCGATGCATGCCGGCATCGATCTTGCCGCACCGGCGGGCACCGCCATCTATGCGACCGCCGATGGCGTGGTCGATCGCGCCGAATGGTCGGGCGGCTATGGCAATCTCGTTGAGATCGATCATGGCAAGGGGCTGCAGACGCGGTTCGGGCATATGTCGCGGATTTTGGTTCATGCCGGCGACCGCGTCGTTCGCGGTCAGATGATCGGGCTGGTGGGTTCCACCGGTCGCTCCACGGGCAACCATCTTCATTATGAGGTCCGCCTCGACGGTCATGCCGTCAACCCTGTGCCCTTCCTGCAGTCGGCCGATTATGTGACGGCGATGGAAGCGCGTACGGCGTCCGGCATCGCGCTGGGTGGTCCGGACGACGCGAACAACGATCAGGACTAGGACTGCGGTCATTGTCGTGGTGCGGTGACGCGCCTATCTTGCAGTCATGAGCGACGTCGATCTTACCGCCTCTGCCGCAGCGCGCGTTGCCGCCATTGCGGGCAAGCAGGGGAAACCCGCCATTTTGCGGTTGGCCGTCGATGGCGGCGGCTGCGCCGGCTTTCAGTATAAGTTCGAGATGGCCGACCATATCGACTCGGACGACGTGGTCGCCGAGCGCGATGGCGTCCGGCTGGTCGTCGATGCCGTCAGCCTCGATCTGGTGCGGGGCAGTGCGGTCGATTATGTCGAGAATATGGGGGGCGCGGCCTTCCGCGTGACGAATCCGAATGCCGCTTCGGGTTGCGGGTGCGGAACCAGCTTCTCGATCTGATCCGGCTGGCCTAAGCCGGTCCCATGAGGATCGCGACCTACAACGTAAATGGCATCGGGGCGCGCCTGCCGCGCTTGCTGGAATGGCTTGAGGAAACCCAGACCGATATCGTCTGCCTTCAGGAACTGAAGGCACCGGACGAGCGGTTCCCCGAGGCGGAGCTGGCGGCGCTGGGCTATAATGCGGTCTGGCACGGGCAGAAAAGCTGGAATGGCGTTGCGGTCCTGGCGCGCGGTCAGGACATCACCTTACGACGCAAGGGGCTGCCCAACGATCCCGATGAGAGCCACAGCCGCTATATCGAGGCAGAGGTCGGCGACCTCATTGTCGGTGGTCTTTATCTTCCGAACGGTAATCCGGTGCCGGGCCCGAAGTTCGACTACAAGATCGCCTGGTTCGAGGCGCTGCTCGCCCATGCGCGTACCCTGTTCCTGACCGAGCAGCCGGTGGTGCTGGCCGGCGACTGGAACGTCATTCCGACCGACAGCAAGGCCGACGTCTTCTCGGCAAGCAGAATGGCGTCGGATGCCCTGATGCAGCCGCAAAGCCGATCCTGTTTCCACCGGCTCAATCATGCCGGATGGACCGATGCGCTGCGTGTGCTGCACCCCGACGAGCCGATCTACACCTTCTGGGACTATACAATGAACGCCTGGGCGCGCGACGCAGGGTTTCGCATCGATCATCTGATGCTGAGCCCCCCGGCAGCGGACCGGCTAATGGATGCAGGTGTGGATAAAAGCTTCCGGAGCCGCGAAAAAGCCAGCGATCATGCCCCTACCTGGATTAATATTCGCCCGACATAGAAGCTCCGGCCAACGGTAATACTCATTTCGGCGCAATCGGCAGTTGTAATGAAGTTCGTTCCCGAAGAACCATTTAGGGAAGGGCGTTAGGCAGAGGGATGTTGGTCTACCTTCAAAATCTTATCCTGGAGATGGTCGCGCGTGGTGACGCCCTCAGCGCAACCGCGGACCGGCTATGCCGTGAGGTCGAGCGGTTGGTGCCCGGCAGCCTCTGCGCGATTTGGGGCGTCGAACCGGATGGTGTGCTATCCGCCGTGTCTGCACCCAGCCTTGGACAAGATTATCTCGCTTCAATTGACGGGATGAATGTCGCGCCCCCGCTTGCCACTTGCGAGCCGCCGACCTTCCGCAGCTTCGGCATCGCGCTTACCGACATCAATTCTGATCCAGCGTGGATCGGCTATCATACTGCAGCGCTGCCGGAAGGGCGGGAGACGTGCTGGTCCAGCCCGATCGTGTCGGCAGAGCGGCTGGTTGGCGTATTCGCCTTCTACTTCGACGCCCGCCGCAGCCCCACCAATTTCGAGAAAGATATTGCCGCAACCAGCGTGCAGCTGTGCCGCATCGCGTTCGAACGCGACCACGGGCTGCGGGTCAACCAGCGCTTGCTCTATACCGATTCGCTGACCGGGTTGCACAACCGAGCCTGTTTCGAAGAAGCGCTGGTGCAGCCGCCGTCGAGCGGCGGATCGGCGCTGCTGCTGGTCGACATCGATCATCTCAAGACGGTGAACGACACGTTCGGCCACGCTGCGGGCGATAGCCTGATCCGGGTCGTGGCCGCGCGTCTGGCCGCGGCGGCGGCGCCGAACCTCGCGTTCCGTGTCGGCGGCGACGAACTGGCCGTGCTGGCGCACAACAAGGATGTCGTCTCGCTCGCACAGCGGATTCTGTCCTCCCTCGGCCAGCCGGCGGAATGTGCCGGGCACACGTTGGTGCCCAGCATCACCATCGGCGCGGCCGTGCGGGCGATCGACGACAAGAGCGGCGTGATCATGCGGCAAAATGCCGATCTGGCGCTCTATCACGGCAAGGATGATGGCGGCCGCGGCACGCTGGTCCTGTACACGTCCGAATTGCGCACCCGCATGAACCGGCGGCTGCGATCGATCGATCAATTGCGTCGCGCGCTGGCGCAGAGCCGGATCGAGGCGCGCTACCAGCCGGTTGTTCGGCTTGATACCGGCGCGGTCGCCGGCTTTGAGGCGCTGGTGCGGATCCGTGGTCGCGACGGCCGCTTGGTGCCGGCCTCAGAGTTTCACGACGCCTTCGCGGATGCCCGCAACGCGGCTGAGGTAACGCGCGCGATGCTGCGCGCCGTCTCGTCCGATCTGCGTACCTGGCTGGACGCAGGCATTGCCGTCGGGCGGGTAGCGGTCAACCTCGCTCCGGCCGATTTCGCCCATGGGCATCTGGTCGAAGAGGTGCAGGAGATTTTCGTGCTTGCCGGTGTGCCGCTGGACCGGCTGACGCTGGAAGTAACGGAATCCGTTTATCTCGGCCGGCGCGAACTGTTCGTGCAGCGGCAGATGGAGGCGTTGCGCACCCTCGGCATCAAGCTTGCACTCGACGATTTCGGTACCGGCTATGCGTCGCTGACGCATCTGCTGTTCACGCCGGTCGATACGCTGAAAATCGACAAATCCTTCGTCGATCATCTCCATATCGAGGGCAAAGCCGGCGGCGCCGTGATCAATGGGCTGATGCGCATCGCCGAAAAGCTGGGCGTCGATGTCGTCGCGGAAGGAATCGAGACGATCGAGCAGCGCGAGCGGCTGATGGAGCTTGGCTGCCGCATGGGGCAGGGGCATCTCTTCGCCGAGACGCTTGATAGCGATGCGGTGGCCGATCTGATGCGCACGATGCCCGTCCGTCTGCCGTCGACCCCACTGCCGGCGGCGTTGCGCGTGAACGGCATCCGGCGCAGGGTCCAGCCCCGCGCCGCCTGAGGGGCGTCAGATCGCCTTTTCGTAGATGCGATAGGTCTTGTTGATCTTGCTCTCGATTGTCTCGGCGATCGCGTTCATCCCCTTATTGTCGTCGAGGATCCAGCCGATCTCGCCCCGCGTCCCGCCATAATTCTTGATGGCGGCACGCCGGATATATTCGATCATCTGGAAAGCGAGCTGGCTCGCCATGCGCGACGATTGCAGCCGCTTGACGACGCCCATCAGCGGCACGCGGATCGTCTGCGTCTTGGGCTTGCCGGAGAAGCCGCCATTCAGGCGCCACAGCAATTTGACGAAGCCGAACGGAAACAGATTACCGTTCAAATCGGCCTGCAACTCGTTGAGGTCCGGCCAGGACATCATGAACGCCACCGGCTCGCCATCATATTCGGCGACCATCACCAGATCGTTGAAGATGATCGGCTTCATCTTCTTGCCGGCGAAAGCAATCTCGCTTTCCGTGAAGGGTACATAGCCCCAATTGTCGGACCAGGCGTCGTTGAGGATCGACAGGATCACCGCCGCCTCCTCGTTGAACTTCTTCTTGTTGACCTCGCGCACGCGGATGCGCGGGTTCTTCTCGGCTGCCTCGACGATGCGCTGGATCAGCGGCGGGAAGGGCTTGGTGATGTCCAGATCCCAGGTGTGGAGGTCCTTGGCCTTCTGGTAGCCCCAGCTTTCCACCCAGGCTTCGTAGCGCGGATCGTCATAGCCCATCATCACCGTCGGCGGATGATCATGCCCCTTCACCAGCAGACCCGGCTCTTCCCAGATCGACATGCTGATCGGGCCGATCGAGCGCTTCACGCCGCGGCTGCGCAGCCAGTCTTCGGCGGCTGCGATCAGCAGATCGGCGATGGGCTTGTCCTCCGCATCCAGATAGCCCCAATTGCCGCTGTCCGCGCCGCCGCCCTTATCGGCAGGCATCGGCGTCCACATATGATCGATCGATGCCGAGATACGGCCGACCACCTTCCCATCGCGCTCGGCCAGGAACAGCTGTGCCTCGGCATGTTCGAAGAAGGGGTTCTTGCCCGGCGTGATCAGCCCGTAGGCTTCATCCTTCAGCGGCGGGATCCAAGCCGGATTACCCGCATAAAGCCGGAACGGAAGATCGACGAAGGCCTTGCGGTCCGCCTTGGTCGTTACCGGGCGAATGGTGATTCCGTTCGGCATAAGGCCAATATTCCCTAGATGGCTGGAGGGAGGCGGTGGCGATGCCGCCATCGGAGCGTAGCCTTAAGCCCCGATCTGTGGGCGCCATGGACCGAGGCGCCCCATAAGTGGAAAATCGACGATCAACAAAGGCCTTGATGTCCAATTTGGCAACAATCGTAACCTTTTGCTGGATCGTCGATCAGGCCGTCATCCCCGGATGCGGGTCGAAGGATGCCCAGTCGCAACGCCGCCCGACAGCTCGGCCACCTTCGGATAGATTTTCGCTACCTCGGGCGTGTAGCCAAGATTGAATACCGTCGGGCTCTTCTTGCGCTCGCTCACCTTGGCATAGCTGGTCCCGAACAGGCGGTCCCAGAAGAAATTGGTGATCCCGAAATTGCCCGTCTCGTCATGGAAATGATGCGCCATGTGACGCTGCTTCATCTTCACCAGCAACGGATGCTTCGGCGTATAAGCGAGATGCTGGATGCAGTGACAGAATTCGTAAAAGGCCGTGGTCAGCAGGCCCGAGGCAAATCCGGCCGCCGCGCCGCCAATGCCGCCAATCAGATAGCCGACCGGGATCGTCATCAGCATGATCGGCGGCAGCGTCGTGTGCAGCGCGCCGAATAGGATTTCGAGCCGATTGGGATCCTGATGGTGATCATAGTGGATGCGCTTCCAGGTCGCCGCAAGCATCGGCACCTTGAACATCCAGCGGCTGTGCAGCACGAAACGGTGCAGCGCATACCAGACGAGCGGATAGAGCAGCACCGCCATCGCGGCCGACGCCACCGTTGCCAGCGCCGATGCCGGATAGGCGAACCACACGCCGATCGCGACCGCCGCCAGGGCAAGATAGGCAATCACCGCCGGATATTGAAAATAGGCGACCACCAGCTGCTTCAGGTTCATGCGGTCGAGATGGTGCTCACGCCGCCAGAAGCTGGGTTTAACCGAAACAATCGTCACGCTCTCTTCCTCGAATGCTGAGGCACATTTAAGAAGTGCACCCTGGTGCCGCAATGCGGCGGTTTGTGGGCGAGACCGTGCGGCTTTAGTGCGCCTGCGACGTATCGACCGCCTTCTTGGGCTTAGGAACGGCCCAGATCACTACCGCCGATATCAATAGCAGCAATGTCGCAATCTGGAAAACATGATCCAGCGAGACGACCAGACTCTCCTGGTTGAGCAGGTTTTCCATCATCTGACGTACCTGCAGATCGCTGAAGCCGCGGCCCCGCAGCTGATCGACCAAGCCCGCCGGTTCGTTGATCGATCCGACCATCTGTGCGTGCGCACGGATCGCGCCATTCGCCCACAGCGTCGTGGCGATCGACGTGCCGACCGCGCCGGACAGCGTGCGCATGAAGCTCGACAAGCCGGCGGCGGATGCCGTTTCCTTGTTTTCGACCGAGCTGAGCGACAGGATGGTCAGGGGCACGAAGAAGAACGGCATGCCCAGACCCATGGCGAGATGGGGCAGTGCCAGCGTCCAATAATCGACGCCCGAGGTCCAGTTGGTCCGCACATAGATGCATCCCGCCATCCAGACGATGCCGAACGACACGAGGAGGCGCGGGTCGAACTTTCCGGTCAACCGGCCGACGATCAGAGAGAAGAAGACGGCGAGCAGCCCTTGCCAGGCGGTGACATAGCCGGACCATTGCGCGGTATAGCCCATCGCGCCCTGCAGCCACTGCGGCGTCACCACCACTGCAGCAAAAAAGGTGCCATAGGTCAGCGCCAGCGCCAGCACGCTGGCCGTAAATCCTCGATGTCGGAAGACGCGCAAATCCACCGCGGGCGCGCGATCGGTCAGCTCCCAGATCAGGAACACCAGGAAGCCGATGCCGGCGATGATGGCGAGCACCCAGATGATCGTCGAATGAAACCAGTCATGATCCCGGCCGATGTCCAGCATGATCTGGAGCGCGCCGACCCAGATCACCAGCAGGATCATGCCGCCAACGTCGATGCGGGCGCGGACCCGCTCGGTCTCGCAGCTGCTCACCATCAGATAACTGCCGACGACGCAGGTGATCGCGATCGGGATGTTGATGAAGAAGATCCAGTGCCACGACCAATTGTCGCTGATCGTACCGCCCAGCACGGGCCCCGCGATCGGCGCCACGACCGTCGTCATTGCCCACAGGCCCATGGCCTGACCGCGCTTGGCGGCGGGGAAGACCCGCAACAGCAGCGTCTGGGTAAGCGGCATGATCGGGCCGCCGCAAATGCCCTGTCCGATCCGGGCCGCCACCAACACGCCCAGAGTGGGCGAGATGCCGCACAGGATGGAGAAGATGCAGAAGCCCGTCATCGCCGCGAGATAGGTGCGGACGGTGCCGAACTGGGCCGCCAGCCATCCGGTAAGCGGGACGCAGATCGCCTCCGCGACCGCATAGGAGGTGATGACCCACGTGCCCTGATCCGGCGCGATCGCCAGACTGCCGGCGATATGCGGCACGGAGACGTTGGCGATGGATGTATCCAGCACCACCATGAAGTTACTGAGCGCGAGCACGCCGCCGGCAAGCCACATCCGCCCGCCCGACAGCGCGCAGCCATCCTTGTTTCCGGCGGGGCTGCCGGCCGGCTTTCCGGGCAGGGCGGCGCTCGCCACGGCTAGTTTCCGACGTCGATCGTTGCGTCTACCGACAAGCCGACGCGCAGCGGATGGTCCTTAAGCTCGGCCGGATCCAGCATGATGCGCACGGGCAGGCGCTGCACCACCTTGATCCAGTTACCGGTCGCATTCTGCGCGGGGATGATCGCAAAGGCCGATCCGGTACCGCCGGCAAGCCCGACGACGGTGCCATGGAAGACGACGCTGCCGCCATACAGATCTGCGGTCATGCGCGCCTTCTGGCCGATCCTGACCTTCTTCAGCTGGCCTTCCTTGTAATTGGCGTCGACATACATGCGGTCGATCGGAACGACCGTCATGATTGCAACGCCTGCGGCGACCCGCTGCCCGATTTGAACATTGCGCTGTGCGACGACACCATCGAAGGGCGCGCGAATGACCGTGCGCGCCAGGTCCAGTTTGGCTGCATCGACGCGCGAGCGGGCTGCTGCGACATCCGGATTGTCCTGGATCGAACCGCGCACCAGCGCCTGATTGGCGTTGTAATTCTCGGCAGCCGCAATGCGATTGGCACGGGCCTGGGCGATGCCGGATCGGGCGACCGCCAGCTGCGCCTGCGCGGACGCGAACGCATTGGTGGCGGAGGTCAGCTCATCGCCGGACACCGCGCCGGATTTGGCGAGACTCTGGCGCCGCGCAAGATCGACCCGTGCCTTGTCATAGGCGGCCTGGGCGGCCGTCATCTCCGCCTGCGCGCGATCGATATCGCTGTTGCGCGCGCCGATCTGCGCCTGCAGGGCGCCGCCAGTGGCCGAGGTCTGGCGGAACTGGCGTTCCGCCTGCGCCAGATCCGCCTCCGCCCGCTCCAGTGCGATCTTCGCGTCAGAGGGATCGATCGTGACGAGGATGTCGCCCTTGTGCACCAGCTGCGTATTGGCGACGCGCACGGTCTGTACCGGCCCGGCAACAAGGGGTGTGATCTGGGCGGTGTCGGCGCCGACATAGGCGTTGTCGGTCGACACGTGCCGAACGCCGATCAGAAAGTGATACAAGGTGACGATCAGGGCAATGCCGACCACCACGGCGGCAAGCACCGTCAGCCATTTGCGCCGGCGTTGGCGCAAGGTCTGGCCGGGCGCCTCGTCCTCTGTGTGGGGCGCAGCGGCCGTTTGCGGGTTGGGTTGATCGGCCATGCGGCTGCTCCTGAGTATCAAACGCCGCTAAAGCCGCCGCCGAGCGCGCGCACCAGCGCGACGTCGAGCGTGAAGGCCCTGGCGGAAAGGTCGGCGACGCGGCGGCGGGCGCCAATCAGCGCCTGCTCCGCGGTAAGCACATCAAGGTAGGTCGACAGGCCGGCGCGATAGCGCAGCCGGGCGATCTCGAACGCCTTTTCGCTATCGGCCAGCGATGCGCGCGCATTGTTGGTCTGATCGCCTAGCGCGCTGCGACTGGCGACCGCATTGGCCACCTCCTGCAGGGCGGTGATCAAGGTGCGATCATAGTTCGCAACCGCCGCATCATAATCGGCGCGTGCGACTCGATAATCGCCGGAACGGCGTCCGTTGTCGAAGATCGGTAGGGTTAGTGCCGGTCCAAAATTTCCGTAGGTCGATCCGGACTTGAGCACATTGCCGAAGCCGAGCGCTTGGAGGCCAACCAGGCCACTCAAGCTGATGTCGGGATAGAAAGCGGCGCGCGCGGCCTTGATCCGCTCCGCCTGCGCCTCGACGCGTGCCCGCGCGGCGACGATGTCGGGGCGGCGGCCAACCAGATCGATACCGGCCGCTGGCGGCAGGGCCAGGGTGATGAGCCCCGACGGCTTCGGCCGTGCGATTGTCAGCCCACGATCGGGTCCGGCCCCCGTAAGGGCAGCCAGTTGGTTGCGGGTCAGCGCAATCTGTTCATCGATCGCCCCCAGATCGGCACGTGAGGACGGGACCGCCGCGGCGGCCTGGCGCAACTGGCCTTGCGTATCGATGCCGTTGCGCACCCGATCCGACACCAGACCGGCCGTCTCCTGCTGGATCCTTAGCGCTTCTTCCGCCACATCGCGTTCGTCATAAAGGCGGGCCAGATCGGCATAGGCCGTTGCGATGGAAGTGGCGATCGTCAGCCGCGCCTCTGCATTCTCGACCCGCGCAGCGCCTTCCTCTGCCAAAGCGGCGCGCAGCTGCGCGCGATTGCGGCCCCACAGATCCAGATCCAGGCTGAAGCGGGTGTCGATATTGCCCGTGTCCTTCCAGCCCTGCGGCAGGAATTCACGGGGGAAGCCGTTATTATAGCTTTGCTTGACCTGCCCGGCATTGCCCTCGACCCCGATCGTCGGCCCCAGTGGACCACGGCTGGAGCGGGCGAGGCCCTCTGCTCGTGCTAGGCGGGCAGCGGCGGCGGCAATGTCCGGTGATCCGGCGATGCCTTCGGCGATCAACTGATCCAGTTGCGGGTCGCCATAGGCCTTCCACCAGCCGTCGCCCGGCCATTGGCCACCCTGATCGGGCAGGCTCTGCTGCGCTGCAAGACTTGATGCAGCGCGCGGCACTGGCTTGTCGCCTAGATTGGGGACGCACGCCGCCAACGGCACGAACGCGCCAAGCACCAGCAGCCTTGCCATCCGATAATTCATGAACCCGCAAATCCGTACTGTTGCGTACGCGAAGCAAATGGGCGTCACCCCAGTACTTGTCAAGCCGATGCCGTACCCTATAGTATTGTTATGGAGATGAGCAATCCCTCTGGTCGACGCGCGGTGCGAAGAGCCGATCGCCGAAGGGCGATTCTTGAGGTGGCCGAACGATCCTTCCTGGAGCGTGGCTTCGCGGACACGTCGATGTCCACAATCGCTTCGGAGCTTGGTGGTTCCAAGACGACATTGTGGAGCTATTTTCCGTCGAAGGACGAGCTGTTCGCCGCCGTCATAGACTCGAAGATAGAGGCGTTTCGGCGGGTGCTGGACGAGGCGCTCATCCCCACCGGCGGCACGACGGCCGCTTTGTCGCGGTTCGGCCATGCCTTCCTCAATAAGATGATGGCGCCGCAATCTATCGCATTGCACCGCCTGATCGTGGCGGAGGCGGGGCGCTTCCCCACGGTGGGAGAGGCCTTTTCCCGTTGTGGTCCAGATCGGGTGCGCGCCCGCCTCGCCCGCTATATGGAAGAAGAAATGGCCGCCAGGCGCTTGCGCGCCGGTGACCCGCTTACCGCCTCCCGCCAATTTATCTCGCTCGTTCAGGCTGGGTGCTATTTCGACCGCTTATGGCGACCATTGGACACGCTGAGGGTCAATATCGATGAAGACGTCGCCGCGGCAATCGAGACATTCATGCGCGCTTGGGGACCAGTCACACCATGACTGATGCCGGGTGGACGGCCCTGCTCCTGGCAGGGCAGCGCCCCGGGGTGGATCCGCTGGCGGAAGCGTTCGGCCAGGAATGGAAGGCGCTGGTGCAGGTCGCGGGTGAAGCGATGCTGTCGCGCGTCGCCAAGACCTTGTTGGCGAGCCCGTCCATCGCCCGTGTCGTGATCGTCGGGCAGCATCCGGACCAGTTGCTGATCGGCGATTGTGGCTGGCTCGCGAACGCGCCGGGCGTCTCGACGGCAGTTTCCAACAGCGGAATCGCCGGCAGTATCGCGGCCCTTTCCGGCACCAGCCATGCGCCGTGGCCGATCCTGGTCACCACTGCCGATCATCCGCTGCTGACGGTCGACATGGTGGAAGCCATGATCGCCGGCGCGGCGGACGCCGACGTCGCCGTGGGCGTGGTCTCCAGCAAGGTATTGCTCGCTGCCTATCCGGAAAATAAGCGGACCTGGCTCAAATTTGGGGGTGGTGCCTGGACCGGCGCCAACCTCTTTGCCCTGGCGTCGGCGCGCGCCCGTCCGGCGTTGCAGGCGTGGAGCGCAGTCGAACGGGATCGCAAGAAGGCGATCAAGCTCATCTGGCATTTCGGGCCACTGCTGGCAGTACGGGCGATGACCCGCACCATCACGCTAGCGGGCGCGCTCAGCAAAGCAGGCTTGCGGCTCGGCGCGATCGTGAAACCAGTGGCGCTCCCCTTTGCGGAGGCGGGGATCGACGTCGACAAGCCGAGCGATCACGCGTTGGCGGAACAGATATTGACGAAGCGCGGCTAGACCGGCGCCTTGTCCGCTTTGCCGGCATTGAGGCGCTGCGTATAATGATGCCAGGTAAAGATGGCGGCAGCGCCGCGATGCGGGCGCCAAGCCTCGGCCAAAGCGCGGACCGTTTTCTCCGACGGGCGTTCCGGCAGGCCGAGAAGCTGGCCCACCTCTTCCTGCACGGCCAGGTCGCCGGCTGGCCATATGTCGCCTCGGCCTTCGGCGAACAGCAGATAGATTTCCGCCGACCAGCGGCCGATCCCCTTGATCCGTGTCAACGCGTCGATCGCCGCCTCATCCTCGTCCGGCAAGGCGGCCAGGTTCAACGCGCCACTTGCGACAAGCTCTGCCAGGCTCTTCACATAGGAGATCTTCTGGCGCGACAGGCCCGCGCCGCGCAGCACCTCATCCGGCGTTGCGGCCAGCACAACCGGATCGAGATCGGGGCCGACCACGTCTTCGAGCCGCTTCCAAATCGCATTGGCGGAGGCGACGCTGACCTGCTGGCCGATGATGGTTCGCAGCAATGTTACATGGCCGCGTGCACGCAGGCGCGGCTCGGGATAACCATGGCGGGCCAAGCCGGCGATGAAAGCGGGTTCGATCCGCGCCAGTGCATCCAGGCTGCGTTTCAGGTGTTCAGCGCTCAGGCCCACGGGCTGCTCTCCAATTGCGCTTGGCGCCAGGCCGCGACATAGGCCCCGTCAGCGTTCTCATTCGAAAGGTTCGATAATGGCCAAGCTGATCGTCGTCACCCGCGAAGGCGAGGAGCGCCAGGTAGAGGGCGATGTCGGTCTCTCGGTGATGGAAGTCATCCGCGATGCCGGCATCGACGAACTGCTTGCGCTCTGTGGCGGCTGCTGTTCCTGCGCGACCTGCCACGTCCATATCGATCCCGATTTTGTGGATCGCTTGCCGGCAATGAGCGAAGACGAAAATGAATTGCTGGCCATCTCGGACGATCGCGATGCGACCTCCCGCCTGTCCTGCCAGGTCCAGTTCACGCCGGCGCTCGATGGCATGCGCGTGACGATCGCGGCCGAAGACTAAGAACAGGGGCGGCGGCTCGCCAGCCGCCGCATCTCCAATCGGCGCGGCTCTGGCCAGCTCAGCCGCGGGTCGCGACTGCGTAGAGCGCGATGGCCGCCGCGTTGGAGACGTTGAGGCTTTCGACGCGGGGGCTAATCGGCAACTTCGCCAATTCGTCGCAATGCGCTTCGGTGTTCTGGCGCATACCTTCGCCTTCGGCACCCAGCACAAGCGCAACGCGCGCGCCGGCAATGGCGTCGCCAAGCAGCCGAGGTGCCGTCCCGGTCAAGCCAATCCGCCAGAAGCCCGCTTCGCCAATCTCGTCCAGCGCGCGGGCGAGATTCACGACCCGCACCCACGGCACGATCTCCAGCGCGCCGGAAGCGGAGCGGGCGAGAGCGCCCGATTCCGGCGGCGCGTGACGATCCTGCGTCACGAGGCCGAGCGCATCGAATGCGGCGGCCGAGCGCAAGACGGCACCGACATTGTGGGGATCGGTCACCTGATCCAGCACGAGCAGCGGACGCTGGTTGCCCACGCCCTGCTCCAGCAGATCTCCCAGCCAGATGTCAGGCAAGGGATCCACCTCGATCACAATTCCCTGATGCGGTGCATCTTGCGGCACCAGCCTGCCCAGATCAGCGACCTCGGCATAGGTCACCGGGAGGTCAGCCGGAAAACCGCCAAAAGCGGCCAGGGTTTCGCGTGTGCCCCATACCCGCCTGACCTTGCGCTCAGGGTTAGCCAGGGCGGCGGAAACGGCGTGCCGGCCCCAGAAGCGGGGGCGATTGGACGGAGCTTGGGAGGGGCGATGGCCTTTGCGCATGGCGGCTCTCCTAATGCGATCGTCCGTTTCTGCCCAGTGCTGGCGGCTAGAAGCTCACAGACCTATCAATCCGGCGGCGAGTAGCAACGCGGCATTCTCGCTGGTCTGACCCTCGTTGGAAGCCCACGACCCATCGTCTTCGCACGCGTCGACAAAGCATTTGGCCGGCGGGGTGCCGCGCGCGATGACCGCCTTCAGGCGCGGGTCGGCGCCCGCCATCAGGTGATTGGCGCCGCCGCTGGCCCAGCCAGGCATGACGATGCCCCATGTTCGGCAGGTCCAATGATAAGGACGCTCGACGCAATGGCTTCCGTGGCCGGTCACGAAGCTGAGGCCGAGCGCGTTGCAACCCAGGACATAATCCAGCAGCCGCTGCGCAGTGTGGCGCAGTTGCTGGCCTCCGCCCAATTCGGCGGCGAACAGGCATAAGACGGCTGTATCCAGGGCGGCTTCGTTCGACCCCCACCAATAGGCATTCGGATCCGCCGAAAAGCCATAGGGATCGCGACCTGCACGCGCCGCAATGTCGATGGCGGCTGCGATGATGGTGGTACGGGCCACGGCAGCGGATGCGCTTTCTTTGCGGGCCAGGCTCATTGCGCCCAGCAACTGCGGCGTTGGCCAGAAGAACGGGTGAACACCGATCTCGCGCAGGCCTGCCGCCGCGCGCTCCCCCAACGCGGCGTCCTCGAACGTCGCTGCCATGGCGCAGGTGGCCCACAAAATCTCCTGCCGCGGATCGCGATCGGCATAGTTGGCATCATTGCGCAGCACAGCCGGATTTTTGGTGAGCCAATCCCAGCCATGCAGAGCGGCCGTGCGGCAGCGATCGGCGAAGATGTGATCGAGCGGCGCAAAAACCTGGCTTGCCTGCAGCATGACGCCTGTGAAGACGGCGGCGTCGGCGCTCGATGGCGGCGCCGCGCTTCGGGGGTGCGGATCCTGCTCAGGCGGCAACCCCCAGGCGTAAAGCTGGTTGGAGTCGATCTTGTGCAGCACCGAGCCGTCTCGATTCTGCATTTTCAGCAGCCACTCGAGCCCCCAGCGGGCCTGTTGCAGCAGATCGCATAGGCCGGGAAAGCTCTGGCTCACGGCAAGCTTGAGGCCGCGCGCGGGGGCGAGCCGCAATGTGTAGAGCCACATCATCTGGCTGGCGCTGATCGCCGCCATATGCGTCCACTTTCCGTAATCCCCGGCATTGTACCAACCGCCGGTCAGATCCCGCGCGATGCCGTTTACGGGCAGAGACGCCTCACTCCGATGGCCCGCGGCATGCTTCAAGCCGGTGACCGGATCATCAAGCGCGATATTAGCTCGGATCAGATAGAAAGCGCGCGCGGCGTCCCGTACTAACGGCGCATATACGGCGTTCCCGATCTCGAAAGGAGGAGAGAAAGCGGGGCCGATGCGAATACGATAGCGGCCGGGGCGCGTAAAAGCCGAGAAATCGCCGATCCTAACATGATCTCCGGTTGTCGGGGTCAGGTCGTAAACGCGCCCGCCAATCGGGCCGGCGAAGACACTTTTGCCTTGCAAGGTTTCTATACGGAATTGGCGGGGCTGGTCGTCATCTGCCGCCACAGTCATCACGAAGCGTTTGGGCGAACGTGGCAGAAAGCCACACTGATTGAGCTGCAGCATGACGGCGTCGGGCGGAGCCGCCGAGCAGGCCGTTTCCACCAGGGCGACGCCAAGCAGCGAAGCGCCGCCGCGGGCGAGATCTCTTCGGCTGAACATCCTCTGGCGTGCCTCGCGTTGCAATTGAAACCTAATCGCGCCGCTCGGGGGCGGCAATTGATGCTTGGAAGATCAGGCGGTTGCGCAGGGTGCTAACAGTGCCAAGATGTAATGGTGATGCCTGATCCGTTTGGGACGCGGACCTGAACATAAACGCCGTACAACTTGCGCTGCTGGTATTCGCGCGCTGAGACGTGAAACCATGGGTGGAGCTGGCATATCATCGTGAAGCAATCTGTCTTGAGGCGGCGCGGGTGGCGGATTGTTGCGCTGGGCTTCGGGTTGGTTGCCTTGATGCTTGGCGCTGCCTTCCTTGCTTTGATGAGCTGGAAGGAGCCGACGGTCGATGTCCCTGCACGCACGACCGCGTCCAGGATCGGCGCGGTTCATTTCGGCGGGCCGGGCATGCCGGCGCAGGCGCTGCGCAACCTGCTGCTGCAGCGGGTCCGTGCCACGCCGGCGGGACAGTCGATCGATTGGGCGACCTATTATTTCCTCGATGCAGAGCTTGCCCAAGCGTTGATCGATGCCAGCCGCCGCGGGGTCCGTGTCCGCCTGGTCGTGGAGGGCGATCCCCGGTTCGAGGCAGCCAATGGCACGGTCGTCGCCATGCTCCGCAAGGACGGGCTGCGCGGCGGCCTGACCGTGCGCCCCGCGGCATCCTTTCCGTTCCAGCGGATCAACGGCAAGCTGCATGCTAAGATATATGCCTTTTCCTGGCCCACGCCGGTCGCACTGGTCGGTTCGTTCAACCCGTCCGGCGGAAAAGGCGATGATAATGCGGCGATCCTCGCGGAGATCGGCGATCAGGATCGGGGGCACAATATGCTGGTCGAAATCACCAGCGCTGGGCTGGTGGATGCGCTGGTCGATCATATCGGCTTGCTGGCGCTCCACCATGGATCGGTGAGCCGGTTCAGCCGTGAGAATAATCGCATCCTGCGCGATCGCGACACCGCCTTGTTCTTCTATCCGCGCCTGCACACCGACATCGTCGAGGCGGCGCTGGACCGGCTGGGCCCCGGTGATCATCTGTGGGCGGCAATTTCACATCTGAAGGGGGATGCGGTCGGCACGCTGGAGGATGCCGCCGAACGGGGCGCGCGGATCGACTTGATCGTGCACGATTCGGAGCGGCGCGTGCCGCAACGCGTGGTCGATCGACTGACCAAGGATGGCATCGACATCCGCCGCTACCGCCACCCTGACGGTCTGCCGATGCACGACAAGTTCTTCGTGATCGAGAATAGCGGCAGTTGGGTGACCTATTTCGGCAGCCTGAACTTCAATACCAATTCGCGCTTCCTGAACGATGAGGTGCTGGTCCGCTCCACCGACAGCAATCTCGCCCGCGCGCTGTTGAGGCGCTTTGCCGACCTGGATCAGGAAGTGGACCGGCAGACATCAGCGCTCGAACGCTGAATGCTCCTGCGTTGACCTGAAGCTCAGTTGTTTGAAGAGATGGTGGACAGGGCTGGATTCGAACCAGCGTACGCTTGCACGGGCAGATTTACAGTCTGCTGCCTTTAACCACTCGGCCACCTGTCCAGAGGCGCCCCGCGGGGAGGCGCGTCTTTGGCGAAGCGAACGCGCGCTGTCAACGTGAACGGCATCAACGGTTGATTATGTGGAGGATGTGCAGCGGATTGGCCGCCGCGGGGTTACGCTGGCAAAAGAAAGGGCGGCCCCATCGCTGGAACCGCCCCCCTCTTGTAGGCAGGCGGGATCAGAAGCTGAAGTTCGCGCCTGCCCGGAAGGTCCGCCCGATCAGACCGGCATAATGCCAGGTGGTCAGATAGTTGGGCGAGCTTGCATAGGATGCCGGGGCGATCGGGGCCCGGGCATCGAACAGGTTGCCGACATTGCCGAAGATCGAGAAGTGATCGTTCACGGCGACCGTCGCGTTCAGATCGACGTTGATGAAGCGCTTGACGTAGCAGAAGCGATCCTCCGGCACGCCGGCCTGCGACGACTTATACAGGCTGGCCGAGCAGGATCGGCTGAGATTGCCCTGGTCGGTTGCGACGGCCTTGATCTTGCCGACATAATAAGCGGTCGCCGTCAGCGAGAATTTGCCGGCCTCGATCGTGTTCTGCCAATTGCCGCGCCAATCCGGCGTGCCGTTGCCGGACGACAGATCATAGGGGCCCATCGTGCCCGCATATTTCTGGACGCCCTGCGCGGTGTGACGATCATATTGGATGATGTAGGTCGCCTCGACCTTGCTGGTGAAACGCACGCCGTTCCCCAGCGGCACCCGCGCGGTGGCCGAGAAATCGAGACCCGACGTCTTGTCATAGTTCACGTTCACGAACGGTGCGTTGATGATCAGCAGTCGCGGCAATGCGTTCGGGAATGCCGGATCGATGCTGTCGATCGTGTTGACCGAATAGCCCGGCCCGATCGCCGCCACCGCGGCGGTCGCGGCCGCCAGGTTCGACTGCTTGTAATAGGCCGCGATCGCATCGCCGGCGAGCGGGCCGTTGGCGATCAGGTTCTTCTTCTTCACGTTATAATAGTCGACCGTCGCGCTGAACCACGACGTCGGCTCCAGGATGATGCCGCCGGTGAAGCTGCGCGACGTTTCCGGCTTCAGATCGGGATTGCCGACAAAGCCGCGCCCGACCGAATAGGCGAAGTTATAAGGGTTGCCGCCGTTGACGCAGGTGTTGGTCGCCGTAGCCGAGCCGCCGTGCGCAGCGCAGAAATTACCCGGAGGCGTCGTCGTCACGAAGCCCGCATATTGCGACCGCGGACCGGATTCGGCGAAGGTCGGTGCGCGGAAGCCCTGCGAATAGGTCCCGCGCAAGGCGACCTGACGGATCGGGGTGAATTTCACACCGATCTTCGGCGAGAAGCGGCCATACCCTTCCGAATAATGGTCGTAGCGGCCCGAGCCGTTCAGCTCGAGCGTGCTGAGCACGGGGGCCTGGATTTCGAAATAGCCTGCCGAAACGGTGTGCTTGCCGAACGCCGATGACGTGGTGAGGGTCCAGGTGTCGAGTGCTTCGTTCTGGTTATTGTTGACCAGCGATTCACGCCGCACCTGGCCGCCTACGGCCAGCATCAATGGACCACCCGGAAGTTCGAACAGCTGCTTGGTGATGGCTGCGTCGAGCGAATACATCTGGGAATGCGACGGCGTCGTCTTGTCGGGTGAGATGAAGTCGCGCACGTCCTGCGTGTTGAGGCTCGGATTCACGAAGTTATAGGCGCCGGTGTTGATCGCGCTAAGCGTGTTGGCGACGTTCAGGAAGCCGTGCTGGACGATCTTGAGATTGTCGCGGGCGTAAACGCCGTCGACCTTCCAGGTCCAATCATTGCCGATCGTGCCGTGCAGGCCGCTGGCGAAACGATAGACTTCGTTGGTGCGATCACTGCCTGCCTTGATGTCGCCGAACAGATAATAGATGCGCGCGGCGCCGTTGGCCGGATCGTTAGCGAAGGCTGCCGCATAGGGATTGTTCGGGTTGAGCTGACGATTGGCGGCAGTGGCGCAGTTCACGCCCGCCGAGCAGATATAGACCGGCAGGACGATGCCGGGATTGCTGGATGCCAGGTTGGGCGCACCGCCATAAGGCTGGGTGTTCCGCAGCGCACGCGGGGCATTGAGGATGCTGACATAGCTGTTGGAATAGCTGCCGGTGATGTAGCCTTCGATATTATCCGACAGCCGAACGCTGACGCGGCCGTTGATCGAATATTTGCGCTGCAGCGGTGCGAGCTGGAAATATTCGTCTTCGATATTGTGCTTGCAGCCGATGCCGTTGGGACCGCTGCCCGTCTGCGTGTAGGTGCCGCGCGCGCAATCGGCGAGGTTGAGCGTGGTGTAGTTCTGGTTGAACAACGTCGTGCCGCCGCTCAAGGGGTTGTTCAGATCGGATTGGGTTGTGCGTACGACAACCGCGTTGGGCGTCGCCTGAGTGAGCGAATTGTCGGCGGCGTTCTGGTCGTTACCGCCGATCGAGGTCAGATCGCGGTTATTGTAGGGGAAACCGCGGCTGTGGTTGCTGACGCGGCCATCCTGCTGGAATTCGCCGTTCAGATAGATGTTGAAGCCCTTTTCAGCATAGTCGCCATAACCAACCGTAAGGTTGGCGCGCTGACGCCCCGCATCGCCGCGGCTGCTGACGCCGCCTTCGACCGTACCCGCGACGCCGACGAACTGCTTCTTAAGGATCAGGTTGACCACGCCGCCGATCGCGTCCGCGCCATAGGTCGCCGATGCGCCGTCCTTCAGCACCTCGACCCGATCGATCAGGCTGAACGGGATCGAGTTGAGGTCGACATAGGCGTTATGACCGTCGTCGTTGATCGGGAAGTTGGTCGAGCGGAGGCCGTCGACGAGCACCAGCGTCGAGGAGACGCCGAGGCCGCGCAGCGACACGGCAACGCCGCCGGCGGAGAAGCCGCTCTGGAAGCCGACGCCGATCGAGCCGCCGCTATCGGCCGACACCGAGCGGATGGCGTCCGCCGCCGTTGTGATGCCCGCCTTGGCGAGCGTGTCCGCCGTCAGCACGCTGACCGGTGATGGCGTCTCGCTGTTGGTGCGACGGAAGAGCGAACCAGTGACAACGACTTCTTCGGAGTCCGGGCTGACCGCGGCTTCGATAGCAGCCGGCGTTTCCGGCATGGATTGGGCGGACGCCGGGGCGGCGAATGCCGCCAAGACAGCCGACAGGGCAGAGCCGGCGAAGAGCCGGCTGGACATTTGTATCATTCAATAACCCCCTATGCGCCGCAGCGCGATGGTACCCCGGGGGCCCCCCTCCCGGTGCATGGCGCTAACATTAACGGCAGGTTTACGAGCGTAAAGTGAGCAGATGTTGCAAAGCACCATGGTGATACATTTTGGCAACATGTTGAATCAGAGCGCTAAAGTCCCGCGTGGAAGCGTGCGAGCAAAAGACTGTTCGCCATCGCGTCATCAATTTGCGCTGAGAGGGCACGCGCGCGTTCCTACGTGGTCTATCCGGGCGCGACGTGCGCATTGGTGCCCTGCTCGGGACGATGCATAAGAGCGGCATGACGACAGCGGAAATGCGGGCGGGTCTGCCGGTTCAGGAATTCGCGGACGCCACCGCCTTTGACGCCTGGCTGGCGGCACAGCCGGCGGGATGCGCGCAATTCGTGGCCATGCTGGCGCGCGGAGAAACACTGCATTGAATTCGCGGCAGGCGCGCGCGCCATGCCTCGAAGGCCGGGGCCGCGAGGAGAAAAACAGAAAAACATCAGAAACGAACTTGATGATCCGGCCTATGACTTTGCCGACAGGGCTCGTGCGGGGGGATACATGCG
>NZ_JBMDXN010000038.1:0-101255 GCF_048595155.1 Sphingomonas sp.
GCGCAACCAGATCGGGATTGGCAATGAAGGGGCGCCCGAATGCGATTGCGTCGGCGTGGCCTGCGGCGAGCGCCGCCTCGCCCGATGCGAGATCATAGCCGTTATTGGCCATATACGGCCCTTTGAACGCCCGACGCAGCACGCCGAAATCGAAGCCGGGCACGATATCCCGCGGGCCGCCGGTCGCTCCCTCGATCATATGCAAATAGGCCAGGCCGAATCGGTTCAGGCCTTCGACGGCGTGGAGGAAGAGCGGGGCGGGATCGCTGTCGCGCGCGTCATTGACCGGGGTGACCGGCGACAGGCGTAGACCCGTCCGATCGGCACCGATTGCGGCGGTGACGGCATCGACAACCTCGAACAGGAAGCGGGCGCGGTTTTCGATGCTGCCGCCATAATCATCGGTACGGTGGTTCGATCCGTCGCGCAGGAATTGATCGATCAGATAGCCGTTCGCGCCATGGATCTCGACGCCGTCAAAGCCGGCCGTGCGTGCCATCGCGGCCGCATGCGCGAAATCGTCGACGATCCGCCGGATTTCGTCGCGTTCCAGCGCACGCGGTTCCGCATGCGGCTGGAATCCGCGTTCGGTAAAGGCCTGCCCCTCGGGGGTAACCGCGGAAGGGGCGACCGGCTGAGCGCCACCGGGCTGAAGCGAAGGGTGCGAGATGCGACCGACATGCCAAAGCTGGACGACGATCGTTCCGCCGTTGGCGTGAACCGCGTCCGTCACACGGCGCCACGCCGCGATCTGATCGTCGGTGTAGCACCCTGGCGTCCAGGCATAGCCTTTTGCGTCAGCGCTGATGTGGGTTGCCTCACTGATGATCAGGCCGGCCGATGCGCGCTGGGCATAGTAGGTCGCGGCGGAGGGGCGCGGCACATCGCCGGCCAAAGCCCGGCTTCGTGTCAGCGGCGCCATGACGACACGGTTGGCGAGCTGGAGCGCGCCGAGCCGGGTGGGCTGGAAGAGCAGGCTGGAGGCGGTGTCGAGTGGCACGCGATAGTCCTTGCCGAAGGGGAGGTCGGCGCCGGCAAATATTACGATACGGACCGTGTCACAATGCTTGAAAAGAGTGAACAGGCTCATTACGATACGCAGCGTATCGCTGGAATATGAGCCATGGCGTTGATCAATTACGAGCTGCGTTCGCGCATCGATGACGCCGGCAGGCTGCGTGTGTGGCTGGAGGAATTGGAGGTGGCCGCGCCTGCTGCCGACGAGGTGGTCGTGCAGGTGGAGGCCGCGCCGCTCAATCCGTCGGATCAGATATTGTTGTTCGGACCGGCCGATCCAAAGACGCTGAAGCAGACGGGAAGCGCCGCCTTTCCCGTCATTGAGGGGCAGGTGCCGGCCGAGCGACTTCCCGCCATTTCGGGCCGGCTGGGGCAGGCTTTGCCGGTCGGGAACGAAGGGGCGGGTACCGTCGTGTCGGCAGGCGACGCCGCCAAGCACCTGGTGGGGCGCCAGGTGGCGATCCGCGCGGCAACCGGCACTTATTCGCGCTACCAGACGGTCAAGGCGGCCGCCTGTCTGCTCCTTCCGGAGGGCGTCTCCGCCCGCGAAGGTGCGGCGGCCTGCATCAATCCGCTGACCGCGCTTGGCATGGTCGAGACGTTACGGCGAGAGGGGCATAGAGCGCTCGTCCACACGGCGGCGGCCTCCAACCTCGGGCAGATGCTGAACCGACAGTGCCTCGCCGATGGCGTACCGCTGGTGAACATCGTTCGCAGCCAGGCGCAGGTATCGCTGCTGCACGAGCAGGGTGCCCGCTATGTGATCGACAGCAGCGCCGATCATTTCCAGGACGCGTTGGTCGCGGCCCTGGACGAGACGGGGGCGACGCTTGCCTTCGATGCGATCGGAGGCGGGACGATGGCGGCCACGATCCTGTCCGCGATGGAAAAGGTCGCGGCGCGCCGGCTGTCGACATACAGCCGCTACGGCTCGCCGACGCACAAGCAGGTCTATATTTACGGCGGGCTCGATCCCAGCCCGCGCGTGCTGGATGGGCAATTCGGCATGGCATGGGGCGTTGGCGGGTGGCTGATGACCTGGTTCTATGACCGGATCGGCAGCGATGCCGCCGCCCCGCTCCTGAAACGGGCGGCGGACGAGCTCACTACCACTTTCGCCAGCCAGTTTTCGGATGAAATCGGGCTGGCCGAGATGCTCTCGCTCGATGCGATCCGCGCATATACCCGCCGTGCGACCGGAGAGAAATTCCTCGTCCTGCCGCAGCAGGATCGCGCATGACGGTCGCGCGGGGCCGCAAGCGCGACGAGACATCGCGGCAGGCGATCCTGAGCGCGACCTTCGCGCTGCTGGAGGAACAGGGGTTCGACCGCCTTTCGATCGAGGGGGTGGCGGCGCGCGCGGGAACCGCCAAGACCACCATCTACCGCTGGTGGCCGAGCAAGGGCGTGCTCGCCGTCGAGGCGTTCCTGGCTACGACCGAACCCCTGATCGCCTTTCCCGACAGCGAGTCGCCGCGCGAGGATATCATGCGGCAGATGCGATCGCTGGCGGCGCTTTACCGCGGGCCGACAGGACGATTCGTGCGCGAGATGATCGGCGCGGCGCAGCATGATGCGGCGATGAGCACGGCGTTTGTCTCCGGTTTTCTGGAGCCGCGACGCGCGCAGGCGAAGGCGGTGTTCCATCGCGGCGTCGCGGCCGGCGAGTTTCGCGCCGACCTGGATGCCGATATCGCGATCGATGCACTATACGCGCCCATCTACTATCGCCTGCTCGCGTCCGGTGGAGCGATCGACGACGCATTTGTCATTGGCCATGCGGAGCTGGTGCTGCGCGGCCTGCAACCTTGATGCCGGCCAGGCTGTTCGTGCTCGCGCTGGGCACCGGTGCTCCTGTTGCTGCTGGCCGCAGTCTTGGAGAGTGCGGCGCTGGTCTGGGGCTTGGCCCATGTTGCGGCTTCAGGTTGTTGCCGCGCTGATCCTGGCGGCCGAGCGATGCGAGAATGGTTAGCGGCAAGCCTCCAGCGCTTCCAGGCGGCGGAGCAGGGCGATCAGTGTGGCGCGGTCTGCGCTGTCGAAGCCGGAGAGCAGTCGCGCTTCGTGTGAGCCGAGGCGTTGGAGACAGTCGACGATCATGTCGGTGCCTTGAGCGGTCAGGGTCAGCGCGAAAGCGCGGCGATCGTCGGCATCGGCCTGGCGGTCGATCAGGCCGAGACCGACCAGTTCGGTGATGAGCGACACCATGTTGGCGCGCTTGATCCCGAGCGCGCGACCAACCTCCCCCTGGTTGATGCCGGGATTGGCAGAGACCACCGACAGGATGCCGAACAGCACCTGGCGCATGCCGGTGCCCTCGACCGCGCGCGCGAAATCGCTGCCGAACAGGTGGGACGCACGGCGCAGATGGTAGCCGACAAAGTCTTCCAGCGGCCCCAATGCCGTGTTGCCCCGCGCATTGTCGCTGCCCGTCAAAATCTTCTCCCTGCTCCCGCTCAGCACCGTGCGTGATCCCGCCAGTCTCCGCAACAACAGCTGCGTTCCGCGCCGGCGAACGCCAGCTGCTGAGCCGTGCAAACCCGCTTGAAATCACCGCGCAGCTTAGAGTAAGCTATGTGGTATAACAATATTGGAGAGTGCGTGGTGGCAACGTCCGTATCAATGCTCGTCGCCGGCGAGGATCATCCCGTCGCCACCAGCTTCGATCGCATCAACCCTGTCACCGGGGACGTGGCGACGACCGCGCCCGCCGCCAGCGCCGACGATGCGCGCGCCGCAGCGGATGCGGCGGCGGCGGCCTTTCCCGCCTGGTCGGCACTCGGCCCCAATGCGCGCCGTGCCTTGCTCAACAAGGCGGCGGCGGCGCTGGAAGCCAAGGCTTCCGATTTCGTCGACGCTATGATGGGCGAGATCGGCGCGACCGAAGGCTGGGCGCGTTTCAACCTGATGCTGGCAGCCAGCATGGTGCGCGAAGCCGCCGCGCTGACGACGCAGATCAGCGGCGAGGTCATCCCGTCCGACAAGCCGGGCTGCATCGCCATGGCGCTGCGCGAGCCGGTGGGCGTAATCCTGGGCATCGCGCCGTGGAACGCGCCGATCATCCTGGGCGTACGCGCGATCGCGGTGCCGCTCGCCTGCGGCAATACGGTGGTGCTGAAGGCGTCGGAGCAATGCCCGCGCACGCACGCGCTGATCGTCGAAGCCTTCAACGAGGCGCTGCCCAAGGGCGCGGTCAATCTCGTCACCAACGCGCCGAAGGATGCGGGCGACATTGTCGGCGCGCTGATCGATCATGAGGCGGTGCGGCGGATCAACTTCACCGGATCGACCGCCGTCGGCCGTATCATCGCCAAGCGCGCGGCCGAGCATCTGAAGCCGGTATTGCTGGAACTGGGCGGCAAGGCGCCGCTGATCGTGCTGGAGGATGCCGATCTGGACGAAGCGGTGAAGGCCGCGGCCTTTGGCGCGTTCATGAATTCCGGCCAGATCTGCATGTCGACCGAGCGGATCATCGTCGTCGATGCGATCGCCGACGAATTCGCTGCCAAGTTCAAGGCCAAGGTCGGCGCGATGCCGGTCGGCGATCCCCGCCAGGGCACCACGCCGCTGGGTGCGGTGGTCGACCAAAAGACGGTCGACGGCGTGCAGAGCCTGATTACGGATGCGCTGGCGCAGGGTGCGGAAAAGCTGGTCGGCGGGGATGCCGATGGCGTGCTGATGCCTGCCCATGTGATCGACAAGGTCACGCCTGCGATGCGCCTGTTCCGGGACGAGAGTTTCGGGCCGGTTGTGGGCATCATCCGCGCCAAGGATGAGGCGGAGGCGATCGCGCTGGCGAACGACACCGAATATGGCCTGTCGGCCGCCGTCTTCACGCGCGACACCGCGCGCGGCTTGCGCGTCGCGCGCCAGATCAAATCCGGCATCTGCCATGTCAACGGGCCGACCGTGCATGACGAAGCACAGATGCCCTTCGGCGGCACCAAGGCGTCCGGCTATGGCCGCTTCGGCGGCAAGGCCGGCATCGACAGTTTCACCGAGCTGCGCTGGATCACGATCGAGACCCAGCCCGGCCATTTCCCGATCTGATCCGACCCCACTCCGCCCGAACCGGCCAAGCAAGGAATGATGATGAGCGAGACCAGCCCGCACGGCACTGTCGCCTATGACATTGTCGACAACGTCGCCTGGGTGAAGTTCAACCGCCCCGAAAAGCGCAACTGCATGTCGCCGACGCTCAATCGCGAGATGATGGACCTGCTCGACGCGCTGGAATTTCGCGACGATGTCGGTGTGCTGGTGCTGAGCGGCGAGGGCACCTCCTGGTCGGCGGGCATGGATCTCAAGGAATATTTCCGGGAGAATGAGGCCAAGGGCCTGGGCGCGACCCGCGGCGCGCAACGCGAGGCCTATGGCTGGTGGCGGCGGCTGCGCTGGTATCAGAAGCCGACGATCGCGATGGTCAACGGCTGGTGCTTCGGCGGCGGTTATGGCCCGCTGTTCGGATGCGACCTCGCCTTTGCTGCGGACGAGGCGACGTTCGGGCTGAGCGAGATCAACTGGGGCATCCTGCCAGGTGGCGGCGCGACCAAGGTCGCGGTGGAGCTGCTACCGTTCCGCAAGGCGATGTACCATGCGATGATGGGCGAGAATATCGACGGCAAGACCGCCGCCGAATGGGGCCTGGTCAACGAATCCATCCCGCTCGCGGGGCTGAAGGACCGCGTCGCCGCGGTGGCGGCGGTACTGTTGCAGAAGAACCCGGTCGCGCTGAAGGCGACCAAGGACGCCGTCCGCCGCGTCGGCGAGATGACCTACGACAATGCCGAGGATTATTTGATCCGCGCGCAGGAGGCGGCCAACAGCTTCGACAGCGAGGGCCGTAAGGAAGGCATCAAGCAGTTCATCGACGACAAGACCTATAAGCCCGGGCTCGGCGCCTACGACAAGAACCGCAAGGCGGATTGATTCCCATGACCGATGTGGCTTCCGCGACGCCCGCAGCGCGTTCGCTCGATCGTTTGCTCAAGCCACGATCGGTGGCGATCCTGGGCGTTTCGGAACGCCCAACCGCGCTCGGCAATCAGGTGCTGGCCAATCTGGAGCGGCATGGCTTCGATGGCGCCATCCACCTGATCAACCCCAAGCATGACATGCTGGCGGGGCGGCCGTGCCTGCGATCGGTGGAGAGCCTGCCCGACGGCGTCGACGTGGCGGTGCTGGCGATCCCCGGCGGCGCGGTGCTGGATACGGTACGGGCGCTCGCGGCGCGCGGGGTTGGGGCGGCAGTCGTGTTCGCGGCGGGCTTTGCCGAGGGCGGCGAGGAAGGTCTCGCCGCACAGCGCGAGGTCGCGAAGATCGCGGCCGAGGCCGGCATGGTCGTGGAAGGGCCAAACTGCCTGGGCCTGACCAATTATGTCGACGGGATCGCGCTGACCTTTGTCGAAACGCCGGCGGAGCGGCTGGGCGATCGCCAGGGTGTCGGGATCGTGTCGCAATCGGGCGCGATGGCGATCGTGCTCGGCACCACGCTCTATGCCAAGGGCCTCGGGGTCTCGATGGGCGTTTCTACCGGTAACGAAGCGGCATCGGGCGTCGAGGATTATGTCGAATATCTGATCGACGAACCGCATACCAAGACGATTGCGATGATCGTCGAGCAATTCCGGCAGCCGCAGCGTTTCCTGGCACTGGCGCGGCGCGCGCGCAGCGTCGGCAAGCAGATCGTGCTGCTCCATCCGGGACGTTCGAGCGCCGCGCGGGAATCGGCTGCGACCCATACCGGGGCGATGGCGGGCGACTGGCAGGTCATGCGCACGCTGGTCGAACATGCCGGCGTCGTCCTCGTCGAAGGGCTGGAGGAGCTGGGCGACGTGGTCGACCTGGCGATGCGGGCAGGGCCGATTCCGGCGCCTGGCACGGCCGTGCTGACTGAATCCGGCGCGTTCAAGGCGCTGACATTGGATCTATGCGAGCAGATCGGCCTGCCCTTGCCTGCGCCTGCGCCGGAGACGTTGGCCGCGTTGCGGGCGGCGATTCCCGATTTCATCCCGGTCAGCAACCCGATGGACCTGACCGCGCAGGCGCTGGTCGATCCCGACATGTATCGCCGGACGCTCGCCCCTCTGCTGGCGGATGATCGTTATGGCGCGATCGTGCTCGCGATCATCCAGACCGACATCGCTACAGCACATCTGAAATTCGTGCCGATTATCCAGGCCATCCGGGCGTTGGCGCCGACGAAGCCGATCGTCTTCGCGGGCATGGATGAGGGCGCGCCCGTGCCGCCCGAATATCTGGCGGAACTGCGGGACATCGGTGTGTCCTATTTCCCTTCGCCGGATCGTGCATTCCGGGCGATCGCGCGGCTTGCCGGGGCGCGGCCGGAGAGTGACGCCGAAGGCGCGCCAGTGCGTGCGATATTGCCGCATGGCGGTGTCATCCCCGAATATGAAGCCAAGGCGCTGCTCGCACCCTTGGCCATTCCGTTCCCGCAAGGCGGCTTTGCGCGCACCGCGGCTGAGGCGGTGGAGGTGGCCGAACGGATCGGCTATCCCGTCGTCCTGAAGGTGCAGGCCCAGGCGCTGTCGCACAAAAGCGATGTCGGCGGCGTGATCCTGAACCTCGCCGATGCGGCGGCGGTCACCGGCGGTTGGAGCAAGCTGGAGGCCAATCTGGCGCGGCATGCGGCGGGCGTGCCGATCGATGGCGTCCTGGTGGAACGGATGGGCGCACGTGGGACCGAGCTGATCGTCGGCGCGCGCAACGACCCCGAATGGGGTGCGGTGATCCTGGTTGGGTTCGGCGGGGTGCAGGCGGAAATCCTGCAGGACGTACGGCTGATCCCGGCCGATCTGCCGCGCGATGACGTGATGGCCGAGCTGCGCAAGCTGAAGAGCGGTGCCTTGCTGGATGGGTGGCGCGGCGCGCCCGCATTGGACGTGAACGCGGTGGCGGACATCGTCGTTGCGCTGGGGCGGATGCTGCGGGGTACGCCGCAGATCCGCGAGGTCGATCTCAATCCGGTGCTGATCTATCCGGTGGGCGAAGGCGCGGTCGCGCTCGACGCGTTGGTCCTGGCCGACGACTGACGTTCGCCGGTCACTGATCGGCGAGCGAGCGCCGGGCGGCGAACAAGGTCGCGGCCGCGATCAGTGAGCCGCCGGCCATCAGCGTGGCGACCAGGGGCAGGCCATAGCCGATCTGGAAGAGGCCGCCGGCCAGGGCTGGGGCCAGTGCCGAACCGCCGCGGCCGATGCCGATGACGAAGCCGGTCGCGCCGGCGCGCAGCCGGGTCGGGAAGCTCTTGGCGATCAGCGCGTAGAGACCGACCACGCCGGCATTGGTGGCAAAGCCGGCGATACCGGCGGTCAGCGACAGCCAGCCCAGCCCACCCATCTGGCGACCGAATGCGGTCACCAATATGGCCGACGCCAGCATGGCGATGATCGTCAGGCCGTAGAGCCGGAAGCGCAGCGTCATGAAGCCGAGCAGCAGCGATCCCGCCGCACCGCCGACGCTGGCCCACACCAGCACACCGGCGGCGAGCGGCGGCGGATAACCCATGTCGACCACGATCTTCGGAATCCATTTCAGGATGAAATAGAAGGTCATGATGTGGGCGAGATACGCGATCGTCAGCGCGACCGTGCGCTGCAGATATTCGCCTGCGAACAGCTCGGCCGGGCCGGCTTTGCGGACACGCGGCTCGGCATCCGGCACGGCCGAGAGGGGGGCGTGGCCGAAGCGGGCGAGCGTATGGTTGATGCGCGCCAGCATGTCCGCGCCGCGCCGGTGCATCAGGAAGGCGATCGATTCCGGCGCGGCGAGCAGGACGATGGGGATGAAAGCCACGGTCGCGCAGCCGCCGAACACGAAAACGGCGCGCCAATCGAAGGACGCCAGCAGCACCTTGGAGATAAGGCCGCCCACTATGGTGCCGATCGGGTAGCCCGCCGCCATCAGGATGACGGCCAGGTTGCGGCGGCGGTCATTGGCGGCTTCGGCGACGGCCGCATTGGTGGCGGCCAACATGCCGCCAATCCCGGTGCCGGTAAGCACGCGCCAGATCGACAGCGTCACCACGTCATGCGCGGTCGCGGCGCCGAACATGCCTGCCGCCATGGCAATCAGGCAGAACAATATGGTGCGCCGCCGGCCGATGCGATCGGCAATGCCGCCCAGCAGCAGCGACCCCGCCGCCATGCCGATCAACTCCATCGAAAGGACGAGACCCAGCGCACCGCGATCGATGCCCCACGCTTTCGCGATCCCGGGGGAGGCGAAGCTGATCGACAGGACGTCGAAGCCGTCGAGCGCGTTCAGGCCGACCATCACGGCCACGATTAGCCATTGGGTCGTCGACATCGGCGCAGCGGCGATGATCTTGCGCGGGTCTTCCATATTTCCCCTCCGTCCGTGCCGTTTCGGCTTATCGGTCCGCTGTGATGCCTTGTGCCTGCGCTATAACGGCAGGCCTACATAATTTTCGGCGATGGCCGTCTGCATCGCATGCGAGCCGGCGAGATAATCGAGCTCCGCCATCTGCATGCGCCGCTCAAAACTGCCATCTTCGGGGAAGCGGTGCATCAGTTTGGTCAACGACCAACTGAACCGTTCCGCTTTCCAGATGCGGGCGAGTGCGCGGGCGGGATAGGCCTTCAGCCCGCTTTCATCGCCCGACCCGAAAAAGGCGATCAGCGCATCCGAAAGATACGCGACGTCGGACGCGGCGAGGTTGAGGCCCTTGGCGCCCGTTGGGGGTACGATGTGCGCGGCGTCCCCGGCCAGAAACAGGCGGCCATGCCGCATCGCTTCGGACACGAAGGATCGGAGCGGCGCGATCGACATTTCGATCGCCGGGCCGCGCACGACCGGCCGGCTGGCAAGGGGGGCGAAGCGGCGTTCCAGCTCATCCCAAAGCCGATCCTCCGGCCAATCTTCCAGCCGTTCGGTGAGCGGAACCTGGATATAATAACGGCTGCGCGTGGGGGAGCGCATCGAGGCGAGCGCAAAGCCTTCATCGCTGTTGGAGTAGATCAGCTCCGGATGACAGGGCGGCACGTCGGCGAGAATGCCGAGCCAACCGAACGGATATTCGCGTTCGTAATGGTGCGCGCGGTCGAACGGCACCGCCTTGCGCGACGGCCCGTGAAAGCCATCGCAGCCGGCGATGAAATCCGCCTCGATCCGATGGAGAACGCCGTCCTTGCGATATTCAACCGATGGGTTGCCGGTGAGATCGTAGAGCGTGACATCGCCGGCTTCCCAGATGATCTCCAGTCCGCGGGACGGAGCCGCCGCGATCAGGTCTCGCGTGACTTCGGTCTGGCCGTAGACGGTGACGTGCTTGCCGGTGAGCGCGGTGATGTCGATACGGATCGTACGGTTACCGTCGGCGAGGTTGAAGCCTTCTTCCAGCATGCCGCCCGCATTGAGGCCCTGATCGATGCCGAGCCGATGGAGCAGATCGGTGGTGACCGTCTCCAGCACACCGGCGCGAATGCGGCTTTCGACATAGGCGCGGGTCTGCCGCTCGACGATGATGCAGTCGATGCCCTCGGCGCGCAGCAAGTGGCCGAGCAGCAGCCCGGCCGGGCCGGCTCCGACGATCGCGACCCGCGTTTTCACCGTCCGGCCAGCTGGCGTTCGAGCTGGCCGAGCACGCGGTAACAGGGAATGACCTGGCCGACGGAAGCGTTGGGCTCGCGCCCCTCGCGGATGGCGGCGATGAATTCCCGATCCTGCAGCTCGATGCCGTTGGAGGAGACCGCCACGCCGCTCAGATCGACCGGCTCTTCCTTGCCGGTGACGAGATCGTCATAGCGCGCGATCCAGGTGCCGTTGTCGCAAATGTAGCGGAAGAAGGTGCCGAGCGGCCCGTCATTGTTGAAGCTCAGCGACAAAGTGCAGATCGCGCCACTCTCGCTCTTGAGCTGGATCGACATGTCCATGGCGATGCCGAGCTCGGGATGAATCGGCCCCTCGATTGCGTTCGCCTGCACGATTGGACCGGCCTGATAGGCGAACAGGTCAACCGTGTGGGCGGCATGGTGCCACAGCAGATGATCGGTCCAGGACCGTGGCTCGCCCTTGGCGTTGATATTCTTGCGGCGGAAGAAATAGGTCTGGACGTCCATTTGCTGGACGTTCGCTTCGCCGGCCGTGAATTTTCGATGCAGATATTGGTGGCTCGGATTGAAGCGGCGGGTGTGGCCGACCATGCAGACCAGGCCGGTTTCCTGCTGCTTGGCAAGGACGGCCTCGGCGTCAGCCAAACTGTCGGCAAGCGGTATCTCGACCTGCACATGCTTGCCGGCTTCCAGGCACTGAATGGCCTGCGCGGCGTGGATCTGCGTCGGCGTGCACAAAATGGCGGCATCCACGCCCGGCAAGGCGAGCGCCTCGGCCAAGTCGGTGCACGCATGGGCGATGCCATATTTGGCGGCGACCGCCTGGGTCGGCTCCAGATGAGCGCCAACGACGCTGACGACTTCTACACCCTCGATATTCTTGAGGCCGTCGAGATGCTTTTCGCCGAACGCACCGGCGCCGGCGAGGACGATCTTCATATCACTGTCTCCGAAGCCACGGGCTCGAGCACGATATGCCCGACCGCGGTGTTGCTGGCGGGCACATGATAGTGCCGGTGAAGCTGACGGGTGGCCTTGCCGAGCGCGCCGCGCATGACGAGCCACATCACCATCTCGATACCCTCGCTACCGGTCTCGCGCAGATATTCGATGTGCGGGATGTGGCGCAGGCGATCCGTGTCACCGGAAAGGCCATCGAGGAAATCATTGTCCCACGCTTTGTTGATCAGGCCGGCGCGGGGACCCTGAAGCTGGTGGCTCATGCCGCCCGTGCCCCACACCTGGACGTTCAGATCCTCGGGGAAACTTTCCACCGCGCGCGCGATCGCCTCGCCCAAAGCCCAGCAGCGATTGCCCGAGGGCGGTGGATAAGTGACGACGTTGACCGCGAGTGGGATCACCTTGCACGGCCATTCCGCCGGCTGGCCGAACATCATCGACAAAGGCACGGTCAGGCCGTGATCGACGTCCATCTCGTTGATGATCGTCATGTCGAACTCGTCGAGGATCAGGCTCTGCGCAATATGCCAGGCGAGCTCAGGATGGCCGTGCACCGTCGGAACCTGGCGGCGGCCCCAGCCTTCGTCCGCCGGTTGATAGCTCTCGCCGCAGCCGATCGCGAAGGTCGGGATGATCTTCATGTCGAAGGCGGAGGCGTGGTCGTTATAGACCAGGATCACTACGTCCGGCTTTTGCTCCGCCTCCCACTGGCGGGTCCATTCGTAGCCGGCGAAGGCGGGCGCCCAATATTCTTCGCCGGTCTTGCCAAGATCGGAGGCGACGCCGAGCGCGGGGATGTGGCTGGAGGCCACGCCGGCGGTGATGCGGGCCATCAGCGTTTGTCCTTTATCGAACGGAGACCTTCGGGCGAGCGGCCGCCCGCGATCATCATCGCGGAATAATCTTCCAGGCTCATGCCCGACATGGTCGAGACAGCCTGGAGGAAGCTCTTGCCGTCGGTGGAGAAGAGCTTGGCGAGGAAGTAAATATTCCCGCCCAGATCCAGCAGGCGATTATAGTCGCGCGCCAGGATCGCTTCTTTCTGTTCCTCCGTGATCGGCCATTCGTCCAGATAGGCGCGCTCGTCCGCTTTCCAGCGTTCACGATTTTCCGGTTTCATCAGGCTCATCGCAAACTGGTTCAGATGATAGCCTTCGCGCGCGCGCCGGGCGGTGAAGACGCGCGTTCCGGGAATATCGTCAAACTCCGCCAGATAGGCGTGGATGTCGCGTGGTCCGCTCATAATCCGCGTGCTTTCAATTGCGCGTCGAGGCGCGGGAAGACGCGGCGGGCATTGCCTTCGAAAATGGCGTGGCGCTGCGCGTCGCTGATCGGCAAGGCATCGATGTAGCGTTTCGTGTCGTCGAAATAATGGCCGGTCTGTGGATCGATACCGCGTACGGCGCCGACCATTTCCGACCCGAACAGGATATTCTTGGTCTCGATCACTTCGGCCAGCAGATCGATTCCGGGCTGGTGGTAGACGCAGGTGTCGAAATAGACGTTTCGCATCACATGCGCTTCTAGCTCGGGCTGCTTGAGCATGTCGGCGAGGCCCCGGTAGCGCCCCCAATGATAGGGCACCGCGCCGCCGCCGTGCGGGATGATGAAGCGCAACGTCGGGAAGTCGCGGAACAGATCGCCCTGGATCAATTGCATGAAAGCGATCGTGTCGGCGGCGATGTAGAAGGCGCCGGTCGCGTGCAGCCCCGGATTGCAGGAGCCGGAGACATGGATCATGGCCGGCACGTCCAGCTCGACCATCTTCTCGTAGAAAGGATACCAGTAACGGTCGGTCAGTGGCGGGAAGGCGAAATGGCCGCCGCCCGGATCGGGATTGAGGTTGCAGCCGATGAAGCCGAGTTCAGTGACGCAGCGCTCGAGCTCGCTGATCGAGCCGGCCAGATCAGCCTTGGGCGATTGCGGGAGCATGCAAACGCCGGCGAACGTCTCCGGATAGAGGCCGCAGACGCGTGCGATCAGATCGTTGGAGGCGCGGCTCCAGGCGATGCTGACACCCTCGTCGCCGACATGATGCGCCATGGTGGAGGCGCGTGGCGAGAAGATCGTCATGTCCGCGCCACGTTCTTTCAGTAGGCGCAGCTGATTGGCCTCGATCGTCTCCCGGATCTCGTCGTCGGAAATGGCCGGATAGGGCGGTGGGGCGGTACCGTCCCTGAAGGCCTGCTTCTGGGCGTCGCGCCATTGATCATGCTGCGCCGGCGCAGTCGTGTAGTGGCCGTGACAGTCGATCACCAGGGTCATGCATCATCCCTTCGGGGCGCGGACAGGATCGCGTCCAGCTTGGCTTCCAGCCCTTCCGGAAGTTGTGGCAGCGCAAGATTGCCGAGCGCACGCTGGCGGGTCACCGTGCCGCGCGTCAGGGCGGCCTCGACCCCGAGCGTTTCGAGCGTTTTCACGACCTCTTCCATCTCGGCCGCGCGACGCAAGCCGTGCACGAGCATCCGGTCCAGATTGTAATCCGCGCGCTCACGCCAAGCTTTGGGCGGCGGGCTGGCATCGAGCGAAGCGATCACGTCGTCCAGCACGCCGGCCTCGCGCGCCGCGATCACGCACTCCGCGGTGAGCGCTTCCATGCCCTTGATCATGACGGAGCGGATCATCTTGATGGCGGATGCGGCGCCGACGGGGCCATCCTTCTTGCGCACCTTCGGGAAGCCGTAATGCTGCAACAGCGCGATTGCGGAGTCGGCATGGGGACCGCCGACCAGCAACGGCGTGGCGCGACCCCCGGGATGGACCGGTGACATGACCGCGACATCGACATAGCGGGCGCCCGCTGCCTCGATCACCTCGGCCGCGGCGAGCTTCGTCGCCGGGGCCACGCTGTTCATGTCGAGCCAGAGCGCGTCCGGCTCCAGCGCGCCGGCATAGGAATGCGCCGCCGACAACGCCTGATCGGCGGTGACCACGCAGATCGCTGCCTGGGCGTCTGCCAGCGCCTCTTCGGGCGAGTCATGGATATCGACGCCAGCCTGTGCCGCCTGGATCAGCTTGGCCGATCGCAAGGCGGGATCGCGGGTTTTCAGGTCGATCGCCCGGGGGCGCGGATGATCCGCGTCGAGACCGGTCGCGAAGGCGATGCCAGCCTCCCCCAAGCCAATGAACGCGAGTGCCTTCATGCCGTGCGGGCTAGAGCAGGCAGGGTGCAGACATCCAATCGGAATGCCGCTGGGGCCATCAGTTTTTGTGAATAGTCAAGTCGCGCTTTGCAACGCCGATAGGAAGAAACGCTGCGCCGTCGTGGGTTTCCAGTCGCGCCGCACGGTTACGCCGATCGATCGCACATGATCGTCCAGCGGAGGGCCGACCATGGCAAGCAGGCCAGATCGCAATTCCATTCCCACCTGTTCCGGCGAGAGCAAGGTCAGATAATCGCCGGACGCCAGGAGCCAGCGTATCACCATGACCGACCCGCAATCGACCGGGGCGGCCGGGCGGGGGCCAGCCGCGAACATATCCTCCCAATGCTGGCGGAGAGGCGAGCCCGGCAGCCCGACCAGCCAACGGTGACGGGCCAGCTCCTCCAGCGGTGGAAGCTTTGGCCCGGCCAGCGGATGTCCGCGGCCCGCGAGGATGGCGAGACGATCTTCCAGCAGCGGCGATTGGACGACATCGGGCCCGGGGGCAGGAGAGCGCAGCGCGCCGATCGCCATATCGATGTGGCCGTCGCGTAGCTGCTCCATCAGCTCGCGATGCGCCCCTTCCACGATCGTCACGTGGGTGCGTGGATGCCGCGCCTGCAAGAGCGCGACGGAGGCCGGGAGCAATCGGGCACGGCATAACGGCATGGCGCCAACGATCAGGCGGTCGGGCGCATCGGTATCGGTCAGCGCGGCAAGTTCGACCAACCCGGATTTGAGCGCGCTTACCGCAAACCGGAAGGCGCGTGCGGCGCTGCGGCCGGCTGGCGTCAGCGCCACACCGCGGCCGCGACGCTTCACCAGCGGCGTTCCCGTGAGGCGCTCGATGTCCCGGACCGATCGATGTAGTGCGGGCTCGGACAGGCCGGTCTGCTGGGCGCTGGCGACGTAACTGCCCTGATCCGCGAGCGCGAGCAGGGCGCGTACCTGGGCGGTGGTAATCAGTCGTTCGGGCTTGCTGAAGCCGCGACCGCCCGGCCCATTCGGGCTCAGCCCGGTTGCAAGATGCGTGTAGGCCTCATCGACCCGCGCCGCGAGCGTCGCACCGGCGGGCGTGGCGGTCATCCCGGCCCGGCTCCGCAGGAAGAGCGGGCCCAGGCGCGTCTCCAGCCCGGCAATGGCCGCGGTAAGCGCAGGCTGGGTGATGCCGACATCCTGCGCCGCCGCGCTCAGGCTGCCGAGGCGAACGACCGTCGCCAGCGCGCGGAGATGACGCAAATTCAAGGCGAACGGATCGACCACTTGGCCTATCCTTAGCCAAAATTGATGGCTGATCCCATCTTTCGATTGGCGTTGCCGTGCATCTCTGGTCACGCGATAGGAAGGAGGATCCGACATGGCGAAGGTTGTTCGGGATATTGTGCGCGCGGCGCGGGACGTGATCGACGGCCTGGCCGCCTGTGGCGTGGCGACGGTGCACGAGGCGCAAGGACGCATCGGCCTGCTCGCGCATCATATGCGGCCAATCTATGCCGGAGCGCGCATCGCTGGATCGGCCGTCACCATTTCGGCACCGCCGGGCGACAATTGGATGGTGCATGTCGCGATCGAGCAGTTGCAGGCGGGCGACATATTGGTGCTCGCGCCGACGTCCCCCTGCGTCGACGGATATTTTGGCGATTTGCTGGCAACCTCGGCGATGGCGCGCGGCTGCCGTGGGTTGGTGATCGACGCCGGGGTGCGCGACGTGCGCGACCTGACCCAAATGGGCTTTCCAGTGTGGTCCAAGGCGGTGTTCGCGCAAGGGACGGTCAAGGCAACGCTGGGTTCGGTCAACGTGCCGGTGGTTTGTGCAGGCGCCGCAATCGATCCGGGCGACGTCATCGTGGCGGATGATGACGGCGTATGCGTGATCAAGCAGGCAGATGCTGCCGCCGTTCTGCAGAAAGCGCAGGCACGCGAGGCCAATGAGGAAGCCAAGCGGCAGCGGCTGGCCGCGGGCGAGCTGGGCCTCGACATCTATGACATGCGTGGCAAGCTGGAGGCGATGGGGCTGAAATATGTCTGATGGCGTGGGCTGCATGTGGATGCGTGGCGGATCGTCCAAGGGCGGCTATTTCCTGCGTGAGGATCTGCCGACGGACGTCGCTAAGCGCGATGCCTTTCTGCTGCGCGTGATGGGATCGCCCGATCCGCGTCAGATCGACGGTATGGGCGGCGCCGATCCACTCACGTCCAAGGTCGCGGTCGTATCGAAGTCAGCGCGCGAAGGCGTGGATGTCGATTATCTGTTCCTGCAGGTCTTCGTAGATCAGGCGATCGTCACGGATGCGCAGAATTGCGGGAATATCCTGGCCGGCGTCGGCCCGTTTGCGATCGAACGCGGCCTGATCGCGGCCACCGGCGAAGAAACGCGCGTCGCCATTTTCATGGAGAATACCGGCCAGGTGGCGGTCGCCACCGTGCAGACGCCGGGCGGGTGCGTCCGCTATGATGGGCATGCAACGATCAGCAGCGTGCCCGGCAGTGCCGCCCCGATCCCGCTTGCCTTTCGCGACACGGCCGGGTCTTCGTGCGGCGCGCTGCTGCCGACAGGTAACGGCGTCGATGAGATCGACGGGGTGCGCGTGACGATGATCGACAATGGCATGCCATGTGTCGTGATGGCCGCGGCCGATGTGGGGATCAGCGGCTATGAGGATCGCGATACGCTGGACGGCAATGGGGCGATGAAGGCGCAGGTTGAGGCGATCCGACTGAAGGCGGGGCCGCTGATGAACCTGGGCGACGTGACCGAAAAGTCGGTGCCCAAGATGATGCTGGTCGCGCGCCCGCAGGATGGCGGCGCGATCGCGGTCCGATCGCTGATCCCGCATCGTGTCCATGCCTCGATCGGCGTCTTGGGGGCGGTCAGCGTTGCGACCGCCTGCCTGATCGAGGGATCGCCGGCGCAACAGGTTGCGATCGTCCCGGACGGTCGTACCAAGACGTTGGGGGTGGAGCATCCCAGCGGCGTGACCGAATGCGTCGTGACGGTCGATGAGGCGGGGGCGCCCACCGAAGCGGGTATGCTGCGGACCGCGCGCAAGCTGATGGACGGGACAGTGTTCGCATGAGCCAGGACGCACAAGGCCGCATCCGCAGCTGGACGGAGACGCCGTCGCGGCCGCATTTTGCGCCGCCGCCGGGCGCGGTCGATGCGCATTGCCATGTCTTCGGACCGCAAGCGCGCTTTCCCTTTTCGGCGAAGGCCAAATATCTGCCGCAGGACGCGGGACCGGACATGCTGTTCGCGCTGCGGCACCGGCTCGGCTTTGACCGCAATGTTATCGTTCAGGCGAGCTGCCACGGCACCGACAATGCGGCCACGCTGGACGCGATCGCACGTTCGGACGGACGTGCGCGCGGCGTGGCGGTGGTGGATCCGGCGATTTCGGAAGCGCACCTGGCGGCGCTGCACGACGGCGGCATTCGTGGCATCCGCTTCAACTTCCTCAAGCGGCTGGTGGACGACGCGCCCAAGGACAAATTCCTGGAAGTGGCCGCGCGTCTGCCCGCCGGCTGGCATGTGGTGGTTTATTTCGAGGCCGACATCCTCGCCGAACTGCGCCCGTTCCTAGACGCCATTCCGGTCCCGCTCGTGATCGATCATATGGGACGGCCGGATGTGATGCAGGGGCCGGACGGGCCGGATATGCGCGCGTTTCGCGCGTTGTTGGACAGCCGCCCGGACATCTCCTTCAAGGCGACCTGTCCGGACCGGCTCGATGCCGCCGGACCGCCGTGGGACGATTTCGCCGCGGCGGTCGCGCCGCTGGTGGCCGACTATCCCGACCGGGCCTTATGGGGCACCGATTGGCCGCACCCCAATATGCAGGACGCCATTCCCGACGACGGCGCGCTCGTCGACATGATCCCGCGGATCGCACCGACGGCCGAATTACAGCGAAAGCTGCTGATCGACAATCCGATGCGGCTTTACTGGGCGGATTGAGGCGCGCCGAGGAAAGTATGCGGTACGAACCCCGCGCTGCTTTTACTCGAATTAAGCAGAGTTAACGGCAACATAGCGGCCCCGAACGGTTGTGATCGCTGGCCTCGCCCAATGTCGGGGAGGCTCGCGATCACCGACCGGAGCCGACATGCGACTTGAACCGATCCCCCCTGACGATCTGCCTCCCGAGGTCAGCGGGATGTATCGGCAGATGCAGGATGTCATTGCAGGCCATCTCAACAATTTCGTGACGCAACGGCCGGACGGCGCGCTCGTCGGGCCCTTCCCGCCCTTGCTCCATTTCCCGCATTTCGGCGCACCGGCGTGGGAATTGATCCGGCGCCTGATCGCATCCTCAACGCTTCCCGCATCGGTGCGCGAGGTGGTTATTTTATCCACGGGTGCGCGCTATGATTCCCGGTACGAAATCTATTCGCACGAGCGTAGTGCGCGCAAATCGACTTTGTCGGCCGAGAAGATCGCGACCTTAAGCGCCGGCGAACGGCCTACTGACCTGAGCGAGCAGGAGGCTGCGGCGTTCGACGTCACGGCGGCGCTGTTGCGCGGCAACCAACTGCCGCAATCCACCTATGATCGCGCGCTGCGCAGCTTCGAGCCGCAGCAATTGGCCGAGATCGTCTATCTCATCAGCGGCTATGTGCTGATCTCGCTCCTGCTCAATGCCTACGACATCTCCGTTCCCGGCCGCGAGGATGGTCTTCTCACCGGCTGATGCCGCACTTCCCAAGGAGTAGATGCCATGAAAGCTGTCATTTTCCATGGTCTCGGCGACATTCGCATCGACGATGTTCCCGAACCCGTAATCGAAGCACCCACGGATGCGATCGTACGGCTGACCGCATCGGCCATCTGTGGGACCGACCTGCATTTCGTCCGCGGCACGGTGAGTGGATTGCAGAAAGGCCAGACGCTGGGGCACGAAGGCGTCGGCATCGTCGAGAGTGTGGGGCCGGAGGTGACCGACATTCAGATCGGCGACCGGGTCATCATTCCGTCCACGGTCGGATGCGGCGCCTGCCAATATTGCCGCCGCGGTTTTTGGGCGCAGTGCGATGTCGCCAACCCGAATGGCAAGCTGGCCGGCACGGTTTATTACGGCGCAACGCAGGAAAATGGCGGGCTGAAAGGCCTGCAGGCGGAGAAAGCGCGCGTGCCTTTTGCCGACGCCAATCTGGTGCGGGTGCCTGAAGAGATTAGCGACGATCAGGCCATCCTGATGAGTGACATCCTGCCGACTGGCTGGTTCGGCGCGGATCTGGCCGAGATAGAAGCCGGCGATAACGTCCTGATCTTCGGATGCGGCCCGGTTGGGCAGATGGCTATCGCATCGGCGCGTCTGATGGGCGGCCATGTGATCGCGGTCGATCGCCTGCCCGATCGGCTGGCGCTTGCCCGTCGTCAGGGGGCGCAGACGATCGATTTTGACGAGCAGGATGTGGTGCAAGCCGTGCGCGACCTAACCGATGGTGACGGTGCCGCCCGCGTGATCGACGTGGTCGGCGTGGATGCGCAACATGCGCAGCATGGACCAGCCAAGCCCGGCCTGCTGGAACAGGCCAAAGGTGCGGTCGAGCAGATGCTGATCGAACCGGGTGCGCACAAGCACGGCCGTCATTTCATTGCGGGCGATGGGCCGGCGCAGGTGCATGATTGGGCGGTGGCTTGCGCCGCCAAGGCGGGCACGGTTGCCATCATCGGCGTCTATCCGCCGACCGACCGGATATTCCCCATCGGCCAGGCGATGAACAAGAACCTGACGATTCGTATGGGGAATGCCAATCATCGCCGCTATTACGACGTGCTGATCGATCATGTGCTGGCGGGGCGGCTCAATCCGGTCGAGATCCTCAGCAATGTCGAGCCGCTGAGCGACGCGATCAGCGCCTACAAGGCGTTTGACGAGCGCCAGCCTGGCTGGATCAAGGTGGAATTGCAGCCCACCGAATGATCGGCGAGGGCGGCGCTCGCGGCCGACGGAGGCCGCGGCGCCACCCGCCCGGTCAGGCGCGGCAATGTTCCGCGATGAAGCGCTCGTGCGGCATGGCGAGCGCCTTGGCGCGGGTGACAGCCTCACGCATCTTGGCGAAGGCGCCTTCCAGCTCCGCCTCCGTGAAGAAGTCGGCAAGGGGATCGTGCTGGCGCGGGGTGAGGCCGAGGCCGACATAGAGCGACAGCCAGCTGGGATCACCGAACGATTCCCACAGATAGCGCACGAAGCGGCCGCGCGATTGCCAGAGGTCGATCTTGTGTTGGAGCTCGTCCGGCAGGCGTTGCGCGCCCATTGCGTCCCAGAACGGTTCGCCGTGCCGCTGATTGCCCCAGTAATGCAGGATCAGGAAATCGCGGATGCGGGCATATTCTTGATCGGCTATCCGATTATATTCGGTACGCAGTGCCGGATCGAAGTGGCGATCCGGCCAGAAATCCAGCAGCCGCTCGATACCGGTCTGGATCAGGGTGATGCTGGTGGACTCCAAGGGCTCCAGAAAGCCTGCGGCCAGGCCCAAAGCCACGCAATTCCCCGCCCACACCTGCGCACGTTTACCGGTCGTGAAGCGGATGAGATTGGGATCGGCGAGCGGTTCGCCTTCAAGGTCGGCCGTAAGCGAAGCCACCGCCTCGTCATCTGAGATGTGCCGGCTGGAATAGACATAGCCGTTGCCGACCCGGCTCTGCAGTGGAATGCGCCATTGCCAGCCAGCGGCGCGAGCAGTCGAGCGGGTGTAAGGCGTCAACGCGCCGGTGCGGGCGCACGGAATGGCGACCGCGCGGTCGCACGGCAGCAGCTCGCTCCAATCGATATAAGGCACCTCCAGCGCCTGGCCGATCAGCAAGGCGCGGAAGCCGGTGCAGTCGATGAACAGATCGCCCTGGATGCGGCGTCCGTCGTCCAGCGTCACGGCGGCGATGTGGCCGGTCGCGCTGTCCTTCTCCGTACCAGCGATGCGCGCATCGATATGGCGGACATGACCGGCCTTGGCACGGGCCGCAAGAAAGTCGGCGAAGGCTGCCGCTTCGAAATGGACCGCCCAGTCGAACGTGCCGAGATCGTTCGGCGGCGCCTCCGGCGGAGGCATGAACAGATTGTGTGCCGCCAGCGCGCTGGCCAGGCAATAATCGGCAAGCGGGGTGCCCTTGCCGGCGGCCTGCAGCTTCAGCCAATATTGGTGGAACTGAACACCGCGCGACGGCGCGCCGTAAAGTCCGAAAGGGTGGAAGAAGCGGTGCCCGTTGCGGCGCCAATCGGCAAATTCGATGCCCAGCTTCACCGTGCCGTTGGTGGCCTTCATCACCTCCGTTCCGCTGGTGCCGATATCGCGGAAATAATCGCGGATGCCGGGGACGGTCGCCTCACCCACACCGATCGTGCGGATCGCGCTGGATTCGATCAGCGTGATGGTGACGTGTTGCCGTTCGAGCCGCCGGGCAAGCGCGGCGGCGGCCATCCATCCGGCAGTGCCGCCACCCGCAATGACAATGGACCGTATGGGGTCAGGCGCTGCCATAGCTCTCCTGCTCGTTGTGCGGCGCTGTCATCGCAGCCCGTTCAAGAAAAAGAAATGCCCGCCGCGGCCTTGGCCGGGCGGGCAAGGTTCCGTCACAGGGGACGGGGGGGCGAATTAGAACTTGACGCGGACGCCGGCCGTGTAGCGGCGCTCGTAAATATTGTTGTAGGCCTTCTGATCCTTGAAGGTCAGATAATATTTCTCATACTCGCCCGTGAGGTTCGAGCCCTGCGCATAGATTGTGACGTGCGGATTGAAATCGTAGCTGACCGATGCATCGACGTAATTGGTCGGCGCCTGGTAAAGTTCTAGACCGGTCAAGCCGCCGAAATTCTGTGAGGCGGCGCGCTTCGAACGATAATTATAGGCGATACGCGCCTGCAGATGTTCGTCCTGGTAGAACAGGGCCGCGTTGGCCTGCCACTTGGAATTGTCCTGGAACGGCACCTTGTTGCCGGCAAGGTCCTTCACGCCGGAATCGGAGGGCGAGAAGGTCAGGTTGGTGTCAAAGCCAAAATTGGTGAGCAAGCCCGGCATGAAGGCCAGATCGCCAAAGGATTGCTTCCACTGCGCTTCGACACCCTTCAGCGTGCCGCCTTCGCCCTGGATCTGGGTGTTGATCGCTACCGTGCGGTTGCGCACGACGCCGTCATTGTCGGGCAGATCGGAGCGCAGCACCGAACCGCTCTGGATGAAGCTCTTCACGTTGATCTTGAACACGCCGATGCTGATCAAGCTGGCGCGGCCCATATAATATTCGAGGCTGGCATCGAAATTGTCGGCGCGCCACGGATCGAGATCGGGGTTGCCGTTGGAGGTGCCGCCGGTGACGCGGAAAACGGGCGCGCCGGGGTTGGATGTGTCGATCGCATAGGTCGGATTGAGACCGCCGCCCCACTGATTGAGATCCAGCAGGGTCATCGTCTTGCTGTAGGCAAGACGCAGCTTGAGGTTGGGCGTGAAGCTCAACGCCACGTTCACCGACGGCAGATAATCGTTGAAGCTGCGCTTCGTGGTGATCGTGCCGGCGATCAGATTGGCGAGGCCGTACGGCCGCGGCGATCCGGTGACGTACTGCATCACGTCCAGCTTGGTGTTGATGAATTTCAGGCCACCATTGCCGTTGAAATCCAGGCCGAACAGTGTGCCGCCGAAGTTGAGTTGGGCGTAACCGGAAATCTGCTTCACGCCGACACGGAAGGACGCGCCCGGATTTTGAACCTCGACATTGCCGGGATAGAAATTGTTCTGGAAGTTCAGCGCATTGTCCATCCGCTTGGGATCGACCGCGAACATATCCGGCACGCCCGGGGCGGGCACGCTGAACGATTTCACATAGTCGCGGATGGTGGCGTCGGTTGCGGGGCGTGTGACGCCGGCCGTGTAGAATTGGCCGGCCGCGTTTTGTGCGAAGCAGCTACTGTCGCTGACCGGCACGTCGAACGCCTTCCACTTGACGAGGCAGCCGCCGGGCTGGCTCGCCTGACCTGCATAAAGCGGGGCTGCGCGATCGAACTCATAATCATTGACCGAGCGATCGCTGTAGCGTGCGCCGAATTCCAGATTGACCTGATCCGAGAATTTGTACGTGCCGTCGGCGCGCACAAGTTTCAGATCGCCGCGGCGGCGGTAATTGCCTTCGGACGAAATCGTCTTGAGCGCATAGGCGCTCTGCGTGCCGAGTGCGCTGACGAGCTGCGAGGGCAGCTGGAAGGTCGGGGTGTTGCCGCTGTAATCGACCACAGCCTGTAGCGAATTGGCGCCGGCAATGGTGTTGACAGCATAACCGCCCGGGTTGAACGCGCGCGCGCCGTCCGGATAGATGCCGATCCCGCCGGGTTGCCATTGCGCGCCGTTCGACAGGCTGAATTGCGCATAGGACTGATCGTAATTGTTGTGCGCCTTGCCATAGATGCCGCGCAGGTTGAGCGTCAGCGGGCCGCCATTGTCGAACTTCAGTTCCAGATTGTAGTTTTGTGACTGCGATTTGTAGCGATCTGTCTGCGCGTACGAATCGAAGTTGCCGAGATCGTAATTATAGACCTGGGTCGTGTTCAGATTGTACGTGTGACTGATACCGTTGACCGTCTGCGTGATCTTCCGGCCTGTGTCGCGGGATTGACCGGGCACGAATTCGGCCGCCTGCCAGTTCACGTCCTGCATCTGGAAGCCGGCGGTACGGTCATATTCCGTCTGGCGGGTGAAGAAGGCATCGCCGGTCAGTTGCAAGGCGTCGTTGATGCGCCACTGGAACGATCCGTTGACGCCTAGCCGCTGGCGCTCGTTGACGCGATCCCAGCCGGTGAAGCCCTGCGGGACGATGAAGATATCGTCGGAGCTGCCGTTGCCGTTAACGTCGCGACCGGTGCCGACGATCGTGCCGTGCGGCCGGTTGGCGGGCGAGAAGCCGCCATTGCTGTCGACGTCGCCGGTGGGGTTGGCGGCGGTGTTGAACTGCTCATTATGCAGCGCCGCGCCATAGCCTTCCTGGATGCCGTTATGCGAATTGGAAAGGTTCACATCGGCATAGGCGGCCGATACCAGCACGCCGAAATCGGCGCCATGCCAGCCTACCAAAGCGTTGACCTTGGGGTCGAGCTTTTTGACGCGGTCGCCATATTGCCCTTCGGCCGAACCCGCGACGGTGAAGCCTGACTTCAGATCGAACGGGCGGCGGGTACGCAGATTGACCGTGCCGGTGATACCGGCATTCAGCAGGTCGGCAGTCGCCGATTTGATCACGTCGGCACCCGAAAAGAGCTGCGACGGAATGTCCTGGAAGTTGGGCTGGACGGTCGTGATGGACTGCGCGCCGAGATAGGCCTCGCCGTTGAGCAGGGTCGTGACCTGCGGCAAGCCGCGGATGTTGACGGTGGAACCCTCGCCTGCGCTGCGCAGGATCTGCACGCCCGGAATACGCTGCAGCGAATCCGAAATGGTGACGTCGGGCAGCTTGCCGATATCCTCGGCCGAAATGGCATCGACGACGGACGCGGCATTGCGCTTGATGCTGACCGCGCGCTGCTGCGCGGCGCGGATGCCGGTGACGACGACTTCGTCGGGTTCGGCGGCCGTCGCGCTTGCCGGCGTCGTCGGAGCGACGGCTTCGCCGGCTGCGTCGGCGCTGACCTGGCTGGGACTTGCCGCCTGATCGGTCGGCGCAACGGCATTGGTGCCCTGCGTCGTCGAACTTTGCTGGGCAAGGGCGGCGGCAGGCACCAGCGCGATCAGCGAGGCGGCGGCCAAAAGATGGGCACGATGGGTATGGATGATGGGCTTCACGATGTTCCCCCTCTGGCGCTTGCAAACGACATCAGAAGAGAAAGGCGAAGCGGCTATGCCGTTCGCTATGATCCTCGCCTGAAGCCTTCGCGGCTGTACGCGCCGCTTGATTGTTGCTGTCTTGTGACCAGCCGCGATGCCTGTCAATAATAAAGAATGTAATTTTCATTTATAATGATGATGTGAATGCAAAGGCGATTGAGCCGTGCTTCATTGGGCACAGCATGATAGCGTCGGATCGGGGTGGGGATGGCCACGGAGGGAGATAGGGTGGCGAGCGCGATCAGGACGGCAATTGCAGCGCATGATGGTACGATCGGCGCTGATGATCGCGGAACCCGCCTCGCAGGCAGCCTGTCGGGCACCAATCTGGAACGGGCTGCCGATTATAATCAGCGGATCGTGCTGCAGGCGATCCGGATTGCGGATGAGACCACGCGATCGGATCTGGCGACGATCACGGGCCTGACGCCGCCGACGATCGCGAATATCACGCGCCGGCTGCTTGATCTGGGGCTGATCGCGGAAGCGGGCCGGCGGTTCGGTATGCGGGGGCAGCCGGCCTTGCGGCTGCGGGTCAATCCGGACGGCTGCTTTTCGATCGGCATCAACATCGATCGCGATCATTACACGATCGTCTCGCTCGATCTGGCCGGCAATGTGCGCACGCGTGCCGTCAAGGAAATCAGCTTCGCCATGCCGGAACATGTGCGCAGCTGCCTGCGCGACGAGGTCGCGGCGATCCGGGCGTCGGGCGCGATCGACGAGAAGCGGCTGATCGGGATCGGCGTGGCCCTGCCCGATGATCTTGGCAGCGTCGCGCTGCCGCATCGCCCGGAAGGCTATACTGTCTGGAACGAGCTGGATGTGGCCGAATTGGTGCGGGAGGTGCTGCCGCTTCCGGTCCATATTGATAATGACGCGGCCGCTGCCGCGATCGGCGAGGCGCAGTTCGGCAGCGGATTGACGCAGCCAAGCTTCTTCTACGTGCTGATCAGCGCCGGCCTGGGCGGCGGCCTGGTGATGGACGGCACCTACGTCCGCGGCGCGACCGCGCGCAGCGGCGAGATCGGCTTTCTGCCCGATCCGTCGGCCGCCAAAGCGGGGGCAACGGTGCAGGATACGGTGTCTTTGTCGGCGCTGCTCGCGCGCATGGAGGCAGCAGGCGAACCGATCGAGGGTATCGATGCTTTGTCGGAGGAGATGCCGGTGGTGCGCGGCTGGCTGGATGATGCCGCACGATCGCTGACCGACCCGCTGGTCGCAGTGAACTGCCTGGTCAATCCTGCGGCCGTGCTGATCGGCGGGCGCCTGCCCGAACCGCTGATCGATGCGCTGGTGATGCGGCTCAACGATGCGCTCGGCAAGGTGCGGGCGCCCGCTATCGCACCGGTATTGCGCGCCGCCACGTCCGGCGACGCACCGGCAATCGGTGCAGCGATCTTGCCCTTCCTCGATCGCGTCTTGCCCACCGAGTCAGCGCTGATGCAGGCAGGTCGCAGCTGAATAAAACAAATCTCTTTCGTAATTAGCCGGGGCTGATTAGAGGTTCGGCAAGCGCCGCTCAGGCGCGCTTCAGGGGGAGGCACGCAGTGGCTGCAAATGCACCGCGCCAAGGGCTGGCATTCGTTTACATAACGACCTTGTTCTTCATCTGGGGCGCCGTGACGTCGGTCAACGATGTGCTGATCCCGGCGGTGAAGGAAATTTTCACCCTCACCGATACACAGGGCTTCCTGACCCAGTTCGCCTTCTTCATGGCCTATGGTGTCGTGTCGCTGCCGGCCGCTTTGGTCGTTTCGCGCCTGGGTGCGGCGCGTTCGATCATACTGGCACTGGCGATCATGGTGGTGGGCTGTCTGCTGATGCCGGTCGCCACCCATTGGCGTACCTACACGATCGTCCTCGTCGCGCTGTTCATCATCGCCAGCGGTATCACCCTGCTGCAGGTGTCGGCCAATCCGCTTTCGGCCGTGCTGGGGCCGCCGGAGAAGTCGCATTTCCGGTTGGTGTTGAGCCAGGGGTTCAACTCGCTTGGTACGGTAATCGGCCCCTATGTCGCGGCGCATACGCTGCTGCAGGGCGGCCTGTTCTCGGGCGGCGAGGCCAGCGAAGCCAAGATCGTGGAGTCGCTCGGGCGGCTCGACCTCGCTTATTATTTCATCGCGGGGGTCATCGTCCTGCTGGCGATCTTTCTGTTCAGCGTACGCGGCCGAATTACGGCAGCGGCGCCTGCCGTCGATAAAGATGCCGCGAGCATCGGCGCGGCATTCCGGTCAAAATGGGCGTTGCTCGGTGCGGGTGCGATCTTCCTCTATGTCGGCGCGGAAGTGTCGATCGGCTCGACGATGGTCAACTTCCTTGAGCAACCCAACATCCTCGCCTTAAGCGCCGTCGAGGCCGGCAAGCTCGTCAGCCTCTATTGGCTGGGCGCGATGATCGGCCGTTTCCTGGGCAGCGGGCTATTGACCCGCATCCCCGCCAGTCGATTGTTGCTGTTCGTTGCCGCTGTGGCAGCGATCCTCTGTCTGATCGTCAGCCAGATCGACGGACGGGCCGCGGCCGTGCTTGCCATTGCGATCGGCCTGTTCAATGCGATCATGTTCCCAGTGATCTTCACGCTAACGCTGGAACGATCGCGCGCACCGGCCGCCGCGGTGGCGGGCTTGCTGTGCATGGCGATCGTCGGCGGCGCGCTGGTGCCGCTTGTGTTCGCCTATGTCGCGGACATCACCACCAGCCGGTCCACCGCCTTCCAGGTGCCGATGCTCTGCTATCTGCTGATTGCCGGCTTTGCGTTGGCGGCTGCCCGCGCTCCGGTCGTGGCACGCGCGGCGGCCCCGGCGGCCGGCCATTGATGTCGCGAACAGACGAGGCGAGCGTGTGATTCAGATTGGCGTAGATTTCGGCGGAACGAAGATAGAGGCGGCCGCGCTGGGCGGCGACGGCGCCTTTCTCGTCCGCCAGCGCGTGCCAACGCCGGACACGTATCCTGCGGCAATTCGGGCCGTTGCCGATCTGGTGGCGGCAGTCGAGGCGGAGGTGGGGCAGGTCCGATCGATCGGTGTCGGCCTGCCAGGGTCGATTTCGCCACGCACGGGCGCGATGCGCAACGCCAACACCGTCTATTTGAACGGATCATCCTTTCGCGAGGATCTCGCACACGCGTCCGGCCGCCAAGTGCGCATCGCCAACGATGCGAATTGTCTCGCCTTGTCGGAAGCGCGCGACGGCGCTGCGGCGGGCGCACATGTGACGTTTGCGGTGATTATCGGCACAGGCTGCGGCGGTGGGGTCGTGGTGGGGGGCGAACTGATCGAAGGCGCGAACGGCATTGCCGGTGAATGGGGCCACATCCCACTGCCGTGGGCGCGCGAAGATGAATTGCCCGGGCCGGATTGCTGGTGCGGCCAGCGCAACTGTCTGGAGAAATGGATTTCCGGCACCGGCTTCCGCAAGGATTTCGAACGCCGCAGCGGCCGGCTGTTGAAGGGCGAGGAGATTGTGGAGCTTGCCCGCAACGGCGATCCCATCGCGGCCGCCACGCTCGACGATTATATTGATCGGCTCGGCCGTGGGCTGGCGATCATCGCCAATATCCTCGATCCCGACTGCTTCGTAATGGGGGGCGGCATGTCCAACGTGACCGAGCTGTACGGGCGGCTACCCGCCGTCATTGACCGTCACACGTTCAGCGATGGTTGGCAGGGCAAGATCGTCCAGGCCAAATGGGGCGATAGTTCCGGCGTGCGCGGGGCCGCGCATCTGTGGCCGGCAAGCTGAGGTCAGGGCGCATTGCGCAGGCGGCACACGTCACCGCGCAGGTTGCTCGCCTCTGAAACGCCGCGATCGGTGAAGCGCACATAGCGCTTGCCCGGCGCATAACCCGGCCAAGCCGGTAGGCCGGCGCCGTTCGGATCGCCGGTCCGCGCGAAGTTGAGCCAATAAGCGTGCATCGGCGGCGCACCCGCTGGCAGGCGTGCACCCGCCTGCATCACATAAGGAAGCTCGCCGGCATGAACGACCGGTTTGCCGCCGGGGCCGACATAGCCGAACTCATATTGCCAGACGGGCAAACCAGCTGCTGCATGATGTGCGGCGACCACGCCGGCGGGGCAGGCGAAGATGAGATCGGTCGATACTTGCAGCCGACGATCGCCGCGTTCCGGATCAGGATCCGGCGTTGAATCGTAAAAGGAACGCGCTTGTGCCGCGTTCGCGCCAAAACCCGTGGAGATCGCTCGATCGAGCGGATCTTTCGCGCCGAGATAGGCGAATTCCCGGCTATTGGAGCCGATGATCAGCGGCACGCGGGCCCCCTCCCGGCGGGCAAGCGTGGTCGCCGGGGGCGCGCGCAACACCCAGCCATCCGCCGTTGCTGCCAGCCAGATGAAACTGTCTGAAGCGAGACCCGGTATCTTGCTGTCTTCGGAGATTTTGAGCAGCGTCTCCACCGGGAGCGCCCGCAGCGTAGCCGCATCGGCATTGGCGGGTGCCCCGGCTGCCTGCGCGAGCAGCGTGCCGATCCGTTCATTCTCTGCGAGCGTGCGGGGCGGGATGCCGAAGCCGGCGGTGCCGCTTTCTTCGATCGCCTTGTGAAACAGGCCCCGCGCCAGCGGCGACAGCTGCTGCAGCCCCACGTCCTGCGCGCCGGCGGACTCTCCGAAGATGGTGACGTTGCTTTCATCGCCGCCGAAGCGGGCGATATTGGCCTGCACCCAGCGCAAGGCCGCCTGCTGATCCATCAGCGCATAATTGCCGGACGTGTGGTGCGGTGATTCGGCTGTCAGCGCCGGATGCGAAAGGAAGCCCAGCGCGCCCAACCGATATTGGACCGTGACGAGCACGACCTCCTTGCCGAAATCCGATCCCGTCGTGTCGGCGCCGCTGCCGGCCCGATTGCCGCCGCCATGGATCCACACCATGACCGGCAGCTTCTTCTTGCTGGCGGGCGAGGCCGGCGTCGCGACCTCCAGATAGAGACAGTCTTCCGATTGGCGGGCGGCGGCCGCATGGTTCCAGCCATAGTCGATCTGCGGACAGGCAGGCGCGGAATGGGTGGCGTCGCGCACGCTCGTCCAGTGCGGCACCGCGACCGGTTCACGCCAGCGCAACGGCCCGACCGGCGGCTGCGCGAATGGGATGCCTCGGAACAGACGGCGGCCATCCGGCATCGCCTCGCCGGCGATCGCGCCGTTGGTGGTGGACACGATGGTGCCGGGCGTGGCGGCGGCCAGGGCAAGGGCGGTGAGGATCATCAGAGTCTGTCCACTTCAGGCTGATGGAAGGTGAGCGGCCGGGATTGCGGGCGGCCCGGCCTTGTCAATCGACAGCGGTCTTGCGGGGCGCGGGCAGCGCCAGCGCTTGCTTGATCGCACGTTCCGCAACCGGGGCCATCACCTCGTAGCCGGCCCGCGTCGGATGAACGTGATCGGAGGACAGCCCCTCGCGGATGCCCAGACCCGGGCCCTTCAGCGCGGTCCAATAATCGGCGTAGATGCAGCCGGCGCGCGCGGCATAAGCCTTCAGCCAGCCGTTCATCGCCACGATCTTGCTGCCGGTCTCCAGCCCCGGCTTCCAAGGAAACAGATCCGCAGGCGGAATCGAGGCCAGGATCACGCGGATGCCGTTGGCATGTGCCAGCTCCACCATCGAGCGGATGTTGCCCTGCGTTTCCTCCGGCGTCATCGGGCCGGTATTGCCGGCGATGTCGTTCGTGCCGGCCATGATCTGCACGACCGCCGGGCGAAGATTGATCACGTCGGCGCGAAAGCGCGTCAGCATCTGCGGCGTGGTCTGGCCGCCAATGCCGCGGCCGACCCGATCGTTACTGAAGAATTCCGGCCACATGCTGGCCCAATTGTCCGTGATGGAATCGCCCATGAAGACGATGCGGGGATGTTTGGAATTCGGCGCAAGCGCCGCATTGGCCGCGCGATAGCGGGCCAGATAGGGCCAGTCCGAACCGAGCCGCGCATTCCATTCGACCGAGAATTTATTGGCGGGATCCAGCGCGATCTGGGTCGAACCCGGACCTGCCAGCAACGCGGACAACGCGACGCCCAACAGCACATTCATACGCATCAGATTTCCTCCGATCCGGCATCCACTTTCACGATGGAATATCCGGTACGAGAACGCCTTAGCATTGCCATTCCGCCACGCCAGACGGACATTGGCCGTGGCGCACGAAAGCGCCTCAATGAGTCGGTTTTTGTAACCTTTTGCGTGTCCTCCGGCCCCTATCACAGGCGTTGCGAGTGATCCATTCGCCGCACGCCGCGCCCCGATTGGCCGCTCCCGCAAAGCCGATTGAGCGACATTCATCTGCCCGACAGGTTTCGTGGACACCCTTGCGGCAGAGTGATCGAAAGGGAGAAGCTGAATGGCTGTCATGTCTCAAAAGTCGGGCGTCCGCATCCTGCTGGCGGCGTCCGCATTATCGGCGTCCGGCGTGGTGTTCGCGCAAGTGCAGGATCCATCCGATCCGAATGTAGTCGTCAATGGCCGGAAGACGGATGGGCCAGAGATCAAGGGCGTGATTTCCGCGCGTAACGGCGACAAGCTGAAGGTCACTGCCGAAGATGGCACCAGCACCATCATCGCCATCGACGATGCAACGCAAATCAGATCCGGTGGCGGGTTGTTCAGCAGCCACGGCAAACGCGACGCTGCGGCGTTGCTCAACGGCTTGCCCGTGTCGGTGAAGACGGTGCGCTTTGGCGCCGATCAATCGAACGATGCCCTGGTGGCGAGCCAGATCAAGTTCCGCAACAACGACTTCAAGACCGCGTCGATGATCCGTAACGGCACCGCCCAGCGCTTCGACGAGCAGACGGCAGCCACCGAAGCCCTGAAGGGCCGCATGGCCGATATCGACAAATATAACATCAAGGCCACGACCAACGTCCATTTCGACACCGGCAAGGCGGTGCTGTCGGCGGAAGACAAGGCGGCGCTGTGCAATACAGCGAGCTCGGCGGAGGGCATGGAAAATGCCCTGATGCTGGTGGTCGGCTATACCGACTCCACCGGTGGAGACGATCTCAACCAGGAACTCAGCGAGAAGCGCGCCAATCGCGTGATCAACTATCTGCAGCAGGCGTGCGGCTGGAAGCCCTATCGGATGCTGACCCCGACCGGCATGGCGAAGGCGGATCCGCTGGCCAGCAACGATACGCCGGAAGGCAAGGCGCAGAACCGCCGCGTGGCCGTGAACATCCTCGTCAGCAAGAGCGTCGACGGGCTGTAAACCTCGACGCACATGCCCGAGCGGGATAGCTATCGCTGTCTCCGGACCGGCCGGGATGCGCGTGGAGGCCCAAGGCTCGCGCATCCTGGCCGTTCCTTTTCTCGGCCTCTGATCGGCTTGCCTTGCGATCGTTCGTCGGACGCTTCATCATGCGGCCAGGCGCGAAGAATTGCGGGCAGCCACGCCGATCCCGGCACAAGCTGAAAGCCGCCATCACGACCCGCTGGTGCGCGCTTCACGACGGGAGAAAATATGGCCGATAACCTCATTTTCCTGCCCGAGGGGAGCCTGGGGCGCCCGTCCGACGCGGTTGAGTCATTCTGCTGGATCACGAGCGCGAAGCTGTCGTTCGATGTCCTCTGGAACACCGACGGCACGGATGATGCCATCAACCTCTACCATGCGGCGGAGTATGAGGGTGAGGTCAATAACGGTGGCCACGACCAATATTTCCACAACCGCAACAACCACACGCCCGTATATCGGTCCGCCTTGAAGGGGCTGGAGATGATCGGGGCCGATGCCTATGCGCGGCTCGTTGCCGCGATGATCACTTGGGCCGAGCAGCACCCCGAAGAGGTGGCGGCGACGCCGGACACACCCCGGTCCTCCACGCTTGATCGCTTGGACGACCAGTTTTTCAGCCTGAGCAAAGAGCGATCGGTCCGGGATTTCACGCGCGATTGGCTTTCGCGATCCCCAAAGGTGCGCCTCATTCCCAAAGCGGAATTTGAACGAATGGGGCTCGATGCACAAAAGGCGAGAAGTGCGCGATCTGACGCGGTCGCACAGGCGCCGCAGACGGAAACAGCCGTGCTGCGTGGATTCGCACGTCGGTTGATCGATCGATTGACCCACTGGAAGCTCTAACAAGGGTTCATGAATGTCGCTCGCATCGGGCGGCTTACAGGCGTTCCGAACCAGATGACTGTTTCGGTCGAGAGGGCGACGATAGGATCGATCACCTTCGGCCAGAATCCGCGAGCGCCGATCCCGCGTCAGCTGGTTAAGCGCATCCCGGTACGTCATTTGACTTAAGGCCGATCGGCCCGCGCTCAGGCCATAACATGCAGGCGGGGCGGGATACGTAGCTCGTTCTGCATGAGATATTTCGTGCCGGCGCGTCTTGCCGACGCCGCAGCTTCGCCACCTGGTCTTACACCTTGGGGGGAGAGACCGGCGCCCGTTCCTCCTGCCCGAGAATGCCGATGCCGCCTGCCACCGTGCCCAGTCTCGTTCCGTACAATCCCAATTTGAACGGCAATCCCGCATCGGCGACCGGATCGGCTTACCCTAATGGCAATCCCGCGCTGGGCTATAATCCGCCCGGTGTGCGGAACACCGACACCGCCGTTCCCCTGCATGAGCGGGAACCGGTGGTGCATGATTATGAGAGCGAGGGACCGGCGCCCGGTAACATCGCGCTGCGCTGGATGTACGGTTCCAACGTAGCGGCAAAGAACCGCGATCCGCGCATCCAGGTGATGCAGTATAATGAAGACACATTCCTGCTGCGCCAGAATGTCTGCAGCCACTGGGAAGCGCCGTTCACCTATCTTCTGTTCGGCAATGACCGCGCGCTGCTGATCGACACCGGCGCGACCGCGAACGCACGCCATTATCCGCTGCGGGATACGGTCGATGCGATCATGACCCGCTGGGGTCAGGCCCGGCGCCGCCCCAATCTGCCGCTGACGGTGGTGATGACGTCCGGCGAAGACGTCGCGCAGAATCAGGGGCTGGGGCAGTTTGCCGGCCGACCGCATACGACGCTTCAGCCAACACCGCCGGCGCTCATGAAACGTTTTCACCGGCTTGCCTCCTGGCCTGCGGGCACGGGCAAGATCGATCTGGGCGGCCGCGTGGTTGACGTGATCCCGACGCCCGGCACGCATAAGGACGGGATCAGCCTGTACGATCCTTACTGCGACTTGCTGTTCACCGGCGACCTTTTCTATCCGGGCAAGATCCAGATCGCCAACGATCGCGATTTCGTCACCTCGCTCGAACGGTTGCGGCAGTTCAGAGATGAGCATCCCGTGAAGTGGATCCTGGGCGGACATGTCGAGATGATGTTCGTGCCCGGCAAAGCCTATCCTCGCTTCGCCACCTATAAGCCGTACGAGCGCGTGCTGCAGATGGACCCTGCCCTGCTGGATGAGGGGGTGCGTTATGCACACGAGGTGGCCGGCAAATCGCTGATGCTGATCCGCCCCGATTTCATCCTGCTGAACGACGTGAGCCCCGACCAGCGCACGCGGGTGTGGCCGGAGGGCGTGCCCAACATCGACCCGCCCCGGCCCTTCTGAAATCGGCTGCCTGTTTTCCTTCGAAGCGTGAGATCTGATGCAGCGTAGAGACTTTCTGACATTGACGGCCGCTGCCGCGGTCGTGCCCGTCCAATCGGTGCTGCGGGCGGCCGTCCCGGCGCCAGGTCCGCGCATCGATTTCAAACGCGCCGACGCGGCGCCGGGCGCTTTCCCTGCCAAGTGGATCTGCGGCTCGTCCTCGCTGATGGATAACCAGGATCCACCGGTACAGGTGCATTGGTACAATCCGCACACCGCGATCCTGCGTCAGAACAAGGCCTATAGCTACGAAGCGCCGTTCGCGCCGCTCTACTTCGGCAATGATCGCGTGCTGCTGCTGGATGAGGGCTTCACCCAGCTGCGCACCGACTGGGATTTGCGGGGCGTCGTAGATGATTGCATCGCCGGCTGGTGCCGGCGGAACGGGCGCAACCCGGCGGATATGGAATTGCTGGTGGCCTTCTCGCACCTGCACGCGGATCATTATGCTGCGGTCAACCAGTTCGCCGATCGGCCCAACACGCGCTACATGGGCCTGACCCACGAAGAGATGCTCGGCTTCTGGGGAATGACCAATTTTCCGGAGCAGCGCGTATCGCTGGATCTGGGCGGCCGCGAAATCCTGATCTGGGGATCGCCCGGCCATGTCATATCCGAATGCGCCTTTTACGATAGCTACACCTACATCCTGTTCACGGGGGACATGTTTTATCGCGGGCGCTGCTATATCAGCTTCTGGCAGCCCTGGTTCGACAGCATGCAGCGGCTGATCCGGTTCGTGGATACGCATCCCGTCAGCCATGTGATGGGCTGCCATATCGAGATCAGCAACGCGGGGGTGGATTATCCCTATGGCACTACCTGGCAGCCGGACGAGGCGCCGGTGCATATGTCGGTCGACGATCTGCGCCATGCGTTCGAGATCGCGAAGACGATCAAGGAGCCCGGCATCTACTTCACCGGCAAGGTTTTTCTCTGCAACCAGACCCGCGGCACGACCACGATCGACCGGAATCCCTATCGCTACGATTGACGGGAGCGGACCGCGCGGAGCGGTCGCGCTGGCTTTGCGTCGGCAGAGATTCTAGCATTTCCATCATGCCCCATCTGCCGACCAACCCTGCCCATCTTGGTCTTGGCGCCTCGGCGTCGATCGAGCCGGAATTCACCGACGAAAGCTGGTATGCGGCCTATACGGCGCGCCATGCCGAGGACGGCGCCGAGGGACGACTCGTCTCTCAATTCAGCTTCAGCGAGTCGTGGGCGAGCTGGGAAATGCATCCACGGGGCGCGGAACTGGTCATCTGTACCGCTGGTAAGATCGTGCTCCATCAGGAGCATGCCGATGGGTCGACGGACAGCGTCGTGTTGGGCCCGGGAGATTATGTCATCAATCCGCCCTGCAGCTGGCATACCGCCGACGTAGACGCGGGGACATCCGCGACGGCGATCTTCATCACGCCGGGCGTGGGGACGCAGCACAGGCCGCGCTGAGCGGCATCTATTCGGGCAGCCTCTGCGTCTGGCGCAAAGCTTCCCCCACTGCCAGCGCGGCCGTAGTGGCAAGGTTCATCGAACGTACCTGTGGGCGCATCGGGATGCGAATGCGCCCGTCGCAATTCTCTGCAATCATCGTGGGCACGCCCGCGCTTTCCTTGCCGAACAGGAGAATATCGTCGACCCTGAACCGGAAGTCATAAGCGGACTCGCTGCTCTTGGTGGTGAACAGGATCAACCGGGCCGCGCCGATGCCCGCCCGAAACGCGTCGAAGCCGGTATGACGGGTCACAACGACATGGTCGATATAGTCCATCGCCGTCCGGCGGACGCGGCGGTCGTCCCAGGCAAACCCCATCGGCTCGATCAGATCGACTGCCACGCCCATGCAGGCGCCCAGCCGCAGGACCGCACCGACATTGCCGGCGATTTCGGGTTCGAACAGAGCAATGCGCATGCGCGCTGCTAGGCGGCGAGGGCAGGCGCTTGCAAGCGGAGAGCGTGCGCGTTGCTATCTCCTGGAACGGTCATGAAACGCAGACGCTGTTCGATGCGGTTGTCGAAAGGCGCATGAGGTATGCGGAGGCCGGCGCGGCCCCACCGTTAGACGCGCCTGCTTCGCCGCGGATCAGCGCGCGGTGATGGAGGTCGGCACCACGTTCCAGCCCCGCAGCTTCACCGCTACAGCGCCCTTCGCCGCACTGGCGGGGTAGCGCACCTCGATCCGACGTTTCTCGCCGGGCATCAGGGACACGTAATTGTCCGTGAAGTAAGCGGGCAGGATCTGGGCGCCGTTCGAGCCGAACAGGGTGAGCTTGGTCGCGAGCGCCGCAGCCGGGCCGGTATTGGTGAGATCGACGCTGGTCACGCGATCCGCGCCGTCGTTCCGGCTGGAGGCGGTGGCGGTCACCTTGACCTGCGGCATCGCGCCGAGCGCGCGATAGGCGGCCTCGTCGCGGCCTTGCCAATAGGTGTTGCGCGACAGGATCTCGCCCGATGCGCTCGTCACGTCCAGCGCGACCAGGACGACCCCTTGCTGAAGCGCCGGGGCAAGATCGAGCATGAAGGCATCTGCCGTCAGGCCGGCAGCGGCTGTGATCGGCGCGCTGCGTTCGCTGACCAGCGTGTTGTCGAGCGTGGTGACGCGGGCGTGCACGGTCGCGCCGGCCAGGGCCGTACGTCCGTTATTGACCACGATCACCTTGTAATCGGGCAGGTTCATCTGGACGTGGACCGGCTCCGACGCTTTCTTGGTGCCGTAGAAGGCGGCATGCGTATCGTAATCGGAGGAGAAGATCTGCCAGGCGGAGGACGGCCAGGCCGGCTGGGTCATCCAGAACATGCGCGCGCTGTTGGTGGTCCACAGCCCGGCGTTGAAGCCTTCGAGGATGGCGCGGTAGCTCACATATTGCAGCATCTGCGCCTTGCGCTCGAAATCCCCCAGGCTGGTGGCCGGTCCGAATTCCGTATCCATTGCCTTCATATAGCTGGCGACGGCGCCATTCCCGGTCTGGTGCCAGTCATGATAGGCCCAGACGTCGCTGATCGGCCATTGATCCGGGGCGGGAATCGTCCGCTTCCAGCTTTCGAGCGTCGGGAAGCTGGGCGTGCCGAGCTCGACCGAGAAACCCTTGGCATGCTCGGTGAAATAGGAGGCCGGCTCGCGCCAGTTATAGGGGCCGCTATTCTGGAGCGAGATGCGGTTGGACGACGCCATATACAGGCGCGTGCCGTCTTCCTGCTCGATCAGCTTCTCGATGCCCTCGTTTAGGATCGGCTGCGGCACGCCTTCGTTGCGCGGGACCCAGACAACGATGGAGGGATGATTGCGGAAGCGGCGGACGACGTCCTTCGCATTGGCGAGGAACAAAGGAACGTCCTGTGCCTCAATGTTATAATCCTGGGTGGATTCCCAGAAATCGTTGAACACCATCAGGCCATATTCGTCGGCGAGCTCGTAGAAGGTCTCGCCGGTATCCTGGCCCATCCAGTTGCGGATGATGTTCATGTGCGCGTCGCGGTGGAGCTTGAAATAAGGCTCCTGCCGCGCGCGATCCACGCGTTTCATGAAATCGTCCATGCCGATGCTGCCACCACGCGCGGCGATGCGCACGCCATTCACGCGCAGGACGAGGAAGGGGGAGAGGCCTTCGTCCCCGGCGATCGGCGTGATCGCGGGCGACGTCTCCCCGCCGGTTGCAAAGCTGTAGGCCCAGCCGTTCGGCACCTGCCGAATGGCTTGATGCCGATGATCGATCACCTGCTGGTGCAGCGAGCGCGCCTTGGTGGGATCGACCAAGACACGGCGGAGCGCGCCCTGATGGTCCATCAGGGACAATTCGTATGTGATCTCCCGCATGCCGAAGCGGACGTCCTTCGCATCGGAGCCGCCGGCGGTGAGATGGAGCATATGCAGATCGGGCGCACCATAGCCGTTCGGCCACCAGAGCTTCGGATTGCGTACGGCAAGCTGCGGGAACTCGGCAGGCGTGAAGGCGACGGTGGTTTCGCCCGGCGCCAGTGTCACGCTTTTGGTGACGCTGACATCGTCGAAGGCGGCGCGCAGCTCGGTCGTGACCGGCCGATCCGTCACATTGGTGAGGGGTACTTCGATCGCGACGTTGGCGATGCTGTTGTCGGCATTGGGTAATGTCGTGATGACCTGCGCGTCGCCGATCTGCACATCGCCGGTAGCCACCAGATCCACGCCCTGCCACAGACCGGTATTGCGATCGCGGATGGTGGGGATCCAGTCCCAACCTTCGGTGGCCGAGAAGGTCGGGCCATCCAGCATCATCATGCCGCCATTCTCACCCACACCGGCCGTCAGCGATTCCTCATGCGTGATACCGGCATGGGGTGGGGGAGAGACGCGCACCGCAATGGCATTGCGCTGGCCCGGCAACAGCTTTCCGGTCACGTCGAAGCGGCCGCGAATGAAGGCGCCCTTCATGTCGCCGACGCGCACGCCGTTGACCCAGGCTTCGGCCGCGTAGTTCGCGCCTTTGAAGAGCAGGGCGAGATGCTTGCCGGCGGCATCGGCGGGCACGTCGATCTCGGTGCGATACCAATAATCCTGGTGGGCAAGCCGTTCCGGAATGGCGAGGTTGTTCAGGCCATAAGCGGGATCGGGATAGACGCCACGATCCACCAAGGTGGTCAAGGCGGTGCCCGGCACGGTCGCGGCATACCAACGGCCCGCGCCATAACCGGGGCGCGAGATCGTCGCCCCGTCCGGCGCCTGCAAGGCTGATCCTTCGGCCATCCGCCAGCCGGCGACCGTCCAAACTCCGGGCGCGCGCGGCGATAGCGCCGGCCCTTTAGCTTCCGGCTTGGCGACAGCTTTCTGGGCGGGGGCGCCGCTCTTGGGCCGGGTCCATGCCGGTTGCGGAGTCACCTGCCCCGCCATCTGGCGAACCTGCACCGGCCATGTCGGGCTGGAGAGCGTAAAGATGGTGAGGTCGGGGTCGGGCGCCCGCCCGGCAAGCGTGCGGATCTCGGCCGCCGGGATGGCCGTGGGAGCATAGCGGAAACCGGCTATGCGTCCGCCAAAGCCGCCGCCGCCGAGCCGGGCTTCGCCGCTGAGCTGCGCGGCTGTGGCCGGGCCGCGCGCAACGTCCCGCCCATCGACGTAAAGATGCGCGACGCCCTTGTCGGCCGTGGCGGCAAGCAGCGTCCAGCGCCCGATCGGCAGCCGCTGTGGCGCACGGACGAGGCCTTGCGCTGACTGCAAGGCCGGAATGCCATCGACCAGCATCAGGAATAGGCCAGAGCCGGGCGCGCCGATCCCGGCGAGAGTGGCCGTACCGGCCGGCATGATGCGGGGCTCGATCCAGGCCTGCATCGTCCAGCTGTCGGTGGCGGGAGCAAGGCTGCGGGGATCGCCGATCGAGGCGACATATGAAGTGCCACCGGCTGCGACGTCGACATTGAAGGGGCCGATCGTCGAGGGCGTTTGCGCCAGCAGAGGCAGTGCAGTTGCCCCGAGCAGCACTCCACCCAGGCGTTGGAGGCATTTCATTCGTCTTCTCCCCGTTGGCGCGTCAGCTTCGCGGCCGATGCCTATGCTGCCCATGATCATGACCTAGCCAAAAAGGAAAATCAATTTACTTATCTTCTTGATTCCGATCGAGGATGATGGGCTTTTTCAGCTATGTTCCGGAACATAGATGCATATCTGCATCCGAACTGACGGCGGGTCGTCTGACGATCTCTGACCGGGATGGGGCAAGTTTAAGCGCCGCTAGGCAGCGTATCCTGGTACGTGAGCGTGAGGCGCGTAGGTCTGTAGATGCGACCAACCGGCCTCGGCTGAGCCGCCATACAGGAAGCGGTCATCGGCTCCAGACTACCGTTCTGGCGCAAAATCATGGCGCATTTGTCATCAATTTGCTGCACTGCAGCATCACAAATGGTCCGTTCTCTAAGTTGATACGTCAGGAAAGGCGGCTAACATGCTGCACACGCGAAATAACGCTGCGCTGACGAGCCCGGGTTCTCAAGGGGGTGACGAGTTGAAACAGGTGAGCGTTGCCGTCGCGATCGCGACGGCAGGCCGGCGCGATACGCTGAGCCAGGTCTTGGGTGAACTCGTTCACCAGCAGCGGGCGCCCGCGCGGGTGGCAGTATGCCCCGCCAAGCCCGAAGATGCCGATTTGGAGGCTTTTGCGCGACTGCCGTTCAAGGTCGATGTGGTCAGCGGACCCGTAGGGCTTTGCGCTCAGCGCAATGCGTTGATGCGGCATCTATCCGACGTCGATGTCGTCCTGATGCTGGACGACGATTTCGTGATGGAGCCCCATTACGTCGGCGAATGTGCGGACCTGTTCGCCCGCCATCCGGATGTCGTGATGACCACGGGTGAAGTGATCGCAGACGGTATTATGGGGCCGGGACTGGAACTGGCTGACGCGCAAGCAAAGCTCGCGGCGGATCGGATGCCTGGCACAGAACGGCTGCGGGACGTGCATAATGGCTACGGCTGCAACATGGCGATCAGGATGGCGCCGGTACGGGCGCATGGCATGACGTTTGACGAGCGCCTGCCTCTTTATGGTTGGCTGGAGGATGTCGATTTCAGCCGACGGATCGCCGAATATGGTCGGATCGTCAAAAGTCAGCGCTGCCGCGGTGTTCATATGGGTGTGAAGCGGGGGCGCAGCCCAGGCAAGCGGCTCGGTTATTCGCAGGTCGCCAATCCTTATTATATGTGGCGCAAGGGTTCCCTATCGGCGCGGTTCGCCTCCATCCAGATGGCACGCAACCTCGCTTCCAATTTCGGTAAGATGCTGCGGCCAGAGCCGTGGGTCGATCGGACGGGCCGCGTGCGCGGCAATCTGCTGGCCATGAGCGATCTGGTGCGCGGACGGATCGATCCGCAACGCGCGCGCGAGTTGAGCTGAAGAATATGGCAACTACGCATCCCGCGCCCGCAGGCGTGCTGTCCGCGCGCGGCCGTGAAGAACCGGTCAAGGCCGCGCCGCGGCTCGGTTGGGTCGACGTCGCCAAGGGGATCGGCATCGTGCTGGTCGTTCACGGACACGCGATCGACGGATTGATGTCCGCCGGCCTGTTGTCCCGCGCCGGCCTGGCCGCGTTCAGCTTCTACGCTGTCTATTGCTTCCACATGCCGCTGTTCTTCCTGCTGAGCGGGCTGTTCGTGCCGGGGCAGATTGCGCGCGACCGGCGGCGGTTTGCCTGGCGGCAGATCGGATCAATCGTCTGGCCCTATTTCCTCTGGTCGATCATCCAGATCACGGTGCTGTATCTGGCGTCCTCCTACGTCAACAAGCCGCGTGAGCACCTGGATTACATCCAGATATTGTGGGCGCCACCCAGCCAGTTCTGGTTCCTCTACGTGCTGTTCCTGTTCCACATGGTGTCCCGCCTGCTGGTGCGGCGCGATACGATCGTCCCGATGCTGGTCGCGGGTGCAATCGCATTCGTCGGCTTCCATATCCTGTGGCCGCGCATGACGATCCCGCACTTCTTCAGCGAATTGCTGATCTTCTACGCGGTCGGCACCGCGCTTGCTGGGCAGATGGCAGGGATTCCCGCAGTCATGGCGCGGTTTCGCCTCCCCATTGCGGCCGCGTGCCTGCTGGTCGTCCCTTATATGTGGTTCGGCTTCACCCGGGGGCTGGGCTTCGACTACCTTGCGATGATCCCAGCCACGCTGATCGGGATTTGTGGCGTGCTCGCTGCGGCGACCTTGCTGTCCGGGCGCGCGGCCGCCTTGTTCCGCTACTTGGGGGAACGGGCGATGGCGATCTACGTCCTCCACGTCCTGTTCGTGGCCGGCACGCGCATCGTTCTGGCCAAGGCCCTGCATCTTCAGAATGGCGCGCTGCTGTGGCCGATCCTGTTGGGCGCGGGCGTCGTGGGGCCGATCGTGGTATTCGAGATTGCCGCTCGGGCCGGGTGGAACCAGCGTCTTGGGCTGGGTGCCAAGCCGCGCGCAGCAAAGGCCAGCAATGCCTGAGCTCGCCATCAACGGACGCTTCCGCCATCAGCGCCTGACCGGTGTGCAACGCGTTGCGGCGGAGATCACGCGCCGGTTGAAGACGCCCTATCGGATCGTCGAGCCTGCCAAGGATATGAATGGCGGGCGCGGACATCTGTGGGAGCAGCTGGTGCTGCCGGTGCGTGCAGGCGGCAAGTTGCTCTGGGGGCCGTGCAATACCGGGCCGATCGTCAAGGCGCGGCAGATCGTGACCATCCACGACGCCGCCGTCCTGGAGCATCCCGAGTGGTTCTCGCCCAATTTCGCGCGCCTCTACGGCCAGCTGCTGCCGCTGCTTGCGCGCCGGATCGACCGCGTCGTGACCGTATCCGAATTCTCGCGGGAGCGGCTGAGCGCGCTGCTCGGCATCGGGCTGGATCGCATCGCGGTCGTGGCCAACGGCGTGTCGGATCACTTCCGTCCGGTGCCGGCGGCCGAGCGCGAATTGCCGCCGGCCTTGGTCGGCCGTCCGTATTTCGCTACCTTGTTCACCCGCGAACCGCGCAAGAATCTCGACCTCGTCCTGAAGGCCTGGAAGGCCGCGCGCCCGCAATTGCCGCCCGAAACGGTGTTGGCGGTGATCGGCGGTCGCGGCGCGGCGGGCGTATTCGGGGAAGGTCGCGGCGAAAGCGATGTGGGCGATGATGGCGTCGTTCATTGCGGCTATCTGCCGGATGCGGTGCTGCCGGCGGTCCTCTCCGGCGCATGGGGGTTGGTCTATCCGAGCCTGTACGAAGGCTTCGGATTGCCCGCACTGGAGGCGATGGCCTGCGGTACGCCGGCCGTCGTGACGGCGCTCACCAGCCTTCCCGAAGTGTGCGGGGATGCCGCGCTCTATGTGGACGCGCTCGATCCACGCGGGCTGGTCGATGCCTTCCTGACGCTCGCGGATGATCCGGCGCTGCGCACCAAGCTCGGCGCCCAAGGGATTGCCCGCGCAAAAATCTTCAGCTGGGACGGTGCCGCCGCCCGGATGGACTCGATCCTCGCGGAGCATTTGTGAGACAATGAAGGTAGCGATCATCCACTATTGGCTGGTCGCAATGCGCGGCGGCGAGCGCGTGTTGGAACGGCTTCTGACGCTGTACCCGCAGGCGGACATCTTTACCCACGTCTATGATCCCGATGCGATGTCGGCGCTGATCCGATCGCACAAGGTTACGACCAGCTTCATCCAGAAGCTGCCCGGGGCGACGCGGCGCTATCAGAGCTACTTGCCGCTGATGCCGTTGGCGCTGGAGCAGTTCGATCTGCGCGAATACGACCTCGTCATCGCGTCCGAAGCCGGCCCGGCCAAAGGCGTGATCACGCGGCCCGATGCGCTGAGCCTCTGCTATTGCCATTCGCCGATGCGCTACATCTGGGATCAATATCCCGTGTATCGCGCGCAGGCCGGCGCGGTGACGCGCATGCTGATGCCGATGCTCAGCCACAAGCTGCGTCTATGGGATACCGTCAGTGCATCGCGGGTGGATAGCTTCTCCAGCAACTCCGCGTTCGTGCGCTCGCGCGTTCGCAAATTCTACGGCCGGGATGCACAGGTGATCCACCCGCCGGTGCCGATCGACGATTTCGCCATCGGGGAGGCGGGCGACCATTATCTGTGGCTCAGCCAGCTGGTGCCGTACAAGCGCCCCGACCTGGTGGTGGACGCGTTCAATGCCAACGGATTGCCGCTGCTGATCGTCGGCGACGGTCCCTGTGCTGCCGACGTGCGCAAGCGTGCCAAGGGCAATATCCGGTTCGAGACAAGGCTCAATTATGCGGGACTGCGTGATGCTTATGCCCGCGCTCGTGCGCTGATCTTCACGGCCGAAGAGGATTTCGGAATCGTACCGGTGGAGGCCCAGGCCTCCGGCCGCCCCGTGATCGCTTATGGCCGCGGTGGCGCATTGGAGACGGTTGTCGATGGATCGACGGGCTTGTTCTTCTACGAACAGACGGCGGATGCGCTAAACGACGCGATCCGTCGCTTCGAGGGCTGGCTGCCCGGGTTCGAGCCGGAAGTGGCGCGGGAGCATGCGCGCAAATTTGCGCCGGAGCGGTTCGATGAACAGTTCCGCGCCTTCGTGGAGCAGGGCATTGACCGACGTTTTTCCTGACGCCGTGCCAACAAGGGCTCAAGGTGGTGGTGCGAAGCGCCACCTGATCATCTTCACGACCGATGCCGGCTTCATGATGCCGACCATGTCGGTGATCGATCAGCTGCTTGCGCAGCCGCGGGTCATGGCCCTGGCCGACATCATCGTTTACCTTGTGGATATCGACCAGGATCGCCGTCGCGCGCTGGAGGATGCGTTCGGTCATTTGCCGGTCCGCTTCGCCGAGATTCCGCCTGAGCTTTTGCAATTGTCCGGCGACGTCAGCTTCAATCCCACCCACGTGCCGCATTCGACCCTGGCCCGGTTGTCGCTGGGGGATCTGCTGCCCGATCAATATGATCATGTCCTGTATCTGGATGGCGACATCCAGTTGCTCGGCGATATTACGCCGCTGGTCGAGCATCAGGTTGCTCCCGGCAAGATCGCTTCCGTCAACGAAGGCATCTGGATGTATCAGGGCGACGGCGGCGGCTATTGGCGCGGGATGAGCGCCTATCTCTCGGGGCTCGGCCTGCAATCGCCCTATGATTACTTCAATGCCGGCATATTGGCGTTCCGGCGCGATACCTGGCGAACCAAATCGGCCGAAGCGCTGCGCTTCTTCACCGAACATTCCGACCTGTGCCGCTTTCATGATCAGAGCGCGCTGAACTTCGTGTTCAACGGCCAGCGCGAAGTGCTGTCGCCGCTCTATAATTATATCTCCAGCTACGCCGATCTTGGACTGGCCGATCGGCTAAAGCCCAGGATCGTCCACTTCACGGGCGCGGCCAAGCCATGGTTCAGCGGCGCGCGTCCCTGGAAGGGGCGGTTCCTGCCTTACTATGACGCATTGCGTGCCCGTTATCCGGTGCTGGCCGAGTTCGAGAAACGCAAAAGCGCCGATGACATCGCGAAAATCGATCGCGAGGTGGAGGCGCGGCACCGCAAGATGATGCTGATGACACCCTGGCGGCCGACGCTGCGCCGGCGGAAGCTGCTTCGATATTTCCAGGATACCCGCTTCGCTTTTTGAGCGAGCCAAGACAAAGATAGGAACTTGCCCATGCGGCTTATCGCGCTCCTCGACACCAGTGTTTCGTCCGACAATCTCGGCGACGAGATCATCATGGATGCGGTTCGGTACGAATTGCTCGATGCGATGCCGGATGCTTATTTCACGACGGTAGCGACCCATGATTATCTCGGTCGCATCGGCCGCAAGATCCTGAAGCAGTGCGAGTTCGGAATCCTGGGGGGCGCCAATTCCATGTCGTCGCAGATGCTGCGTGGCGCGAACTGGAAGATTTCTCCCCTGGATCTATCGCCGATGCAGGACAAGGTCGTCCTGATGGGGGTGGGCTGGCAGGATTATCATCCCAATGCCAGCCGCTACGCGCGCTATGTTTATGAGCGGGTGCTGTCCAAGAAATATGCTCATTCCTTCCGGGACAGCTACACGCTCGGCAAAGCGCAGCAACTTGGCCGCAAGACGCTCAATACGGCGTGCCCGACCATGTGGCGGCTGGACGCCGCCCATTGCGCGACCATCCCCACCACCAAGGCGGACAAGGCGGTTGCCGCGCTGACCTTTTATCGACCGGATCCGGACAATGATCGCAAGCTGATGAAGCAGATCTGCGATAGCTATGGCAAAGTCTATTTCTGGAGCCAGCAGGCGGAAGATTGGGAATATCTGCAGTCGCTCGGCCATTTCGATGTCGAACTGATCCATCCCAATGTCCGCGCCTATACCGACGTGCTGGAGAATGAAGAGGTGGATTTCATCGGCAGTCGTCTGCACGGCGGGATCCGCGCGATGCAGAAGCGTCGGCGCGCCTTGATTGTTATCGTCGACAATCGCGCCGCGGAGATCGGGCGCGACACCGATCTTCCGACCGTTGCCCGGGACAATCACGCCAAGATTGCGGCCTGGATCCAGGGCAGCGACCCGGTCCGGATCAAATTGCCCACTGAGGCGATCGATACCTGGCGTAATCAGTTCGCCTGACGCTCTTCAAATCGCTTGGAGTACATGATCGGCGGGTGGGGTGCCCCACCCGCCGTTTTTTTGGTCCGCTCAGGATCGGCTGAATGCCGTCTTGAGGTCCTTCACCAGCGCACGGGCGGTCGTCAGAACCAGCCCCCCATAGAGCGCGGCACCCGCCACGATCAGCACCGCGACACGCGTCGTCGGATGAAGATCGTGCAACAACGGCCGCAGCAGGAGCAAGGCCAAGCCCATCACCACCGCAGCCGCCAGCGGATGGAGGATTGCGGTCAGCACCGGTCGGCTTTCGATTCCCGTGCTCCGGCGCAGCAAATACATGCTGAGCGGCAAGGTGAGGTAGGTGCGTGCGACATGGGCGATGACGACGGCGATGAGGCCGAACGGCGCCGCGATGGCGGTGATCACCGTCGCCGATGCCACGATCGCTGAAATGCCCAGTGACGCCTGGTCGGATCGGCCCACCGCCGCCATGGCCGGCCAGGTGAAATATTGCAGCGTGATCGGAATGGCGCTGAGGCACAGGATCGACAGCAATTCGCCGCTGGCCGCCCATTGGCGTCCAAATGCCAGCGGCACCAGATCGGGCGCGACGATCGCAAGGCCGAAATAGGCCGGGAAGGTCATCAGAGCCGACGTTCGGACCAGACGAATGAAGGCGCGCGACAGGGCCGGGCGATCCTGCTGAAGGCGCGACAGCGTCGGCAGCGCGACCGATGTCAGCGGGTTCACCGCAAACTGGGTGACCATGTCGAGCACGCGCGAGGCAACGCGCATATAGCCCACTGCCGCCGGCCCCATGAAGAAGCCGAGCAGGAAGTCAAAGATACGTCCGTTCAGCGACATCAGGAAGGTCACCAGCGTCATGTGCGCGCCGAAGCCCGACATGCGGCGGAAGGCGACCATCGAGAAGCGCAGGCGCGGGACCCAGCGGCAGCTGATCCAGATGAAGACGACCGAGAAGAAGGATGCGATCAGGCGTTGGACCACCAAGCTCCACACACCATAGCCGCCGATCGCCATCGCCACGCCGACGGCACCGCCGATCAGGTTGGCGATCAGCGTGCGGACGGCGAGCGCCTTGAAGCCGAAGGATCGGGTCAATCGCCCTTCGTGGGTGGCGCTGAGCGCCGTGATCGGCAGCAGGGCTGAGAGGGCTTGCAGCACCGGCCCGAGCGCGGGGCTGGCGAAGCTGCGCGCGATTGCCGGGGCCGCCAGGAACAGGGCTGCGCCCATGACGAGCGAGAGCGCGACGCCGCTCCAGAAGCAGGTATCGGCTTCCAGTTCGTCCAGTGTTTCGCGCTGGATCAAGGCTTCCGGCAGGCCGGCACGCATCAGCGGAGTCATGATCTCGATGAACGACACCGCCAGCGCCACCACGCCAATGTCCCCCGGCGAGAGGAAGTGGGTGAGGACCAGAAAAACGAGGAACGAGGTCGCCTGATTGCCGATGATCTGCACACCGGACCAAAGCGTGGAGCGCGCGACATGCGCCTTCAGTGACATGATGGCGCAATCCTTTGGATATTGGTGAACCGCCGCGCGTTTGAAAAGCGAAGAAACAAGGTCAAGCTTGGATCCGTCCAAAAGACAATGATGCACTGCAGCAAAGTACGCTGCGGGGCGGAATCGACGACCCGAAATGGCAACGGCACATGAATTACTTGGAAATTCATGCTAGAAAAGAAGATGAGAGGGTAGAAAGCCGCGATGACAAGAGTAGCCGACGCAATGTCCATTTCCCCCATTTTGCCGCCAAATTCGAATGGGCGAGGCAAAAATGACGTGCCAAGAGCGTCACTTGGCGACCTCCACGAAGGCGCGCGCCGCTTAGAACGCGCCGAATCGGCCGCCGAAGGACCCTGGGCGGCGACCCGTGCGCGGCCGCAAAAGCGTGGCATATCGCTGTTGGCATGGGGAATCGCAGCCCTTGTGAGCATTGGCCTCTGGGCGGCAATCCTCTTTCTGATCCGCTAATTGGTCTAAATTGGGGTGACATCAGGGTTGTTGCGACGCAGCAATTCCGACACTGCCGGCTGACAGGCAGTTAGGATTTGCATGATGACCGACACCACGCCTCGTTCCATCCTCGTCACTGGCGGCGCCGGCTATATTGGTAGCCATGCGGTGCTTGCGCTGCTCGCCGCGGGTTATGCCGTGAGCGTTATCGACAATCTGTCGACCGGATTCCGCTTCGCCGTTCCTGCCGACGTGCCCTTCTATGAAGGCGATATCGCCGATCGCGCGCTGCTTGACCGCATCCTTGCCGAGCAGCGTATCGAAGCGATCATGCATTTTGCAGGGTCGATCGTCGTCCCCGAATCGGTTACCGATCCGCTCAAATATTATGGAAACAACACGGTTAACAGCCGCACGCTGATCGAGGCGGCGGTGCAGAACGGCGTATCTCGTTTCGTCTTCTCTTCGACTGCGGCCGTCTACGGCGAGCCGGACGGAGCCGGCCCGATCCTCGAAACCTCGCCGACCGCGCCGATCAATCCTTATGGCGCATCGAAACTGATGACGGAATGGATGCTGCGCGACGTCGCTCGCGCCCATGATTTCGCTTACGTGGCGCTGCGCTACTTCAATGTGGCCGGCGCCGATCCGGAAGGGCGGACGGGGCAGTCGACTGCCGGCGCCACCCACCTGATCAAGGTCGCGTCGGAAGTGCTGGCGGGTAAGCGCGACGGCATCGCCGTGTTCGGCACCGATTATCCGACGCCGGACGGTACCGCCGTGCGGGATTATATCCACGTGAGCGACTTGGCGGCCGCGCATGTGCTCGCACTGGACCATCTGTTCGCCGGCGGCGCGTCGATGGTCGCCAATTGCGGCTATGGCCAGGGCTTCTCGGTCACGGAAGTGCTCGACGCGGTCGAGGCGACGATGGGACGCAGCGTGAACCGCCGCATTGCAGAGCGCCGCGCCGGCGATCCGCCGATGCTGGTCGCCGACAGCGCGCTCATCCGATCGACCTTTGGCTGGGAGCCGCAGTGGCGCGACATGGGCTTGATCATCCGGCATGCTGTTGCATGGGAGGACAAGCTGCGCGCCATCCGGAGCGAATCCCAAGCCGCGTAAGGCAGGCGGCATCCACCGCGTCCGCGCCATCAGCCGGAATTCTTCGGCTGATAGGCGCGGATATAATCGATCTGCATCACCGACGGATCCGGCATGCCGTCGATCGGCCAGCCGCCGCCAGCGGCCAGATTCGTGAGTAGCATCATCCGCTGCATGAATTCCGGTCGGGACGGGAATTGCGCGACCGGCTGGCGATCGAAGTAAATTGTGATGAAATCGGGCGCGATCGAAACGCCATAAAGGTGGTAATCGCTGGTCGCGGCACCGGCCGGGATCGCGATCCGGGCGCTGCGGTGGTAAAGATCCTTCCCGTTCTGCCAGAGGTGCAGATTGGCGTAATAGCCCTTATTGTCAGCGCCATAATATTCGACCGCATCGACCTCGGGCTTCAGATCGTTGGGTCCGCCGAGCGAACCCAGCCAGAAGGCCGGCCATACGCCCGCTCCCTCCGGGAATTTGGCGCGCATCTCAAAATAGCCGCCGCCCTGCTGGAAACCGTTGCCCGACGGATCGGCCGAAGACAAAATTCCGGAGCCCCATTTTCCGTCAGGGCCGCGCTGCATTTTGATCGTAAGCACGCCGTTCGCGACCTTAAAGGGGCCATCGGGAGTGGGATCCAGGAAGCGTGCCGAGCCGAAATCGCCGTTCCAGGGCGTGTGCGCGGTCCAGCGCGTTCCCGGCCCCTTGGACGACACGTCGAGTGTGTCGAACTCATCGCCGAAGGTCTGGCGGTAATTGTCGAGATTGATCGGATTTCCGGTCGGGCTCTGGCCCGAAACGCTTTCTCCTCCGACGACGGTCAATCCTGCGATCATCACGAGAAGGGCGGCACCGATCGCACCATGGCGGAGCAGGTTGTTACGACTTTCACGCTGGGTCATGAGACACCTCCTGACGGGGCTTATTTCTACCGGAAAGGACGTTCGGCACACATAGCTTCCGCCAGGGCTTGGCACGCCTCGCCGTGCTTTCCGTCCGGCGTGGCGGGTTCTTGGTTTTGCTCTTTCGCTGATGCAGCATATTGAGCGAAGGCGCGCATCCTTTCTCATCGCCTACGGGGCAATTTCTATGGCCTATGCACTATTCTGGAGCATGTTCGGCTGGACCATGCTGCGCCGCCGCGAATGGGCGCTGCCGTTGCTGTTTTGCGCGATGAGTTTTGGTGCCTTTTCGGTTCTGCCTCCGGCAGCAACCGGCGGGATCACGATCCTGCCGCGCACCTTGTGCGCGGTGGCTCTGCTCGCAGTGGTCCTGCTGGAGCGGGACGGGCTTAGCAGAGCATGGACCTTCATGACGGATCCCCGGCGGCTGGGCCTGCTGACCGCCTTCATGGTCATGGCGGTTATCATCAGCCTGTTCATGCCACGGCTGTTTGCGGGCCACGTCACGATCATGGGCCTCAATTCGACCCAACCCGAGCTGCTGAAGCCGTCGATGACGATCTATACGCAGATCATCTACCTGACAGCCTCCTACTGCGTTGCGTTGGCGGTGAGCCTGATCGGAACGACCCCGGAAGGGCGGCGAACCATCGCCAACGCCGTGATCCTCGGCACCTTGTGCGCCGTCTTCACCGGCGTGTTGGACGTCGCCACCCACGGCACCAACCTGCTCGCCCCGTTCCGGACCGCGACCTACCGGCTGCTCCTGGTCGGTGAGATATTGGGCTCGTCGCGCATTGTCGGCCTGATGCCGGAGGCGTCTGCCTATGGCGGCCTGTGCGCCGGGTTCGGCACGGCGGCATATTTTATCGGTCGGGTGATCCCGGCTGAGGGATGGTGGGGCAAGCTCGCGCGCATCGCACCCTTTATGGCGCTGGGCATGGCGGCCCTGTCGACCTCATCCTCCGCTTATCTGGGCCTTGGCATGTTCTGTGTCGTGGCGGGGCTGGACTGGGTGATCCGGTTCATGCGTGCCACTGAGCCGCAGGAGCGCCGGACGCTGTTCCGCGAATGCGCAATCGTGGTGACGCTGTTATTTGTGGTGGGTTTAGTTGCGCTGCTCAACAGCAAGGCCTTTGCGCCGGCCTATCGCATGATCGACCTGATGGTCTTCCATAAGTCACAGAGCGCCTCCTACATCGAGCGCAGTACCTGGAACCTGGTATCGTTGCGCGCGCTGGCCGAAACATATTGGCTGGGCGTGGGCGTCGGCTCCACGCGCAGTTCGAGCTGGCCGGTGGCGCTGGTCAGCGGCACCGGCGTGCTGGGCGGCGCTCTGATGGCGGCGTTTCTGCTGCGCTTCCTGTCGGCATCGACGTCCAAGGATGCCGATCGGGTCAGTCGCCAGATCCTCTATGGCGCCAAACTGTCGTGGCTGGTCGTGTTCATTCCGGGCGCGGTGTCCAGTCCCAGCGTCGATTTCGGTGCGATGAGCGCCTCCCTGTTCGGGATGGCCGCTGCCGTAATGGGGACGGACGGCGTTCGGGCGATCCGGGATCGTCGGCGTAAGCCACTTGCCCGGCGAGATATCCGCCAGCCACTGGCCCGCACTGGCGCCTGACGGCGCCGGCGCGATCAGTCAGACAGCATGGTGGCGCCGACCACCTTGATACCCAGATCTTCGCAATCGTTGATCAGGCGCGCGGTGGGGCGAACCCGGCTTTCGCCGGCACGGGTGATCACCAGCGCGCCACCGCACGCGGCCGCGATGGTCTGATAGTCGCTGCTTTCGCTGGCGGCGGGCGTATCGAACAGGATGACGTCGCAATTCTTCTGGGCCGCCGCGATCAGATCGTGCAGGGGGGCTCCCAGCAGCAGTTCCTGCGGATCCGGCGGAGCGTCGCCTACCGGCAGGACAGATAGCGATTCCGGATCGCCAATATTGGGATAATCCGCAGTCGCGCCTGCGCCCTTCAGATAACTGGCAAGTCCCAGGCTGCCATTGACGCCGAACAGCTCATGCTGCCGCGGCGAGCGCATGTCGGCGTCGACCAGCAGGGTGCGCAGGCCGATCTGGGCGAAGCTCACCGCCAGATTGGCGGCACAAACGGAACGGCCTTCATGGCGGTTGGCGCTGATGATGGCGAGCGAACGCGCGCCCTCCGGATGCTTGAACCAGCGCAGCGACAGGGCATTGCGCAGCGCCCGGAAATCCTCCGCCTGCTGCGAACGCGGCTGGTGCGCGACGACGATGTCGCGATGGAACAGGCTGTGGTCCAGCACGCCTGCTTGCGCGCGTCGGGCCGCGATCAGCTGACTAAGATCCTGGGAGGAGATCAGTCCCAGCGCGACCGCGACTTCCGCATAGGATTTGCCGCCATCGCCCTGTGCTGCGTCGATTTCCTTCGCCTGATCGGAGGAGATGATGCCCATCCGCACGAGCATCTCGCCCATGTCGGCGGCGTTCTCGCCCGTTCCGGTCGGCGGCATCTGAGGTGCGTCGTCCATCTGATCAGGCTCCTTGCGGTCGCGGCAGAAGGCGACCGATCCGGGACGTCAGCAGACCACCCCGTGCCTCCGCTTTGCCGCCCCGGATCGCGCCGAGGCTGCGCACGCCGAGCCAGGCCTCAATGTCTTCAACCTTGCGCAGCCGCTGATCGGCCATCTCCGAGATGACGGCATAGGCCATGCCCAGGAAGGCGCCGACCACGATGCCCATCGCTAGCATGATGATCGGGCGTGGCCAGGCCGGCTTTGTCGGCGCCGTGGCGGCCGAGAGGACGGAGACGTTGGCCTGGCCGCCCTCGCTCAGGATATTGAGCTGCGCCCGCCGCGCAACAATCTGCTCATAGGTCTGCTTCAGATTGGAGATCTGATCTTTGAGCATCGCGACCGCGTCGCGGTTCGCGCGCGCCTCGATCGCGCGATTGCGCTGGGCGCCCATCTCGGCCGACAGGCGGCCCAGGCTCATGTTGCTTTGTGCGGCCGCCGCGGACGCACCCCGCGCCACCAGCGCCTGCTGCTGCGCGAGCTGCTGCTTCAGTGCAGCGATCTGCTGGTTGATCTGAACGAGATCCATATTGTTTGGGCCGGCATAGCTTGCGAGCTGCGCCCGCTGCGCTTCCAGTTTGGCGAGCTCCGTCTGGATCCCCTGCGTCACCGGGCTGGCAATCGCGTCGGGTAGGGCACCGTTCGAAGCGCGTGCGCCGCGCTGGGCGGCCTCGACCTGTGACGTGGCAAGTTGCGTCGAAAGGCTGTTCAGGCGGTTAACCTCGGCATCGTTATGATCGTCGTCGGAGGTCACGGCGAGCTTCCGCTCCTTCTCCGACAGCGCCATCTGCACCTTGTTGATCTGATCCTGCACGTCGCGGGCCTGCGCTTCGTAGGATGCGACCGACTGGCGTGCGGGATCCGTCTGCAGCCGCAGGTTGATGTCCTGATAGGCGCGCGCAAAGGCATTGGCCGCCGCAGCCGCGAATTGCGCGTCGGGTGCGGAGTAGGTCAGCGATATCACACGCGAGGTGGAGACCGGCGCCACTGAAAGCCCGCTCCCGACCCGATTGACCAGGAAGTTCTGGAAGGACGTGCTGCCGCTCTCACGGAAGGCCGCCTGTTGGTCGGGATCCTTCTCCAGCCCGAGCGCCTTGACGACCTGCATCGCGACCGCCCGGCTGCGTATGATATCCACCTGCGTCGACAGATAATCCGGCGAGAGCTGATCGGCAAAGGACTGGCTGCCCACCGTCTCAGGTGCGCGGACGTTCACCAGCAATTGCGCCGTGGCATCGAACGTGCGCGAGCTGATCAAGATCCAGCCCACTGCCAGCACGCCACCCACCGCCGCGGCGATGGCGATCGCGCGGAGCCGGGCGCGGAGAAGATAAAGGAATTGCAGAAAGGTCATCCGCCGATCCCGTCAAAACAGCCTTGCGCCAACGATCAGCAGATCGCCCGGCTGCAACGCGACATCACCCTTCACCGACTTCTGGACGATCACGGTGCCATCCGGCGCGTGCCGCTCGATCCGCACCTTCGAAGCGCTGCCGCGGTCGGTCAGGCCGCCGCCGATGGCGATCGCCTTACCCACGGTCAGGCCCGGCGTGAGCGGATATTCGCCTGCCTTGGTCACTTCGCCACGGATGAAGAAGGAAGGCGGGGCCTGGACGAAGAAGACCTCGCCCGGCCGGGCGATTCGGTCGCGTCCGCCCGACGCGAGATCGGACAGCGCGAACTGCTCATGCGTGCCGCCGGCGTCGACCACCGACACGAACCCCGAGGCCGCGGTGAAGGTAGTGCCGGCGCGGGCCAGCACTTCGGAAATGGTTAAATTCGGGCGATCCAGGATGATCTCGCCGGGCTTTTGCACCGCACCGAGGACGGACACAGTCTTGCTGTGGAATTCGGTGACGAGCACATTGACCGATGGATCGAGAAAGATGCCGCGCGCCTTCAGGCCGGCAGCCACCATTGTTGCCACCTCGGCGGCCGTCTTGTCGGCGACGGTCAGCTCGCCAATGGCGGGAAGGACGATCTTGCCCTGGTCCGACACGCGTACCGTGCTTTCCATGTCGGTCGCCCGATAAACGCTGACCTTCAGCACGTCCCCGGCGCCGATCCGGTAATCGTCGCCCGGCGTTGCCGCCATGCTCATGCTGCCCGCGAGCAACGCCACCAGCAGCAGGCAGAGGCGAACCACGGCCATGATCCGGCCAGTCGCACCGGCCGGATCACGACGATCCCAAACGATGGATGGAGAAGTCATCCAGTTACACACCACCTGCTAGGATCAATAACAGCCGCGGGCTCGCAGCATGGCCGGCACCGTGCGCAGGATGATGGTCACATCCAGCGGCAGCGACTTGCTGGCGGCGTAGCGACGGTCGAGCTGCACCCGCTCCGTATAGGAAATGTCGTTACGGCCGCTGACCTGCCACAGGCCAGTCAGGCCGGGGCGGACCGAGCAGTAATCCGCGAAATGGGCGCCGTAGCGCTCGATCTCGGCAGGAACGATCGGGCGGGGCCCGACGATGCTCATATGGCCGACCAGCACGTTGAATAGCTGCGGCAGCTCGTCCAGGCTGGTCTTGCGCAGGATACCGCCGGTCGGGGTAATCCGCGGATCAGCGCGCAGCTTGAAATCCTTTGCCCATTCCGCACGCGCCGCGGGATCCTCTTCCAGCAGGCGCGCCAGCATCTCGGCCGCGTTCACATGCATGGTGCGAATCTTCAGGCACGGAAACATCACGCCGCCGCGCCCGACGCGCTGCTGAACGAACAGCAGCGGGCCAGGGCTGGTCAATTGCATGACAATCGCAACCAGAATCAGCAGCGGTGCAAACAGGAGGATGCCGAAGGCCGCTATCAGGATGTCCATCAGCCGGAAAAATGCACGGTCCACCCGGCCATGCGCGATCCCGAATGTGGCGGAAATGCCGTCCTGATCCTGACTGCCGACTGTCGAGCCTTGCCCACCATGAGCGGCCCGGCCCTGGATTGCCCCTCCGTCAAAGGAAGAATTCACCTCGAAATCGCTCGGTTCCAACGGGGTGCTGTCTTTCCGGAAAGAAGCATTGTTAAACATGACGCCCACCTAGATCTACAAGGATTTGATACACAGTTTGCAGCAAACATTCTGCAAACCTGGCTCATCTCTTTTGCCCATACCGCCGGAGCGGCAGGACGTTATTGTTTGCGGCATCCTCAACTAACGCTCTTCATGTTCCCTCTATCGGCCAACGTATTCGATCACCATGCCCGCACGACCCGTTCAAGCCCTGTTTGCGGATCTGGCTGTCGGGGCTTCCCTTAAACCAGCGCCTGATAACCGTTCATACTGGATTAATACTCGTCCATATTGGTTTAACGCTCATCCAAATTGGTTTAACGCTTGTCCAAACTGGTGTAATCACCGAGAGAGCGATCAATGACCGGCCATCTGTTCTAAATTGTGCGCTGCGGTGGTCTGTATGTCAATGGCTACTTCATCCCGTTTATCTACCATATTGCCATGTAATCGGTTGCTTTGGAGCAGAAATATCGTTTGCCAAGCTGACTGTATTCCGTAGCACTTGCCGGCGTGATAGGGGCTTGATGCGGTGCAGCGAGGACCGGCAATGGCCGATAGCTAAGAAGAGCGGATGGTGGTGTTAACTCTCACGCAGGATCGATGGACGAGGAGCGGCAACGTGCGTGCGCGACTCGCGTTGCATGCCCTGCCTGCCTGCCTGATCGCGATCGGCTGGTGCTCACCGGCGGCTGCTGCCGATTGGGTGATCAACGGACATGGCGAGGCGCGGGACGACGACAACCTGTTCCGCAAGCCGGGCGAGCAGCGGCAAAGCGATCAAATCTATTCCGCAGGTGTCGGCGGCCTCCTGAACCTCAATACCGGCGGATTGACGGGTGTTGTCGGGGGCGAAATCAATAGAAGTCTATTTGCGAAGAATGATTACCTGAATAATACAGGCTACATCCTCAATGCCCGGTTATCGCGGCCTAAGGGACGGTTGACATTCGATCTGACCGCCAGCCGCGAGCGGCGGTTGAGCGACTTTTCGGAGATATTCTCCAATATCCGCAACATGCAGACGTTCACCCAGGTGGATGGCCAGGTTCGGGTGAAGCTGGTCGGTGATTTTCGGGCTGTCGTGGGCGGATCGCTGATGCGCAACCAGAATTCTTCGGCCTTCGCATCTGGCTACAATAATAGCAGCGCCAGTCTGGGCTTCGGCTATTTCCCGCCGACCGGTAATTACATCACCTTGCTCTATCAGCAGTCACGCAGCCGGGGCCTGGGTGGGCAGGAGATCGATGTCGACGGTGTGACTCAGCTGTACCGGCAGCGCTATGACGAGCGCCGGATCGGGGCGACGGTTCACTATCAGCCGTCTGCGCTGCTGCTGGCCGATGTGCGGATCGGGTACCTGCACCGGAACGACAAGTCGATTTTCGACAAGAATTTCTCGGGAGTGATCGGCGACGCGACCATTACCTGGCGGCCGCGGCGGACGATCGAAGTCGTCGCGCGCGCTGGCCGTCAGCTGCAGTCGGACGGCTATATCTATTCCGATTCGGTGCGGCAGGATTTCGTGAGTTTGCTGGCCCGCTCCTCCGTGACCAATCATCTGAAGGTGGATCTGCTCGCCTCCTATGCCAAGCAGCATTTCGTCTATGACATCTTGTCCCCGGTGCCGATCGAGCCGCGCACCGATCGCCTGCGGCAGTTGAAGGCCGGAGTCTCTTATGCGCTGAGCGACCGCATGACGCTGCGTCTGGAAGGCCGGCGATCCTGGCGCCGGTCTACTAATGAACTTTATCCTTTCACCGAAAATGCCGGCACGCTCGGCATCAAGTTCGCCTTCGGGCCAGGCGCGAAGATCGTCCGGTAAGGCGGTCCCGCAGCGGCTTGAGCGTCATTGCGGGCTGTCGAGCCGTCGCGACCAATCCTCAACCGATCCCGTCGCCAGACGGCTGGCGGCCAGGTTGCGCCACCCGTCGGCCAGCATCGGCAGCGCTGCAATTTCCCGCAATTCATCGCGATTGAGCGGATCGGCGTAAAGCGTTCGGCATAGCCGCGCGATGGTCCACGCCGCTGCCGGCCGATCAACCAGCGCCAGCCGATCGCCCGGTGCGATCACGCCCTCTTCGATCACGCGATAATACCATCCGGTGCGGCCGCTGGCCTGCACCCGGCGCGCCATGTCGGCCACGCCAAATCGGGCGTTGAGGCGCCAGCACGGCTGCCGCCCCTGACTGATCTGAAGCAGGGCGGTGCCGGCCCGGAACAGGTCGCCGATCGAGACGTCCGCCTCGGTCAGGCCGGTGAGCGACAGATTTTCTCCGAATGCGGCGGACGCGGAGAGCGTCGGCAGCGCGCCCAGCTCAGCATGCCAGGCGGCATAATGATCGCGCGGATAGTGGTGCACGGCCTTTTCCGGGCCACCATGATGGCGAGTGTCACCTTGCGCATCACCCGCCAGCCCGTCGTACGTGACGGCGACCTGGCCGGCCACCGGTTGCTTGTCGATCCCGCTCGTCACCGTGTGGGGGGAAAGAGGCGCCAATGTGCCGGTGGCCACCGCGGCAATGGTCAGCCCGGGGGAAGAGGGGGGCGCTGTCGTCATCAAATCCCGTTCATTCGCGCAAGGACTGGAGCCATGCCGTCAGAACCTGATCTGCAACTCGGGCAAGGCCTTCCGCATGGCGGCCGGCATCGCGGCGGAGAGTGTCAGGATCGATGCCGGCGGTCCGAAGCTCCTCGGCGTGGCCGGTTAGCCAGCTTTCCATCGTTCCGCCAGCTTCCAGGTGAAACTGCAAGGCAAGCACGTTCGCGCCGACCGCAAAGGCTTGATGCGGATAAGCGGCGGTCGAGGCGAGCAACGTCGCGTGATCGGGCAGGTCGAACGTATCTCCATGCCAATGGAGCACGGGCTGATCCGGAGCGATCGTCTGCAGCGGGGAATCAGAGCCGGCGTCGGACAAAAAGACCGGTGCGAAGCCGATCTCCTTACGAGGGCCGGGGTAGACGGGCGCGCCCAAAGCGGCCGCGATCAGCTGCGCGCCCAGGCAGACGCCGAGCGTGGGTCGCTGTGCGGCCAGGCGGGCGCGCAGCAATCGCAACTCCTCTGCCAAAAAAGAATGGTGTGCACCGTCATATACCGCCATCGGCCCGCCCAGAACGATGATGAGCGGGGTGCGGACGGGGTCGAGTGTCCAGAGCTCGTCCTCGCCGGCATTATAATAATGGACGGTATAGCCCGCCTTGCGCAGCGGAGCCTCGAAGAAGCCGAGATCCTCGAAGCCGATATGGCGGTTGGCGACGGCCGTCTTCAGCATATCCCCGCTCCGATCTCGCAGCGCGCGCTTTGGCTCTCGCGCTCATGCTCAGCCAGAAGGGCGGCGGGCTGTTCCTGCAGGAGCGACATGATTTCGGCGCCCAACTGAAGATCGGGAATATGCCCGAAGGTCTGGCGGCGCAGCATCCCGGCGGCGTCGATCAGCATCAGGGTCGGCGTTCCCTGAAAGCCGTAAGTGCGCATTGTCTCGGGGACCGGTCCGGCACCATGCCGGTCGATCGCAACCGGGAAGCCGATCTTATATTCGTGCAGGAAGGCGCGCAGGCTCGCCTCGCCCATAGCGTCATGATGTTCGAACACGGAATGGAGGCCGAGCACGGCGACCTGGTCCTCGTGGAACAGTTGACGCACCCGCCGCAGCTGCGGGATCGTATGTTCAACACAGCCAGGACACAGCATCTGGAAAGCGGCGGCGACGATCGGGCGCCCGCGCAGCTGCGCGAGCGACAAGGGCGTTTCGGTGTTGAGCCAAGCGGAACAATCCCATTCGGGGGCGGGGCGCAGCGGAGCCATGGCCATGATCCTCATGCATTCAGGTGGGGAAGAGGGGGCGGCCGTGGCGACCGCCCCGACGCTGAGCGGTCAAGCAGACCGTAGCAGCTTCACCGGGGGAAAGTCGGTCGGCACGGCGAGCGACACGTTCACGTAATTGGTGAACAGGTTCAGCGCGACATGGGCGATCAACTCGACAATCTGCTCATCCGTGAAGCCGGCAGCGCGCAGTGTTGCGACGTCCTCGTCCGTGGCCTGGCCGCGATCGGCGACCAGCTTGGCGGCGAAAGTCAGGGCTGCGGCGGTCTTCGGATCGGTCGACCGTCCGGCCTGCGCCTCACCCATTTCCTCCGTCGACGCTCCCGCCTTGCGACCGAGCATGGTGTGCGCGGCGAGGCAATATTCGCAGGCGTTGCGGTCCGCTATCAGCACCGCCACCTGTTCGCCGAGCTTGGCGGGAAGCGTACCGGTGCCAAGCGCGCCAAAGGCAGCCCACATCATTTTCAACGCCGCCGGCGAGTTGGCAACGGCCCGGAACATGGCCGGCGTTGCACCGAATGCGGATTGGATCTGATCCAGGACATCCTTGCGCACACCGGTGGCGGAGGCGCGATCGATCAATTCTACTCTGCTCATGACATAGTCCTTTCGTTGGGAGAGGGGCGCCCCCGGTCGAGAGGGAGGTCCGGCCCGCGCGGTCGGAATTGGGGGCAGTGCGTGCGCGGGCCGAGCTTGATCCGGCTATTTCATCACGCGGCCGGGAAGACTGAGATCGCCGCTGGCGACGTCGAACACGTCGGCGACGCAGACCAGCGGAGCGTGCACCGATGCATTGATGCGCAGTCCAGACGTCACACCGTCGAACTTCATGCCCGCCGTGTCGCCAAGCGACGCCGCCGGCACGCGTACGGTGACCAATTTGCCTGAAATGTCGGGGGTGATCCTCGGGCTATCGATCAGGATCGGAATGCCGGGCCAGGTCGGCGGCAATTTGGGCTTGGTGCCTTCCGGAATGTCGCGGACCTTGAGGGCACCTTTGCCGCAGACCTCATCCGGCACGAGCACGACCCAATGGCTGTGCCACAAATCGCCGTCATTGGTTTTGTCGCCATCGCCATTTTCGTCATACAAGGGCGTGTCGTCGAAATCGGGATGCGACGTTACGGCGAAGGCGAGGATGCCCTGATCCTGTTCGAAACCGACAGCACCGGAATTGAGACTGGTGGGCCAGACGTAGGAATAGATGGTGGACCCGGCGAGCTTGCCGACCGGCGTTGGCTTCGATGCGCCCGCCTTTCCGCTCACGGCCATGCGGAACACCAGGTCCGGCCCGTCGCGCACGATCTGCGTGTGCACGATGTCAAAGCTGGGCGACTGCGCGTTGCCGGGCTTGGCGGCGATGTCGTGCGCCAGACCGCTGGTCGACAGCGACAGCAGCACACCCAACCCAGCCAGTCCGGAGAAGATCGATCGTCTCGTCATAGCTTCCTCCTGTTGCATCGCCCGGCTCGCCTCCGAGTCGACAGCGAATGTTAGGAGTGCTAATGATCTATTCGGATGCCGTCAACAAGAATGTTAGGAGTACGAACTATGTCGGCCATTTTTGATGCCATCTCCGAACCTGTGGCGCGTCGCGTTACTGCCGGACTGGCAAAGATCGGCCTGGTTCTGCGCAGCCGCGCATGGAAGGGCGCCGGCACGGCGGGCGTGACGCCGACCCAGGGCCACGCGCTGGCGCTCCTGCGCGACGCGCCGGATGGCATGCGCCTGGCGGGGCTCGCCAAGCTGCTGGGCATATCCGCGCCGACCGCGAGCGACATGATCAATGCGCTCGTCGCCAAGGGGCTGGTTGCCAAGCAGCCTGGGCCGGACCGGCGCTCCATCAACCTGATGCTGACGCCGGAGGGCGAAGCGTCGGCGGACCGAACACGCGAATGGCCGGACTTTCTCGCCGATGCGGTCGATACCTTACCCGCGGGCGAGCAGGCGGGCCTGCTCCGCGGGCTCGTGCGCGTGATCCGCGCGCTGCAGGTGAACGGCGACATTCCCGTTCAGCGCATGTGCGTCAGCTGCCGGTTCTTCCGACCCTACGTGCATGACGATCCGGTCAATCCCCACCACTGCGCCTATGTCGACGCGCCGTTCGGGGATCGCCATCTTCGGCTGAACTGCGGCGAGCACCAGCTGGCCGATCCGGTCGAGCAGGAGGAACACTGGCAGCGCTTCATCGCGCCAACCGACGCCCAGCTGCCACAAACGCGCTGAAGCCCGGACAGGAAGTCTTACTTCCCCAACGTCTCCGACACGAATTCGATAAAAGCGCGCACCTTCGGCGACAATTGCTTGCTGGAGGGGAACAGGACCGAGATGGGCGGTCCATCGACCGCATAATCGCTGAGCACCTGCACAAGCGCGCCGGACTTCAGATGGGGTTCGGCCATATAGGTGTGCAGCTGTACCAGCCCGGCCCCGGCCAAGCCGGCCTCGATGACGGCCTCGTTCGTATTGAAGCTCATCGTGCCATTCACCGGCCGCTGGAAAGATTCGCTACTGTCGGGTCGCCGGAACCACCATGAGGCGACACAATCTCCGCCGGGCGGCATCCGTCGGATGCAATCGTGCCGGTCCAGATCTTCAAGGCTCTCCGGCAGCCCATGCGTGGCAAGATAGGCAGGGGCCGCGCAGACGATGTAGCGAACCGTCCCGACCCGCTTTACCATGAGCCGGTTGTCGCGCGGATATCCGATGCGGACGACCGCATCCAACCCCGCGGCAATCGGATCGCTTAAGGTATCGGCGAAAGTGGCGGTGATCCGCATCTGCGGATGGCGTGCGGTGAGCTGGCCAAGCGCCGGCACGATCCGCAGCCGACCCAGCGCTGTCGGCATTTCAACCCGCAACAGGCCGGTCGGTTTCGCGGCACGGTCCCGCATCTCCCGCTCCGCCTCGTCCACCTCGGCCAAGATGGCGCTGCAGCGATCATGGAAGGTGCGGCCATCTTCGGTCAGCGCCAGGGACCGGGTCGTTCGCTGGAACAAGCGTACGCCCAGTCGCTCTTCAAGACGCATCACGCTCTTGCTGACGGCCGAGGCCGATATCCGCAGGGCGCGGCCAGCGGCGGCAAAGCTGCCTTCCTCCGCCACTTTCACGAAGGCGGTAATGCTTCCCAGCCGATCCATTGCCACCGCTCTCCGACTTCTTCGGCTGATTAGCGAATTTCAGGAACGGATGCGAGGACAATGACGCGCCTTATCCGGCCGCACGTCGCCGTCCATCTGCCGCTTGTCACTCTCAAACAAAGGACCTGATCCCATGAAAATAGATCTGACCGGCAAGCGTGCAGTTGTGAGTGGTTCGACCGCCGGCATTGGTCTTGCCATCGCCACCGGACTTGCTGATGCCGGCGCTGAGGTCGTTGTGAACGGCCGGACGGAAGAGCGTGTGCAGAGCGCGATCGCCACCATCCGCGCGGCCGTGCCCACCGCGATCCTGCATGGTGTCGCATCCGACTTGGCGACACCCGAAGGTGTCGCCCAGCTCGTGGCAGGCGCGCAAGACGCCGATATCCTGGTCAACAGCGTCGGCGCTGCGCTGTTCAAGCCGTTTCAGGAGCTCACCGAAGACGATTGGCTGGCGATGTACCAGCTCAACGTGCTGAGCGGGGTGCGCCTGACGAAGCATTACCTGCCGGGGATGATGGACCGCGGCTGGGGGCGGATCGTCTTCATCAGCAGTGAATCTGCGCTCAATCCCCCCAAGGAGATGATCGACTATGGGATGACCAAGGCGGCTCAGCTCGCGGTCTCGCGCGGCGTTGCCGAATTGGCGGCCAATTCAGGCGTGACGGTGAACGCCGTGCTGCCCGGGCCGACGCGCTCCGAAGGATTTGGCAGCGTGCTGGAAGGCGTTGCACGGCAGACCGGCCAGTCCATCGACCAGGTCGAACGGGACTTCCTCGAACAGAACCGCCCCACCTCGCTGCTGGGCCGTTTCTCCTCGACTGAAGAGATTGCCAATATGGTCGTATACGTCTGTTCCCAGCAGGCCTCGGCAACCACGGGGAGCGCATTACGCGTCGACGGCGGCGTGGTTCGCTCCATCGCCTGATCCGTCGCCGGCGGCCGGTACGTCCCGGCCGCCGGCCGCATTTCCCCTGGCTCGAGAGCGGCCTATTCCAGCTGCGAATCGAAGCGGAAGGAGGCGTGCCTGCATGGTCGGATATGAGGACGTGACCGCGGCGGCGGCGCGTATTGCCGGTATGGTCGTGCGCACGCCCACCATTTACGCCGACGCGATCAGCCGCTTGGTCGGCGCGGACATATGGCTGAAGCTTGACACGCTCCAGGCGACAGGCGCCTTCAAGGAGCGTGGCGCTGCCAACCGCCTGGCGTCGCTGACCATGGCCGAACGATCCCGTGGCGTCGTCGCCATGTCGGCGGGGAACCATGCCCAGGCGGTGGCGCGGCATGCCTCGCTGCTCGGCGTACGCGCCGTGATCGTGATGCCGGCCTTCACCCCGACGACCAAAGTTACCCGCACAGCCCGCTGGGGCGCCGAAGTCGTGCTGCATGGAGAGAGCCTGACGCAGGCGGCCGCCCACGCACGCGATCTGGCCAAGCGGGAAAATCTCGTCTTCATCCATCCCTATGACGATGAGGCCGTGATCGCCGGGCAGGGCACCGCGGCGCTCGAGCTGATTCAGGACGCCCCCGATCTCGACACCATCGTGGTGCCAATAGGCGGCGGCGGCCTTGCTGCGGGCTGTGCGATCGCTGCCGCCGGCGCCGACCGCCAGATCGACATATGCGGCGTCGAGGTCGAAAGTTATGCGGCGATGGCGCAGGAGCTTGCCGGCGCCCCGGTGGACGTTGGCGGTGCGACGATCGCCGAGGGCATCGCCGTGCGGGAGGTCGGGCGCATCCCGTTGGAGATCCTGCGCCAACATGATTGCAAGGTGCTCACCGTGCCGGAGCGCGCCATCGAGGATGCCATCGCATTGTTGGCGGAAGAGGCGAAAATCGTCGCAGAAGGGGCTGGTGCGGCTGGCATTGCCGCCTTGTTGACTCACCCGGCGCAATTCCGCGGCCGGCGGATCGGCGTGCCGATCTGTGGCGCGAACATCGACAATCGCGCGCTGGCCAACATCCTGCAGCGGGTGATGTTACGGGACGGACGCCTGATGCGGCTGGTGTTCGACATTCCGGATCGGCCAGGCGTCCTCGGCGAAATCTCCAGCCGCATCGGCGCGGCCGGCGCCAACATCATCGAGGTTGCGCATCACCGCCTCTTTACATCACCCAGCGTCCAGGCGGCGCGACTGGAGGTAATGTTCGAAGCGCGCGACGCCGCCCACAGCGAAACGGTCTTCCACACGCTGCAGCAGCATTATGCCGTGTCAAAGCTATGAGGATGAGCGGCACGCGATCCGGCCTACCGAGTCGCCTCCGGTAAGCGGAAATGGGCTAAATCTTTGAAAAGGTGGTGGACGCACTAGGGCTCGAACCTAGGACCCGCTGATTAAGAGTCAGCTGCTCTACCAACTGAGCTATGCGTCCATGCCTTGCAGCAACGCGGCCGTGCCGCTTTGGAGGCGCGCCGTTAGCAAGGCGTTTGGCGCTTGTAAACACCCTGGTCGCATCATCGATTGCTGGCGCGGCTTTGACGATCGATCGACATCAGCAGTCCAAGGCAGATCAGAACGGTCATCATCGCCGATCCCCCGAAGGAAACGAGCGGCAAGGGAATGCCGACGACTGGCGCCAGGCCCATCACCATCAGCAGGTTGATCGCCACGTAGAAAAAAATGGTCGTGGCCAGCCCCGCGCCGGCAATGCGGCCGAAGCGCGAGCGGGCCCGCATCGCTGCGCGCAGCCCCCAGCCGATCACGAAGGAAAAGGCGGCGATGATGCCGATGCCGCCCATCAATCCCCATTCTTCCGCCATCGTCGCGAAGACGAAGTCGGTGTGGCCCTCGGGCAGATAATCGAGGTGGATCTGCGTACCCTGCAGGAAGCCCTTGCCGGTTACGCCGCCAGATCCAATCGCGATCTTGGACTGGATGATGTGATAACCCGCGCCAAGCGGATCGCTCTCCGGATTCAGGAAGATCTCGATCCGGCGCCGCTGATAGTCGTGCATGGCATGAAGCGCGAAGGGTATCAGCGCGATCACCGCCGCGGCGCCGCCGATGAACAGGCGTTTGGGCACGCCCGCCAGGAACATAGCCGCCATGCCGCCAAAGGCGATCATCAGCGACGTTCCCAGATCGGGCTGCGCCATGACGAGCAGGAAGGGCACACCGATCAACAGGGCGGCCGGCCAAATGGCGGAGAAGCGGCGGATCTCCGCCGCAGGCATCATGTCGTAGAAGCGCGCCAGAACCAGCACGATTGCAGGCTTCATCAATTCCGATGGCTGCAAGCGGATGATCTTCAGGTCCAGCCAGCGCCGGCTGCCACCCCTTACCGCTCCCAGCGCTTCCACGCCGAAGAGAAGGATGAGGAGGATGATATAGGTCGGCCAGGCAATCGCCTTCAGCTGCTGTTCCGACAGGCGCGACAGGACCAGCGCACCGATCAGGAACATGACGAAGCGGATCCCCTGCGAAAACGCCCAGGGATTCATCTTTCCATCGGCTGCCGAATAGAGAACGACTAGGCCGAAGCCGCAGATTGCGCTGACGACCGCCACGAGGCCCCACGGAATGCGGGCGAAGGACGTCGGGACGAGTGAGTTACTACTCAATCCGGTTCCTCCCGACCTGGCGTGTCGGCGCTGTTGTCGGCAGTGGGCGCGCTTGGCTCGGCGTCACCGCGCTGCGCCTGCTGCCAGCGTTGCACGTCGGCTGCCATGCGCGCCTCGATGTCGCCACCCCAGCCTTTTTCCAGCGCGGTGAGCGTGGACATGGCGCGATCCGGCGCGAACAGAAAGGTCATCACATCGCGCGCCACCTGCGCGGCGGCGGCGCCATGGCCGGCATGTTCCAACGTAACCCCAATGGCATATTTGGGTTGATCGGCCGGAGCGAAGCCGATGAAATGGCCATGGTCGCGCAATCTCCACAGGCCTGCCGTCCCCAAGGCCTGGGCGCGGCCTGCACGCCGATCGGCCATGCTGATGCGGCGCACTTGGGCGCTCCCGGTTTTGCCCGCCATTTCCACACCCGGCACCGGCAGCCGTGACGAGCCGGCCGTGCCGGCGCCGCCGGTGTTGATCACGTCCCGCATTCCCCGATGTATCACCGCCAGATCGGAGGAGGGGATGTTGAGCGACCCACCTTGGGGGCCGTAGCGCTTGTTCACGATCAGCCGCGGCTGCAGGATCCTGCCGCTGGCGATCCGCGCCGCCATCACCGCAAGCTGCAGCGGGTTGGTGAGAACATAACCTTGGCCGATCGATGCGTTCATCGTGTCCGCTGTCGTCCAGGCCTTCTTGTAACGCCGTTCTTTCCACGCGCTGTTGGGATAGGTGCCGTAACGCTGCATCGTCGCCGGGAGATCGAACTTCTCGCCCAATCCCAACGTGCCGGCCATCGCCGCCAGTTTGTCGATGCCGATGCGGCGCGCCATGGCGTAGAAATAGACGTCGCACGATTGCTGGATGGCACGGTGCATGTTGATCGCGCCATGCCCGCCGTGCCGCCAGCAATGGAACAGGGCGTTGCCGACCCGGTAGGCACCGGTGCAATTGACGGTTTCTTCCGCGCCGACCCCCCAACGCAGCAGCGCCAGCGCGTTCATCGGCTTCACGGTCGAGCCGGGGGGATACAGGCCCAGCAGCGTCTTGTTCATCAGCGGCAGATGGTCGTTGGCCGACATCATCGCCCATTCCGACTGGCTGATCCCCGCGGTGAAGACATTGGGATCGTAGGACGGCATCGAACACATGGCGAGCAGGCCGCCCGTCTCGCAATCGACCACCGCCAGCGATCCGCTGTTGGTGCCGATCCGGCGCGACGCGAATTCCTGCAAGTCAGCATCAATGGTCAGGCGCAGCGTATGGCCCATTTCCTCGGGGCGGGTCGTCAGTTCCTGGACCAAGCGGCCATGCGCGGTCACTTCGGTCCGCTTGGCCCCGGCTCGGCCGCGCAGCCAGGGCTCCATCACCTTCTCCAACCCTTCTTTGCCCAGCTTGAAACCGGGCGTGACCAGCAGCGGATCGTGTGTTTTCTGATAATCCTCCGCCGACGCCGGCCCGACATAGCCGCATAGGTGGCCGACGGCGGCACCGGCGGGGTAGGAGCGGGTGAACCCGCTGGTCGGGGCGACGCCAGGCAAGTCGCTCTGGCGCAGGCTCACCGCCGCGAAACGCTCATAATCCAGCCCTTCGATCACCGGCACCGGCTGATACCCTGGCGACTTGTCGAGGGCATTCTTGATCCGGTCCACATCTTCACGGGTCAGGTTGAGCAGGTGGCGTAGTTCGTCGATGGCGCCGTCCGGATCCTGCAGGCGATCGGGAATCAGATCGACGCGAAAGCTCGTTTTGTTGACCGCGATCGGCTTACCGTTGCGATCGATGATCCAGCCGCGGCGCGGCGGGATGATCTGGCTCTGCACCCGATTTGATTCAGCCAGCCGATTATATTTGTCACGCTGGGCGATGGCGAGCCACGCCATCCGGCCCACCAGCAAGGCGGCCACGCCTGCCTGCGCCCCGCCCAGAACGAGCGCACGACGGGTGAAGCTGTAGGTCAGCGACTGATCCGTAATGACCCGCCCGGGGCGCTGGAGGAACTTCACGTCGCCAGCCGCCAGCGATCCAGCCAGGCGCACAGGCGCGCGATAGGCGGGAAGGCAAGGATGGCAAGCACGGTTGGCGCGATCATGGCCCAGGGCGTACCGCCGCCGGATACGAAGTGGCCGATCGCCCAGTTTCCGACGGCGCACCACAGGATGGCACCGGTCGCGATCCACCAATCCAGCCAATGGTCCCGCCACATCGGACGTGTATCGATCAGGTCGATCACCAGGAAAGTGATGGTCCACAATGTCATGGCTGTTCCCGGCGCGGCACCGGTGATCAGATCGTCGGCAAGGCCAAGCGGCAACGCCATCCATGCTGCCCACAATTCAGGGCGCAACAGCCGCCAGCCGAGCGCCATCAACAGGCCGAGGGGCGGCAGCAACGGGACGGTGGTGATGATCGGCAGCAGGGCGACGCAGGATCCGATCACGGTGGTCGCGATCGGCACGCCTTGCAATCGCCACCGCGTGGGCCGGCCGAGAAGGTCGGACTCGATCGTCATCAGCGCTTGCGCCCCTCCGGCGGGGCAAGCGGCGGCGGGGAGGGCTGTTCCGGTAGCACGAGTGCGAAATCCAGCTTGGCCGGATCGGCCAAGGGACGCGCCGCGGCAATTTCACCGCTGGCACTCATCACGACGGCAACCGGCATGTCGGCGGGATATACACCGCCAACGCCGGACGTGACCAGCAGATCGCCCCGCCGGAAGCCGGGACCACCTGCGGTGGTGGCATGGATCTCGAGCGATCCGTCACCGCGTCCCTCGCCCAGCACCGCCTCACCGGTGCGGACGACGCGCAGCGGCACCGCGCTACCGCCATCGTTCAACAGGATGATCCGCGATGCATGACGGCCGACTTCCGCGATCCGCCCGACCAGGCCGTCCGCCGCGCGCACCGGCTGGCCCGAAGCAACGCCGTCCGCGCTGCCAGCGGCAAGCGTGGCGAAGCGGCGGCTGCCGGACAGGCTGGATCCCACAATCCGCGCCGCCACGATCGGTCGTACCTGCTCGCCCACCAGCCGGAGCGTGCGCTTAAGCCGCGCATTCTCGAACGCGAGTACGCGCGCCTGTATCACACCGCGGCGCGCTTCGGCCAATTCATCCCGCAGCGCGCGGTTCTTGCTCGCGGCATTGAAATAGTCGCCGATGTCGCTCGCGACCGATCCGGTGCCGCGCACGATCGGCCGGGTCGCGACCGATATCGGCGCGGTAACGTCCAACGCTAGTCCGCGTATGCCTTCATAAGCGACCGGATCGAAGCGGGCGATCAACAATAAGGCGATGCTCGCCACCGTCCCCATCGCGGCGGCGATATAGCCGAAGAATAGTCCATATTGGATGCGCCGCGAAAAGCCGCGGTCGCGATGACGCGGCGGGGCCATGGCTCCGCCTCCTTTCCGCTCTTAAGCCGTGTGCAGCACGCCGCGGAACATCGGATCTTCCAGCGCGCGCCCGGTGCCGAGTGCGACGCAGGTAAGAGGATTGTCCGCGACCGTGACGGGCAGGCCGGTGGCCTGGCGCAAAACTTCGTCGATACCTTCGAGCAAAGCGCCGCCGCCGGTCAGAACAATGCCTTGATCGACGATGTCGGCCGCAAGTTCCGGCGCGGTGTTTTCCAGCGCCATACGGACACCTTCGATGATCGCAGACACAGGCTCGCTGAGCGCCTCCGCAATCTGCGACTGGGTGATCTCGATCTCCTTGGGAACGCCGTTCACCAGATCGCGGCCCTTGATCAGGATTCGCTCGCCGACGCCGTCGGCAGGCATCCGGGCTGTGCCATGCATCTGCTTGATCCGCTCCGCTGTGGCTTCGCCGATCAGCAGATTGTGGTTGCGGCGAACATAGGATCCGATCGCTTCGTCCATCTTGTCACCACCAACGCGCACGCTGGTCGTATAAGCCAGTCCACGCAGCGACAGCACGGCGACCTCGGTCGTGCCGCCGCCGATATCGACCACCATCGATCCGATCGGCTCCGTCACCGGCATGTCGGCGCCGATTGCGGCCGCCATCGGCTCCTCGATCAGGAAGACCTGGCTGGCGCCGGCGTTTGAAGCGGCATCGCGGATCGCGCGGCGTTCCACCTTGGTCGATCCTGATGGCACGCAGATGATGATCTCCGGCCAGCGCGGAAAGCGCCGCTGTCCGTGCACTTTATGGATGAAGTGCTTGATCATCTGTTCGGCCACATCGATGTCGGCGATCACGCCGTCGCGCAGCGGGCGAATGACTTCCATATGTTCGGGCGTCTTGCCCATCATCATCTTGGCGTCGTCGCCAACCGCACGCACTTTCTTCACGCCGTTCAGCGTTTCGATTGCCACCACCGATGGCTCATCGAGCACGATGCCCCGCCCGCGGACATAGACCAAAGTATTCGCCGTCCCGAGATCGACTGCCATGTCGTGCGACATGAATTTGAACCAGCGCATGAAACCCATATGTCTACTGTCCGTCCGTCGCGCGACCGGCGGTGAATCATCTGTACCGATGGTGAAAGCCCGGTCGCGGAAGGCCGCTGACTGGGCTAGAGCCATGCCCATGTCAATACGCCGGCTCCCAGAGCATTTGGTCAATCGTATCGCCGCTGGCGAGGTCGTGGAGCGACCCGCATCGGCGCTGAAGGAACTCGTTGAAAACGCGATCGACGCGGGTGCCCGCCACATCCTCGTGCGCCTCAGCGAAGGGGGAATCGGCGGCATCGAAGTGACGGATGACGGCAGCGGCATGGCGCCCGGCGAAATGGCGCTTGCGCTGGAACGTCACGCCACGTCGAAGCTGCCGGACGATGCGATCGAGCGGGTCGCTACGTTGGGTTTTCGGGGTGAAGCGCTGCCCTCTATCGCCAGCGTGGCGACGCTGACGATCGAGAGCCGGGTGCGGGGTGCCGAGGGATGGCGTCGAACGGTCGACAATGGCCAGGTGATGCAGGAAGGGCCAGCTGCGTTGCCGCCGGGCACGCGGGTTAAGGTCGAGGGACTGTTCGCGCGGGTGCCCGCTCGCGCCAAGTTCCTGCGCACGGCGCGTTCGGAATATGCCGCCTGCGTCGATATCGTGCGGCGCCTGGCGATGGCGCGGCCCGAAATCGGCTTCACGCTGGAGCATGATGGGCGACGCTCGCTGGCGGTTCAGCCGGGCGAAACGCAGGCCGAACGGGTGGCGGCCCTGATCGATCGCGAACTGATCCGCAACTCCGTGGCAGTCGAACATGGCCGGGAAGCCCTGACGCTCGGGGGTGTGGCGGGGCTCCCTACTTTCAGCCGTGGCGTGGCGGACCATCAATATCTGTTCGTCAACGGCCGGCCCGTGAAAGACCGGTTGCTGATCGGCAGCGTGCGTGCGGCTTATCAGGATCTGCTCGCGCGGGATCGCCACCCGGTTCTCGCCCTGTTCCTGGACGTGCCGGGCGAGGAGGTCGACGTGAACGTCCACCCGGCCAAGACCGAGGTGCGCTTCCGGGAAGCAGGGCTGGTGCGCGGCATGATCGTCGGTGGCCTTCGCGCGGCGCTCGACAGCGCGGGCCATCGCAGCGCCGCCCGTCCTTCACCGGCCGCGCTCGGGCGGTGGCAGGCGGAACCGCTCGCCCCGCAATGGGCGCCCCCGGCGCCCGCTGTGCAGGGAACGGTGTGGGACAATGTTCCCAGCTATGCGCCCCCGCCCTCGGCGCGTGCCGAACAGGCGTTTGCACCGCCGCCGGCGGCAGTCGACTATCCTTTGGGCGTGGCGCGGGGCCAGGTCGCCGCAACCTATATCGTGGCGGAGGCGACGGATGGGCTGATTCTGGTCGATCAACATGCCGCGCATGAACGGCTGGTCCTCGAACGCATGCGGCGCGCCGTCGCAGATGGCGGCGTCGCGCGACAGGCGCTGCTGTTGCCGGAGGTCGTGGAAATGGACGAACCTGCCTGTGACCGGTTGGAAGCGCGCGCTGCCGAACTGGCCGAGATGGGGCTCGAGCTGGAACGCTTCGGGGCCAAGGCCATGCTGGTGCGGGCCACGCCGGCCTTGCTCGGCCCGAGCGACGCCCAGCAACTGGTGATCGATCTGGCGGACGAATTGGCCGCCTATGACGAGGCTTTATCGCTCAAGGAGAAGCTGGACGCGATCGCCGGTACGATGGCGTGCCACGGCTCCGTACGCGCCGGTCGCATCCTCTCGGTGGCCGAGATGAACGCCTTGCTGCGGGAAATGGAGGTCACGCCCCATTCCGGCCAGTGCAACCATGGCCGCCCGACCTGGATCAAGCTGGGCCATGGCGACATCGAAAAGCTGTTCGGCCGCAAGTAGCATAGGCGCTACCCGTGGTCAGATCGGATCGTAGCTGAACGTCCACAGCGCCGAGGCCTGCGAGCCCTTGTCGCCACGTCGTTGGAGACGTCCCACCACCGTGTAGCGCTGCCCGGCCTTGATCGCGCCGGATGGCATCAGCCCGGCCGTACGGGGTGCGACGTAGAGAATAACCGGATAACCGTCGTCGGTGCGCAGACTCACGGCCTTATAGGCCAAAGGCCCGTTGACAATCGAAGGCGTCACCTGCCCCATGCCCTGCGGCGGATTCAGGCTGGTAATCGTACCGCTGATCCGCAGCAGGTTGCCGAGCGGCTGATCGACCGTGTCATTCCATGGCCGTTTGCTGCGCGCCCGCTCTGCGCCGACCTGATCGTAATGCGCATTAAGCGCGCCCAGCGAGGGATAGTCGATCGTCCACTTCGTGTGGCTGACATTGTTCAGCGTGAAGCTGAAAATGTTGAACAGATTGTCCGTCCAGCCCTGGCACCCATCGGCGTCGTTACAATAACGCCAGGCCGAATCTGCCCAATCCAGCAGCATCTTCTTGGGATCGGAAAATTCCGCTTCCTTGGCGAAACCCGGTCCGAACGCCACCGCCGCCTGCCGCTGGCGAGGCGCGATCACCGCGACCGCGCCGTTGCCGACGTCCAATTTGCCGACGCGCAACTGCCGCATCATGCCCCAGGCATAATCGTCCGCGGACAGGCCGTGCAGATCGTTGACGACCAGGATCGTGAATTCGGCGCCGACATCCTTGGCCAGCGTGTAGAGTTTCTCGTCCATCGCCCGGACACGGGCCGGATCCAGCTTGCCGGTTTCGTCGACGATAAAGCGGCCATATTTGAACGGGGTAGAGCCGGGCGCGGGCAAGGTCAGGCTTGCCTTAATGATCGGGCCGGTACCGCCCGCGCTCGAGGTTGCCGTGGAAGACGGCGGGACGGGTGCCGCACCGTTGCCGGTGCTGCAGTCGCTACGATTCTGCTGCGTGCAGGCCTGTTGCCAGCCGGCGCGGATCGCGTTGGCGCGCGTCATCTTGTCCGGATGAGTAGGGGATCCGTGCACGCTGCCGACTGCAAGGATCATTTCCGTCGCGGCACGCTCCGGCGCCCCCATCTTCTCCATTACGAAACCGGAGAATTTGTCCGCCTCAAGTTCGATTTCCGGGCGACTGCCGCCCGGCACGATCGTGTGGCCCGACAAATGATGCGCAATTTCATGTGCCAAGATGCTGGTCGGGCCCCAGGGATCGCCCCCAACCCGCGCCATGGCCGCGCGCATGAAGTTGGGATTGAAGGCGATCACGCGGCGGGGGACACGATTCTGGTCCAGCATGATCACCGCAGCGGCGTTGTCGACCGGCCCAGTCGTTACCACGAAATTGGCAGGCAGGCCGGTATAATCCATGATGCGCTTGACCGCGAGCTGGCAATTCTCCGGGGCGGCTCCCGTGAAGGCGGCCGCATCTCCGGTCACTGGCCGGCCATCATAGGAACAGGCCTGCAGCGTGGAGGCGATGGCCTCGATCTTTTGCCCGCCGGTCAGACGATCGGCCGAGGTCGCGCCGTGGTTAGCCGGCTTGTTGCACGCCGCGACAATGAGAGGCGCCAAGAGGATAGGGCTGGCCAGCAAATGTCCCTTCACGTTTCTCTCCCAATATCATTGGACGATCCAGAGAATTGCGGTCGCATAGCCGCGAAGCAGCAGCCAACTCGCCGCGGCGTAGATCAGGCAGGCGAGGAGCAGGCGCGGCCAATCGCGCGCAATGTTCAACCGGAAGAATTGGCTATAGGCCGTGGCCACGATCGCCAGCTTGATCGCGTACAAATAATAAGCCGATGCCTGTTTGTGCAGCAGGATGAAGTGCGACGAATGCCAGACGAGTGTCGGCAGCAGATTGAGGATGACGATCGCCAGGATCAGATTTTGGCAATAGATGGCGAGTACCGCATGCTCGATGGCGTTGTAGTTCGACCGGCGGCGAAAGCCGATCCAGCTTCCCAGGAAAATGGCGGCGATCCCGAGCGTGAAGCTCCAATTGGCATAGTTGACGACGCGTTGCGCCATCCGCTCGACATCGCGGTTCTGGCCGACGAAGTCGAACCGCTGGAAATATTGGTTGGCAGCGAGGATCAGCACGAGGATCGCCACAAGCGCGACCAGCAGCTTCAGCGGATGCATATAGCTGGCGCGCTTGCCATGCACATAATCGCGTGCGACCAGCCCAGGCTGGAAGATAAGCCGAAAAAGCGTTTTCAGGCTGTCCTTTTCAAACCAGCGAATGCGCTCCCAGCTCTCCTTGACAAGATCTCCGAAAGACAGACGTCGTGCGGCTTTCTGTCCGCAACTTCCGCAGTAAGTCGTTGATAAATTTGTAGAACAATTGCGGCATATCGGCGCATCAAACCAATTTTGGCTGATCGTTGTCACTGAGGTGACACTGTCGTCATGTGCCGCGTCCGTCGCTGCTGCGGAGTGTAACGGCGTCATCCACATCCTCGCGCCGGACCTCCGGCCTTGGTAGGAACGCGAATTAATCTGCCTGGTTGCAGGTGGCCCCCCGAAGCGTCTTCTATCAGACTTAAACTGTACGACGATGTTCTGTTACAATCATTGGTGCCGAGCTCCGGCCATGCCCGTAGCGTTCTTGTTATAGCCACATCATCCCAGAGGATTTTGATCGAATGGCGGACTGGATCTTGCGGGTGGGGGCATTGGTCGCGGCCACATGGCTTGTAATAGGCTCACCAGCGGCCGCACAGCAGGTGATCGGGGATTGGCACGGACGGCTCGATCTGGGCGGGATGCGCTTGCGGCTCGGCGTGACCATAACGCGCGCCGCGGACGGGACGCTCGCCGGTACCATCGTCAGCCCGGATCAGGGGCCGCAACAGATCCCGCTTTCGGGGGTGGTGACAGCGGGGAACACCATGTCCTTCCAGGTGCCATCGATCGCCGGGAGCTATGCCGGCAAGTGGGATGCATCGCGGCAGGGGTGGGACGGTGCGTGGACCCAGGGGCGATCTTTCCCGCTCTTCCTTTTGCCGGGTCCGTTCGAGGCCGTGTCGCGGCCACAGGAGCCGAAGCCTCCCTTCCCCTATCGTGACGTGCAGGTGGAGATCGACAGCGTTGCCGGGGTTCGCCTCGCCGGCACGTTGACGATCCCCACGGGGGCGGGACCATTCCCGGCGGCAGTGTTGATCAGCGGTTCCGGTCCTCAAAACCGCGACGAGGAATTGATGGGGCACAAGCCGTTCCTCGTGATCGCCGATTATTTGACGCGAAGGGGCATTGCCGTCCTGCGCTATGATGATCGCGGCACCGCCCAGTCGCGCGGTACCTTCGCCACGGGAACGACCCGCGATTTCGCGCAGGATGCCGCGGCGGCCGTCAAATGGCTGCGGCGGCAGCCGGGAATAGATCCCGACCATGTCGGAGCGATCGGCCATAGCGCAGGCGGCCTGATCGCGCCGATGCTGGCCGCGCAGGACCCGAAGCTGGCCTTCGTCGTCCTGCTGGCAGGGCCGGGCGTGCCTGGGAAGGATGTCATGACGGCGCAGGCGGAGGCGATTGGCCGGGCCGCCGGCCTCAGCCCAGAGGTCGCAGCCAAAAATGGCATCCTGGCACGCGACATTTCAGAGGCGGTAATCCGTGCCGCCGGTACGGAGCAGGCCCGGGCTGCCGTTACACAATTGTTCGCCGCAAATAATGTGCCCGAGCAGGCACGCGCGGCGCAGTTGTCGATGGTGACGTCCAACTGGTTTCGCCAATTTGCCGCTTATGATCCCGCCCCCGCGTTGCGCGCCTTGCGGATCCCGCTGCTCGCCCTCAACGGAGCCAATGATAAGCAGGTTCTCCCGGGTCAGAATCTGCCTGCCATTCGTGCCGCCACCAAGGGCAATCGCGATGCGACCATCGTTGAACTGCCAGGGCTGAATCATCTGTTCCAGAGCAGCAAGACCGGCCTTCCCCAGGAATATGGCGCAATTGAAGAGACATTCTCACCTGCGGCGCTCAGCCTCATGGCGGATTGGATCTTGCGGCACCGCTGATCCGGCACGACGCTGCAGCCGTGGCGGCGAAACCCGGTCCCCTTTGAGGCGTTCACGCGCCATGGACCCGAAAGATTTGGTGGCGGCCGTGCGCGCTGCCGCGATCCGTCATAACCGCACGTGGGACGCGCTGGTGCCCGATCGCTTCCAGATCGACTTCACGCATGAAGAGGCCGAAGAACTGGCGTATGCCGAAATGGCAGCTGCCAAGCGTGCATTGCGCGATCACATCTGTGAGACCTATGGCATCACCGCGCGCGAATTGTCGAGCCTCGCCACGCTTTGACGTCTTGCCGGCGTGGCGAGGCATTGGCTCAACGTGAGGCGATCTGGCTGTCCAGGAACTGGCGGATGATCGGGGCCATGACGTCCAATTTATCTTCCAGCGCGAAATGGCCCGTGTCCAGCAAGTGGAGATCGGCCTTCGGTAGATCCCGCAGATAAGGATAGGCGCCTTCGGCCGGGAAAATCTTGTCGTTGCGGCCCCACACGATCAGCGTCGGCGGCTGATAGCGGCGGAAGAAGGCCTGGAATTGCGGATAAAGCGGCACATTGGTGCCGTAATCGCCGAACAGATCCATCTGTATCTCGCGATTGCCGGGGCGATCGAGCAGCACCTGATCGTGCAGCCAATTATCGGGATCGATGCGTGACACATCGCGCACACCGTCGACATATTGGAAGCGGGTGATTTCGGGCGTGACCAGTACGTGCAGCGCGTTTCGCTTGGCCTCTGACTTGTCCGCCCAATAGGCCTTGATCGGATCCCAGAATTTGCCCAGCCCCTCGACATAGGCATTGCCATTCTGCACGATCAGCCCGCTCACGCGTTCCGGGTGCTTCAATGCCAGCCGGTATCCCACCGGCGCGCCATAATCCATGACGTACATCGTGTATGTCTTGGCGCCGAGCTGCTGGACCAGCCCGTCGGTGAGATCCGCCATATGGCCAAAGCTATAGACGAATTGTTTGTGGTCGGGCGCGGCACTCCCGCCGAAGCCCGGAAAGTCCGGCGCGATCACATGGTAGCGATCGGCCAGAAGCGGGATGAGGTTGCGAAACATGTGGGAGGATGTCGGGAATCCGTGCAGCAGCAGCACGACTGGTCCATCCGCGGGTCCGGCCTCGCGGTAGAAGATGTTGACGCCATCCACCGTCGCGGTGCGATAGCGCGTCACCGCCGCTGCCGTCGGGCTCTGCGCCGGCGCTGATGGCGACGCCGCCTGCACGACCGGTGTCATGCCAATCAGCGCAACGGTGGCGGCAAGTGTTCGAAATAGCATGATCTGTCCCCCGCAGGATAAAGGTGCGGGAGCCAGGCTATTCCCCTCCCGCCCAGTGGCAGAAGAGTGAATGTGTGGAAGATATCATTCCAGAGAGTGCAAGAATTGCCGGCAACCGGTCATGACAAGCCACCGCCCAGCGATCGATAGAGCTCGACCAAATTGGTCTGCCGTGTCAGCCGGGTCGTAACCAGCGTCTGTTCCGCTGAGAACAAGGTGCGCTGAGAGTCGAGCGTGTCGAGGAAGGAGGCGATGCCGGTGCGGAAGCGCGCTTCCGACAAGCGGTAGCTCACCGCGGCCGCGTCGCGCAGCGATTGCTGCGCATCGATCTGCGCGTCGATCGTCCCGCGCCGCGCCAGCGCGTCGGCGACTTCGCGGAAGCCCGTCTGAATCGCTTTCTCATATTGCGCCACCGCCACGTCCCGCGACGCTTTGGAATAGCGCAGGTTGCTCTTGTTGCGGCCGAAGTCGAACAAAGTCTGCGTCGCCGAAGGGGCGACCGACCAGGTTCCGGTGCCGCTGCTGAACAGATTGGACAGGCCCAGGCTCAGGCTGCCGAGCGCGGCGGTGAGGCTGATCTGGGGGAAGAAGGCGGCGCGGGCCGCGCCGATATCCGCATTGGCCGCGCGCAGATTATGCTCCGCCTCGGCGATATCGGGACGGCGAAGGAGGACGTCGGACGAAAGGCCCGCAGGCAGGGCGTCGATCGTCGCGCCTTTGGGATCCAGCCCCGCCGGCAGCAGCTCGGCCGGAATCGTCGTTCCGACCAGCAGGGTCAGCGCATTCTGGTCCTGCGCGACCAGCGTGCTGCTTTGCGCGATCTGGGTCCGCGCACTGTCATAGCTGCTTTGCGCCTGGCGCACATCCAGTTCGGAGGCGACACCGATGCTGAACCGCCGTCGCGTCAGCGCAAGTGTCTCTCCGAACGCTTTCTCGGTTTCGCGCGCGATCCGCAGCGTCTCCTGGTCGGCCGCCATGGTGAGATAGGCATTGGCGACATCGGCGATCAGCGTAACCTGCGCCCCATTGCGCGCTTCCTGACTGGAGAGGTAGCGTTCGAAGGCTTCCTGGGTCAGGTTGCGCACGCGGCCGAACAGATCGATTTCCCACGCCGACACACCGATATTCGCGGAATAGATGTCGATCCGGCGGTTGGTGGTGATGACATTGCCGCCGCCAGGGGCCGCGCCGGTCGCGCCGCCCAGCGTTGCCGCGGACGATTTCTGGTAGGTGGCGCTTCCGGTTCCCGCGATCGTGGGGAAAAGATCGGCACGCTGTGCGCCCAATTGCGCGCGATATTGCGCGACATTGGCGACGGCGACACGCAGATCGCGGTTATTGGCGAGAGCCAGCGCGATCAGGTTGCGGAGCTTCGGATCGGTGAAGAAGTCGCGCCAGGCGACATCGGCCGGCGCGACCGCGGCCGTCTGTGCGGCCGTGCCATTCCGGCCGGCATCATAGACGCCACCGGTGGGCAGCGTTGCCGAAACCGGCATGGCTGGGCGAACATAGTTCGGCGCCAGATTGCACCCGCCCAGCGCGAGTGCGCTTGTCAGCAACAGGGTGCCAGGAAAGCGGCGCATATCAGGCCTCCTTCGCTTGGGGTTCGGTGGGCGCCGTGCCCGGATCGCGCGGCCCAGGGTCCTGGCGGAACAGCTTCTTCACCAGCACGAAGAAGACGGGCACGAAGAAGATCGCGAAGACAGTCGCGGACAACATGCCGCCGACCACGCTGCGCCCGATCGCGTTCTGACCGCCTGCGCCCGCACCGTGCGATACGGCCAGCGGCAGCACGCCGAAGGTGAAGGCGAGCGACGTCATCAGGATCGGCCGCAACCGGAGCTTGGCCGCCTCGACCGCCGCTTCCAGCGCGCCCATGCCAGCGATCATCCGCTCCTCGGCGAATTCGACGATCAGGATCGCATTCTTCGCCGCCACGCCGACGGTCGTGATCAGGCCGACCTGTAGGTAGATATCGTTATCCAGCCCGCTCAGTGTTGCCGCCAGGACCGCGCCGATAACGCCCAGCGGTACCACCAGCAGGACAGAGATCGGCACCGACCAGCTTTCATACAGCGCGGCAAGGCACAGGAAGACGATCAGCAGCGACAGGCCGTAGAGCGGGTAGGCCTGGCCGGAGGACAAGGTCTCCTCGTAAGACAGGCCGGTCCATTCATAGCCGATCCCCGGCGGCAGCTTCTTCACGAGTTCAGTGACGCGCCTCATCGCGTCGCCGGTGCTGTGTCCTGGTGCGGGCGCGCCCAATATTTCGACCGCGGATTGGCCATTATAGCGCTCCAGCTTGGCCGGCCCGACCCCCCAATTGGTGGAAGCAAAGGCCGAGAAGGGCGCCATCGCGCCGGACGCGCCACGGACATAGAGCAGGTTCAGGTCTTCGGGCTTCGTGCGATACGGCGCGTCGGCTTGCAGATAGACGCGCTTCACGCGGCCGCGATCGATGAAGTCGTTGATATAGGCACCGCCGAACGCCGTGCTGATGGTGGTGTTGATGTCTGACTGCGCGAGCCCCAGCGCGCCCGCGCGCGGCTTGTCGACATTCACCTTCAGCTGCGGCGCGTCCTCTAGTCCGTTCGGGCGGACCTGTGCCAGCCCCGGGTCCTGCATCGCCATCCCCAGCAGCTGGTTGCGCGCGGCAATCAGGCCAGCGTGGCCAACCCCGCCGACATCCTTCAATTCCAGGTCGAAGCCGGTCGCATTGCCCAGTTCCAGCACGGCAGGGGGCGCGAAGGCGATCGCCTGGCCGGTCGTGATCTGCGGCGCGAGGGCGCCGATCGCCTTGCCGGCAACGGCGGACGCGCGGCTTTGCGCATTCTTGCGATCCTCCCAATCCTTCAGCCGGACGAAGGCGAGGCCCACATTCTGGCCGATACCAGCAAAGCCGAAGCCGGACACCGTGAATACGCTTTCCACATTGGCTTTCTCATCGACCGCGAAATATTTGCGGATCTTCGCCATTTCCGTTTCGGTCTGCTCGAGCGTCGATCCCGGCGGCAGCGTCAATTGGGTGAAGAGAATGCCCTGGTCCTCATCGGGCAGGAACCCGCCGGGCAGCCGCAGGAACAAGGCCGCCATGCCCACAAAGATCAGCGCATAGACGATCAGGCTGCGGCCCCAGCGGCGGTTCATCCCCGCCACGCCCTTGCCATAGCGCTCGACATTGCGATCGAAGGTCCGGTTGAACCAGCCGAAGAAGCCGGTCTTGCCGTGGCCGTCCTTCGCCGGCTTCAGGATCGTCGCGCACAAGGCGGGCGTCAGGATCAACGCGACCAGCACCGACAGCAGCATGGACGACACGATCGTGATCGAGAACTGGCGATAGATGACGCCGGTGGAACCACCGAAGAAGGCCATCGGCAGGAATACTGCGGACAGGACCAGCGCGATGCCGATCAGGGCGCCGCTCACCTCGTCCATCGATTTGCGCGCCGCTTCCTTGGGCGAGAGGCCTTCATCCTGGATCAGCCGCTCGACATTCTCCACCACGACGATCGCGTCATCGACCAGCAGGCCGATCGCAAGCACCATGCCGAACAAGGTCAACGTGTTGATGGTGAAGCCGGCCGCGTACAGGATCGCGAAGGCACCCAGCAGCACCACCGGCACCGCGATTGTCGGGATCAAAGTCGCGCGCCAGTTCTGCAGGAACAGGAACATGACCAGGAAGACGAGGACGACGGCCTCGACCAACGTCTCGATCACCTGCTTGATGGACAGCGAGACGAACGGGGCGGTGTCCAGCGCATAGCCGATCTTGATATCGGGCGGGAACGTAGCGGACAGGCGCGACATCTCCGCCTTCACGTTCGCGACGGTGTTGAGCGCGTTGGCGCCCGGCGCGAGCTTGATCGCGATGCCGGCCGAAGGCTTGCCGTTATACAGCTGCGCCGTGCTTGCCGTCTCCGCGCCGATCTCGACCCGGGCGACATCCGACAATTTGACGGTCGATCCGTCGCTGTTGGTGCGCAGCAGGATCTCACGGAATTGGTCGGCGGTTTGGAGCCGCGATTGGGCACTGACGACGGCGTTCAGCAGCTGGCCTTTCACCGTCGGCATGCCGCCGATCTGCCCGGCGGAGACCTGCGCATTCTGCGCAGTGATGGCATTGGCGATGTCGGTCGTGGTAACCTGCAAATTCGCCATCTTGATCGGATCCATCCAGATCCGCATCGCATATTGCGATCCGAATAACTGGATGTCGCCGACACCGTCGACGCGCGACAGCGGATCCTGGATCCGCGCCGCGACATAGTCGCCCAGATCGGCCTGATTGTGGCTACCATCTTCGGAATAGACCGAGATGACGAGCAGGAAGTTGGTCACCGCCTTGGCCACGCGCAGGCCCTGCGCCTGCACCTCCCGTGGCAATTGCGGGGTGGCGAGCTGCAGTTTGTTCTGCACCTGCACCTGCGCGATGTCGGGATCGGTTCCCTGTTCGAAGGTGAGCGTGATGGTCACCTGACCGGAGGAATCGCTGCTCGACGAAAAATAGCGAAGCCGATCGATCCCCTTCATCTGCTGCTCGATGATCTGGGTGGTCGTATTCTCCAGCGTCTGCGCATCCGCGCCCGGATAGGTCGCGGTGATCGATATGGCGGGTGCCGCGATGGCGGGAAATTGGGCGATCGACATGGATCGAATGGCAAGCACGCCGGCCAGCATCAGGACGATCGCGATGACCCATGCGAAGATGGGCCGATCGATGAAATAGCGGGACATGGATCAGCCCCCCATGGCGGGCTGCGCCGGCTTGGCGCCGGGCGCGGGCGGTGCGGCACCCGCTGGATGCGCCTGCACCTTCGTGCCCGGTCGCAGGTTCAGCAAGCCTTCGACGATCACCTTGTCGCCGGGCTTAAGACCGGAGGACACGACCCAGTCATTGCCCACGGCGCGGTCGGTCTTGACGATCCGCTGTGCGACCATGTTGTTGCCATCCACCACCAAAGCGGTGCCCTCGCCACGCTCGTTGCGGGAGATGCCGCTTTGCGGCACCAGCAGCGCCTGTTGCCGGACGCCCTCCACCAGCCTGGCGCGGACATACATGCCCGGCAGCAACGTGCCGTCGGGATTGGGGAAGGTGGCGCGAACCGTCACTGATCCGCTGGTGGGGTCGACCGTCACGTCAGCGAATTGCAGCGTGCCTTCGATCGGATAGGTGGCGCCATTCGGCAGCAGCAGCTGTACCCGCGCACTTCCCGGGCCGCCGCGTGTGACCGCGCCGTTGCTGAGCGCAGCGCGCAGATTGAGCAGGTCGGTCGCGGATTGGGTAACGTCCACGAACACCCGGTCCATGCGCTGGATCGTGGTCAGGGCGTCAGCCTGTCCGGCCTGGACGAGCGCGCCTACCGTGTAGACGGATCGCCCGATACGCCCCGAAATCGGCGCGCGGATCCGGCTGAAGCCCAGGTTGACGCGCGCCGTCTGCAGCGCGCCCCGCTGGGCGACGACGCTGGCGCGCGCCTGATCGGCGGAGGCGATCGCATTGTCGGCTTCCTGGCGGCTGACCGCGTTGATCGCGACCAGCTGGCGGTAGCGATCGGCTTGCAGCCGTGTCGCGCGGATCTGCGCCTCGGCATTCGCCAGATTGCCCTGAGCGGTCATCACCGCGGCGCGGAAGGGCGCATCCTCGATCTCGTAGAGTAACTGGCCTGCGCGAACCTGTGCGCCTTCGGTGAACAGGCGCCGCTTGATCACGCCGCTGACCTGGGGCCGCACCTCCGATGTCTCCGCAGCCGCAATACGGCCTGGCAGCTCTGTCGTCAGCGTCACCGGCCGGCTTTGCAGCAGTACATAGCCTACGCTCGGGGGCGGCATCGCCGGCTGCTGGGCGGGCTTGCCGCATGAGGTGAGCAGGAGCGCGACCGGAAGCGTCGCGAACGAGGCGCGGGTCCAGCGGAGTGAAGCGGGCATGACGATCCTTGCGAATCTTGGAATGAACGTTCATTCCGGTTTGACGCGCCCATAAACTCTGCGACAAACGGATCAACCGAAAAATCCGCGACCAGGGAGACGAAGAAGTGGATCAGCCCCGCGACCGATTGATTGACGCGGCCCGTACCTTGTTCGCACAAAAGGGTTTTCATTCGTCACCCATGTCCGAACTGGCGTCCGTTGCACGCGTCAGCGTCGGTCAGATTTATCGCCTGTTCGACGATAAGAATGCCATCATCCGGGCGATCGTGGAGAAGGATGTGCTCGCGCAATATCGCTTGCTCGAATCGCTCGGCGAGCAGGTGGAGGCGGGCTCGATGTCACCCCAGCAGGGGCTCGAGGAGTTCGCGATGATCTCGCTCAGTCACCCTAATCAGGGGCTGATCTACGAATTCGTCGCGGAAGGATATCGCAATCCTGCCGTGGCCGAGATCATCCGGGAGGTTACGCACGAATTCCGGCGCCATCTGCGCCGGCTGGTGCGTGCCGCCCAGCCGGGCATCTCCGAAGGCGCGCTCGATGCGGCGGAAGACATGCTGCTCTCGCTCAACATAGGGACTGGTAATCGTGAATTGACCGGTTCTCGGCTCGCCGTGCCCGAAGCGGTTCAATGCTATTCCAAGATGCTGTTGGGCGCTTTTGCGGCGCTGGATCGAACCAAGGGCCAATGACAGGCATTGGTGCTGCATCTGCCATAGATCGTGAGAGTTGCGCCTATGTTTGACCGCCTCCGCAACCTGTTCGGCCACCAGCCGCACGCCAATTCGGACGTGGTGGAGTGGAACAGGCTGGGGCGTGACTATATCGTACGGTTGAACCGGCTGATCGCCGACGCGCACAACGGTTCCGAGACGGGCAACGCACCCGAGGAACCACGCACCACGGCCTTGGCGCAGACGATCGTCGCCGCGGTCGAGGCGGAGGATCGCGCCGGCCGCTGGCGGCCGGATCAGCCGATTGCGGATCGTGCTCACGCGCCCTTCATCGATCTGCTGGACGGTGTTGGGCAGAATTTGAATTGCATCTGTATTCTGGGCCCGGACGAATTTCTGGTACGTCCCGGCACCGCCTATCAGCCGCGCCCGGCGTTGCATCTGCGCGGCGGCACCGTGACCGAGCGACCGGATATTCTCGCCGCCGCCATGGCGCGGCATCACGACCTCTTGCTGCTGGTCGGTGAGGCGGGCTTCGCCGTTCGTCCCGGTCTCGATCAGCCGCCGGTCCGTCTGCTTCCCTGGCCGGAAGGCGTGCGGCCGCGTGCGCTGGACAATGTGGCGATCAGCGACGACGGCGCCACCATCCTGTTTGTCGAGAACGAGACGGCCGTCTGGCTGGGTCAGGCCGAGGGGGATGAGGCCCGCTGGACGCGCGTCTTTCCGAGCGCCGCCTTCCTTGCGGAACACCAATATGATGACGATCCGGAAGCGGAGGACATTCCCTGGTCGGATTCGATGATGCACGGCGCCTTGTCACCCGACGGCCAGTTCCTTGCCTATGGCTCCCAATGCTACGGTCATTTCATCGATCGTATCGATGGCGTGGGCAGCGTCCGGCGCTGGGCAACCATCAGTGGCGCCAGCGAATATCCGCATTTCGCCTGCTTCTCGGACGATAGCGCCTATGCCGCGCTGAACTCCTGTCACTTTTATCACGGCGCGACGGTTGGCGTGCGCTTGGCGGATCTGAAGGAAAACGCGGCGTCGGACGAGGCGCAGGATGCCGACGCCACGCTGATCGACGGCCGGCTGCGCGTCTACGCCGCCACTTGGCTTCCCGGTGGATCGGACGCGAACGGCTTTGCGCTGGCCGGCGCGGGCTATCTCGACATCGTCTCCGCTACGGGCGACGTGCGTCACACTGTGAATTTCGGCTCCAGCGCCTCGTCGATCGATTATTGCCCCAAGACCGGGCTGCTCGCGGTCGCCTCCTATTCGGGTTTTCTGCACATCTACGATCCTGCCCGCATCGCGGCCGAGGGCACGGTGATCGGCTATCGCCCGATCCATGAGCGCTATCGCTGGGTGCTGTGGCGTGACCGGACCCCCTTCCGTTGGTAGGGTGCTGCGCGCCGTCGGCGTGATCCAAGTCTGTTCTGCGGCTTGATTCACTTTCGTGCGCCGGGCGTTAGGCTCGTGACGATAATCCATGGAGGATAAGGGCGTGGCTGACGAGGACTTGGTAATAATGCCGATGCCGTCCCTGGTGGCGCTGCTCCTTTCCAAGGAGGAAGAGAAAGGCGCCCCGCTGATGGAGACGGAAGTACTCGAAATCCGCGACCAAGCGGACAGCGTCGCAACGCCGCCTGACGTGGTCGCGAAGATCGCCGCAGCGCGCGGCTATGACGACATCGACCCGGAACGGGCTTGGGAGGAATGGATGGCGATCCGTCCGAACCTTCTGCAATTTATAACCCGGCCCGACGACATTTCCTAAAGCTTGGCCCGGTCGTCGCCCGGAACGTATCGGACCACCCATTGTGGATAACCGCCGGGGCTTAGCTCGATATCGGGTAGCGCAATAGGATCGCTGCCCGTCTCAACCCACCCCGCGCCGTAGCAGCGATCGCAAATCACCCGCTTGCAGCGGAAGCTCACCAGATCGATCTCTTCATTCCACTGGCCATGCCCTTTGCAAACCGGGCATTCTGCATCCAGCGTGCCGTTGCGTGGCTGCAGTGGAATGATGTCGAAGGCATGGGGGCTATCGGGTCCATCGCACAGGACGATATTGCTCGCGTGGGGCATCGTGCGATCAACGCCGACCCTGGCGCTATGTTCAGCCGCAAGAACCGACCGGCGCGAACAAAGCGACCAACCGCTCGTCGCGCCAGACGTCCGTCATGCCGGCGCGGCTGGCATCCACGGACTCCACCAATGTCCTGCCGCGGATGATAGATCGAAGGTCGGGCGACCAGTCTCGTCCTCCGGCCTCAGCCCATGTGTCCCGCGCCGTGGCCCCACCTGCGCAAGGAAAGCGGCTGTTGGTCGGCAGTCGGCCGATCGCTCGCCTATTCAGCGGCGCGGCGCGGCATCTTGCAAGGGGCCCGCTCGAAAGCCCGCGGCATTCCGGTTTCTTTCGTGCAACAAACCGCGCCGATGCAACGCAATAGGCACTGATGCTCGCTCAAGTCAGCCGGCCGATCCATTGGAAGGCGCGGGCACGGCGAAGGCGTTCAGCATCACGCATGTGGCCGTGTATGCCGCCGCAAGAAACGCCAGCGCGACAAGTCCGCTCCACCCAAAGGTCCGTTGCGCCTCAGCAAAGGTCCAATCGCTTACCGAACGGTCGCGCGCAAGTTCGAGCGTGAAGCGCTGGGCGACCCGCTCGTCCTCGCCAAGCCCTTCACACGCCTCGCCAGTCGCGAGCGCCACCACAATATCTGGCGGAAAGCCGACGCGCGCTGCGACCGCACGATGCGCATAGGTCTCATATGCGGATGCCCAGACCGCGCCGACCGAGAGGATGACGACCTCGCGCACCCGCGCTGAAAGGGGAGTCGCGCGCTCCTCTGCCTCGTGGAAATCGACGAAGCCGCCGCCAATTGCAGGCGCATACAGCATGGCGTTGAACGGCCCGATCAGCTCGCCCGTGTTCATCCGGCTGATGAATGGCGATGCCGAACCCAGCCGCCCCTCGATCAGACGATGATAGAGGCAGCGCGCGCCGGGTTCGAGATCAGCTGATGAAAGCAGCGGCAGACGCCCGCCCAGGTTGCTGACATGCATCAGCCCTGTTTCCGCATGCGTGTGTCGAAGCCCGTGGCCGGGTCAACCGTCCGGCCGTAGGCCCACCAATTCTCCCAGGGAACTTCGGTGATCGCCATCAACAGGTCCTCGCGGCGCAACCCGGCGCGCGTCGTCACTTCGTCGGCCACCGCCTCGAAAAATCGATCCTTCATCTCCTTCGGGCGGGTGTTGAAGAAGAAGTGGATGAACATCATGTCCGGGCTGCGCGGCATTCCGAAATAGTTCGGGTCATAGACCATGTTCCCGGGCTTGTGCTCATGGAAGAACTGATCCCAGGTGTCTTGTGGGACTCCAAGCACGTCCATCATCGCTGCATGAATGCCCTCCGATACGGACTTCTTATACGCTGCATCCTTGCCCTCGTGCATTTGTATGTAGACCATCGGCATCGCTCATATCCTCGATCGGTTTGGACGAAGCAGAGCTAAAGGGTTGGCGTTCCTTCAAGAAGGGCTAGGCTTATCCTGGTATAAAATGATGCCACCCGGAGGCGACGTGAGAGACAATAAGCCATTGGGGGACTTTCTGCGGTCGCGTCGACAGCGGCTCGATCCCGCCGCGCTGGGCATCGTGTCCGCCCGGCGGCGTCGAACGCCCGGCCTGCGTCGTGAGGAGATTGCCGAGCGCGCGGGGATCAGCTGCGAATGGTACGTGAAACTGGAGCAGGGCCGTAAGGTATCGGCGTCGCACGAGACCATAGCCGCGCTCGCGCGGGCGCTGATCCTCGACGCCGGTGAGACGGCGCACCTGCGAAAGCTGGCCGCGCGGGGCGCCGCACCTGCCTTCGTTCGCGAGATAGTGCCGGACATCATCCGCAATATTGTGCATGGACTACCGGAGCCCGCCTACGTGACGGGCGAGCGCTGGGATACACTTTGCTGGAATGCCTCGGCCGATCGGCTCTTCGGCTTTTCCGCTATGGCGGAGGCCGACCGAAACATCCTCTACTACATGCTGACCAGCCCGGCAGCCCGTGATCTGTTCGGCGAGAGCTGGGCGGACGAGGCTCAACGCATGATCGCGTTGTTCCGGGTGGCCTATGATCAGCGTCGGGGCGATCGTCTGTTTGAGGAGCTTGTATCCGCCCTCGTTACTGCTTCCGCAGATTTTGGGCGTTGGTGGTCATCCTACCAGGTGGCAACCCCATCGTCAGGTAGGAAGACACTGCGGCTGAAAGGGCAAACCGCGACAGCCTTCGACTACGCCACTTTCCAGGCCAATGATGATCCCGCCCTCAAGCTGGCTCTTTACACGCGCGTAAGTTGAACAGGCCTACGGGTCTATCCGAAAGCCGGGTGGCCAAATCGCGTAAGTGAGCGGAGCCGGAAGCCGATGGAATTGCGATTTTCTTCGTCTCGGTGGCTCAAACAGTTTCCGGCCGCTCAGCCCCCATGCTCAGGAGGATAGCTCATCGATGATGGGACAATCCGGCCGGTCACTCCCCGTGCAACGCCCCGCCAGATCCAGCAACGTCGCGCGCATCGCCTCCAGCTTGCGCGCCTTGGCATGCAGCGCATCCGCTCGCGCAAGCGCAAGCTTCTTCACCTCCGCGCTGGCTCGGCCCTGGTCGTTCCACAGGGCAAGCAGTTCGGCGATCTCTTCCGTGGCGAACCCAAGATCGCGGGCATTGGCGATGAAGCGCAAGCGGTTGACGTCCGCCGGCGCATAGTCGCGATAGCCGCTATCCCGTCGCGATGGGCGCGGGATCAGCCCGATTGCCTCATAGTGGCGGATCATCCGCTGGCTGACACTGCTCGCCACTGCGGCGGCCCCGATTTTCATCTGCTTGACCCTGACATGATGTCAGAGATTACACGCTTGCCGATGATCCGGAAAGCAACCCTCTTTGCCCTGTTGTCGGGCGCTCCTTCCCTGCTTCATGCGCAGTCCGCGCACGATATGCATGACATGGCCACCATGCCGCCGGTTGCGCCGGCCGCCAACGCCAGCATGGATGCAATGCCGCACGACATGGTCGGCATGGATCATGCCATGGCCATGCGCGGCCTGCTTGGGCAATATGGGATGACGCGGGAAGCGTCGGGCACGTCGTGGCAGCCGGAAAGCTCGCCGATGATGGGCGTTATGGTGCCGGCCGGAGACTGGATGGCGATGGTTCAGGGCTCCGCTACGCTCGTCACCGATCATCAGGGCGGCCCGCGCGGCAGCGACAAAACGTTCAGCCAATCCATGCTGATGGGGATGGCCAGCCACCCGATCGGCGATCGCGGCACGCTCGGCTTGCGCGCGATGGTGTCGCTGGATGCGCTGATGGGCCGGCGGGGTTACCCTTTGCTATTCGCGACGGGTGAGACCGCCAACGGGCGCGAGGAATTGGTCGACCGCCAGCACCCCCATGATCTCTTCATGGAACTGGCCGCGAGCTACGCGCACGATCTGGGCAATGGGCGCGGCCTGTATCTTTATGCCGGCTTGCCCGGCGAACCGGCGCTCGGCCCGCCCGCCTTCATGCACCGCATTTCCGGCATGGACGATCCCGAGGCGCCAATCACGCACCATTGGTTCGATTCGACCCACATCACCTTCGGCGTGGTAACCGCCGGCTTTTCCACCGCCACATGGAAGATCGAGGGCAGCGCATTCAAGGGGCGGGAGCCCGATCAGCGCCGCTGGGATCTGGAAAGCCCGAAGCTCGATAGCTGGTCCGTGCGCGCCTTCTGGAATCCGACGGCCAATGTCTCGTTTCAGGTTTCGACCGGTTATCTGCACTCGCCCGAGCAGCTCCATCCGGACCAGAACGAGCAGCGCACCACCGCCTCGGTCAGCTATAACCGCCTGCTCGGCAACGGCAGCAACTGGGCCTCGACCATCGCCTGGGCCCGCAAGGACGAACGCCCCGGCCCGGCGTTGACCGGGTGGCTGGCCGAAACGTCGCTGCGCCTGCGCCGCCGCCACATCCTGTTCGCGCGCGCCGAACATGTTCAGGAAGCCGAGCTGTTCGACAGCGGACCGCTGCATCACGATGTCATTCCGGTTTCAAAGCTCAGCACGGGCTATGCCTATGAATTACCGGTCGGAAAGGCGCCCGTTCGACTGGCGCTCGGCGGGGTGGCGAGCGCTTATGCCTATCCCGATCGCATCAAGCCGGCTTATGGTAGGGCCGGTGTGAAAAGCTTCATGCTGTTCGCGCGGCTGCGGCTGGCGGACGCGATCGGATGAGGAGAGAGACATGGTTCGCACTATCGCATTACTGGCAGCGCTCGGCATGATGACGTCGCCGGCGCTCGCACAAGCGCCTGTTACCGCGTCGTTCAAGGGCGTCTCCGGTTCTGTCACGGTCACGCCGGCACCCAAGGGTGTTCTGATCCATGTGGAGGCCAGCGGCCTGACACCGGGCTGGCACGGCATCCATATCCACGAAAAGGGCGATTGTAGCGACGCGGCGTTCAAGCTCGCGGGCGGCCACGTTCACAGCGCCACGCCGGTTGTGCATGGCCTGCTCAACCCCGCCGCCAACGACAGCGGCGATCTTCCCAACCTCTATGCCGCAGCCGACGGTACTGCGAAGGCGGAGCTCTTCACCACTGCGGTGATGATGAAGAGCCTGCAGGATGCGGACGGCTCCGCCATCGTGATCCATGCCAAGCCGGACGATTATACCAGCCAGCCGATCGGCGGTGCGGGGGATCGCGTCGGCTGCGCCGTCATTCGGTAATGCCGGAAGTTGGAGGCGGCCGCATCGCCGCCTCCACGTCAGTCCGACTCGCGGTCGCTACCCTCGGCGGCAATAGCGCCGCTATGTCCGCTCATCGTCGCGCCGGCATCCGGCGCGAGCTGTCGGTTCCAGAGAAGCGCCGTGGCAGAGATTGCTGCCACCACCAGGAAGGCGGCGGAAAAATCGCCGAGTCGCAGATCCGCTCGCCCCGATAGCATCGGCCCGATTTCAAGTGCGGTCGCGGCGGTGCAGATCCCCAGCGACAGGGTCAGTTGCTGGAACGTCGCATAGAAGCTGGTCGCCGCGCTCATCCGCGCCTTGTCGATGTCGGCATAAGCGATCGCGTTGAAGCCGGTGAACTGGAAGGACGTGAAGAAGCCCGAAAAGGCGAGCACGGCCAGTATCGCGCTGATGGGCCAGTCCGGGCGGAACAAGGCACAGGTCGCATAGCCGGCGCTGCTCGCCACGCCCGCGACGATCAGGCTTTGACGGAAGCCCCAGCGCCGCAGCACGCGCGGCGCAAGGGTCTTCATGGCGAGCGCGCCCAAGGCACCGGCCATGGTGATCGCCCCCGTCTTCGCGGCGGAGAAGCCAAAGCCCAGCTGGAACATCATCGGCAGCAGGAAGGGTTGGGCGCCCTGTGTGATCCGGGTGAGCGATCCGCCGATGACGGACAGGCCGAATGTCGGCACCCGCATCAACGTCGGATCGAGGATCGGCTCGCTCACGCGGCGCGCATAGCGCAGATAGAGGAAGCCGAGCGCGGCGCCGCCGCAGAGCAACAATGCGGCCGTACGTCCCGTGTCGGGCCGGCTCGCCAGCTCGAACCCGAACAGCAGGCAGCCGAGCGCGAAGCCCGACAGCAGGAAGCCTGGCAGATCGAATCTGGGCCGCGCATCGCCGCCCACCTTAGGCACCAGCAGCATGGCGCCGATCACCCCCATGATCCCGACCGGAATGTTCAGGTAGAAGATCCAGCGCCAGTCGAGCCAGGTCACGATCAGGCCGCCCAGCGGCGGTCCCAGGATCGGGCCAGCCAGTGCCGGCATGACCAGCCAGGACAAAGCCTGTACCATGTCCTGCTTGGCGACGCTCCGCAGCAGCACCAGCCGCCCCACCGGCACCATCATCGCCCCGCCGATGCCCTGCAGGAAGCGGGCAGCGACCAAAGCGGGAAGCGATCCTGATTGCGCGCACCCGATCGAGCCGAGCAGGAACAGGAGGATCGCGGTGCAGAAGATGGTGCGCGCCCCGAACCGGTCCGCCAACGTGCCGCTCGCGGGAATGAACACCGCCAGCGCGAGGAGGTAACTGGTCAGCGCCAGGCTGAGGTTCGTGACCGGCGTGCCAAGGTCCCGCGCCATCGTCGGCAGCGCCACCGTCAGCACCGTGCCGTCAAGTTGCTGCATGAACATGGCGGACGCGACGACCAGCGCGATCGCGCGATATCCGCGCGCTTGGCCCAGCTTGGTCCGCGACGGGGTGGTGACTGCCTCCACAGCGGGCGCCAGCCCATCGCCCACATCGGCGCTCATTGAGGCCAGGTTACGCCGCCGCCATAGCATCTCTGTCTGCTGACCTTCCAAAAAGGGCCAAAGCTTGGAACGCGATCTGCGCCCGTACGATCAAACTTGTCCATGTGAGTCGTCGCGCGCGCACAGAAGCGACGGCCGCTGCGCGCGGGGAGCCTAATTCCGGTCGGCTCGTTTGGCCTGCGCAACAACAAGGGATGCGCAGCATGAAAATCACCGGACTGACCCTGTTCGCCCTCGCGGCGGGTTCGCTTTTCGCAGCGGCGCCGGCCGCCGCGCAGCAGCGTCATGTCGAGGTGCACCGCACCGTCACCACCACCCGCGTCGTCAACAATGGCTGGCATGACAACAGCCGCCGGCATCATCGCCGCCACAAGGTGTGCCGCACCCGCTGGGTCAACCATCACCGCGTCACGCGCTGCTTCTGGCGCTGATCTAAGCCTCCTGCGGCAGGAGGAAATCAGGAGAGGGGGCGGCAACGGCCGCCCTCTCCCTTTGGCATGTCAGATGGCGTTCGCGGCGCCAAGCAAGGCCCTGACGGAGGCCGTCGCCACGTCCGTATCGATACCCACGCCAAAGATCGTGCGGCCGTCCGCCGTCCTGGCTTCGACATAGGCTGCCGCCTGGACGTCGCTGCCATGGCCGATCGCATGCTCCGAATAGTCGACGATTTCCAGCGACACGCCGAAGCCTTCGCGCAGCGCCGCGAGAACGCTGGAAAGTAGGCCGTTGCCGCGACCGCTGACGGACGTCTCCACCCCCGCATGGCGCACCCGGCCGGTGAAGATGCGGTCGCTGCCCGCATGCGTCTCGCTATAGTCGATCAGCTCATAGGGCTGCGGCCCCTCCAGCCGGTAATGTTGCTGGAAGCGCGCCCAGATATCGGCGGCGTTGAGCTCGCGGCTGGTTTCGTCGGCCAGCGCCTGGACCGCACGGCTCAGGTCCGCCTGCATCCGCTTGGGCAGCTTCAGCCCCTTGTCCTGTTCCAGCACCCAGGCGACGCCGCCCTTGCCGGACTGCGAATTGACCCGGATCACCGCCTCATAATCACGGCCGAGATCCTTGGGATCGATCGGCAGATAGGGCACGTCCCAGAACTGATCGTTGCGCTGTTCCTGCGCGGCGAAGCCCTTCTTGATCGCGTCCTGGTGCGATCCCGAAAATGCGGTGAACACCAGATCGCCGGCATAAGGATGGCGCGGGTGGACCGGCAGATTGTTGCAATAGGTGACCGTGTTGATCACCTCGTCAATGTCGGAAAAGTCGAGCGCGGGATCGATACCCTGCGTGTAGAGATTGAGGCCCAGCGTCACGAGATCGACATTGCCGGTCCGCTCGCCATTGCCGAACAGGCAGCCCTCGACCCGGTCCGCGCCCGCCATCAGCCCCAGCTCCGCCGCTGCCACGCCGGTGCCGCGATCATTATGCGGGTGGAGCGAGATGATCACGCAGTCGCGATTGCGGATATTACGGCCGAACCATTCGATCTGGTCGGCATAGATGTTGGGCGTCGCCGCCTCGACCGTGGCGGGCAGGTTGAAGATGATCGGATGGTCGCGCGTCGGCCGCAGCACCTCCATCACCGCCTCGCAAACCTCCAGGCTGAAATCCAGCTCGGCGGTGGAGAAGGTCTCCGGGCTATATTCGAAATGCCAGTCCGTATTGGGCCGCTTGCCCGCTTCGTCGCGCAGGATCTTGGCGCCGCTGACGGCAATGTCGCGGATCTCGTCGCGGGTCATGCCGAACACGATCCGCCGCCATGCGGGCGAGACCGCATTGTAGAGATGGACGACCGCCTTCGATGCACCCTCCAGGCTCTCGAAACTCTTCTCGATCAGATCGCGGCGGGACTGCGTCAGCACCTGCACCAGCACGTCGTCGGGAATGCGGTCGTTGCGCACGAGGCCGGAAATGAAGTCGAACTCGGTCGCGCCCGCGCTCGGGAAACCGACCTCGATCTCTTTCAGGCCGACCTTCACGAGCAGGTCGAAGAAGCGGGTCTTCTTCTCCTCGTTCATGGGGTCGATAAGCGCCTGGTTGCCGTCGCGCATGTCCGTCGAAAGCCAGCGCGGCGCCTTGGTGATCGTGCGGCTCGGCCATTGCCGGTCGGGCAGGTCGATCTGCGGGAAGGGGCGGTATTTGACGGAAGGATCGGCAAGCATCGGCATGGTCGGTCTCGGCACGTAAGAGCATCGGGGTCGCACCTTTTCCGGTGCGGCGGTCGTCCCTTAGGCGGTGAGCGGCGGCCGAACCGGCACGCAAGCAATCGACACGCCTAAGGGCGCGTAAGTCGTAGCGTCAGAAGGCTGCGGCGGGACTGCATAAGCGCGCTCATACGGGCATGTCCGGCGCGGGTCCAGCCGTTACGCGCATTCATCCAAGGATCGCCACCACTTGCTCGATCAGCGCGGGATCACCCGCGGCGATCACTTGGCCCGCGCTCGCGGCATGCAGCACGCCGCCTTGCCAGTCGCGCATCCGCCCGCCCGCACCTTCTACGATCGGCACCAGCGCCGCGAAGTCATACAGCTTCAGCCCGTCCTCGATCACCAGATCGAGATGGCCGGCGGCCACCAGCCCGTAATTGTAGCAGTCGCCGCCCCACAATGTATCGCGCGCCGCCACCCGCACCCGCTCGAATGCGGTCCAGCTGTTGGACGTGAAATAGCCGGGCCCGGTAGTGGCGAGATGGGCCTGGCCGACCGTGGCGCAGCTGCGGGTCGTCACCGGCGCGCCGTTCAACGTGGTCGGCTGTCCACGCACGCCCAGCCAGCGTTCTCGCCCGATCGGCTGATCGATCGCGCCCAGCACCGGCGTACCTTCTTCAAGCAGCGCGATCAGCGTCCCGAAGATCGGTCGTCCGGCCACGAAAGATCGGGTGCCGTCGATCGGATCGAGCACCCACACGCGCGCCGCATCCGGCCGATCCGCGCCATATTCCTCGCCGATCACGCCGTCGTCGGGCCGGTCCTGCTCTAATATCCTGCGCATCGCCGCTTCCGCCGCGCGATCCGCCTCCGTCACCGGCGACAGGTCGGCTTTGGCTTCCATCGTGAAAGGCTTGCGGAAGAAGGGGCGGATGGCGGCGCCAGCCGCATCGGCAAGGCGCTCCGCAAGCGCCAGATCCAGGTCGTTCATTCCAGATCGCGACCTGCCGTCTCGGGCACGCCCAACGCAACGATCAACAACGCCACTGCGGTTACTCCCACCGTATACCAGATGCCGGCGAACGGATCGCCGCTTTTGGCGACGATATATTGATTGATGAAGGGCAGGAAGCCGCCGAAATATCCAGAGCCGATATGGTAGGGGATGGAGAGCGAGGTGTAGCGCACCCGGGCCGGGAACAGCTCCACCAGCAGCGCCGCCACGGGCCCGTAGGTCATGCCCGACAGGAAGGCGATGACGATGATGGCGAAGGCGACCTTGATCGCGTTCTTGAACGGCGGCGTGACCTTACCACTGGGGTAGCCGGCTTCCACCAGCCCCCGCTCGATTGCCGCATCGTCGGTCGCGGTCAGCACCTTGCTGCCGATCGTCACCATCGGCGGCCCCGCCTCGATCCTGGCCTTGTGATAGGCGATACCGCGCTTCGACAGGCTGTCGAGCACCTGGCCGCAGGCCGTGGCCTGCCTCTGCGACGCCAGTGGGTTGAAGCTGCAATCGCTGCCGCGCACCACTACCGGCGCCCGCGTCATCGCCGCCGCCAGCTCCGGATTGCCCGCATTCGACATCAGGTGGAACAGCGGAAAGGCCAGGACCAGCATCAGCACATAGCCGGCGATGATCGGCGGCCGGCGTCCTATCTTGTCCGAAAGCCAGCCGAACAGGACATACCAGCCGATACTCAGGAAAGCCGACAACCCAACGATAAGCCGCGCCGGCGTGTCGTCGATCCGCACCGCATTCTGGATGAAATAGAGGGACTGGAACTGCGCGGTGTAGAAGATCACGGTCAGGCCGGCGGTGATACCGAACAGGACGATCAGCAGCCTGCGCCATTTGGGCCAGCTGTTCGTGCTCTCGCGAAGCGGATTGCGGGCGAGCTTGCCCTCTAGCTGCATCGCGCGGAACACCGGGCTTTCGTGCAGCGTCAGCCGGACCCAGAGGCGGATCGCCAGCAGCACCAGGCTGAACAGGAACGGGCAGCGCCAGCCCCAGGAGGTGAGCTGTTCGTGCGCGGCGACATTGTTCGCGGCCAGCACCACGCAGATACTAAGCAGGAAGCCGCCTGCCACGCCGGCATGAATGAAGCTGGTGTAGAAACCGCGTTTCCGGCGCGGCGCATGTTCCGCGACGTAGATGGCCGCGCCGCCATATTCGCCGCCCAGCGCCAGGCCCTGGGCGATCCGTAGCAGCACCAGCAGGATCGGCGCGGCGATGCCGATGGAATGATAGGTGGGCAGCAGGCCGACCGCGGCCGTCGCTGCGCCCATCAGCGAAACGGTGACGAGAAACGTATATTTGCGCCCGAGCCGGTCGCCCAGGATGCCGAACACTATCGCGCCGACCGGCCGCATGCCGAAGCCAACGCCAAAGGTCGCCAGCGCGAACAACAGCGAAACCGCGCTGTTGCCGGAGGGGAAGAAGTTCTGCGCAATGACGCCGGCGAGCGTGCCGTAGACGAAGAAGTCATACCATTCGAAAACTGTGCCCAGCGTCGATGCGATGATGACGAGGCGTACGGGCGATCTTTCACCCACATCTACAGGGGCTGGCTTCATTATTGTCTCTCCGCAGCCGGTGTATCGGCGTCAGCGTCGCACGCCAAGCCCGAGACTAACACTCCGAACAACGCCGGCCAGCGCTGAACCCTTGACATTTGTGTAAATTATGTTCTGTATTTGTTCCTTATGCGGAGGGGTGAATGCGGCCGAAAAACGTTATAAATTGCGATACGAACTTACCCGATGGGAGCACGGTGGGCGGCCGGATCACGGCCTTAGCTGAAGGCATCAATCAGCGTGCGCAGGGCAACACGCCGCCGCTACCGACAAATTATGGACCAATCTGGCCACTAGGGAGGCGGGCGGACCCTTATTCGGTGGTGCAGGATGTCTACCGAGGCACGAACTTTCGCGGTATGTTTGGCAACCGTGGCCCGGATGGACGATTGCACGATCCGGATGGAAAGTTGGGCGACGGTGGTAACTTTGCTTATTTCGCCGTCGCGAGAAGGATCGGCATCCCGTTAAACGTCGCTCAGGCAGTAGCGGGTGCTTACGCTGCTAAGCATCACAAAGACCGTCCTGGACCTTTCGGCATGGACGAAAGCGCGACCAATCAGTGGAAAGCTGGTTGGACGGCGAGATGTCGTTAGCCCGCCTTGCACCATGGCCGCTCGGGCTGTTGTTGCTGGCGAGTTGCCAAAATCCACTCAAGGAGCGGCATGTCTATATCACACGAGGTGACGTTCAAATCGGCGTACGGACCCAGGAATGGGGGTCGTCCGGCATTGTCAATATCCAGGCCTGCGTCATGGCGAAGGGGTCACGCGCTTTTCCGGCGCGAGACGACGACTTGCAATGTTTCTTCCGGGGATACGACGTCAGTGAGCTGAGCGTGAAGTGGAATTTGGATAATGACGTGACGATTGCCTTGGCTTGCGGCCGTGTAATGGCCTTTCGTAATTGGGCTACAACTCAGGTGGGTGATGCCGCTGATGATATTCGCGTCGTCCACATCAATTTGACGGATCGCTGTACTAAGACGAATTACCGGTTCATCGGCGGGGAAGCCGGCTAGCGAACGGGTATCAAGCATGGCTCGCACTGCGCATGGAGCCTGGCGCGTTTTGCCTGGGCAGGTAGAGCGAAAAGGTTAACCGACGGCGCCGGGATGATTTTTTCCGTCGAACAGGACGATCGTCTCTTTCAACCCATGGTCTTCATCGAGGCATCGGAAATTGATGCTGACATGCCTCGGATGCGAGCGCGGGCGGTAGAAGCTCTTGATTCCGCACTGGGTGCAGAAGATGTGTTGCGCCGAGCCGGTGCCGAAACGGTACGTGGTGGTGTCGCGACGCCCCTCGGTCAGCCGGAACTGATCTTGCGGCACGAGCAGATGCAGATAGCCGGTCATGCTGCAGATCGAACAATCGCATGCCTCGACCTGGACGGCAGCCTCGGGGATGTCCGCTTCGAACCGTACCAGGCCGCAATGGCAGCCGCCTTCGACGATCATTCCGCAATCTCCACGGCGACCGCCGTTGCCTCACCCCCGCCGATGCACAGGGCCGCAACGCCGCGCTTGAGGCCGCGCGCCTTCAGCGCGGCAATCAGCGTCGTCAGGATACGCGCGCCCGACGCCCCAATCGGATGGCCCAGCGCGGTGGCGCCGCCATTCACGTTCACCTTGTCGTGCGGGATGCCGAGGTCGCGCATCGCGATCATCGTTACCGCGGCGAAAGCCTCGTTGATCTCGAACAGGTTGACGTCGTCGATCGTCCAGCCGGCCTTTTCCAGCACCTTGCGGATCGCCGGGACCGGCGCGGTCGTGAACTTGGCAGGCTCATGCGCGTGCGCGGCGGTGGCGACGATTCGCGCCTCGATCGGAAGGCCTTGCGCGCGCGCGACGCTCTCGCGCGCCAGCACCAGGGCCGCCGCGCCATCGGAAATAGAGGAAGCGTTGGCCGCGGTGATCGTGCCGTCCTTGGAGAAAGCCGGCCGCAGCGACGGGATCTTGTCGGGCTTGGCCTTGCCCGGCTGCTCGTCCTCGGCGACGACGGTGTCGCCGCCGCGGTTCTTCACCGTCACCGGCACCACTTCATCCGCGAATCCGCCGCCGGCGATCGCGGCGTTGGCGCGGCTCAGGCTTTCGATCGCGAACGCATCCTGCGCCTCGCGGGTGAACTGATATTCGTTGGCCGTCGCTTCGGCGAACACGCCCATCGCCTTGCCCGGCTCATAGGCGTCTTCCAGCCCGTCCAGCATCATCGAATCCATGATCTGGCCATGGCCGATGCGCGCGCCGCCACGATGCTTGGTCAGCAGATAGGGCGCGTTCGACATGCTCTCCATCCCGCCGGCAACCACCACGTCCACCGATCCGGCCCGCAGCGCCTCGTCGGCCATGATCGCGGCCTGCATGCCCGATCCGCACATCTTGTTGACCGTCGTCGCCTCGACCGATTGGGGCAGGCCGGCACCCAGCGCCGCCTGGCGCGCAGGCGCCTGGCCCAGGCCGGCCGGCAGCACGCAGCCCATATAGATGCGCTCGATCGCCGCGGGCGCGACACCGGCCCGCTCGACGACGGCCTTGACGGCAGTGGCGCCGAGATCGGTCGCGCTGACAGACGACAGCGCGCCCTGAAATCCGCCCATCGGCGTACGGGCGTAACTTACGATAACCGTAGGATCAGACATGAATCACTCCTTGCCCGCCCATATAGGGTGGCGCGGAGGGTTCGTCAGGTTGGATTGGCCTCGCCGAGGCGACGCCGCACTATCGCATCAGGCTTAGGCAGTGTGCGAATACACCGTCATGCTGAACTTGTTTCAGCATCCATCCATCCGCCTGCAGCGAATATCCTGTGGCGCCATGGATGCTG
>NZ_JBMDXN010000039.1:0-27371 GCF_048595155.1 Sphingomonas sp.
CCGCCGCCATAGCCGCCGCCACCGAAGCGATCGCCGCCACCGCCATAGCCGCCGCCGAAGCTATCTTCGCCAAAGCCGTCGCGCTTGTCCTTGCCGCCGCGCTGCCCGCGCCGCCCTCGATCGAAACTCATGCCGTCAAAATCTTCCCGATTCGCCCCTGTCATCGCATTCGTGGGCGCCGGGCAAGCGCACGCGAACCTTACAGCGCGGCAGGTTATGCCAAGCCAAAATCGGCCCATACAGAAGTTTCGTCCACACCGCGAGCGCTTTCGGTGATTCCATGGTGGGAAATCATCCGCGGCATTGAGCGATCTGTTCGCTGCGCCTATCTGGCCCGAATGACGGTTCATTTACACGAAGAAGATTTGCCCGCCGGCATCCTGGCGCCAGGCCCGGTCGCGGTGGATACCGAGACGATGGGACTTAACACCCATCGCGACCGCCTGTGCCTGGTTCAGATCAGCGACGGCGGCGGCGACGAGCATCTGGTGCGCTTCGCCCCCGGCAGCACGTTCGCCGCACCCAACCTGCGCGCGGTGCTGGCCGATCCGGAGCGGCTGAAACTGTATCATTTCGCCCGTTTCGATCTGGCGGCGGTGCGCCATTATCTCGGCGTGGTGGCAGCGCCCGTCTATTGCACCAAGATCGCATCGCGACTGATTCGCACCTACACCGATCGCCACGGGCTGAAGGAGCTGGTGCGCGAGTTGCTGGGCATCGAGATTTCCAAGCAGCAGCAATCCTCGGATTGGGGCGCAACCGAGCTGAGCGACGCGCAGAAGGATTATGCCGCGTCCGACGTCCGCTACCTCCACCAAATGCGCACCATCCTGAACGAGCGGCTGGTGCGGGAGAACCGCATGGCGCTGGCGCAGGCCTGTTTCGACTTCCTGCCGGCCCGCGCCGAGCTCGACCTGGCCGGCTGGCCGGACGTCGACATTTTCGCGCATATGTGATCGCATGTCGCAGCTCGCCGAACAGCAACGGATCGAACGACGTCGCTGGGCGGCGGCGGGCAGCAGCCATGATGGGCTGATCGCGACGATGCGCATCATGCTGCCGATCGCGGTCGGCGTTCTGTTCGCCTTTCTGGCGTTCGCGCCGCTGGCGGTAGGCCGCGACATCAGCTTCGTCCTGTCCAAGGATCGCGTGGATGTGGCGAGCGAACGGCTGCGCGTGACACGGGCCTCCTATCGCGGCGACGACAAGAAGGGCCAGCCGTTCGTGCTGGATGCGGGATCGGCGGTGCAGCAGAATTCGCGTGTGCCGATCGTCCACCTGCAGACGCTGAACGCGAAGATCCAGCTGAGCGACGGCCCGGCGACGATTCGCGCGAATCGCGGACGCTATGACCTGAATACGGAGAATATCGCGATTGACGGGCCGGTGCGGTTCGACAGCAAGGGCGGCTATCACATTACCACCCGCGACGTACTGGTCGACATGAGCGAGCGATTGGCGCGCAGCCGTGGGCCCGTGACGGGCACGATGCCGCTCGGCACCTTCTCTGCCGACATCATGCGCGCCGATCTGGAACGGCGCATCGTTCATCTTGATGGTCGCACCCGCTTGCATATCGTTCAGGGCCAGTCCAGAGGCGCGCGATGACCCGTGCTTTGGCCCTGCTTGCGCTCGTCGCGCTGACCGGTTCCGCGTCCGCCCAGGGGCTTTCCGCGCTCAAGGGCCATGACAGCAATGCCCCGATCGACATTTCTTCCGACCACCTGGAGGTGCAGGACCGCGCCGATCGCGCCATCTGGGTCGGCAATGTCCATGTCATCCAGGGCGACATGACGATGGATGCCGCCCGCATGACGGCGAGCTACACGCAGTCGCAGACGCCGGGCGGCAATCCCCAGATCAACCGGATCGATGCATCGGGCGGCGTGACCGTGGTCTCGCCGACGGAGCGCGCCAAGGGCAGTTTCGGCATTTACGACGTCAACCGCCGGCTGATCACGCTGATCGGCAACGTGTCGCTGGTGCGCGGCGCCAATACGGTCAACGGGGCGCGATTGGTGATCGACATGAATACCGGGCGGGCGACGGTGGACGGCAATTCTGTGGACGGTGGCAATACCAGCCGGTCCGGCGGCCGCGTGACCGGGCATTTCACAGTGCCCCAGCGCACGACCGCGGCACCGGCAAACGGCACCAAGACCCCACCCAAGTAGAGGCTGTGTGCGGCGCAGTCGGCGATCGCAGTGCGGCGCCGCTTTACTGCAAGAAACTTGCCGTTTCGCTTCGTCGATGCTTGCGGTAACCGGGCAGGCGCTATTGGAAGAGCGAGCATGAACGAAACCGCCATTATCGAACCCCAATCCTGCACGGCCCGCAATGCCGACGGATGCGGCCTTTCGATCGTCTCGATCGCCAAGGCCTATGACAAGCGCCAGGTGCTGCACGACGTCAGCCTGGATGTGGCGCGCGGCGAGGTCGTCGGTCTGCTCGGCCCGAACGGCGCCGGCAAGACGACCTGCTTCTATTCGGTGATGGGCCTGGTGAAGCCGGATGAGGGCCGCATCCTGCTCGACGGCAACGACGTCACGTCGCTGCCCATGTATCGCCGCGCGATCCTCGGGCTGGGCTATCTGCCGCAGGAAACGTCGATCTTCCGTGGCCTGAACGTCGCCCAGAATATCATGGCGGTGCTGGAAACGTCGGAACCGGAAAAGGCCGCGCGCGAGAGCCGGCTGGAAGCTCTGCTCAGCGAATTCCATCTGGAGCGGCTGCGCGATGCGCCCGCCATGGCGCTTTCGGGCGGCGAACGGCGCCGCTGCGAGATTGCGCGCGCGCTTGCGGCATCGCCTTCGATCATGCTGCTGGACGAGCCGTTCGCGGGCATCGATCCGATCTCGATCAGCGATATCCGCGATCTGGTGAAAGATCTGAAGCGGCGCGACATCGGCGTGCTGATCACCGACCATAATGTGCGCGAGACGCTCGATATCGTCGATCGCGCCTGCATCATCTATGACGGCCGCGTCCTGTTCCAGGGCAGCCCGGCCGAGCTCGTCGCCAATGAGGAGGTGCGCCGCCTCTATCTCGGCGAGAGCTTCGCCCTCTAGGGCCACCGCCTCGCGCCGATGAGCCTCGCCCCGCGCCTGGACCTGCGCCAGACGCAGTCGTTGGTGATGACGCCGCAATTGCAGCAGGCGATCAAGCTGCTGGCGCTTTCCAACCTGGAGCTGGAAGGCGTCATTGCCGAGGAGCTGGAGAAGAACCCGCTGCTCGCGGCAGGCGGCGACGATGGCGAGCCGCCACAGGCCGAAACCAGCAGCGAGGCCAATGGCGACGGCGAGCCGCTCTCCGCTGATCGCCTGATCGAGAGCGGCGATGCGCAGGCCGACGCCCCGCTGGACGTCGATTATGACGTCGAGACCTTCCACCACGATAGCGTGAACGACACCGGTAGCGGCGCCGGCGGCCAATTGGGCATGGACGGGCTGAGCGGTGCCGGCCCCGAAGACGGGCCGGACATGGATGCGCTGGCGGGCGAGGCGCCGTCGCTGCGCGACCATCTGCTGACGCAGGCGGGTGAGGTCCTGGACGGGGTTGGGCTGACCATCGCTGCGCGGATCATCGATGCGATCGACGAGGCGGGTTATCTGGAGCAACCGCTGGAGGAATTGGCCGAGGCGCTGGGTATCCCGGTCGGCGATGCCGAACAGATCCTGACCGTCGTGCAGAACTTCGATCCGACCGGCGTCGGCGCGCGTAACCTGGGCGAATGCCTGGCCCTGCAGGCGAAGGAGGCGGATCGCTACGATCCCTGCATGGCGGTGATGCTCGCCCATCTGGACATGCTGGCCAAGGGGCAATTGGCGCAGCTACGCCGCATGTGCGGGGTCGATGAGGAGGATTTCGCGGACATGATCCGCGAACTGCGCACCTATGATCCCAAGCCGGGCTTACGCTTTGGTGGAGAACGCGCGGCACCGGTATCGCCCGACATCTTCATCGCCCGCACGCGCGCCGGCTGGTCGATCGAGCTCAACAACGCCACCCTGCCCCGCCTGTTGCTGGATCGCCGTTATTATGGCGAGCTGGCGGCGGGGGCCCAGGACAAGAATGGCAAGGCGTGGCTGGCCGATTGCCTGGCCAGTGCCAACTGGCTGATCAAGGCGCTGGACCAGCGCGCCCGCACGATCGTGAAGGTCGCGACCGAGATCGTGAAGCAGCAGGAGGCCTTTTTCGTGCAGGGCGTCGCGCATCTGAAGCCGCTGACGCTGCGCACCGTGGCGGATGCGATCGGCATGCACGAATCGACCGTCAGCCGGGTCACGTCCAACAAATATCTGTCGTGCGAACGCGGGCTGTTCGAGCTCAAGTACTTCTTCACCAGCGGCGTTACCGGCGGCGACGGCGAAGGCGTGTCGGCCGAAGCGGTGAAGAGCCACATCGCCAAGCTGATCGCGGAGGAAGGCCGCGATGTCCTGTCCGACGACAAGCTGGTGGAGATACTGAACGCGCGCGGGTTCGACATCGCGCGGCGGACGGTCGCCAAATATCGCGAGGCGATCGGCCTCGGCTCCTCGGTCCAGCGACGGCGGCAGAAGGCACTCAGCTAGCCACGTCGCGCCCGTTAGCGAGGAGCCAGCAGCGCGCTCAGCGTATCGGGGCGATCAGCGATCCGTTCGAGCCGCGGGTAGCGCAGGCTGCCCGTATAAGTGATGATCCGCTCGGACCGGCGGCCATCCTGATCGACGCTCAGGACGAGCGGACGCGACGCTGCCGTGCGGATCGCTGCCAGCAAGGTCTCCCGTTCAAATGGCGCGCCGTTGACCGTCAGGATCGTCACGCCCGCACGCAGGCCGGCGCGGAAAGCCGGGCCGTTCCATGCCACGCTTCGGACGACGCCCTTATCGTTCACCGCCAGACCGATCGAATAGGACAGATCGGCAACGCCGGCCTCCTCCTCGCTCGCACGGAAGGCGGCGGTGGGCATGTCGGTAAAGATCAGGCGCCAGCCATGGCGCGTGAGACCGACCATCGTATCGACCTCCTCATGCCCATCGAGCCAGGCCCGCAAGATGCCGGACCAATCGCCCGGCGCAACGGCATTCAGCGTCTGGCAGAGATCGTCGAACGTATAGGTGCGGGTTGGCGCATCGGGCGTGGCGCCGGCGAAGAACAGGTGCGCGAAATCATCGATGCCGCGGCGGCCGCCGCTGCGCGCGCGCAGCTCGGCATCGACCGCCAGCCACAGCATCACGCCTTCGGAATAATAATCCCGCCGCCGCTGCCAATCCCGCCACGGTACCGCCTGGCGCAGCATGAAGCTGGGATAGTTGACGTCGTCCGCCAAGGGCCGCCAGGCGCGGCCTGGCCGGCGGGCGACCTCGGCTGCTTCGACCGCCAGGCGATCGCGCAACTCGGCCGGCGTGAACTGGCCCGCCCGGGTGGCGAGCACGCGCCCCCAGAATTCGGTCTGGCCCTCATAGACCCATAACAGGCTGCCCGCGACCGGCACGTTCGGCGTCGGCGCCCACAGGTCGGCGGGCATGCGATAGAAGCCGTTCCAGGCATGGACGATTTCATGCGCGATCAGATCACGGTTGAGGATTTCCGCCGGCCAATCGCGGAAATGCGTGGAAGCGAGACCATTCTCGCTCGACGCGCGATGCTCGGTACCGCCGGCGGAACCATCGTCGCTGAGCCGCGCGAGAATGGAATAGCGCGCGAAGGGCGTCGGCCCGAATACGGCGCGCATCTGCACGATCAGCCGCCGCAACTCCGCCGCCCGCTTCGGCGGAACCACCAGATCACCAGGCCGCAGCGCAACCAGATCGAGCGTCACCGCGCCCTGCCCCGGCGCGGTCAGCGGCAACGCCTGCGTATAGCGACCGGCGAGCACAGGCGCGTCGAGCAGGGCGTCCAGCGCGGTCTGGCGGAAGCGGATGGTCTCCCCATCGGTGCGCTCGGCATCCAGTGCGGTGAAGGCGCGCAGCCCTGTCGGCAAGACCAGGGACGCCGCCACCGGGATATTCCGCGCATAATAGCCGGCCGGATAAAGAATGAGCCGCTGCCACGGCACGGCAACGATATCGGGCGTCAGCAGATCGCCGCCCGCGACCATCTGAAACCGCACATCGATGGCGCGTGTGCCGGGTGGAGTATCGAAGTGAAAGCCATGCGGCTCGTACGGATCGCGGCGCCAGGCGATCGGCTTGCCGGCCGCGCTGATCGTCAGCCCGGCCAGATCGGTGACGGTGATACTGGGGCCGTGGCTTGCCGCTTCCCAGCGCGGATAGAGCAAGGTCATGGCGCCCGCCTGCGTTACGGGAATCTGCTGCTGCACGGTGAAGATGCGGTGTGCGATGTCGGTCGCGTCGACGTGCAGCGCGATCGCACCAGCAAAGCCATGATCGACCGGCGGTGGGATGTCGGACTGGGGCACGGCGTAAACCGGGCCGGCGGAGGGCTGCGCGGCCACGATCCCGGCAAAAACGGACGCAACGAGCGGCATCAGAAGTCGAACGCGCCGATCCGCCACGTAATTTCTCCAGCAAGGGGCGGCGGGCCTCTACCGTGCGCGCGGAGCCTGCGCCAGCAGGCCTGCCGCCTGATCGCTACAACAAGGTTCCGGAGAGGATTGCGAGCGCGATCGAGAAATAGATGACGAGGCCGGTGACGTCGACCAAGGTGGCGACGAACGGCGCCGACGCGCTGGCGGGATCAAAGCCGAGCCGTTGCAGCACGAAGGGCAGCATCGATCCGGCAATCGAGCCGAAGGTGACGATTCCGACCAGCCCGGCGCCGACCGTCGCCGCGATCAGCATCCAGTGCGGGCCATAATCGTAGAAACCGAGCTTCTGCCAGGCGGCGATACGGACGATGCCGATCACGCCCAGGATCATGCCGAGCACGAGGCCAGCCGGCAGTTCGCGCATGGCAACCCGCCACCAATCCCGCAGCCGCACCTGCCCCAGCGCGAGTGCGCGGATCAGGAGCGAGGTCGCCTGGCTGCCGCTATTGCCGCCCGAGCTCATGATCAGCGGGATGAAAAGGGTAAGCACGACTGCGCGCTCCAGCTCCGTCTCGAAATGCTGCATGGCGCTGGCGGTGAGCATTTCCGACAGGAACAGCACGCTCAGCCAGCCAGCCCGCTTGCGGATCATCGCGAAGAAGCCGGTTTCCAGATACGGGCGATCCAACGCTTCGACGCCGCCGAATTTCTGCGCGTCTTCGGTATGTTCGGCCACGAGCGCGTCGAGCACGTCATCGACCGTGACGATGCCGAGCGGCCGGCCGACATCGTCGACCACCGGCAAAGCCAGCAGATCGTGACGGCGGATCAGATCGGCCACCTCTTCGCGATCCATGTCGGGCGGCACCGTTACGGGTCCACGCCCGCGCGCGAGATCCAGTGCAGGCGAGGCTGGATCGGCGGCGATCAGGCGTCGGAGCGAGACGGTGGCGACCAGCCGATCGTCGCCATCGATCAGGAACACCGAATAGATGGTCTCGCGGCTGCGCTCGACAGTCCGGATGTGATCGAGCACATCGCCCACGCTGGCATCCGCCGCGCAGGCCACATATTCGGTCGTCATCATGCCGCCGGCGCTATCAGCCGGCCATGCCAGCAGCCGGTGCAGCGAATGCTGTACCTCCGGCGTCAGCGCGGCGAGGATGGGGGCCGCCGCCTCCGGTTCCATGGCGGAAAGCAGGTCCGCCGCGCGATCCTCCGACATTTCCGCGACGAGATGCACCGCACGCGGCAGAGGCAGCAGCGCCACCACATCCGGGGCGGCGGTAAATTCGGGCCGGTCGAGCGCGCCAACCGCACGAACATCGGGCATGTGCGCAAGAGCGGTCGCCGCCTCGGCGCGCGGCAGGGCCTGCAGCATCTCGACCACATCGGCAAGGTAGACGCCGCGCTTGTCGCGCCGGAAACCGGCGGCGACGCCGGCAGTCAGGCTAGTCATCATGGTAACACCTCATCGTCCGCACGACCCTGCGGACGACAGCCAGTGCGAACTAGCGGACGACCACGGGGCGTGCGGCCCTACTGGAACTGTCGCTGGACATGTTCTCGCTTCCTGGATCGACGCAGGACTCTGCGCCGCAAAACCATGTGGCCCCGGGCCCCGCGCCAGTCAACCGCGACGTCCCTGCGAGACGTCACCGCGCAGCCCGCCCCGCACCCGGTTTGACACCGTCTGTGCATCATGGTGGGTTGGCACCGATTGGGGGAGGAAGCCTGCATTGATACCGTCGAACGCGCGTCGAAGAACGCTGATAATCCGCGTGATCGGCGTCGGCGGGGCGCTACTGTTCGGCCTCGTGCTGGCATTGGCATCCTTGTCGCCCCTTAGGGTCGAGCAGGCAGCGCGCGGCTTTATCGAACGCCAGATCGAGCGGCAGGTGTCGGCCAAGATCGGGGGCGTTCAGAACACGCTGGATGGAACAAGGCTCGGCCGGCTCGCTAGAACGCTATCTGCTCGGCATGGCGAGGAGATAGGGGCGCTACAGGCGCAATTAGGCGCAGAACTCAAGCCCCGCATCAAGGCGAGCGTCGCGCGCTTGCAGGATCCGCAGTGCGCCTGCCGCGCTTTTCTGCTGCAAAGCCTGGCCCTTTCCGGCAGCCTGCATATTCCCGAGATGGATCGTGCGGCACCGCAGCTCCAGCGCATCATCCTAGGCGAATATGGCGCGATCGTCGGCGATCTGCTGAACGATCTGCGCATCTTCGCCGCGACGAATATGATCGCCTTTCTCGCACTGCTTCTGCTCTCCGCGCTGAAGCCCCAACATATTGAGCCCTTGTTCGTGCCGGCCATGCTGCTGTGCGTCGCAACGATCGGGAGCAGCACAATCTACCTGTTTGGACAGAACTGGTTCTTCACCATCCTGTATGCGGATTATACCGGATACGGCTATGCGGCCTGGCTGGTGCTCGTCTTCGGGATGCTGTGCGACATCGCGCTCTTCAAAGCGCGGGTTGCGCGCGCTATCGTGCATGGCCTGTCCAGCATCGTCTCCGTCCTGCCCTGTTGAGCTTTCCTGCCCCTTGGGACAGCTGCGTGGGCTTAATCTTTGACGGCTGCATCGATCGTCCGAGGTGAGTTCGGTCGTTCGGTTGCAAGATGCGCCAGTTTGTCGGGATTGCGGACGATGTAGATGGTCGTGATCCGGTCGTTGTGGATGTCGAGGGCGGTGGTCTGCAGGATGCTGCCCCGATCGATACTGATATAGCCCGGCAGCCCATCGATCCTGGCGATCCGGACGAGCGTGGGCAAAGGCGCGTTCTTGCGGCGGAGGCTGGCGAACAGGCGCAATGCGCGATCGATACCGCGCACGATCTTGCGGAAGGCGATGACCTTGCCGCCACCATCGGTGTGGATGGCGACGTCCTGCGCCAGCAAAGCGGACAATTGGGCCGTATCGCCATCGCGCGCGGCGACGAAGAAGGCGCGGGCGATCCGATCGGCTTCGTTTGCGGGCACGGTGAAGCGCGGTCGCGCGGCCTGAACATGCTTGCGCGCCCGCGACGCAAGCTGGCGTACGGCAGCGGGCTCCCGGTCCAGCGTCACGGCTACGTCGCGCAAAGGGACATCGAAGACGTCGTGGAGCAGGAACGCCGCCCGTTCGAGCGGTGACAATCGCTCCATCGCGAGCATGAGCGTGACGGTGATGTCGTCCGCAGACACCGCGTCGGGTTCGGTCTTGCCCACTATCGGATCGGGCAGCCACGGCCCGACATAGGTTTCGCGCCGCGCGCGCGCCGACTTCAGCCGGTCGAGACAGAGGCGCGTGACGATGCGGGTCAGATAGCCGGCCGGGGTATCGATGTCCCCTTCGACGCGCTGCCAGCGCAACCAGGCGTCCTGTACGATATCCTCTGCCTCGCTGAACGACCCCATCATCCGATAGGCCAGCCGCGCCAGACGGGCGCGTTCGGCCTGAAAGTCGGCGGTGCGCTGATCACGTGGCGACCGAGATTCGTCTTCGTCCGGACCGGATTTCTTCACTGCCAGCATCCCCAGGGCGGTCGAGCAGACGACGCGTCACGCCCGCTGGATGTGACATGGAGAAGCAGCGATCCATCATTTTTCGAGCCACATGTCACGTCGGTTCGTCCCGGCTCGTCAAGGCTGCGGGCGCCGATCGGCGGCGCTCTTCGACGAGGAGGTCTCCCATGAGCGAGCACAGCAGGCTGATCTGGAATGACGTTGCGCCCGAAGGTGCCAAGGCGCTGTTTGGCATCCACCATTATCTTATGACCGGCACCAATCTGCCGCAGGAACTGATCCATTTGGTGTTTCTGCGCGTCTCGCAGATCAACGGCTGCGCACATTGTATCGACCTGCACAGCCGCGATCTGCTCAAGACGATGTCGGTCGAAAAGCTTGTGCTGGTGCCGGTGTGGGAAGAGGTTCCGCACCTCTTTTCGGATCAGTATCGCGCGGCGCTGGCGTGGGCGGAGAGCGTGACGCGGGTGAGCGAAACGCATGCACCCGACGCGGACTATGCTGCTGCTGCCGCCGCATTCGCGCCTAAGGATCTGGTCGACCTGACTATCGCGATCGCGACCATGAACGCGTTCAATCGGCTGGGCGTGCCTTTTCGCCTTCCCGTAAAGGCGCAGGCCTGAGGGCTGCGGGCACCATCGCGCCTTCCATTTTCCAACATTCAGGAAATTCGATCATGGCCTCCAAGCCTACCCTTTCGCGTACACCCGAGGGCATCGTCCCTGCGCTGCTTCAGCATTTCAACTCGATGGACGTCGACATCATGTGCGGGTTTTACGAACCTGACGCCATCCTCGTCAGCCCCGACGGTACGCCTAATCGCGGCATCGCGGCGATACGCGCCGAACTGTTGAAATATTACAGTGTCCAACTGCCGATGGTGATCATCGCTCGCCACATCTTCGTCGCGGACACGATTGCGTCGCTGGTGCTGGACTGGAATATTGTCGGCAGGACCCCGGCCGGCGAAGACGTTCATATGGTCGGGACGGCGAACGATATCGCGCGGCGCGGCACGGACGGCTATTGGCGATATCTGATTGACAATCCCTTTGGAACGCAGGTGCGCGGCCTGGCCTAGCCCAGGCGCGGGGACCGGCTTCCTTGCCTCAATCGGCAGGCACTTCACCATGTGAGGCTTTCGGAGCGCCGGGCAGCCGCCTAGATGCGGCGGGCAATGAGCAATGTTCGGAGCATGAACCGGCAGGCGCGGCTGTTGGCGCTGATCGCATCCTGCGCGGGGCTTGCCCTGCTCGGCGGATGCGGCGTCGCGCCGCCGGTTCGTTCGGCCGCATGCATGCCGGCGCTGACGCCCGTGTCGTCGGAGGACGGACAGACGCATGGGCTACGGCTGTCCGTTCTGACGTACAATATCGAAGGCCTGGGCTGGCCGGCGCGCAAGAATCGCGGGCCGCAACTGCGCGAGATCGGCAAGCGGCTGGACGCGCTGCGCCGATCGGGCCGAGGGCCCGACATCATCCTGTTTCAGGAGGTGTTCAGCAGCGCCGCCAAGCGGGCAGCCGATGCGAGCGGCTATGCGGCGCTCGCCGCCGGCCCACGTCGGACCACGCGGGCCAGCGGCGACACGCTACCGCCGCTGCCGGGCAAGAGGATGCTGTCGGAACTCGGGATCCATCTGGCGGGCAGCGGGCTGGTGATCGCGTCGCGCTTCCCGATCGTCGCCCAAGCGGAACAGGCTTATGGTCCGCGCGCGTGCGCCGGGCGCGATTGCCTGGCCAACAAGGGCATCATGCTGGCGCGGATCGCGCTGCCCGGCCTGCCGGTGCCGCTGGACGTCTACAACACCCATATGAACTCGCGCGGCGCCTCCGGCGCGCCGGAGGCCCGCCATGTCGCCGCACATGAGCGGCAATCGCTGGCGGCATCGCGCTTCATCGACCGCACGCATGACGATGCGGCGGCAGTCATCTTCGGCGGCGATTTCAACATGCGCCATTCGGAAGAAAGGTGGGAGAATTTCACGCGCTATCAGGCGCTGACCCTGGTCCACGCGACCTGCGCCGATCCGCGCGGCGGGTGCGATGTGCGGATGTCGTGGGACGGCGACGCGCCATGGCTGGACACGCAGGATCTGCAATTCTTTGCGGGCGGCGAAACGGCCAATGGCGTCGTTCCGGTGGATATTCGTCCGGTGCGGGTGGAGGCGATGTTCGACGGGAGCCCGCACAGTCCAAAGCTTTCGGACCATGACGGCTTTCTGGTGACGTACGAGCTTATGTGGCGGGGGTTAGTGCAGCCACCGTCGCGTGAATTGCCGATATGCGGCGGTTCACGGTGAGGCGGATGGAGACCCATTTCGCGCGCGCACTGGAGCGAATCGACACGCGCCGCGAACGCCGCACGCTGACAGCGAGCACGCCGGACGCTGGTGCGCGGCTGGTCCGGGGCGGAGCAGCGCTCATCGACTTTTCCAGCAACGACTATCTGGGCTTGTCGATGCATCCGCTGCTGATCGAGCGGTCGGTGCAATGGGCGCAGACGCTGGGTGCGGGCGCCGGTGCATCGCGCCTGGTGACGGGCACACGCGAGGCGCATCTGGCGCTGGAACGGAAGATTGCGGCGTTCAAGGGGACGGAAGCCGCTTTGCTGTTCCCATCCGGCTGGCACTGCAATGCAGCGGTGTTGGGCGCGTTGCTGAAGGCCGCCCCGGAGACGCTGCTGTTCAGCGATCGGCTGATCCATGGCAGCCTGCATGCCGGGGCTGCCGGCCATCGCCAGATCCGCTTTCGACACAATGATCTGGACCATCTGGAGGCACTGCTTGCCGACTATCCGGATCATGATGGCCCCAGGCTGATCGTCACGGAAAGCGTGTTCAGCATGGACGGCGACCGCACCGACCTGTCGCGCCTCGTGCAGATCGCCCGCGCGCACGATGCCTTCCTTTATCTGGACGAAGCGCATGCCACCGGCGTGCTCGGACCGGACGGGCGTGGCCTGTCCGCCGCGCTGCCGGGGCAGATCGATCTGGTGATGGGCACGTTCAGCAAGGCATTTGGATGCTTCGGCGCCTATGTCGCGGGATCGCAGCTGCTGATCGATTACCTGATCAATGCCTGCGGCGGCTTCATCTTCTCGACCGCGCCGCCGCCGGCGATGCTGGGCGCGATCGATGCCGCGCTCGATCTGGTGCCGGGTATGACGGCTGAGCGCGCGCGGCTCGCTACGCTGGCCGATGGCCTGCGGGCACGCCTCCAGGCAGCCCGGATCGATACGGGCGCCAGTGCCACGCAGATCGTGCCGGCAATCGTCGGCGATGCGTCGACGGCGCTGGCGCTGGCCGACGCCGTTGCAGCCAACGGCATGCTCGCCGCCGCGATCCGCCCGCCGACGGTGCCGGCGGGCACAAGCCGGCTGCGCATCGCGTTGCATGCTACACATGACGAGGCTGATGTCGAACGGCTGGCCGACACGATCATCGGGCAGCGCGCGTGAACTTGCTGTTCCTGCACGGCTGGGGCTTTGACGCGTCCGTGTGGGACGGACTGCGGCGCGCGCTGGCGCCGCTGGAGACGATCACGTGGGATCGCGGCTATTTCGGACAGCCAATCACGGCGCCGGTTACCGGGCCAACTATTGCGATCGGCCATTCCCTCGGCAGCCTGATCTTGGCCTCCAAGCTGCCGCCCGGCTGCATCGGCCTGATCGCGATCAACGGCTTCGATCGCTTTGTCGGTGATGGTGCCGTCCCGTTGCGGGTGATCGATCGCATGCGATACCGCTTTGGCGACGCGCCGGGCGAGGTGCTGAACGCCTTTCGTGCCCGCGCGGGCGCCGTTGCTGTGGACGGCAAGATCGACCGCGAGCGTCTGGCCGACGACCTCGATCTGCTCGCGACCGGCGATGTGCGGGGAGCGGCGCGTCCGCGGCTGGTATTGCAGGGAGACGAAGATCCGATCCTGCCGCCGGAGATGCGCGAGGCCGTTTTTTGCGGGGCGCCGCGCGCGACATTGGCGGGCGCGGGCCACCTGCTGCCGCTTACCCATCCCGATTGGTGCGCGGCCCAGATCCGTGCGGTGCTGCCATGAAGGTCGCCACCGCATTCGACCGGGCGACGGACTATGATCGCCATGCCATCGTCCAGCGGCATGTCGCGGCGGGGCTGGCCGATCGAATCGCAACCTTGCCGCTGCCGGAGCGCCCGCGCCTGCTGGAACTTGGCTGCGGTACCGGGCTGTTGGGGGAGATGCTGCTTGATCGCTTGCCCGGTGCACGCTGGCTGATGACGGACATCGCGCCTGCGATGATCGGCCGCGCGCAAAAGCGCTTCGCCGACCGCGCCGACGTGCGCTTCGCGATCATGGATGGGGAGCATCCCGATCAGGCCGGGCCCTTCGATCTGATCTGCTCCAGCCTGGCTGCCCAATGGTTCGGCGACCTGCCCGGCGCGGTGACGCGTTTGCGTGCGCGGCTCGCCCCGGGCGGCAAGCTCGCCTTTACGACGCTCGCTGCGGGCAGCTTTGCGGAATGGCAGCGCGCCCACGGCGACCTGCCCTGCGGCATCCACGCTTATCCGTCTGCCGACGCGCTGCGCGCGATCGGGCTGAAGGTGAGCCTGGAAACGCGCGTGCTGCATCATGCCGATGCGCGCGATTTTCTGCGCGGCCTGAAGGCGATCGGGGCGGGCACGCCCCAGCCTGGCCATCGACCGCTCAGCCCCGCCCAGTTGCGCACCGTCATGGCGCGCTTCGAGGAGGAGGGCGCCACCGCGACCTATGTCGTCGCCACCTGCCTGGGAGAGCCATGATCCGCCTGATCGTTACCGGAACCGATACCGGCATCGGCAAGACCATCATGTCCGCCGCCATCGCCGCCGCGACGGATACGCCCTATTGGAAGCCGATCCAGTCCGGCCTGGCCGACGGCGAGGATGCCGACGCGGTCGCCGCACTGGGCGTGCGGCAGATCCATCCGAGTGCCTATCGCCTGACCGCTCCCCTCTCGCCGCATCGCGCCGCCGAGTGTGACGGGATCACCATCGATCCCGACGCCATCGTCCCGCCGGAGGGGCCGCTGGTGGCCGAGGGCGCCGGTGGCGTGCTGGTGCCCGTGACGCGCGACCTGTTGTTCGCCGACCTCTTCGCGCGCTGGAACATGCCGGTCGTGCTCGCAGCGCGGACATCGCTCGGCACGATCAATCACAGTCTGCTGTCGATCGAAGCCTTGCGCGCCCGCGGCGTGCCGATCCGGGGTATCGCCTTCATCGGCGATGCCAATGCCGACAATGAGGCGACGATCGCCGCAATCGGCAAGGTGCGGCGGCTGGGCCGGCTACCGTGGCTGGATCCGCTCGATGCCGCCAGCCTGGGACAAGCCTTTGCCGACGGCTTCCGAATCGAGGATTTCATGCAATGACGTCACCGGTCTGGCACCCTTTCACCCAGCATGGGCTGAATGAGCCGATACCGCGCGTCACGCAGAGCGAGGGCGCGGCGCTGTTCACGACCGACGGGCGGCGTATCATCGATGCGATTTCGTCCTGGTGGGTCACGACCCATGGCCACCGCCACCCGCGCATTGTCGCCGCGATCCAGGAACAGACGGCAAAGCTGGACCAGATCATCTTCGCCGGTTGGACCCATGAACCGGCCGAGACCCTCGCGCAACGTCTGGTCGAGATGATGCCTGCCCCGTTGGCGCACGTCTTCTTTTCCGATTCGGGCTCCACCTCGGTGGAGGTGGCGCTGAAGATGGCGCTCGGTTACTGGCTTAACCGGGGCGAGCCGCGCCACCGCATCCTGACGCTGGAGCATGGCTATCATGGCGATACGGTCGGCGGCATGTCGGTCGGTGCGCGCGGCGTTTATAACCAGGCATATGCGCCCTTATTGTTCGACGTCGGCGCGCTGCCCTTCCCGATCGGCGATGGCCAGAACACGCTCGACGCGCTGGACGCGGCGTGCCGGGAGAAGCCGGCGGCGCTGATCGTCGAACCGCTCGTGCTGGGTGCGGGCGGCATGTTGTTCTACGGGCCCGCAATCCTGGCCGAGATGCGCAGGATTTGCGCAGCCGCCGGCGTGCTGTTTATCGCAGACGAGGTGATGACCGGCTGGGGCCGCACCGGCACCCTGCTCGCATGCGATCAGGCCGGGGTCGTGCCGGATATTCTATGCCTGTCGAAAGGGCTGACCGGCGGCGCCATTCCGCTCGCCGTCACGATGGCGACGCCGGAGATATTCGAGGCGCATCGATCGACCGACAAGGCGAAGATGCTGTTCCATTCGTCCAGCTACACGGCCAACCCGATCGCCTGTGCGGCGGCCGTCGCCAATTTGGATATCTGGCGGGACGAACCCGTGCTGGAGCGCGTGGATATACTTGGCGCGCGCCAGCAGGCGCGGATGGCCGCGCTGCCGCATGTCCGCAACCCGCGCGTGTTCGGCACCATTGCAGCGTGCGAGATCGGGCCCGGCGATGGCAATTATCTGGCGACGATCGGTCCTGCCCTGGCGGCGCATTTTCGCGAACGCAACCTGCTGGTCCGGCCGATGGGCAATGTCGTCTATGTGATGCCGCCTTATTGCATCGATGAGACGGATCTCGACGCAATCTACCTGGGCATTGCCGAAGCGGCGGCGCGGTTTCAGGCGTAGGCGAATTTGACGACGTTTCAGAGGTCTGCGGCAGGCGGCAACGTCTATCATTCAGCTGGCCTGCGCTAAGCGCGAAGCGGAGCCAGCATGTGAGGACGTCTTGCCGATACACCTAGCCAGAATGCCAATCCTGATCATGGGTGCCGCAGCCGCCACGGCCGCCGCCGCCAGCGCCGACACATCGCCGCAACCGGGTGGCGTCTACCGGCTGAAGCCCGGCATCTATGTGCGCAAGGATGTGGCCTGCAACACCGCGCCGAACGCGGTCGTGCGCTATTATGATGGGCGGGGCATCAACAGTGCGCACAGCCGCGCCTGCCGTGCGCGGATCCTGTCGCGGAAGGGCAATCGCTACGAGGTCAGCCAATCCTGCATCGATGCCGGCGCTGGCCCGGCGCCACGCGTCACCGAACGCCAGACGGTCACCGTGCCAGACGCGCTGACCTTCACGTTGAAGACGCACGGCAAGGGCAGCACCTACGGCTACTGCCCCGCTTATATGCTGCCGGCCGGGCTGCGCGGGTTTGTACGGTGAGGGGCGCTCTTCCTTCCTCCCTGGCGCTGCTGGCGATGCTGGGGCTCAACGCCTGCGCGCCGATGCCGCATCCGGGATCGGCCGCGACCAGCGGCGAGACGATAACCGTCGCGGTCGGCCCCTGCTTCGGTTTCTGCCCGGTCTACAGCACCAGCGTCGCGCCGGATGGCACGGTTCGCTTCGAAGGGCAGCGGCATACGGCAGTGCTGGGCGAACGCGCGCGCATGGCCGGCATGTCGACCTATCGCCGTCTCGCGCGCGACCTCGCGCCCTTCCGTCCCGCAGACGGCACCGAGGCGACGATCGACTGTAGCGCAGCCGTCACGGATACTTCGCCTTACATCATTACGTGGACCGACCCGGCCGGACGCAAGACGAGCGCGACGGTACAAAGCGGCTGCCCGGGCGGCGCCGGACAGGCGCTGGTGCAACGCTTGCGCGCGCTTCCGGGCCAGCTCGGCATTGCCGATTGGGCCAAGCAAACCACCCGGCCCGGCGCTTCACGCGGCTGACCCGTGACCCGCGCCACGCATCGTTCAGGCTGGGCCGGCCAAGAATAGCCAACAAGGATATAACGAGGATAACGCGATGAGGATGAACAGGATCGGCGCAACGCTGGCATTGCTGGGGCTGGGCGCCTGTGCCTCGACTGGCACCCGCCATGGTGGCGGGGCGGCAACCTGCCAGGCCGAGGCGGCCAAGGCGCTGGTGGGCCAGGCTGCGCCCGATGATCGCCAGATCCTGCGCCGCACCGGCGGCAGCATCGTGCGCCGCATCGCGCCGGGCGACATGACGACCAAGGATTACCGGATCGAGCGCGTGACCGTAACCGTTGCCGACGGCCAGGTGGTCGAAGCCTATTGCGGCTGACGGAATGCGCCAGAGGGAGCGCACGCCGCTGCAACCATAAAGTCGCCGGGCGTTTACACGCGATATGCCGGACAATTTCCCTCCGCCGAATAGACGACAGCCGATGCCGGGGACAGCGGCATGACCTGGTTCGCCATGGAACAGGCGTTGGACCGTCGCCATGCTGCGGCCCAGGCTGCTTTCGCGACCAAGGATATTGCCACCTACCATGGTCTGTTCGGCGTCGCGCTCCGCTATCGCCAGATCGACGGCACCACGATCAGTCGTGCCCAACTGATGCGCGATGTCGCGGCGCAATTCGCGAGGATCGACCGCGCCACATCGCGCTTCACGCGCGAGGCGCTGCGCGTGACCGGCGATGAAGTCTGCGAGACGCTGGTTCAGACCGCCACCGTGGAGACGAGGGCCTTCGGCTTCCTGCGTCGTATCTGGACGATCGAGCGTCGCGGAAATTATTTTTGGGCGGTTGAAGACAAGGAATTGCGGATCATCCGCGTTGACGTGCTTAGCGAAAGCATTTCGGCGAGCATGACCTTAAAACGATAGCCAATCTGGAGTTTTTAATCTTAAACGATGCTTCCATGATAGACTTGACCCATCTTGAGAGTCTGACTTAGCCTTCTTGCCGGGGAATCATCGGGGAAGCATCATGATTTCGCGTGCCGGGATCTTCGTCGCGATCGGATATCTGGCGGCGTTTGGCACCGCCGCCGACGCCAGGGACCTGCTCACAGACTATACGCTGCTGACGGTGCCGCGGAGCACGCTGCCGATCGGGGCCAGATGGATCCCGAATGTCGGCCCAAGCGGCAGCGGCGCCACCAACAATGTCACGATCGCGCGCGGCAGCGACAGCACCAGGATCGATGCCACCACCAGGCGTAACCTGTCCCTCAGTTTGGCCAATTTGCTGGGGCTTGGTGCCTCATCGCTGGATCATACCGACGTCGAGCTTTCCGGTGTCGAAATCTATCGCGTCGACGATCTGACCAAGCTCAACATCCGCCCAGGCGAGCAGGTCTTGTACGAGGGCATCAAGGCAAAATCGATCAAGCTCAGGCTGAACCAGGTCGCGGCCGATCAGGTCTCGGCCAACGCAGCGGTCCACAAGATCCCGGTGTCGCTCGGCGGATCATCCGGCAGCGAGCGCGCCGTGACGATCGACGGATCGGATCTGTTCATCGCCTATAAGGTGGTGGAAATCGGCGCGCCGAAAATGGCGGAGGCCAAGGTCTACCACCAGGGCGAGCCGGTCATCGTCGCGGGCGCCTATCGCTTCCAATTCTGCCGCTGCCTGCCGGACGATGGCGTTCGTGTCACGGTGGCGAACATCCTGACGCCACGTCCCGACGGATCGTTCGAGCAGGCGCATTACACGCTGAAGGAAGGACCGAACAACTGGATCGAAGTGCCGCTGCCGGCCCGATCCGAAGGTGCCAAGTGGACCGCGGCCTCGGCGACGGTGCGCTATAACGGACTGCATCCAATGCCGGGCGTGACGAAGGACGGGCAGCCCGTCGCGATGCGCTACTTCACGAAGAAAGAGAATGTCATCACGCTGCGCACGGTGACCAGCCAGATCAAATCGGTTAGCAGGCCTTCGGGCACGCTTTGAGACCGCCTTCCACGACTGACGGGGTTTAGAGCCTCAGCGCGGCCGCGCGCCGGTCTGCCCGCGTCCGGTCGCGGCCCAGTAGATGCCGCCGAGCAGGTGCTGCAGATAGCGATCGTCGCGATACATGTCGGCAGTGTGGCCAAGCAGGGTCACGAACACCCGGCCTTTCTCATAGGCATGGTACCAGGCCTCAGGATGGTTCCGGCCCATCGGCTTCCCCACTTGGCCCGGCCAGATCCTGGTCGGATCATAGCTCGCTTCGTCGACGTTCAGCACGGGGCTGATCTTGACGCCGAAGGGATCGTTTGTGACATAATATTCGTCGCTCCAGATCCAATGATCGGGCAGGCCGAAGGCGGCAGGAAAGCCCTTGTCGACCACGTCGATCACCGCCGTCTGGATCATCGGATGGTTGATGAAGGACCGACCGACCATTTTCTCGTACCAAGGCCAGGCATTGGCCGGGATGATGGCGGCGCGATGCACGACGATGGCGTTGCCGCCGGCGCGCATATACGCTTCGAAATGGCGGCGCTGCGTGTCGCTCAGTTGCTCCGCAGGCGTGTTGAGAAACATCACCGCGGCATAGGGGCGCAGGTCGCCGTCGAACACGGCCGGATCGCTCGTGAAGGTCATGTCGAAGGCGTGAAGCCGCGCCAGTTGCTGCAGGCTGTCGCGCGCGACCGGGATATATTCATAATGATATTTGCTGGGCGTCGCGATCACCAGCAGCTTGAACTGGCTATCTGCCCAGGCGGCGGCGGGCGTCACGATGCACAGCAGGGCCGCAAGCAATCGCACGATGGCCTTCATAACGCTTCGCTCCTGAGGATTCCGCGTGCTGCTGTACCGGATGTCGGCGCTGGCGCGAGCCCGACCTTCGTGGCGGATATGAACCCGAGCCCAGGCTTGGTGACGAAGCGCCAGCGGGGAATACCGCCTTCTCCCCCGCCATCGTCATCCCAGCGCAGGCTGGGATCCATCGTGTCGCGGGCCGTGACGCTCGGATCAGCGGCTACGTCGCCAAGCCGCTAAATGGACCGCAGCCTGCGCTGGAGTGACGAATTTGCGCGTTGTTTTGATCGCCAGCCGATCATCCGTATCCCCTCCTAGGGGATAGGAACTCAAGAGGATTTCGACTAAGGGCGCGGCCATGACCTCCTTTTCCGACCTGCTCCAGAACGGGGCGGCACACGCCTGGCTGTTCGTGCCCAGTGCCATCCTGCTCGGAGCCCTGCATGGCCTGGAGCCGGGCCATTCCAAGACGATGATGGCGGCGTTCATCGTCGCGGTACGTGGGACGGTGGGCCAGGCGGTGCTGCTCGGCCTGGCAGCGACCATGTCGCACACCGCCATCGTCTGGGCGGTTGCCCTCGGGGGCGTCTATCTCTTCAAAGGGCTCAGCCCCGAAGGCGTGGAGCCCTATCTGAAGCTTGCTTCGGGCGTGCTGATCCTCGGGCTGGCGGGGTGGATGCTGTGGCAGACGCGGCGCGAACAGGCGCATGCGCACGGTGATCATCACGGCCACCATCATCATGACCACCATGACCACGATCATGAAGGTCACCGCCATCACGATCATGATGTCACCCCGCTGCTGGAGCGCACGCTCGATCTCACCGACGGCGGCTATCAGGACGCCCATGAGCGCCAGCATGCCGAGGACATACGCCGCCGCTTCGCCGGGCGCGAGGTCACCACCGGGCAGATCGCCCTGTTCGGCCTGACCGGCGGCCTCATCCCCTGCCCAGGCGCGATCACCGTGCTGCTGCTGTGCCTGCAACTGAAGCGGATCGCGCTGGGTTCGGTGCTGGTGCTGTGCTTCAGCATCGGGCTGGCGCTGACGATGGTGGCATCGGGCGTGATCGCCGCGCTCAGCATCCGTTATGCCGAGCGGCGTTTCGGCGGGTTCGGCACGCTGGTGCGCCGCGCGCCTTATGCCAGCGGGGTACTGATCCTGTGCGTCGGCGCCTATGTCGCGCTACAGGGCTGGCAGACGCTTCCTCCCACCGGATGACCGAAGATGAGCCACGCCGCCAATCCCGACCTGCTCAATCGCCTTCGCCGCGCCAACGGCCATCTCGCCAGCATCGTCAAGATGGTGGAGGATGGCAGCGACGGCCTGAAGATCGCGCAGCAGATGCAGGCGGTGGTGGCAGCGCTGGAGAAGACCAAGACGCTGATCGTGACCGACCATATCGAGCATCAGCTGGAAGCGCTGGTCGGGCCGCTGCCGAGCGACGTGCGGGCGGATCTCGCCAAGTTGGGCGCACTGGCGAAATATCTGTAGCGGCAGGGGCGCATAGCAGCGGCTACCCCTTTTTGGCTGTTCTACCCGGTGCCTCGCTCCAGCGATCCCGCCAGGGCCTGCTCAATCTCGCGATAGGCTTCCGGGTATCTAGCTCGTTCGCGTGCAACGAAGGCGGCGTGTCGGCTGGCGAAGGCTGCCACCTCCTGCAATGTGCCCGGATAGGCTTCACCGACGCTCCAGAACAGGAAGCCGTGGCGTACAAGCGCTTCGACCTTATCCCATTGCTTGCGGTCCGACTGCTTGGGCGGCTTGAACTTGCGGGTTAAGCCGATGCTGGGCCCGCCACAATTGGGGCAGGCCAGGACAGCCGCGGTTCGGCTGGCGCGCTTGAAGCTCTTGCGGCAGCGAAAGCAGGCATAGGGATGCGCAAAGACCGAGCGGAACGTGCTGTCCTTTTGCGCGGGTGCTGTCTGGACGTCCTGGACCATAGGACATGATATCCTATTGCGTGTCCGGGGTATCCAGGGCCTTGCCGATGTCTTTAGCGGCGGCGCCGGTCATTGCGTCTGCCTGCCCGGCAGCTTCCAGAAACTCGGCCTGTGAGGCGGCGGTGTAGTTGCAGCCGACGAACAGGCTGCCGCTGGGCGGCGCGGGCGTTGGCTCGGCGCCGAATGCTTTGGCCATCATCGCCGAGAGCGCCCCACCGGTCGGTTCGAACGCGCCGAGCATCGGCCCCGCCTTGGGATCGAGGAAGCGATAATATTGTTCGGTCGCCTTGATCGGCGCGCGTTCCAGTTTCTGCGCCTTGATGAAGGCTTCCGCCTTGGCGCGCGGCCATAACGTGACGACCCAGTCCTGCAGAAAATAGACATTCGAGACCGGTTCGCCCAGCAGCGCGGCCGGCTTCGTAAGGGTGAAACCGGACAGGCCGATCATCCCCTCCGTCGCCTTATTATCCTTGGCCCCTTTCATCCACGCGGGCGCTTTGTTCTCGAGGAACAAAGCAGAGGCGAAAGCAAAGGCGGCGGGATGCGAGCGGCAGCTAAGGGCGTCGCTCAGCGTCTCCGGCGAAAGCGGGATATCGTCGCTGGCGTCCGACGCGGAGGCAGGCTGGGCCATTGCAGCGCAGGGCATGAAGAGCGCGAGCAGCGGCAGGATACGCAGGAAGGTCATTCGGCTGTCCCGTGCAGATGGAAAGGCATGTCGATCGGCCTTGGCCCCGTGCGCATCGGCGGGGCAACTGTCCAGAGCTTGGGCGCGATCCTGCGCGGATAAGGGGCGCCACGTCCGTTTGTCGCACGATCGATCTTTGGGGCTATCCCAGATTAACTTCCATTGCTAATGCGAAGCGCTCGCAAGTTAATGGGGGATGAGTTGACGAAGTTCCGTTTCGTGCCGCGTCTGTGTGTCGTGGCCGCCTGTGCCGTCGCCACGCCGTCGATCGCCATCGCTGCCGATGCGGGCGAGATACCAGCGGATGAGGTTATCGTGACGGGTGCGCGTCAGGGCTATGCGCCGACCGATACGTCTGCCGCCAAGATCACCGCGCCGCTGCGCGACATTCCGCAGTCGATCGCGGTCGTGCCGGCACAGCTGCTGCTGGATCAGCGGGCTTTGTCGCTGCAGGATGCGCTGAAGAACGTGCCCGGCGTCAGCTTCGCCGCGGGCGACGGGCAGCGCGATCAGGTCAGCATTCGCGGCTTCACCGCCATCGCCGATCAGTTCGTCAACGGCTTCCGCGACGACGCCCTTTATTTCCGCGATCTGTCCAACACCGATCGGGTCGAGGTGATCAAGGGGCCCGCGGCCGTGCTGTATGGCCGCGGCTCGTCCGGCGGTCTGATCAATCGCGTGCTGAAACAACCCAATGTCAACGTCACCGCGCTCACCCTCTCCGGCGGTTCGTTCGATCAGAAGCGCGGCGAATGGGATGTCGGCCGGTTCGACGAGACCGGCGGCGTCGGCTTCCGCCTTACCGGCGCTTATGAGGATGATGACAGCTTCCGCGACCAGCAATTCGTCAAGCGCTTCGCCATCGCCCCCTCGCTATTGCTCGGCGCCGGTCGCGACACGACGCTGTTCGTCGAGGCGGATTATCTGCACGACCGCCGTCTGACCGACTTCGGCATCCCTGCCATCAATGGCCGCCCGGTGGATGTGGCGCGCTCCACTTATTATGGCGCTGCCAACGCCCGCGATGCGGATGTGACCGCGAGCGAGGTCGTGTCGCAGACCGTCATCCTGACCCACCGTTTCTCCGACGATCTCAGCTTCCGCGATGGCTTTCGCCATTACAATTACAGCCTGAACCGGCGGAACACGCTGCCATCGGCGGTCAATGCCGCCGCCGGCACGGTCACGCTTCAGCATGGCGGGATCGATCGGGACGAGGATGGCTGGTCGAACCAGGCCGAACTGACGCAGAAGCTGCGCGTCGCCGGGATGGAGCATACCATCCTGTATGGCTTCGAAATCGCGCGGCAGGTGAAAGGCGCGCAGACGATCCAGTCGCGCAACGTCGCCACCACGTCGATCTTCGATCCGGTCCTGCCGGTCATCGACAATGGGGCCTTCACCACGCTCAGCGCCAACAGCAATAGCAGCTTCGATACGCGCGGCCTGTATGTGCAGGATCTGGTGGATATCGGTCATGGCTTCAAGCTGCTGGTCGGGGCGCGACACGACTGGTTCATCCAGAAGACCAAGCTGCTGATCGGCAGCCCGGCCCGGCTGGCGCGGACCGATCGCAAATGGAGCCCGCGCGCGGGCCTGGTCTTCCAGCCCGACGATGCGCAATCCTATTATGTCTCGTGGAGCCGCAGCTTCCAGCCCTCGGCCGAGACGTTCGCGCTGGCGGCCAACAATGCCGATCTGGCGCCCGAAGAGACCACCAACAAGGAAATCGGGGCGAAATATACGTTTTTCGGTGGAAAGCTGAATATCCAGGCGGCCGGTTTCATCCTGCGCCGCACCGGCATCAAAGGCAGCGATCCGGCAACGCCAACCCTGCTCATCCCGATTGGCACGCAGCGCACGCGTGGTGTCGAACTATCCGGCCAGCTCAACTTGCCGTCGGGCTTCCAGGCAATCGCCGGTTATGCCTATCTGGATACGCGCGTGACGGCATCGGCCAACCCCTTGTTTGCCGACAAGCGCGCGACCATCACGCCCAAGAATTCGGCCAACGCCTTCCTCACCAAGAGCTTTGCGGGACGGTTCGGCATTGGCGGCGGCATGAATTATGTCGGCAACCGCTGGGCCGATCCCGCCAACACGACGGTGCTGCCGCATTATATTACCGCGGACGCAGTAGCATGGGCCTATGTCGGGCCGGTGCGGCTGCAGCTCAATGCCTATAACCTCGCCAACAAGCGCTACATCGTCTCAGGCCACGGCACGTCGCCGTTGCTGAATGTACCGGGTGCGCCGCGCTCGGTGCTGGGAACGGCGCGTATCAGCTTCTGATGCGCTGGATCGACCTGCTCCACCGCTGGCTGGGCGGCGCGATCGGCCTGCTACTGGCGCTGATCGGCCTGTCCGGCGCTATCCTGGTGCATCGCGATGCCTGGACGAGCGTGCCGCACAAGCAGGACATCGTCGACCACGATCCGGGCCGCATCGGCGCGCGGGTGGCCCAGGCGATGGCCGATCCGGCGGCGCGGCCGGACGGGATCGTCTTCGCATCGGACGGGTTTGCGGTCGATCGGCTGACGTTCGGTGGTGGGGCCGGCGCCTATGCCGATCAGTCGGGGCAGACGCTGGTGCGGTGGGACAGCGACTGGCAGCGGCCCGAATTGTGGCTGTTCGACTTCCACCGCCATCTTTTCTCCGGCGACACGGGCGAGGCCGTGGTCGGCGTAGCAGGGCTCGCGGGCATCCTGTTTGTGATGACGGGAACGTTGCTGTGGTGGCGGACGCGGCGCAGCTTTGCCCCCCGCTTGCTGCCTAAGCGGCACAGCCGATCGGCCTTCCTGCGGCATCATCGCGATCTCGGCATCGTGGTGGCGCCGTTGCTGCTTCTGTCCTGCGTCACCGGCACCGTGCTGGTCTTCCGGCCGCTCGCCTCGATCCTGCTCGGGCCCGGCGCGGCGAGCGCGATCACGCGTGCCGCCAAGCCGCCGGAGAGGGACAAGGCGCCGGTCGCGGAGAACCTCGACTGGTCCGGCATGATCCGCGCCGCGCACGATCGCTTTCCCGATGCCGACATACGCGTCCTGAACCTTCCACGCGGCGGCAGCGGGCTGATCACACTCCGGATGAAGCAGCCGGGCGAGTGGCTGCCCAACGGCCGGACGACGATCTATTTCGCGGCCGACAGCGGGCGGATCGTCGAGGCGCGCGACGCCACGCGCCTGCCCGCGCAGGTGCGCGCCTTCAGCCTGCTCTTTCCGCTTCATTCGGCGGCCGTCGGCGGACTGGCCTTCCGGATCGTGATGACGATCTCCGGGCTGGCGCTGGCGCTGCTGGGCACGCTGGCCGTCTGGTCCTTCTGGATCCTGCGCCGAACGCCGCGCTTTCCTGCAGCGCAGCCGCAAGCCGCCTGATCGCTTACTGCGCCGGATCGGCGTCCAGCAGGCGAATGATCGCCGAGAAATCGAGCGCGCCATTCCCGCCATTGGCAAAGGCCTGATACAAAGCCTCGGCCGCAGCCCCCATCGGCACGCTGGCATTGGCGTCCTGCGCGGCGCTCATCGCCAGCTTGAGATCCTTCAGCATCAGGGCGGTGGCAAACCCGCCCTGATAGTCGCGATCCGCCGGCGTCTCCGGGCCCACCCCTGGCACAGGGCAATAGCTCGTCATCGACCAGCTTTGGCCCGAGGCTTTCGAAGAAATATCGTAAAAGGTCTGCAGATCCAGGCCGAGTTTCTTCGCCAGCAGAAATGCCTCGCACGTGGCGACCATGGTGGCGCCCAGCAGCATATTGTTGGCGATCTTGGCAGCCTGGCCGGCGCCGGTGCCGCCGGCGTGGATGACGGCCTTGCCCATTGCCGCAAGAATGGGCTGCGCTTGTGCGAATGCCGCGTCCGGCCCGCCCACCATGAAGGTCAGCGTGCCGCCATTGGCGGCCGCGATCCCGCCCGACACCGGGGCATCGACCATCGCATAACCCTGCTCCGCCGCCGCTGCGCCAACCGCCTTGGCGCTGGCGACGTCCACGGTCGAACAATCGATCAGGATCGCGCTGCTGGGCGCGGCGCCGATGATGCAATCGGTATAGACCTGGCGGACATGGCTTCCGGCCGGCAGCATCGTCACCACCGCCTCGACATCGGCCGAGGCCTCGCGTGCCGATTTGACGCGAAGGCAGCCGGCTTGCTCGGCATGGGCCAGCGCTGCCTCCGCCAGATCAAAAGCGTGCACCTCATGCCCCGCCTTGACCAGGTTGGCGGCCATACCGCCGCCCATATTGCCCAGTCCGATGAAACCGATCTTGGCCATTTTCTCGCCTCTCCGTTCGTGCTGAGCGTGTCGAAGGACGGTGACGCGCACGTGCTTCGACTTCGCTCAGCAC
>NZ_JBMDXN010000040.1:0-3801 GCF_048595155.1 Sphingomonas sp.
CGCTCGTGCAGGAAATTGGCCGGCGGCAGTACAATCCGGTCAACGTCACGCCGGGGATTGGCAGCCGCTTGGCCCACGGTGAGCGGCGGTCGCTTATTGTCACGCGCAGCGAAGCTTCCCGTGACATGACAGGTGCGCACCCGCAGCTCGATCATAACGGGTGTATTTGAGGCCTCAGAAAGCTCGAAGCCCTTTTCGACCATGTCGACGATGCTGGTAAGATTGGGCCGGGGATCCAGCAGCCACATCTGCGACTTCATCGCAAATGCGTGCGTACGCTCCTGCATGATAGAGGAACCTTCGCCGTAATCCTCCCCGACGATGATCAGCGTGCCGCCTGTGACACCGCCCGAGGCGATGTTCGACAAGGCGTCAGAGGCAACGTTGGTGCCGACCACCGATTTCCACGCCACAGCGCCGCGCAACGGATAATTGACAGACGCTGCAAGCATTGCTGCGGCGGTTGCCTCGCTTGCTGAGGATTCGAAATGAACTCCGAGCTCGCGCAGCAACGGGTCTGCATCGGCAAAGACGTCCATCAAATGGCTGATCGGCGAACCCTGGTACCCGCCGACATAGGCGACTCCCGCCTGCAGGAGCGCCTTCGTCACGGCCAGGATGCCTTCGCCCTCGAAAATCTCACCAGCACCGAGCCGGAGCCGCTCGACCTCCCGCTTGAACGAGCGCTCAGCCATCCGCCCTACTCGGAGATCAGCGCGAGCACGCGCAGTGGGCTTCCTGAACCGCCGACGATCTTGAGCGGTGCCGACACGATCACCGCGCCCTTGGCTGGCAGCAGATCGAGGTTGGTCAGGCACTGCAGTCCATAACGTCCCGCTCCGTGGAACAGCGTATGGGCAGGGTAGGGGGGCACAAGAAGGTGCGCCTGACCTGCATCTGTCCCGATCGTCTCGACCCCGAAGCCATGGGCATCGCGCTCTTCCACCAAGAAGCGCACCGCCTCGGCGGAAGGTCCGGGCGTATGAGCGCCGTCCTCGCGGCGATTGACATAATCCTCGACCGACCGCTTCGACCAATCGGTGCGGAGCAGGATCCAGCTGCGCGGTGGGATCGCGCCATGCTCAGCTTCCCATGTCTCGATATCTGCTACGCTAAGCAGATAATCAGGATCAGCCGCGGACTTGGCCGAGATATCGATCACGACTGCGGGCGCGATGAAGGCACTCGGGTCGATCGCATCCACCGTATTGTCGATCAGGTCTTTCCCTGTGACCCAATGAACGGGTGCGTCGAAATGCGTTCCGGTATGCTCGCCGACGGTGAAATTATTCCAGAACCAGGCGACGCCGCGCTCATCGTATCGCGAAATCTCCTCGACCTTGAAGGCAGCAGTCTGACCGAACTGCTCGGGGAGGACGAGCGTCGGGGTATCAGCCGATAGGGGCTGCGTAAGATCGATCGTACGGATCGCTCCGCTCGATACGGCGTCCGCGAAGGCAGTGAGCGTAGCAACCGACATGAAAGCCTCTCTCGAAGGAGCAAATGCGACTCGAAAGCTGCCGCATAAAACGTGCAAATGCAACTATCCTGTGCGGTGTGTTGCCCCTCGTCCCCGTGCCGGATAAACGGCTCTTAGGAGCAGAGATGGACAATCGTATTCTCGGCGACCCCGGCACGCCGACCTTTCAAGTCGAGAAATATCCATTCTTCCTGCTCAACCGGCTGGTCGCGCGATATAATATCATCATCGAGACCCGCCTGCGCGCGATTGGGCTGGATATTCCCTATTGGCGGGTCCTGATGATCCTGGGCGAGCGCAGCCCGCGGGGGGTCCGCGATATTGCCGATGCCGCCGTCATACCGTTGTCGACAATGACCCGCATCATCCAGCGGATGCGTGACGCAGGATTGGTTGCGGTGTCGAGCGGCCCGGACGACGCGCGGGTCACGTTGGTATCGCTGCTGCCGCTGGGCGAGGCCAAGTTGAAGGATGCCCGTACCGCCTCGGCGCCCGTCTATGCCGGTGTCATCCAGGGGCTCAGCTCGAAAGATTTCGACCGGCTCATAGGCCTGCTGGGCCAGCTGCACGAGAATCTCCGCGACATGGAGTGATGCATGCTGGGGTGGCCCGCTTGCGGACGCCGCCAATATATTTTAGACATAAAATAAATAGGAGGTGCTGGTATGCGGGTGGCATGTCTTGGCGGAGGTCCGGCCGGCCTTTATTTTGCGATTTCGATGAAGCTTCGCGACCCTTCGCATGACGTGGTCGTCATCGAGCGCAACAAGGCGGGAGATACGTTCGGCTGGGGGGTCGTGTTTTCGGACCAGACGCTCGCCAATCTGCGGGAGAATGACCCTGTCAGCGCGGAGACGATCGCGACCAGCTTCGCCCATTGGGACGACATCGAGGTTGTCATTGGCGACCATGTCGAGTGTTCCGGTGGTCATGGATTTATCGGTATCGGCCGGAAGAAGCTGCTGCAGATCCTCCAGGCGCGTGCTCGTGATCTCGGCGTCCGACTCGAATTCGAAACAGAGTTTAAGGATGATCTGAGCGCATATGACGACTATGACCTGATCGTCGCTGCGGATGGCATCAATAGCCGCATTCGGACGGCGCATGCGGAGCGCTTTGGCGTCGATATCGAGACACGGGCCAACAAGTTCATGTGGCTCGGCACGCTGCGCCTGTTCGATGCCTTTGCTTTCCTGTTTGAAGAGACGCCCCATGGATGGATCTGGGCGCACGCCTACCGGTTTGACGAGAGCCGATCGACGTTCATCGTCGAATGTTCGGAGGAAACCTGGACCGGTCTCGGCTTCGACCAAATGGAGCAAGCGGACACCATCGCCGCCTGTGAACGTATCTTTGCGCGTCATCTCAATGGCGAGCCGCTGCTCACCAATGCCGCGCACCTGCGCGGTTCGGCTGCCTGGATCAATTTCCGGCGCGTTATCTGCGAAACATGGTCGTTTGATAATGTCGTGCTGCTGGGGGACGCCGCGCACACCGCTCACTTCTCGATCGGCTCAGGGACGAAGCTCGCGCTGGAAGACGCGATCAAGCTGGCAGAGGTGATGAGCTGTGCTGACGTCACCAACCGCGCAGCCCTGTCGGCGGCGCTGGCCGAATACCAAGCGGTCCGTCATGTCGAAGTCCTGAAAATCCAAAACTCAGCGCGTAATTCGACCGAATGGTTCGAGACGCTCGACCGCTACATCAGATTTCCGCCAGATCAGTTCGCTTATTCCCTTCTTACGCGTTCGCAGCGGGTCAGTCATGAAAACCTTCGACTGCGCGATGGAGAGTGGCTGGCTCGGGTCGAGCAGGCCTTCGGTTTACGCGCCGGATTGGCGCCGGACGCAGCGGCGCCGCCGCCGATGTTTACGCCTTACGTCCTGCGCAACATGCGTCTCGCCAACCGCGTGGTCGTATCGCCGGTCCTGACCTACGCCGCCGGGCCCGACGCGACGCCGAACGATTTCCATCTGGTGCATTATGGCGCACGCGCGCTAGGCGGCGCCGGCTTGGTGATGACGGAGATGGCCGCCATCTCCGCCGATGGTCGCATCACGCCCGCATGTCCTGGCCTCTACTCCGACGAGCATATGACCGCCTGGCGCCGCGTGGTGGATTTCGTCCACGCCAACAGCAGCGCGAAGATCTGCGTCCAACTCGGCCACGCCGGGCCACGCGGGGCAACCATTCCGGGCCAGCCCGACCGCCCGCTGTCCGAGGGCAGTTGGCCGCTTCTCGCGGCATCGGCCCGGCCGTTCGTGCCCGGTGGGCGGATCCCGGTCGCAATGGATCGCGACATGATGACATCCGTGCTCCGC
>NZ_JBMDXN010000041.1:0-5802 GCF_048595155.1 Sphingomonas sp.
GTTGCTCGCGCGGCCGATGGTGGCGATGGTGGGTGCCCGCAATGCGTCGGCCGCCGCCGTGCGGTTCGGCCGGCAGCTGGCTAACGATCTGTCGCGGCAGGGGACGGTGGTCGTGTCCGGCCTGGCGCGCGGGATCGATACGGCGGTGCATGTGGGCGCGCTCGATGGCGGCACGATCGGGGTAATCGCCGGCGGTCTCGACATTTTCTACCCGCCGGAAAATGAGCGACTGCAGCGGGAGATTGGCGGGCGCGGCCTGATCGTGTCCGAGCAGCCGCCCGGCACCGAGCCCCATGCGCGCCATTTCCCATCGCGCAATCGCGTGATCGCGGGCCTGGCGCAGGGCACGGTGGTGGTGGAGGCGGCACCCCGATCTGGGTCGCTGATTACCGCGCGGCTTGCCGCCGATTACGGTCGCGACGTCATGGCGGTCCCGGGCTCCCCGCTCGATCCGCGTGCCCAAGGCTGCAATCAACTCATCCGCGATGGTGCCACGTTGGTGCAATCGGCGGCGGATATTTTGGAGGCGCTGCAGCCGTTTGGCCGCAATCATGTCGGTGCACCGGCAGCGGCTTACGAGCCGGGCAATGCCAGTCAGGACGCCGGCGAGAGGGAGAGGCGGGCGGTGACGGCCTTGCTGAGCCCAATTCCGGTCGCGGTCGATGAGCTGATCCGCCAATCCGGTGTATCGGCTACAGACGTGCACCTCATCCTGTTGGAACTGGAATTGGCCGGGCGGCTGGAACGCCATGCTGGAGGCCGCGTCAGCCTTGGCTGAGACGGGGATGGTCGCAGACGGCGGATCGGGTTGGGCTTTCCCGCCGGCCGGCCAGTCCCTACATCGCCCCTTGACGCCGGCTGCCGCGTCTCGCCACCCTCGCGCGTACACGTAAGGACATCACCCAGCCTCATGAAGCTTGTCGTTGTAGAATCCCCCGCCAAGGCGAAAACGATCGAGAAATATCTCGGCCCCGGTCACCGGGTGCTGGCCTCCTATGGTCATGTTCGCGATTTGCCGCCCAAGGATGGCTCCGTCGATCCGGACAATGGCTTCGCGATGGAGTGGGAGCCGTACGCCGACAAGACCAAACAGCTGAAGGCGATCTCCGACGAGGCCAAGGCGGCCGATACGCTGATCCTGGCGACCGACCCCGATCGGGAGGGCGAAGCGATTTCGTGGCATGTTCAGGAAGTGCTGCGCAAGCGCAAGGCGTTGCCGAAGGATGTGCAGCGGGTGACGTTCAACGCCATCACCAAGCCGGCCGTGCTGGACGCGATGGCGCACCCGCGTGCGCTGGATGAGGATCTGATCGACGCCTATCGGGCACGGCGCGCCTTGGACTATCTGGTCGGCTTCACGCTCTCGCCGGTCCTGTGGCGCAAATTGCCGGGTGCCAAGTCAGCAGGCCGGGTCCAGTCCGTCGCTCTGCGGCTGGTGGTCGACCGCGAACGTGAGATCGAGCTGTTCCGCCCGCAGGAATATTGGTCGGTCGCCGCCAGCATGGAGCAGGATGGCGTGACCTTCCTCGCACGCTTGGTGCGCTGGAAGGGCAAGAAAATTGATCGCCTGACGATCGGCAACGGCGCAGATGGCGAAGCGGCACGGGCGGATGTCGCGGCGGGGCGTTTCACGGTCACCAGCGTCGAGACCAAGCCGCTGACGCGCAATCCGCCGCCGCCTTTCACCACCTCGACGCTTCAGCAGGAAGCCGCGCGCAAGCTCGGTTTCTCGGCCAGCCACACGATGCGAGTCGCCCAGGATCTGTATGAGCAGGGCGCCATCACCTACATGCGAACCGACGGCGTCCAGATGGACCAGGGGGCGATTTCGGCGGCGCGCGCCTCGATCGTCGATCGCTATGATGGCGGCTATGTCCCGGATCAGCCGCGTCATTATACGACGAAGGCCAAGAATGCGCAGGAAGCCCATGAGGCGGTGCGGCCGACGGATTTCAGCCGCGATCGGGCAGGCTCGGGCGACCATGCGCGCCTGTACGAACTGGTGTGGAAGCGTGCGCTTGCGAGCCAGATGGCATCGGCCAGGCTTGAGCGGACAACGGTGGAGCTGAGCGACGGCACCGGCCAGCATGCCTTGCGCGCGACCGGGCAGGTCGTGCTGTTCCCCGGCTATCTCGCGCTCTACGAGGAAGGTCGCGACGATGCCGAGGATGAGGACAGCAAGCGCCTGCCACGGATGAACGAAGGCGATGCGCCGGCCAAGAAGAGCGTGACGGCCGAGCAGCACTTCACCCAGCCGCCGCCGCGTTATTCCGAGGCCTCCCTCGTCAAGAAGATGGAGGAGGTCGGCATCGGGCGTCCTTCAACGTACGCGGCGACGCTGCAGACGCTGAAAGACCGCGACTATGTGACGCTGGAGAAGAACCGCTTCATTCCGCAGGAAAGTGGCCGTCTGCTGACAAGCTTCCTGGAGCGCTTCTTCGATAAATATGTGAGTTATGACTTCACCGCCGGCCTGGAGGAAGAGCTGGACGACGTTTCCGGCGGGCGGGCGGATTGGCAGTCGGTGCTTGAGGCATTCTGGCGCGACTTCAAGCCGAAGACCGCCGAGGTTATGGAGCAGAAGCCGAGCGAGGTTACGGCCGCGTTGGATGAATTCCTCGCGCCCTATCTGTTCCCGGATAAGGGTGACGGCAGCGATCCGCGGCTCTGCCCGAGCTGCGGGACGGGTCGGCTCGCGCTGCGCGGCGGCAAGTTCGGCGCCTTCGTCGCCTGCTCCAATTATCCCGACTGCAAGTTCACGCGCCGCTTCGCGCAAGGCGGGTCTGAGGACGCGGCCAACGACACCGGTCCGGTCGAAATGGGTGTCGATCCCGCCACGGGAGAGATGGTGACGCGCCGCGCCGGGCGGTTCGGGCCCTATATCCAGTTGGGCGAGGGCAAGGAGGCCAAGCGCGCGTCCATTCCCAAGGATGTGCCCGAACTGGATCTGACGATGGCGCTCAGGTTGCTGTCACTGCCGCGTGAGATCGGGACACATCCGGAAAGCGGCAAGCCGATCACCGCCAGCATTGGCCGCTACGGGCCCTATCTGGCGCATGACGGCAAATATGCCCGATTGCAGTCGACCGCCGAAGTGTTCGAAACGGGCATGAATGCGGCGGTGGCGCGGTTGGCCGATGCCGCGAATGGCGGGGGGCGTTCGGCAGGCGCGTCGCGCGAGCCGATCGCCACCTTTGCGGAGAGCCCGGTGACGGGAAAGCCGGTCAAGGTCATGGAAGGCCGGTTCGGTCCCTATGTCACGGACGGCACGACCAACGCGACCTTGCCCAAGGGCACCGATCCGGCAACGCTGACGGCCGAACAGGCGCTGGTGCTGCTGGAGGAGCGGGCCGCGAAAGGGCCGGCCAAGGGCAAGCGCAAGCCGGTCAAGAAAGCCGCCGCCGCGAAAACCGCAGCGAAGAAAACCCCGGCGAAGAAAAGCGCGGCCAAGAAGAGCGCTGCGGCGAAGTGAACGATTCCGCCACGGGGCTGCAATCGGCACAGGCGCTGGCGGCGGAAGCACAACGGCTGAGAGCGGAACGCCGCTGGTCGGAAGCGTTGGACCTCAGCGTTGCTGCGGCGGAAGCAGCACCTGGCGACCCGGCGATATTGCAGGATCTGGCGTTGCTGCTGACGAAGCTGGGCCGGCTGGAGGAGGGGGAAGCCGTCCATCGCCAAGCGCTGACGCTCGTGCCGAATTCCGCCTTGCTGCTGTATAGCCTGGCGCACAATCTGCTGGCCCAGGGGCGCTACCGCGAGGCGTGGCCGCTTCACGCGGCGCGGGTCGATGTGCCGGGTTTGAACCATGGTTTTCCGCGGGGTTTTCCTTTCCCGCGCTGGCAGGGTGAGCCGCTGGATGGAAAGCGCATCGCCGTCTTTCCGGAACAGGGGCAGGGGGACCAGATCCAGCTGGCGCGGTTCCTGCCCCGGCTGATCGGGTTGGGTGGCCGCGTCACCTTGCTCAGCCCGCCTTCGCTGGTCGCGTTGTTCGACTATAATTTTGCGAACATCGAGGTCGTTGCGGCGGAGGGGCAGACAGAATTCCCCGATCCAGATTATTGGATCACGCTCTATGATCTTCCGGCTATTTTCGGTGCGACTCTGGCGGAGCTGCCCAGTGCGCCCTACCTGACGCCGCCGAGCCGTCTGCCGAAAGAGAGCGGGTTTCGGATCGGGCTGCGCGACCGGGGTAATCCAAATCATATCAACGACATGTTTCGATCCTTGCCGCCCGATATGGCGCGGCGCTTGCGGGACGAGCTGCCGGGCGCGGTCGTCGATCTCGATCCCGATGTCAGTGGCGCACGGGACTTTGCCGAAACGGCCGCGATCCTGTCCTCGCTCGACCTAGTCGTTTCCGTAGACACGGCGGTCGCGCACCTTGCCGGCGCGCTCGGCCTTCCATGCCTGCTGTTGCTGTCAGGCTTCTCGCCGGACTGGCGCTGGATGTTCGGCCGTGACGACAGTCCCTGGTACCCTCGGCATCGTCTGTATCGCGGAGCGATCGACGGTACGTGGGATGCGGCGGTGGATCGGGTGATCGCGGACGCCCGGGCTTTTGCGGATACGAACGGAGGAGAGGCGCCGTCTGCATTGCCCTCCGACACGCCGCCGCCTAAGCACACGCCCGCCCCATAGCCTGAGCGGAGCCCCATGCGTCTTTCTCGTTATTTTTTGCCCGTCATGAAGGAATCGCCTGCGGACGCGCAGATCATCAGCCACAAACTGATGTTGCGGGCCGGGTTGGTCCGGCAGACCGCCGCCGGCATTTATGCCTGGCTACCGCTGGGGACGCGCGTCCTTGCCCGGATCGCGCAGATCGTGCGCGAGGAGCAGGACAAGTCCGGCGCGATCGAGCTGATCATGCCGACCGTCCAGTCGGCCGAGCTGTGGAAGCAATCCGGCCGCTATGACGATTACGGGCTGGAAATGCTGCGCATCAAGGACCGGCATGATCGCGAGATGCTGTATGGGCCGACTGCGGAAGAGGTGATCACCACCATTTTTAAGGATGCGGCACGCTCCTATCGCGACCTGCCGCGTACGCTGTACAACATTCAGTGGAAGTTCCGCGACGAGGTGCGGCCCCGCTTCGGCGTGATGCGCGGCCGCGAATTCCTGATGAAGGACGCTTATTCCTTCGACTTGGACGAGGCCGGCGCGCGCCATAGCTATAACCGCATGTTTGTGGCCTATCTGAACACGTTCGCGCGAATGGGGCTGCGCGCCATTCCGATGCAGGCCGATACCGGCCCGATCGGTGGCGATCTGAGCCACGAATTCATCGTACTGGCCCCGACGGGCGAGAGCGAGGTTTTCTATCACTCGAATTGGGAGAAGCCGGCGGAGCTCTCCCACGTCGATTTCGAGGACGTTGCCGGGCTGCAGGCGATCGTCGGCGGCTATACCGCCGATTATGCCGCCACCGACGAGAAGCGTGATCCGGCCCGCGAGGCAGAAGCCGGCGACGCGCTGCGCCAGTCGCGCGGCGTCGAGGTAGGCCATATCTTCTATTTCGGCACGAAATATTCGGCTGCGATGGGCCTCAAGATCCAGGGTCAGGACGGCAGTGAGATCGTGCCGCAAATGGGTAGCTACGGCATTGGCGTGTCGCGTCTTATGGCTGCGATTATCGAGGCGAGCCACGACGAGAAGGGTATCATCTGGCCCGACGCGGTCGCGCCCTATCGCGTCGGCTTGATCAACATGCGTGCCGACGACGAGACCTGTGCGAAGGCGGCAGACGATCTGTACGCCCAGCTGCAGGCGGCCGGCATCGACGTGCTCTACGACGACCGCGAC
>NZ_JBMDXN010000042.1:0-25844 GCF_048595155.1 Sphingomonas sp.
GCCATGCGATGGACAAGCGTCCGCCGCGCACCATATCGCCTGAACAATGGCATCACCCGCTTCTCCGTCGTCATCGCCGCTATCGCGGATCGATAGCGCGCTTATCGATGTGCGCAACGTCACGCTGTCGCTGGGCCGCGCTCCGGCCCAGGTGCAGATCCTGCGCGGCATCGATCTCACCGTGCGCGCAGGCGAGAGCGTGGCACTGCTGGGGCCGTCTGGCTCGGGGAAATCTTCGCTGATGGCGATCCTGACCGGCCTGGAACGGCCCAGTGGTGGGCGTGTGCAGGTTGCAGGTCTGGACTTCGGTTCGCTGGATGAAGACCGTCTGGCGATGGCGCGGCGCGGCCGCATCGGCATCGTGTTGCAGGCGTTCCACCTGCTGCCGACGATGACGGCCTTGGAGAATGTCGCAGTGCCGCTGGAACTTGCCGGCGTTGGCGATGCGTTCGATCGCGCGGCGCAGGAGCTTGCCGCGGTCGGCCTGGCCGAACGCCTGCGCCATTATCCCGCGCAATTGTCAGGCGGCGAACAGCAGAGGGTTGCGATCGCACGCGCACTCGCGCCCCAGCCGATGCTGATCTTCGCTGACGAACCCACCGGCAATCTGGATACGGCGACCGGTGCGGAGATCATGGACCTCCTCTTTGCACGTCATGCCCAAGCTGGGACGACCCTGTTCGTGATCACCCATGATCCGCGTCTTGCGGAGCGGTGCCAGCGGGTCATCACTTTGGGGGACGGGCGTATCCTTTCCGATCGTTTGCACGCCGAATGACCGCCCTCAAGCTGGCATTGCGCGACCTGCGGACAGGCGGGCGGGGCCTGTGGCTGCTCGCTTTGTGCCTGTTCCTCGGCACAGCGGCGCTTGCCGGCATAGGCAGTCTGTCGGCCAGCATCACGCAGGCGCTGGATAGCCAGAGTCGGATGGCCCTGGGGGGTGATCTGGAGATGCGTGTCTCCCAGCGACGCGCGACGGTCGAGGAGGCGGCGCGCTTCGCAGCCTTGGGCAAGGTTTCGGAAACGGTCGCGATGCGGGCAATGGCGCAGGCGGCCGGTGGCGGCGCTCCGGCGCTCGTCAAGTTGAAGGCGGTGGACGCCCACTGGCCGTTGCTCGGCAGGTTCACGCTGGCCCCTGGCGCGCTGGCGGCGCGCCCCCATGGAAGGCAGGTCGCGATTGCACCGGCACTGGCCGACCGCATTGGGGTGCGGATTGGATCTTGGGTGCGCATCGGCGCCGCATCGTTTCAGGTCATCGGCTTCATCGCGAATGAGCCGGACAGGCTTGGCGAAGGGTTCAGCCTGGGGCCGACCGTGATCGTCGATGCTGCGGCGCTGGATGCAACCAGCCTGATCCAGCCCGGCAGCCTCTATGAAAGTCGCTACCGCTTGCTGTTGCCGCAGCATGTCGATGCCGCCGCGCTGGGGAAGACGCTGCAGCGGCGTTTCCCCTCGGCCGGCTGGAACAGCCGCACGCCGGAAGGGGCGACGGATCGGTTGCGCGCTACCGTCACCCAATTGGGGCAGTTCCTGCTGCTCGTCGGCCTGGCGGCGCTGGCGATCGCCGGGGTCGGCGTCGGCAGCGGCGTCAGCGCCTATCTTAGCCGGAAGACCCGTGCCATCGCCGTTCTGAAAGTGCTGGGGGCGCGCTCCGGCACGATCGCGGCGATCTTCCTGATCGAATTGGGTCTGATTGCAGGCGTCGGCATTCTAGCGGGGCTAGGGGTAGGGGCGGCGCTGCCCGCCTTAGTGGCGCGCGCTGTCGGCGATGCGCTGCCGGTCTCGCCGGAAATCGCGATCTACCCGCAACCTCTCCTTATCGCCGCCGGCTTGGCGCTGATCGTCGCCTTGCTCTTTGCGTTACCGGCGCTGGCACGTGCAAGATCGGTGCCGGCCGCCTCGCTGTTGCGCGACATATTGGCGCCACCTGCGCGGCCCACGCCGCTGACATTGCTCGGGATGGCAGCGTTGCTCTGCGCGCTGGTGGCGCTGGCGGTGCTGACCGCGACCGATCGCAGCATTGCGTTGGGCTTTGTCGGCGCCACCGGCGGGCTGATTGTGGCCCTGTGGCTGGTCGGGTTAGCCGTGCGGTGGCTGCTTGCCCGCCTGCCGAAGCCGCGCCGGCCGCTGTTGCGGCTGGCGCTTGCCAACCTGCACCGGCCGGGTGCGCAAACGGATCGGCTGATCGTGGCGCTCGGCCTGGGCTTCTCGCTGTTCGTGGCGCTGGCGGTGATCGATACCAGCCTCTCCAGCGAAATCACCCATGCCGCGCCGGCCAAGGCGCCGCGTTTCTTCGCGATCGATCTGCAACCCGGCGACGCGGCCACGTTCCGCAGAGCGATAGCCTCCGTAGCGCCCACCGCGCGGATCGAGACAAGCCCCTCGTTGCGGGGCACGGTCACCATCGTGAACGGGCGCCGGGTGGCGGACATGCGGAACCTGCCCGAGGGCGCGTGGATCTTGCGCGGTGATCGCACCCTGACCTGGTCCAGGACGGTTCCTGCTGGCAACAGGGTGGTGGCGGGGCGCTGGTGGCCGGCGGATTATCGCGGGCCGCCGTTGATCTCGATTGAGGACAAGGCCGCACAGGCTTTGGGCCTCAAGGTCGGCGACATGCTGACCATATCCGTGCTTGGCGTCGACGTGCCGGCGCGGATCGCGGCGTTGCGCAAGGTCGATTGGGGCGGGCTGGGACTCAATTTCGCGATCATCTTCTCGCCGGGCTATATCGAGGAAGCACCGCACGGGCTGCTGGCCAGCGTCTATGCGCCGGCCGATCGGGATGGGGCCATCGCGCGCGCGGTCGGCGATGCCTTGCCGTCGGTCTCGATGATCCGCACCGGCGATATCGCCACGCAGATCGGGGATATACTCGGCAATATCGCGCTCGCCATTCGCGCGACCGGCATGATCACCGTGGCGGCGGGCTTCATCGTATTGATCGGCGCGATCACGGCTTCAGGTCAGGCGCGTCGGTATGACATCGCCGTTCTCAAACTGCTCGGTGCGCGCCGTCTTCAGGTGCTGGCAGGCCAGGCGATCGAATATGCGCTGCTCTCTGGGCTGTTGGCGGGAATAGCTTTTGCGGTCGGGGGATTTGCCGGCTGGTATGTGGTCGTGAAAGTGCTGGCGCTGCCGTTCGATCCCGATCCGCTGATCGTTGCTGCCACGCTGCTGGCGGCGATCCTGGTCACGATCGGCATCGGCGTGCTTGGCAATTTGCCGACCCTGGGCACCAGGCCCGGCCGTTCACTGCGGGAGAATTGACCCCCTGGGCGGTCCGCTCGATTCGCGCAGGACGAGCTCATAGGGCAGCAGCTGATGCTCTATCGTCCGGCGGGATCCTTCCAGCATGGCGATCAGCAAATCCGCGGCAACTTCCGCCATCGTCTCCAGAGGCTGTCGAATCGTCGTGACGCGCGGCCAGACGGTGCGGGCGATCTGGCTATCATCGAATCCGACGACGGAAAGCGCCTCCGGCACCACAATTCCGCGCTCGCCGGCGACGATGATCGCACCCGTCGCCATATCGTCATTTTCGGCGAAGATCGCCGTTGGGGGATCTGCCAGGTCCAGCAGCGTCTGCGCCGCGCCTAGGCCGCCTTCGAAGGCATACATGCCGCAGGCGATCTGCTCCGGCGCGATCGATATACCCGCCTCTCGCAGCGTCTGGGTGAATCCTTCGAAGCGCGCCTTGCTGGACGGATGAACCGGATCGCCGCGGATGATGCCGATGCGGCGGTGGCCAAGGCCGATCAGATACTGCGCCATATCGGCTGCGGCGGATCGATCGTCGACGCCGACGGAGGGGGCCAACGCATCGATCCCGGGGTGCGGCGTCGGGCCGATGCGGACGAGGGGTATGCGCGCCGCAATCAGGCCATTTACAATATCCATATTGTCGCAGATCGGCGAACTGAGGATCACGCCGCCGATGCCGGTCGAGCGCACCAGCGCAACGGTCTGGATCGCCATGCGGGCAGAATCCTCGCACGGCATCACCAGCAGCCGCCATTTGTCCCCCCGCAGCCGCTCCAGCGTGCCGCTTTGCAGTCCTAAAATGTAATGACCGCACGGATTGTCGTGCAGGAGCCCGATCAATTGGGATCGGCCGCCAGCCAGACTGCGCGCGGCCATGTTGGGATGATAATCGAGCGCGGCGCCGATCTGCAGCACATGGCGCCGCGTTTCCTCACGCACATTCGGTTCGGCGTTGAAGACGCGGGACACCGTTTTGATCGATACGCCCGCCGCCAGGGCTACATCGGAAATCGTCGTCGGCGGACGTGGCGGGCTCATATCGTTCATGATGTTCTATGCCCGCTGGGCATTCCCCCGATCGCTGCGGCCCCGCACCGAAAGATATCAACTCTGTACAAATTAAAAAGGCCGCCCGGACGATGTCCGGACGGCCTTCTCGTTGCTTTCGAAACAGATCAGGCTTCGTCGGCGCGATCGGCAGGAGCCTCGGTGGCAATTTCACCAGGCTCGGCATTCGGATCATAGGCTTCCGTAAAGCCTGCCTCGTCGCGCTCGAACATCTGCGCCATGACGTCGACGCCCTGGGCTTGCAGCTCGGCTTCTTCAGGCGAACGCGCGACGTTGACCTTGATCGACACCGAAACTTCCGGGTGGAGGGCGATCTTCACACTGGTGACGCCAATGGCCTTGATCGGCTTGTCCAGCACGATCTGGTTCTTGGCGACCTTGGTGCCGTCCTCAGCCAGCAGCTCCGCTACGTCGCGGGCCGAAACCGAACCATAAAGCTGGCCGGTGTTCGACGCCTGACGGATCAGCCTCAGCGTCTTGCCGTCGATGCCCTTCGATGCCTTCTCCGCATCGGCACGGCGCGAAGCATTGTCCGCTTCGATCTGTGCACGATTGGCCTCGAAGACCTTCTTGTTGGCGTCGTTGGCGCGCAGCGCCTTCTTGTTGGGCAGAAGATAATTACGTGCGAAACCGTTCTTCACGGAGACGACGTCGCCGATGGCGCCGAGCTTCTCGACGCGCTCAAGCAGGATCACGTCCATGCGTGTCGCTCCTTACTTAACGATGTACGGAAGCAGCCCGATGTGACGGGCGCGCTTGATCGCCTGGGCGAGTTCGCGCTGCTTCTTGGCGGAAACCGCGGTGATGCGGCTGGGGACGATCTTGCCACGTTCGGACACGAAGCCCTGCAGCAGACGGACGTCCTTATAGTCGATCCGGGGAGCATCCTTCGCGGAGAAGGGGCAGCTCTTGCGGCGGCGGAAAAAGGCACGGGCCATGTTGCTCTACTCCCTTACGCGGCCATGTCGTCGCGGTCGTCGCGACGCGGACGGTCGCCACGCTCCGGACGATCGCCACGGTCGCCGCGACCACGCTCGCGATCGCGCTCGCCACGACGCATCATCGCCGAGGGACCATTTTCGTGCTCGTCGACACGGACGGTCATGAAGCGGACGATATCTTCGTTGATGCCAAGCTGGCGCTCGAGCTCGGCGACCACGCCGGTCGGCGCGTCGAATTCGAGCATCACATAATGCGCCTTGCGGTTCTTCGCGATGCGATAGGCGAGCGAACGCAGGCCCCAAGTCTCGGTCTTGACGACCTTACCCTGACCATCGGTAATAATCTTGCTAGCGGCTTCCGCCAGCTGGTCCACCTGCGCCTGTGCCAGATCCTGGCGCGCAAGGAACACGTGCTCGTAAAGAGCCATGTGCTATATCTCCTGCCGATCGCTGACGCCGCCCCATGCGACGCCCCTCCGGCTGTCTTGCAAAAGTAAACCGGGCGAAAGGCATGCGCCTTCGCCCGGATCGGCGCCCTATGCCGCAAGATCGGGCAGAGGGCAAGTCCGTTCCGGTCCGGCAATCGGGTTGCGTCGGTGGCGGCCTTTCCTCTACCTGCGCCACGAATTTGGCAAGGCGCCGCGGCAAGTCGGCAGACCGGGCCGGCGCGATGGAGCAGTTGATGCGGGCATTTCTCTTTCCCGGCCAGGGTAGCCAGGCCGTCGGCATGGGCGCCGATCTGGCGGCGGCGAGCCCGCACGCCCGCGCGGTCTTCGAAGAGGTCGATGACGCGCTCGGTCAAAGCCTGGCACGCATCATGGCGGAGGGCCCCGCCGAAACGTTGACCCTCACGGCAAATGCCCAGCCCGCAATCATGGCCAATGCGATCGCCACGTTGCGCGTGCTGGAGAAGGAAGGCGGCGTCCGGCTGGCGGACAAAGCGGAGTTCGTCGCCGGACACAGCCTTGGCGAATATAGCGCGCTGTGCGCGGCCCAGGCGTTCGATCTCGCCACCACGGCACGGCTGTTGAAGCTGCGCGGGCAGGCGATGCAGGCGGCCGTTCCAATCGGCGCGGGCGCGATGGCGGCCTTGCTGGGCGCGGATTTCGAGCTGGCCGAAGCGATCTGCGCGGACGCGGCGCAGGGGGAGGTGTGTCAGGCGGCGAATGACAATGGCGGCGGCCAGGTCGTGATTTCCGGCGACAAGGCGGCGGTCGAGCGGGCGATGGCCCTGTCCAAGGAACGCGGCGTCAAGCGGGCCGTCCCCCTTGCCGTGTCGGCCCCTTTCCATTGCGCCCTGATGCAGCCTGCGGCGGATGCCATGGCGGCCGCGCTGGCCGCCGCCGACGTGCGCGCACCGCTCGTCGCGGTCTACGCCAACGTCACGGCCGCACCGGCTAGTAACCCCGATACGATCCGCGATCTGCTGGTGCGGCAGGTGACCGGCACCGTGCGGTGGCGCGAAAGCGTCGAGGCGATGTGGGCGGCCGGCGTCACCGATTATGTGGAGTTCGGCGCCAAGGTTCTCGGCCCCATGGTTAAACGGATCGCCCCCGACGCGACCGTGACCAGCGTGATCACGATGGCCGAGATCGAGGCGCTGGCAGCAGCCCTTTAAGGAGAAAATGATGTTCGATCTGTCAGGAATGACGGCGCTGGTCACGGGCGCGTCCGGTGGGATCGGCTCCGCCATCGCCAAGTCGCTCGCGGCGCAGGGCGCGACGGTTGCGCTGTCCGGAACCCGCCAGGACGCGCTGGACTCCGTGAAGCAGGAGATTGGCGGCAACACCGTCACCGTCCCCGCCAACTTGGCCGATGCGGAGTCGGTGGAAGCGCTCGTTCCCGCCGCGCTGGAGGCGTTGGGGGGCAAGCTGGACATCCTCGTCAACAATGCCGGTGTCACGCGCGACAATCTGACGATGCGCATGAAGGACGACGAGTGGGATCAGGTCTTGTCCGTCAACCTGGAGGCGGCGTTTCGCCTGATCCGCGCCGCCAGCCGCCCGATGATGAAGGCGCGGTTCGGCCGGGTGGTGTCGATCACCTCCGTGGTCGGCTGGACGGGCAATCCGGGCCAGGCCAATTATGCCGCGTCCAAGGGCGGGCTGACCGCGATGAGCAAGGCGCTGGCGCAGGAATTTGCGAGCCGTAACATCACCGTCAACTGCGTCGCGCCCGGTTTCATCGCCAGCGCGATGACCGATGCGCTGAACGAACAGCAGCGTGCGACGATTTTACAGCGCATCCCGGCCGGCGATCTGGGCAAGGGGGAAGACATCGGCGCTGCAGTCGCCTATCTTGCCAGCCGCGAGGCCGGCTATGTGACCGGCCAGACAATCCATGTTAATGGCGGCATGGCCATGCTCTGACGCCCCCCTTGCGGGACCATTCCCGCAATTGTAGGGCAGCGCCAAATCGAGACCTAGGGAAGGTAAAAACACATGAGCGACACCCCCGATCGCGTGAAGAAGATTGTCGTCGAGCATCTCGGCGTGGAACCTGAAAAGGTCACGGAAGATGCAAGCTTCATCGACGATCTCGGCGCAGACAGCCTCGACATTGTCGAGCTGGTTATGGCCTTCGAGGAAGAGTTTGGGGTCGAGATCCCGGACGACGCAGCCGAGAAGATCACGACCGTCAAGGACGCGATCAGCTACATCGACGCACATAAGGGCTGATCTGCAAGGGGCTGAGCCCTTTGCCTGAGGCCAAGCGGCTCTCCGACCCGGTGTCGGGGGGCCGCTTTCGTTTTGAGATATGAATAGGAGATCGCCATGCGGCGCGTGGTTGTGACCGGACTTGGGCTTGTAACGCCGGTAGGTGCCGACGTTGAGACCGCCTGGACCAACATCAAGGCCGGCAAGTCGGGCGCGGCGCGGATCACACGCTTCGATCCGTCCGATCAGAAGTGCACGATCGCATGCGAGGTGAAGCCTGCCGATCACCCTTGGGGGTTCGATCCGGGCAAGCGCGTCGATCACAAGGTGCAGCGCCAGGTCGATCCGTTCATTGTGTTCGGCATCGATGCTGCCGGCCAGGCTTATGAGGATGCCGGTCTCGGTGAGCTGACGTATGAGCAGAGCTGCCGCGTCGGCTGCATGATCGGTTCCGGTATCGGCGGCTTGCCCGGCATCGAAAGCGAATCGATCGTCCGGCATGAGAAGGGGCCGAGCCGCGTAAGCCCGCACTTCGTGCATGGCCGCCTGATCAATCTGATCTCCGGTCAGGTTTCGATCAAATACGGCCTGCGTGGGCCGAATCACGCCGTCGTCACCGCCTGCTCGACCGGCGCCCACGCCATTGGCGACGCCGCGCGGATCATCGCGGCGGACGATGCCGACGTGATGCTGGCCGGCGGTGCGGAAAGCGCGATCTGCCCGCTCGGCATCGCCGGCTTTGCCCAGGCGCGTGCACTCTCCACGGGCTTTAACGACGCTCCGGAAAAGGCGAGTCGTCCCTATGACAAGGATCGCGACGGCTTCGTCATGGGCGAAGGCGCCGGCATTGTCGTGTTGGAGGAATATGAACATGCCAAGGCACGCGGCGCGAAGATCTATGCCGAAGTGATCGGCTATGGCCTGACGGGCGATGCCTATCACGTGACTGCACCGCATCCGGAAGGGGACGGTGCTTTCCGCTCGATGCAGATGGCGCTGCGCAAGGCAGGGCTGGAGCCCAAGGACATCGACTATATCAACGCCCATGGCACCTCTACCCCGATGGGGGACGAGCTCGAGCTGGGTGCCGTCCGCCGCCTGTTCGGCGATGCGATGCAAACCGTGTCGATGTCGTCGACCAAGTCGATGATCGGCCACCTGCTCGGCGGCGCCGGCGCGGTCGAATCGATCTTCTGCATCCTGGCACTGCGCGATCAGGTCGCGCCGCCAACGATCAATCTCGAACATCCCAGCGACAGCTGTGCGGGGGTCGATCTGGTGCCGAACGTCGCCAAGGAACGGCCGATCAAGGCGGTGCTGAACAACAGCTTCGGCTTTGGCGGCACCAATGCCAGCCTGGTGATGCGCGCCATTTGATCCGGATTGCAGGGACGCTAGGATAGGCCGTGGCGAAACGTCGTTCATCTGCGAAGCGTGGCGGCATTGGCTGCCTGGTCCTGCTTATCCTGATCGTCGCTGGGGCAGGGTGGCTCACGGTTCACCGCAATTGGACGGGGGCCGGCCCGGCCGAGCGGCCGACCGCCGTGGTCGTGCCGCCGGGCGCCACCCTTGCGGCCGCCGCGCGCGAGCTTGAAAAAGTCGGTGCGGTCCGATCGACCACAGGGTTCCTGCGGTTCGCGCGGCGCTTCGGTTCTTCGACGCCGATCAAGGCGGGCGAATATGAAATCCCGCCGCACATGAGCGCGCGTGACATCCTGGCACTTCTTCAGAGCGGCCGCACCGTTCAACGCCTTATCACCATCCCGGAAGGCATGCCGTCGATCGAGGTATTCGAACGGATTGCGCGCGAAAAGCTACTGACGGGCAAGCTCCCGATCCCGCCGGAAGGATCGGTGCTGCCTGGTACCTACAGCTTCCAACGCGGCGAGCCGCGCCGGGCGGTGTTGAAGCGCATGCAGGATGCGATGACGCAAACGCTCAACCAGCTCTGGATGACGCGTAAGGCCAACAGCGTCGTCGGCTCGAAGCATGATGCGCTGACACTGGCCTCGATCGTCGAGAAGGAAACCGGCGTGCCGGAAGAACGCACCATGGTTGCGGGGGTCTATTCGAACCGTCTGCGCCTTGGCATGCGCCTGCAGGCCGACCCGACCATCATCTACCCGATCACCAAGGGGAAGCCGCTCGGCCGCCGCATCAAGCTCAGCGAGGTGCGCGCGCAGAACGACTATAACACCTATTCCATGGCCGGCCTGCCGATCGGCCCGATCACCAATCCGGGCAAGGATTCGATCGCTGCGGTGCTGGCGCCGGCGAACACCCAGGCCCTGTATTTCGTCGCCGACGGCAAGGGCGGGCATGTGTTCGCCAATGATCTGAAGGATCACAACGCCAACGTGCAGCGTTATTACAACCTTCGCAAAGCGCAGGGCGCGCGCTGACCGGCGAAAGTGAAGCCGGTCGCGTGCGACGGCCAAAGACGTCTAGAGGCGCAGGCCTTCGATTTCGGGCAGGCCGGCCATCAGGTTGAGGGTCTGGACCGCGGCGCCTGCGGCGCCCTTGCCCAGATTGTCGAGCGCCGCCACCAGCCGCGCCTGACGATTGGCCTCGTCGGCGAAAACGAACAGATCCAGCCGGTCCGTCCCTGCCAACCGCTCAATCGCGAGCGTCCCTTCGTCATAATCCCCAACGACGCTGACGATCGGAGAGCCGCTATAATGCGTGCTCAAAGCATCGCGCAACGTGGCGGCGCTCGGGGTGCCGGGCAGCCTTTCGAGGTGCAGGGGAACCTCGACGATCATGCCGCTGAACAAATTGACCACCGCCGGTGCGAAGAGCGGCGCGATCGTGAGCCCGCTACGCTCCCGCATTTCGGGCACATGCTTGTGGTTCAGCTTGAGCGCGTAGCTGCGCCACGCTGTGGGCGCTCCACCGCGTTCGAACTCCGCGATCATGCTCTTGCCGCCGCCGGAATAGCCGGAGACGGCATTGCAGGTCAGCGCATAGTCGCTGGGGATCAGGGCCGCCGCGACCAGCGGCGCAACAAGAGCGATGAAACCGGTCGAATAGCAGCCCGGATTGCTGGCGCGCATGGCCTTTGCGACGGCGTCCCGACCTGAGATTTCAGGAAAACCATAGATCCAGCCGGGCGCAACCCGATGCGCGGTCGATGCGTCGATCACGCGCGTTGTGTCATTGTCGATCAGGGAGACGGCTTCGCGTGCGGCCTCGTCGGGAAGGCACAGAATAACGATATCGGCCGCGTTCAGAGCTTCGCGGCGGGCGTCGGCATCCTTGCGCTTGTCCTCGGCCAGCAGCATCACGTCCACGTCGTGGCGTCCCGCAAGCCGCTCGCGTATTTCCAGGCCGGTCGTGCCGGCAGCGCCATCGACGAAAATCTTGGTCATATGCTGATCCGCCTGCGCGCGGTGATCGGGTGGTCATGAAGCGGCTGAAGCCGCGCTGTCACGTCCGCCAGCGGTTCGATGACGGTCGCCATCCAATAGGCATTGGCGTGGATCAGCCGCTCGCCGTCCACCATCATGCCGACATGGCCGGGGAAGAAAATCAGGTCGCCGCGCATGGGTGTCGCGTCGCCGTCCAGCAAGGTGCCGAGCTGATCGCGCTGCATGTCGCTGTCGCGCGGCGCGTCGAAGCCTGCCAGCTCCAGTGCGCGCTGTACCAGGCCGGAACAATCGATGCCATCCGCACCGCGTCCGCCCCAGCGATAGGGCGTGCCGATCAGACTTTCCGCGACAGCCGTCGCGTCCGGCGCTGTCACGTCCAACGGGGCCGCGTGGCGCGCATGAATATAGCCGTCGACGACGCGCAAAAAGCCATCCTCTTCCTCCGCGGCGATGCGGGCGCCGATCGACAGCGTTCGTACGATCGGTGCCTTGATATCGGGATTGGCAAAGACAAGCGCGAGTGGCGCTACGATGCGGTGGGTCGGCGCTGCCATGGCACCCAAAGCCGCGGCAGGGACATAGCCGACATAATCGTCATGGGCGCATCGCCCCCAGGCCCAGTCGCCGGCTTTGTCGATCAGGGCAAAGCCCTCGCCATAGACAAGTTGGGACGTCGCCGGCGCCTGCTCCGATGGGCGTGCCCGCACGATCACGGAATCGACGACACAGCGGCACGGCTCCGCCCGTGCATAATGCGGGGCGAAGAGCAGGCCGGCCAGCTCTACGTCCGCGATATCGGGTCGGTAGGCATGGATACGCGGGTCGAGGCGGCGCGACGGCCCCTCGAGCCGGAAACCTTCAGGCCGCGGCGTGGCGCATTTGGCGCGTGAGGTGCGCGGGCGTGTCGCCGTCGATGAGTCCGCCGAAACCTTCAAGGAATTTATGCCCCATATCCGTAGGCGCGATGAAAATGTTGCGTCTGTCGGCCTCGTCGCGCTCGCGGCGCAGATAGCCGAGGGCGCCAAGCGTGTTCAAGGCGCGCGTGACGACCGGTTTGGATACGCCCAGAGATTGGGCCAATCCCCGCACGGTGTGCGGTCCGGGAGTTAAATAAACCAGCAGAAGCAACGCCATCTGCCGATTGGTAAGATCGGGCTGGCCAGACCGGACATAACCGACCAGCGTCTGCATCCACCCCGCCAGGGTCGTGTCGTGCATCATGACCACGCCTCACTCGATGCTTAATTGCTTCGTTGGCGGGAAAACACGCGGACGCGCCGATTCGTTTCATCGGCGGGCAGTATTTACACCTAATGTCAGGGATCAACGTGGGAAACGCCCCTGCAAAAGCGCCCACGCCGCGCGCAGCCCCAGCGCTTCTCCGCCCTTCGGCCGCCCCGGCTTGGCGGTCGGTCGCCACGCGAACGTGTCGAAATGCGCCCATGGGGTCTCAGCGGCGACGAACCGCTCCAGGAACAGGGCGGCCGTGATCGTGCCGGCAAAACCGCCGCCAGGCGCGTTGTTGATATCCGCAATGTCGGATTTCAGCATCTCATTATAGGGGCGCCACAATGGCAACCGCCAGAGGGGGTCGTCCACCCGATCACCGGCTTCGATAAGATCCCGGGCAAGCACCTCATCATTGGCAAAAAGAGCGGGAAGGTCTGGGCCCAGCGCTACCCTCGCCGCACCGGTCAGGGTCGCGAAGTCCAGCATCAGGGTGGGTGCCTCCTCGCCGGCACGCGTCAAAGCGTCGGCCAGGATAAGCCGGCCTTCGGCATCGGTATTGCCGATCTCGACATGCAGGCCCTTGCGGCTCGTCAGAACATCGCCGGGGCGGAAGGATTCTGCGGAAACGGCATTCTCCACCGCCGGGATCAGCAGGTGCAGGTGGACGGGCAGGCGGGTCGCCATGATGAGCCCGGCCAGCGCTATGGCATGCGCCGCGCCGCCCATATCCTTCTTCATCAACAGCATGCCGCTGCCGGGCTTGATGTCCAGGCCGCCGGAATCGAAACAGACGCCTTTGCCGATCACGGCAATGCGGGGATGAGCAGGATCGCCCCATTCCACCTCGATCAGGCGGGGCGAGCGTGCCTTGGTTGCGGCGCGCCCGACCGCATGGATCATCGGATAATGATCGCGCAACGCATCGCCCTGCGTGACCGAAAAACGGGCTCCATGCTTGTCGGCGACAGCCTTTGCGGCATCCGCCAATTCCGCCGGTCCCAGGTCACCCGCGCCGGTATCCACCAGATCCCGTACCAGCCCGGTCGCTTCGGCCAACCGAACAATCTCATCAATCCGGGCCGGTTCGGATGTCAGCAAAACCCGCGCCCCGATGACCTCCGGCTTTTCCCGGTAGCGGTCAAAACGATGCTGGGCGAGCAGCCAGCCCAAGGCACAATCGCCAGGCGCACCTTCCGCCAGCCGATAGGTGCCTTCGGGCAATTTTGCGGCGGCCGCAGCCAGGCACCAGAGCCGGTTCTCCGGCTCGACGCCGATCGCGACGCTCCACTCTTCCGGTGCCTCCCCCGGCAGGATGACCACGCTGTCCGCCTTTCCCTCGAAGCGCGCCGCCTCAACCGCGGCGCGCGCGCGGGGCGGCTGGAGGGTCAGCCACTGCGTGAATTCCGCGTGCGGCACGAGCATCAGGGTGCGGGCCGATTGGCCACGGTCGGGGCTGATCAATGCGGAGAAGTCGGTCATCAGGTTGCGCTGCCAGAGATAGGCCGGCGCCTCAAGCCGTCCGATCTCCGGCCCCTCACGGCTTCATCGTGGATCCCGTCATGGTCGCGGTCGCGCGCGTGCCCAGATGGGCGGACGAGGTACCCAGCCCGACCTCATAGCGTCCCGCAGGAATGCGCCAGAGATGCGCTTTGTCGTCGAAACGCGCGAGCAGGCGTCGGTCGGCCGTCATCGTGACCTTCCTGCTCTCGCCAGGGGCGAGCGCAAGCTTCTCCCAGCCGATCAGCCGCAATTCAGGCGCGCCCGCCAGTGAGGTCAGATACACTTGCGGCACGTCCTCACCGGCAACTCTGCCGTCGTTGCGGACTGTGAAGGAAATCGAAAGCTCCGATCCGCCGCGTACCGCCAGATCCGAATAGGAAAATTGGGTGTAGCTCAGCCCAAAGCCGAAGGGGAAAAGAGGCTGTAGCTTCTGGCGGGCATACCAACGATAGCCCACGTCCGCGCCTTCGCGATAGGACAGCGGTATCGGCCTGGTGCCGAGTGGCGGTCGTTCGCCGGTAAGTCCGGCGCCTGCAGTGGTCGGGCGGGGCAGTTGCTCGATGCCGGCGGGAAAGCTGACGGGCAGCCGGCCCGAGGGGTTTGTCCGTCCGGTCAACACGTTGGCGATGGCGGGGCCGCCGCGCCCGCCGGCATACCAGGCTTCTACCACAGCGCCGACTTTATCGAGCCACGGCATCAGCACGGGGCCACCCGTTTCCAGCACGACCACGGTGCGCGGATTGGCCGCAGCGACAGCGGCGATCAGCGCATCCTGACCGCCGGGCAGGGAAAGATCCGGTACATCATAGCTCTCTGTGGTCCATTGCGTCGCGAAGACGATCGCGACGTCGGCTTCGCGAGCAAGCCGTTCCGCATTCGCCGGATAGCGGCCGTCGTCTACGATCAACTCCGCATCCGGCAGGATCTGATGAAGACCTTCGAGCGGCGAGGAGGGATGGTATACCATCAGTCGCGGCGAGCCGAGCACGCCGGTTCCCATCACCGGCATTTGCAGGCCGGGTCCTTCGATCGCGATGGTCTGCGACGATCCTCCCCCGGACGGCACGCCGAACTGCGCCTGGCCGCCGATGATCGCGATCTTCCGAGCATTCTGGAGTGGCAACAGGCCGGCCTGGTTCTTCAGCAGCACGATGCCGCCCTCTGCTACCGCCTGGGATGCCTTGCCGTTGGCCTGGTAGTCGATCGGGCTCAGCTTGGCGGGGCGATCCATCACGCCGACCGCGAACAGCGTCCGCAGGATGCGGTGGACCATATTGTCGAGCCGGGCACGGTAGGCGGGATCCTTGCGCACCGCCTCCGCCAGCGGCGCGCCGAAATAAACCTCCCGATCCAGTTGCTCGCCGGATTCCTGATCCAGCCCGTTCATGGCGCTGGCGGTGCTATGCACCGCACCCCAGTCCGACATGACCCAGCCCGCATATCCCCAATCGCGCTTCAGCACCTGATTGAGCAGCCAATCGCTGTCGCATGCCTGATGGCCATTCACGAGGTTATAGGCGCACATCACCGATCCGGGCCGGCCGGTTTCGATCCCGATCTGAAAGGCAAGAAGGTCGCTTTCCCGCGCCGCGGCATTGTCGATCGTCGCATCGACGAAGAAGCGTGCGCTTTCCTGGCTGTTGAACGCGAAATGCTTGATCGTGGAGACGACGTTTTGGCTTTGGATGCCGCGGATCGCATCGCCGGTCAGCAAGCCGGCCAGCAGCGGATCTTCCCCGGCATATTCGAAGGTACGGCCGTTACGCGGCTCGCGCATCAGATTGATGCCGCCCGCGAGCAGCACGTTGAACCCTTTGCTCCACGATTCATTCCCCAGCGCCACGCCCGATTGATAGGCAAGGGCGCGGCTCCAGGTGGCGGCCATGGCCATGATCGACGGGAAAGCGGTGGCACCGTCTCCGGGGCGGATGTTGCCGGGATTGGTGACCCCGACGCTCGCATCCGCTTCCTGCAGATCCGGGATGCCGAGCCGCGGCACGCCGGAAATGAATCCCGCCGATCCCAGTGCGCGTTCCGGTTTGGGTATACCAAGGCGGGCGCGCCCCATCGGTCCATGAACCAGCGTAAGCTTCTCGTCCGTCGTCATTTGCGCTTCCAGCAGGCTTGCGCGTTGATCGGGATCGAGCGTCTTGTTCATCCACGGCGGGGATGCCGCGGTTGCCGCCGTGGTCGACGCAAGGAGCATCGCCAATATTGCGGTCTTGGCCTGGAGCGTCTTTGTCATACATCCTCCCGTTCGATCGCCGGTCGCATGCACGATCGGGAGCCGCAATACGACCTTGATCGCAGCAATCCGCCGTTCAGGCCGCCAGTCTTAGCGATCCTATAGTCCTTCTTTCGAAGATCCGAATTTGGCTGCGAAACCCGACAAGCAAGTGTTTGAACTGCCCGGTCATTGGCTGGTCGTGGCGATTGGCGCGAGCCTGTTCGTCGTGCTGTTGCTGATGGCCGGGGTGCAGGTGGAGATCGATCCCGCCGACGGGGTGGATCGCCTGTTCGCCGTGATCGCCGGCACGGCACTGGTGGCGCGTTTCGCACTGCGGCCTCGCCAATCGAAGGCTCAACGCATCGCCCGGGATGCCATTGATCATATCGGTCTCTTCGCGCTGGTCTGTCTGGTGGGCGCTTTGGCGAGCTATCCCTTGGCAGCCTATACGAGCGGCTTCGATGACGTCGCGCTAGAGCGGATCGACCGCCTGATGCGCTTTGACTGGCTGGCCTGGTATGCGTTTGTGGCGGCGCACCCGGCGCTGCAACTGGGCGAGGGCATCGCCTATCAGAGCATTTTCGTGACGCCGGTCATCTTGCTGGGGTATTTCGCGGTAACCGGGCGGCGTGCCGAGGCGCGCATGTTCATCGCCTCCTTCTGGCTGGCGGCGTTGATCACCTTGCTGCTGTTCACGCTCACGCCGGCGCAGGGCCCGCTCGCTTATATGTGGCGCGGCCATATTCCCTATATGCCCAGGAGCGCACTCTATCAGTCGGAGCTCATCCCGCTTCTGCGGTTGCATGAGGTGCATAGTGTGGCCGTCACGTCGCTGCATGGCCTGGTCTGCGCCCCCAGCTTTCATACCGTCAGCGCGGTTTTGTATATCATCGCGGCCTGGCCGATCCGGCAGCTGCGCTGGCCGATCCTGCTGCTCAACGTCGCCATGCTGCTGGCGACGCCGGTGGAGGGCACGCATTATCTCACCGACATGCTGGCCGGCGCTGTAGTCGCGATCCTGGTGAGCGCCGTGATGCAGAGGGGGCTGCCCAGCCTGGTCGCGGAACGGCGCGCCCTGCAGCTCGATCCTTTGGGCAGCTACCTACGTCGTCAGCGCGATGACGACCTCATCCATCTGCTTGCGCAGGAACCCAGCAGCGGGCCGCGCGCGCTGGCGATCCTGAAGGAGATCGACCGACGCCACCTCGACGATTGATCAGGCGACGGCGCCGAACAGATCGTGCTCGTCCGCATCCTCGATATGGGCCCGTACGACATCGCCCGGCTGCAGCCCGCGCGTGTCGCGCAGATGGACTTCGCCGTCGATCTCGGGCGCATCCGCCTTTGATCGTCCGGAGGCGCCGCCTTCTTCATCGACGGCGTCGATGATCACGTCGAGCGTCCGGCCGATCTTGGCCTGCAGCTTGGCGGCGGAGATGGCCGCGGTCCGCTCCATCAACCGGGCGTAGCGCTCTTCCTTCACCGCCTCCGGCACCTGGCCAGGCAGGTCGTTGGCGGCCGCACCCGCCACCGGTTCGAACCGGAACGCGCCGACGCGGTCGAGCTGTGCCTCGTCGAGCCACTGCAGCAGATAGTCGAAATCCGCCTCGGTCTCGCCCGGGAAACCCACGACGAAGGTGGAGCGGATCGTGATATCGGGCGCGATGCTGCGCCAATTGCGCAGCCGCTCCAATACCTTGGCGTCGTTCGCCGGCCGCTTCATCGCCTTCAGCACCGAAGGCGCCGCATGCTGGAACGGGATGTCCAGATACGGCAGCACCAGCCCATCCGCCATCAGCGGGATCACGCGATCGACATGGGGGTAGGGATAGACATAGTGCAGCCTGACCCACGCGCCGAGCTGGCCCAGATGCCGCGCCAGATCGGTCATGTCGGCACGTATCTCTCCGCCCTGCTTGAGGGGGTAAGAGGCGTAGCGCAGGTCCAGCCCATAGGCAGATGTGTCCTGACTGATGACCAGCAGCTCCTTGGTGCCGGCAGCGACCAGCTTCTCCGCCTCACGCAGGATGGCGTCCGGGCGGCGGCTGACCAGATCCCCGCGCAACGTCGGGATGATGCAGAAGGAACAGCGGTGGTTGCACCCCTCCGAAATCTTCAAATAGCTGTAATGCTTGGGCGTCAGCTTGAGATCGCCGCCGGGCGCGGCCTGCGGGACCAGATCGAGATATGCCGATGGCGGCACCGGCGCCGCTTCATGGACCGCGCCGACGACCTGCTCATACTGATGGGCGCCGGTGACGGCGAGCACCTGCGGGAAGCGCGCGCGGATGACCTCGGCGTCCTGGCCCATGCATCCGGTGACAATGACGCGGCCATTTTCCGCGATCGCTTCCCCAATCGCTTCCAGGCTCTCTTCCTTGGCCGAATCGAGGAAGCCGCACGTGTTGACCAGGACGACGTCGGCGCCGGCATAATCCGGAGACATGCGGTAACCGTCGGCACGCAGCTTCGTGAGAATGCGCTCGCTATCGACCAAATTCTTGGGACAGCCGAGCGACACCATGCCGACCTTGGGCGGGGAGGGGAGAGTAGTTGCCATGGGGAAGCGCGCCACATAGCGTGCGCGCGAGCAAATTACGAGAGGGACGCTGCATGCGCCTGCCGGTTTTGATCTTGAGCACACTCATCTCGATCGCGCCGGCGGCGGCGCAGATGCCGGTCGTGCCCGTTCCAACCACGCTGCCGCCGCATGGCGATACGCCGCCGGTCGACTATGCGCAGGCCAATAACTGGATCTGCCGCCCAGGCGTCGACGACGGTACCTGCTCGGCCAATCTCGATGCGATGCGAGTCGATGCAGCCGGCACGCGCCAGCCCGTGCCCTATGTCGCCGCGAAGGATCCGCCGATTGACTGTTTCTACGTCTATCCGACCGCCTCGACCGACCGGACTTTGTACAGCGATCTCGTCCCGGATGCCGAGGAAAAGCGCTCGGTGCACGGCCAGGCGGCGCGATTAGGCGCGGCATGCAGGGTGTTCGTACCCGCTTATCACCAGCTTACCATCACGGCGTTGCGCTACATGATGGCGCAAAGTGCGGCCGCCAAAGCCCCGCCCAAGCTGGATTTCGATACGCCATATCGCGACATTCTTGCGGCTTGGCGCAGCTATATGGCGCGCGATAACCATGGGCGCGGCGTCGTTTTGGTGGGGCATAGCCAAGGCGCGATCATCCTCAAGCGCCTGATTGCCGAGGAAATGGACGGCAAACCCGCCCAAAAACAGCTGGTAGCCGCCTATCTTGCCGGCAATCCAGACCTCGATCAGCGCAGTTTCAAGCACATTTCGGCGTGCAAAACGCAGGATCAGAGCGGCTGCGTGGTCGCTTGGTCGACCTATTTCGCCGATTATGAGGGGCCTCGCACCTTCGGCGGAACGACCGCCGGCGCGCCCTTATGCGTCAATCCAGCTGCTGTCGGCGGCGGTCGGGGCGCGCTGGACGGCTTCCTCGGCAAGCCGAGCTTCGCCCCGCCGAACGACCCGCCCGCGGTCGAAATGGCGGGCCAACTGAGCGGCGAATGCGTCAGCGATGACAAGGGCGCCGTCCTGCGCGTGCGGGTGGAGCCGGGCAAATATGCCGATCTGCTGCGGCAAAGCCTGCAACGCTATAGCCCGGCCCCGACCTGGGGCCTGCATCCTCTGGATATCAGCTTGGTACAGGGGAATATGATCAGCCTGATCCGGCACCAGACGAAGGCGTGGCAGACGCAGCGTTAGGATCGACTAGCGGTCATTCGCGTCCGGATTGGCCTCGCTCTGGTCCGAACGAGCGGCGCTGCCGTCGGTGCGTTGCTTGGGCAGCAGGCTCATCGGATTGACGGGTTTGCGGCCGCGCAGCACCTCGAAGAAGGTCTGCGGCTGATAGACGCTGGTTCCGCTCAGGCCGACTTGCGCGATCGGCTGGCCGATTTTCACCGATTGGCCGCGCTTGACCAGCAGCTTGTCGGCATTGCCGTAAATGGTGACCCAGCCATTGCCGTGACGCAGCAGCACGACATTGCCGAAGGCGGGGTGCTGGCCGACCCAGATGACGACTCCGTCGGCGGCCGCACCGATCGGTCGGCCGAAGGGGGCGGCGATGGCGATGCCGTCGCTGCGGCCGCCATTCTCCATCGGCCCGTAGCGGCGGATCACCTTGCCCTGCACCGGCCAGGCGAAGCGGCCGCCGAAATCGACCACCGGATCCGCTACGGCCGTCGTCGGAGACAGGGTGCGCGCAGGGGAGGGAGTGGGTGCGGCAGGCTTGGCTTGAGGGGCAAGGGCCGGCTCGCTGCCGGTCGCGATGTCGGTTAGGTCGATCTTGAACGCGGCCGCGCGCTGTTCCAGCGTCATCTTGGCGACTTCTTTGGTGGCGGGTAGCAGTAGCCGTTCCCCCTCCCGCAACATATAAGGTTCTTCGAGATGGTTGAGATCGACGATCCGCAACCATTCGACGCCATAAGCGCGTGCGATGGCGATGCCGCTCTGGCCTTTGCGGACGACATGATAGCGGCCTCCCGCGATCTTCAGCTTCTGCCCGGGGCGCAGCCGGAAGGGGGGATCCAGATCATTGTCGTGGGCGATGACGTTGGCGCTTCCCCCGGTTTTGCGAACGATCGCCAGGAGCGTGTCGCCGGGCTGCACGACATAGGTTGATTTGGGAATTTCGACGGCATCGGGCGTGACCCTGGCCACATCCCAGACCGCTTTCTGACCGCCGGCGGGCGTAGGATCAGCTAGGGCAGGTCTGGGAGACGGCTCATCGAACAGCTTACGTGGGACGAATTTGGTCGTCGACGGCTGGGTAGCCCGCTTCTCTGACGCAGGCGCGGCGGCGATCAACCCGATCGAGAGCAAGGCCGCCGCGCCCCTCATGCCGGCAGCAAGACCTCCAGCCCGCCCATATAGGGTTTGAGCACCTCCGGCACGATAACCGAGCCATCCGCCTGCTGGTAATTTTCGATCACCGCGACCAGCGTGCGTCCGACCGCCAAACCCGACCCGTTCAGGGTGTGGACGAAGGCGGTACCCTTGCTTTCGGCGAGTCGATAGCGCGCGTCCATTCGGCGTGCCTGGAAATCCCCGCAATTGGAGCAGCTGGAAATCTCACGATAGGTCTGCTGGCCCGGCAGCCACACTTCGAGATCGAAGGTCTTGCGCGCGGTGAAGCCCATGTCGCCGGCGCAGAGCAGCATGCGGCGATACGGAAGATCCAGCGTCTCAAGGATCGCCTCGGCGGCGCGCGTCATCCGCTCATGCTCCTCATCGGACGCATCGGGCGTGGTGATGGCGACTAGCTCGACCTTCTCGAACTGATGCTGGCGGATCAGGCCGCGCGTATCGCGTCCGGCCGCGCCTGCCTCGGACCGGAAGCAAGTGGTCAGCGCGGTGAAACGCTGCGGGAGGCTCCCTTCGTTCAGGATCTGCTCGCGCACGATATTGGTCAGGCTGACTTCGGCGGTTGGAATGAGCCAGCGACCGTCGGTCGTCTTGAACAGATCTTCGGCGAATTTGGGCAACTGGCCGGTGCCAAACAGCGCCTCATCGCGCACCAGAACCGGCGGTGCCGTTTCCTGATAGCCATGGACCGCGGTCTGCGTGTCGAGCATGAACTGGCCGAGCGCGCGGTGGAGGCGGGCGGCCTGGCCGCGCAGGACGGTGAAGCGGGCGCCGGACAAGCGCGCGCCGGCTTCGAAATCCAGCCCCAGTGCAGGGCCGATATCGGCATGATCGCGGGGCGCAAAATCGAACTCGCGCGGCGTGCCCCACCGCTTCTGCTCGACGTTATCAGATTCGTCCTCGCCCGGCGGTACGTCGGCGGCCGGGATATTGGGAAGGGCGGCCAAGGCCATGGCAAGGGCATCCTCCGGTCCGGCTGCCTCGCTTTCCAGCGTTGCCAGCCGATCCTTGATGCCGGCGACCTCCGCCATCAGCGCCTGCGCAGTCGCTTCATCGCGGGCGGATTTCGCCTTGCCGATTTCCTTCGATGCTTCGTTGCGGCGCGTCTGCAAAGCCTGTGCCTCGCTGATGCGGGCGCGACGCTCCTCGTCAAGCTGGAGCAGACCGGCGGCGGAGGGGGCAATGCCCCTCTGTTGAAGACCGGTATCGAAGGCGGCGGGATCTTCGCGAATGGCTCGGATGTCGTGCATGGCCGGGTAATGACGGCGGGTTGCGGCGCGTGCAAGCCTGCAACCCACAGCGCCGAACGCGCGTTGGCTGGCCGAAACGAGTTAAGGAGGTTGAAGCATGCGCATTCCCCACGACGCCTACGTCCTTGTCGCCGACGGTGCGAAAATGCTGTTCTTCCGCAACGAAGGCGACGCCGAAAACCTGAATCTGTTGGTCGTTGCGGCGGAACAACAGCCCGATCTCGCGGATCGCGACATCAAGACCGATACGGCCGGCCAGAAGCCGGCGGGCGGCGGTAGCGGCGGATCGACAGCGGGCGAGGCGGATTTCCACCAGCAGGCCGAAGATCGGTTTGCAGCCGAAGCAGCGCAACGGATCAATCGTGGTGCGCTCGAAAATGACTTCGAAAAATTGGTGATCATAGCATCGCCGAAAACATTGGGCGAGCTACGCAAGCATTTCCACAAAGAAGTCGAAGGAAAGATCATCGTGGAGATTGCTAAAGATCTCACGGGACATCCGGTGGATAAGATCGAATCCATTCTGGAAAAGTATGCAGAATCCAACGGCTGATCCCGCTGCGGCAACGACTTATCCCGTAACTGCAGCGTTACAATCTTCTATTCCTATGTTGGCTGAGCTTAGAGATTCCTATCGGGAGACAGCATCATGAAGTATCTTTCTTTGATCATGGTTGGGTCTGCGATGCTTGCGGCCCCGGCATTCGCACAGGCGCCTGCGTCCACCACTGCGCCGGCAGGCGCAGCTGCTGCTGCACCGTCAGCCGCCGCCGATGTTACGGTGGGCGCCACCGTCAACGACAATACGGGTGCGCCGGTTGGCACGATCGAATCCGTCAGCGGCGGTAATGCGGTTCTTTCGACCGGCACCGCCAAGGCATCGATCCCGGTCGCGTCCTTTGCCAAGGGACCGAACGGTCTGATCGTCGGCATCACCAAGGCGGAGCTGGAGGCGAAGGTTGCGCAGGCAACGACGCCCACGGAGATTGCGGTTGGAACGGCCGTGTCCGATCCGCAGGGTGGTTCGGTCGGCAAGGTTGAAGCCGTTTCGGGGGATCTGGTGACCGTCGCGACCGCGAGCAGCAAGGTTCAGGTCCCGAAAAGCGGTTTCGCCAAAGGGCCTAACGGCCTGGTGATCGGCATGACGGCGGCACAGCTGGACGCAGCGGCCAAACAGTCCGCGCCGGCTGGCGGCGCTGCCGGAAAATAATATCCACAGCTTAATGTAGGTTCAGGCGGCGCACGACATTTTGTTGTGCGCCGCCCGCTTGTTAGGCCGGTCGCTCCCGCGTATAGGCCCGCCCAGGGCAGACGGGGCGGGGGCCACGGCCAACGTTCCGCAAAGTCGGGTGAGTACTCACATGGCTACGGCGGCTAAACGTATCGACGAGCAGGATAACATGGGGGGCGTTGATCAGGACTATCGACCAAGTGCGGCCGAAGAGTTCATGAATCCACGCCAACAGCAATATTTTCGACGAAAACTCCTCGATTGGAAGGAGTCCATTCTTCGCGAATCACGTGAAACGCTCGCGCAGCTTCAGGTGGATTCGCTGCGAGAGCCGGACGTTACGGACCGGGCGTCGTCCGAAACGGACTGGGGCATCGAGCTGCGCACACGGGATCGCCAGCGCAAGCTGATCAGCAAGATCGAAGCCGCGATCCGCCGCATCGACGAAGGCGAATATGGCTATTGCGAGGTGACGGGCGAGCCGATCTCGCTGGCCCGGCTGGAAGCGCGGCCGGTCGCGACGATGACGGTCGAGGCACAGGAGCGGCACGAGCGCAACGAAAAGGTCTCGCGCGAGGAATAGCCGCGGGAAGCGTGATGGCCGGAACTGGGCTCGCATCCATGGGTTCGCCAGGGATGCAACGCACAGACATCATCCGCCCCGCACAATTCGCCGGTATTGGCCTCATCGCTGGTCTGGCCGGCACGGCGGCGATGTCGCTGAGCCAGGCCATCGAGATGCGGCTGACGAAGCGTGCCCCTTCCGCAACCCCGGCAAAGGCGGTGGAGGCTGCCACGGGGGTGGATGTGCCCGGCGACAAGGACGAGGCGCGTCTTTCCACCGCAGCCCATGTGGCGTTCGGAACGGGCCTCGGTTTGGGTCTGGCGGCGATCGAGAAGGTGCCGGAGCCATCGCGGGTTGCGCTGTTCTTCCTCGGATCCTGGGGCACCGGTACGGCGCTGATCACCGGCCTGGGTGTGTCGAAGCCGCCCACGGAGTGGGATCGGACGGAACTCGCCACGGACCTTGTCCATCACGCGGTCTATGCGGGCAGCGCGGCACTTGCATTTGCCGGCCTACGCAGACTGGCCAGCATATAGGCAGCGCGTTCTGTGCCGGCTGACCCGCTTCCTTGCGGCTGCCTCGCGCCGTTAGGGCTAGTGATACCTTTTCTGCTCGATGAAGCTGACGGGAGTGGTCGAGCGTGACGCTCGACCGGCCTTGTTCGTAAGCTGGCGCGATAGATCGAATGTGCGATGACGTGCCTGATGATGGGTTCGTCTCGACCGAAAAGCGTTGTCGACCACGCTCCGGGCGGCACTCGACCTGTAGGGCGCACCGCCAGCAGGCTAGCGACGTGGGCGCAGCCTTAGTGAATGCGGCCGTGGTGGGCGGGCTGATGCTCGCCCTCTACGATCTTCTCTGGACGAGTGGTGTCCGCTCCCTCTTTGCCCGCGCATCTTGCTTGTCGTGGGTTGGTGGTCATTTCCGGTACGGCAACCCTTATCACCTGATGGCAAGCGTCCGGAGATGAGGAGCGAATTGAGAGCGCCGAGCCTACGTGATGGGCATTCAAGCGTGGGCTGAGGGGTCGGCAGAGCGCAGGACGTCGATGAAGGCGCGAAGCGCTGCGGGTGGGTGCCCGTTGCGGCTATAATAGAGACAGAGGCCGGGCAGCGGTGGTGTCCAGTCGGACAGCAGCAGAACCAGCCGCTTATCCAGCAGCGCGGCGCGGGCGTAGGATTCCGGGACGAAGGCGATGCCAAGTCCGTCGATGGCGGCTTCGGCCATCAGGCTGTTGTTGTCGAGCGTGAGGGCGCCGGCCACGTCGACGAGAATGTCTTCGCCGCTTTTCGTAAACTCCCACCGATAGGCTTTCCCGCTGGGAAGACGCTGACGGATGCACCGATGGTTGTGGAGATCCTGCGGCGTGGCGGGTTCGCCATGTTCAGCGATATAGGTCGGCGCCGCGACCGCGACGAACCGCGCATCCCCGCCGAAGGGCACGGCCACCATGTCCTGCGGCACCGCTTCGCGCAAGCGCACCCCGGCGTCGAAACCTTCTGCTACGATATCGACGAGCCGTCCGTCGGTCAGCAATTCTAGCGTCACGCGCGGGTGCTCGCGGTGAAACAGGGGCACGATATGGCGCAGCAGCCAGCGGGCGCCACCCTCATTGGCGTTGATTCGAAGCAGGCCGCCGACGCCGGC
>NZ_JBMDXN010000043.1:0-16490 GCF_048595155.1 Sphingomonas sp.
TGGCGGGCGGCGCCGTCCGGAGCGATCCGAACCCAGGCCAAGACTGCCTGCCCTCCCACCACCCGAGCAGGTGGCGGACCCGCGCCGATCGAACGCTTGCCCACCAAGCCCCGCCTCCGCGCACCCGCAGCCCATTGCGCGTGCCTATATTCCCAGTCCCCTTCGTGCTGATCTTGTCGAAGCACCGCCTTCTCTCTGCCCATAAGAAAGAACCGTCCCTCGACACGCTCAGGACGAACGGCGCCAAAAATTCCCTTCATGCTGAACTCGTTTCAGCATCCATCAACCCACCAGCAAGACTCACCGTGGCAAAATAGATGCTGCTGACACAAGTTCAGCATGACAGGGCAGTTATCATCAACGGGCGCTTACCCCGCTCACTTCGCCTCGCCCCGCCCCCGTCCTTCCAGTGCAGGATGGGATCCATCCCGCGGACAGGCCACGTCGCCCCGGCCTGTCATCTCAGCGCCGAACGGTTTGACAGCGCCGCGACGCGGGACCAACCCTGGTGCCCATGAAACATTATCAGGAAGATCTGATCGCCCTGCAGTGCGCCCTCGTGCGCACCCAGCAGGCGCTGATGGCGAGCGGCGCCCGTACCGTGCTGGTGATGGAAGGGCGCGACGGGGCCGGCAAGGATGGCAGCATCAAGCGGATCATCGAACATCTAAGCCCACGCAACACGCGCGTCGTCGCCCTGCCCAAGCCGTCCGATCGCGAGACGTCGCAATGGTATTTTCAGCGCTATGCCGCGCACCTGCCGGCGGCGGGCGAGCTCGTGATCTTCAACCGCTCCTGGTACAATCGCGCCGGGGTGGAGACGGTGATGGGCTTTTCCACCCCCGCACAGCAGGCCGAATTCCTGCGCGACGCGCCCGATTTCGAACGGATGCTGGTCGAAAGCGGGATCACCCTGGTCAAGCTGTGGCTTGATATCTCCAAGAAGGAGCAGGCCGAACGGCTGGATGCACGCCGCACCGATCCGCTGAAGGCGCTCAAAGTATCGGACCTGGACGCCGTCGCGCAAAAGAAGTGGAAAGACTATTCGGCCGCACGCGATACGATGCTGGCGCGCACGCACACCCCGCTGGGGCCCTGGCATTGCGTGCGTGCGGATCACAAGAAGCCCGCCCGGCTCGCCATCATCCGCCATCTGATCCAGCGCGTCGCCCCGGCCGAGATCGCCGCCAAGGTCGATCAGCCCGATCCGGAAATCCTGTTCGCCTTCGCGCCCGAAGCGATCACCGACGGCCGCCTCGCGCCCTGATCCGTCCACCGATGGCGAAGAAGAAATATTATCTGACCGCCACCCTGCCCGACGGTTATGTGAAGACGATCGGGCCGACCGCGACCGACTTCACCCATTATTGGCGGATCGTGGCGGAGCTGCCGGGCGGCAGGACCGAAGTGTTCTGGGGCCACACCAAATCGCTGGCCGATGCCCGGCGCAAGCGCGGCGCTGCGGATGATGCGGCAGCGGCGCGTGGCTGGACATCGCACCGCTTCGAAATCGTCGAACTGGTCAGAAGCACGGGCTGAGCGTCCGTGGCGCTTGAGCGTTTACCGTTGAGCGAAGCTAGCGCCGGCTAAGCCTCTGCTACGATCGGCGGCGCGGGAGCGGCGCCAGGCGGCTTCCCATCCGGCTCGTCCGATGCCGTTTCCAGCAGATGGGGTGGGAGGCGCAGCGCCGCGCGTGTGCCATCCCGACATTCCAGTTCGAAGCGGCCGCCCTGCCCCTTGGCGAGATTAGTCGCGATCTGGAGACCCAGGCTGGTGCCCTGCGTCGCCTCAAAGCCCTCTGGCAAACCGTGGCCGTCATCATCGATCGTCACGCTGAGGCCGGTCTGGTCATCGCCCGTGACCGTGACGACGATCTGGCCGCTCCGCCCGTCGGCGAACCCATGTTCGATCGCGTTGGCGACCGCCTCCGCTACGATCAACGCCGTCGGCACGGCCGCGTCCGGCTGCAGCAGCAGCCGATCGTTACCCGCCAGGCGAAGCCCAAGATCCCTGCGGCCACTCGCCTCGACCACATCGCGGCACAAGGATTCCAGGAAGGGAAGAAGCGGCTGCGCGGAGCCGGACGGATCGTAGAGCTGGCGGCTGATCCGGCCCACCAACGCGATGCGGTTGGAGGCTTCGTCCAGCGCCGCGCGAGCGGTCGGGTCCGTCAGCCGCCGCTTCTGCATTGTCAGCAAACCCGCCGCGACCTGCAGGTTGTTTGAGATGCGATGTTGCAGCTCCCGGAACAGCAGCTCGCGCGTCGCCGCGAGCGATTGGCTGAGCTCCCGCTCCCGCGCCAATTGGCCGTTCGCCGTCTGCATCCAGTGGACCAGCGCCAGATCGGTCGCGACCACGAACAGATAGAAAGCCAGCGCAAAGCCAGTCGCGCCAGAGAGCGCAAAGCTGTGGTACGGCGGAATGAAGAAGTACCAGGCGAGCAAGCCGCAGGCTGCTGCGGCGACGGTACCGAGCCGTATCCCGAACAGGAATGACGTGATGATCACCGCGGGGAAGAAGGTGACGTAGGGAAACCCCGGCGGCAGCGACGGGCTGGCAATGGTTCGAACGACCCACGCTATCGCCACGATGACGATCGTCGCCGCCAACCCCAGAAGCGGCCGGTCGCGCGCCATCGGGAGCCGCTCGGCCCAGCGACGCCAATGCGCCGCAGCTCTGATCGATCTTCCCCTCACTGCGACCGTCGTAGGGGATTGCACAGCCCCGGTCACCCCCAGCCCCGACGGGCTGCTTATGCGTTACCGCTCAGCCGATCCGCGTAAGCGCCTGAAGAACGCGGTCGAGGGGGCATAGCGACGGGCATCCGGCGATAGACAGGACCTCGCGATGGGGCGGCCTGGGGCTGAGCGTGCGGATCTGTTCCAGTGACTGGCTGCGGTAGGACACGCGGACATAGCGGCGGCCGCCCCGCGCGCGCAGCACTTCGAGCATGATCGCGCCACCAGGCGACGGATCGTCGGCGGCAAAGCCGGGGACGTGCCAGTGGAGGCCAAGCATCCCGCCGAGACTGGCGACGTTGGTGTCATGCCCGATCAGCGCGACGATCCGCGGCGCCGCTGGTGCGGTGTCGCGCAGCGCGTCTGCTATCGTGCGGGCGAGCGGCGCCGCATTGGCCGCAGCAAGGTAAGGCGGCCGTGCCAGCAACTGGAATTCCAGGCTGTGAAAGGCACTGAGCGCGGTGATGTCGGCCGCGGTTGCGCGTCCCCAGCCGACCTGATCCATGCTCTTACCGTCGGCATATTCGAGCAGCAGGATCTGGGCGGCGGTGGAGGCGCGATCGAGCGCGCCTTCCAGCTTGGGCCGCCTGGTGGCGCTTGCGGGCACGATGCGGGTTGGCTCACGCGAGACACCGCAGCCGCTACTTTGTCCGCCGCACAGGATGCGATCCAGCCGGGTCAGATTGGCGCGCTGCCCGGCCTCGACCACGGGGGTGCCGCCCGCCCCCAGCGCCTGGGTGACCGCGGCGTTGGCGCGGGCAGGATCGAAGGGGGCGCCATTCTCGCCGGCGGCGCGGAACAGCGGATCGTCCTCCCCCTGTGGCCGGTGATGATTGACGATGGCGCAGCCGGGCGCGAGCCCCTGCAGATAGGCATCCCCAGTCGCGATCGTCCGCTGATCGCTGTCGGAGGTGAGGCGGATATTGGCCGGGCAGCCCTTATGGGGGATCAGCCCCTTCCTCGACATCCAGCCGCGATCCGCCCGCCCCATCAGGACAACGGCGCGCGCACCATGGGCGGTGAGGTAGCCGGGTGCGACCTGCCACTGCGGCCATGGATCGGCGGCGATACCGGCGGGCATGGCGGGCGCCTTGGTGGGCGGCCGGACGCCGTGGCGCATCACCACGATCACGCGCTCCAGCGTCAGGCCGCGTTCGGCCTGCGCGGCGGAGGCCGCCGCAAGCAGCAGTGTCGCGCCGAGGGCGCGCTGGACGAGAGTGCGAAGGCGCATCACCGCTGCGTTGCTCCTGCGACTAGAAATGCAGTTGGATGCCGCCCCGGATCGAATAATCATAGCGCTCCCGCTCCACCAGCTGGCTCTTGACGCCCATGTAGCGGCGCCATGCCGCATCGTTGAGGTTGGTGCCGTCGGCGAACACGGTCAGCTGCTTGCTGATCTGATAGCTCGCATGCACGTCCAGCTGGCCATTATAACCCGTATATTGATCGGTCGCAGCCGTCGTCCCAAGCGTGTCGACGTAGGACGAGCGGAAGGAATAAGCGACGCGGGCGGCAAAGCCATATTTCTCGTAGAAAAGCTGCAGCGTGCCGACATTCTTGGACTGCAGGAACAAGGGCACACGCCCGATCCGGCCGGGCAGATCCGACGCGTGGCCCGAGATGCGGCTGTAATTGGCGGACGCACCGAACCCGTTGAGGAAACCGGGCAGGAAGGTGAACTGGACCTGGGCGTTCACCTCGATTCCCTTCACCACCGCGCTGCCGGCGTTGATCGCGCGGGTGACGGAGACGTTGGTGAAATCCTGCCCGCCGAAATTGCCGCTCTGGCCGAGCAGGCTCTGCGTGTAGATCGGGTTGTCGATATGCTTGTAGAACAGGCCGACCGAGAGCAGGCCCTGGCTCGGCAGATAATATTCCGCCGCCGCATCCAGATTGACCGCCTTGTAGCGCTGCAGCGAAGGGTTGCCTAGCGTGATGGTGGTCGGGGAACTGGTGGTGTCGACCGAAACGTAGGGCGCGAGATCCGGGTAATTGGGACGGCCGATCGCGGTGGTGACCGCACCGCGCAGAACGAAATCCCGGGTGACGTTGAAGTGCGCGTTCACGCCTGGAAACCAATCCGTATAGGACTGGCTGTTGAAGCTGTTGAAATCCTGATCGACGGGTGCGGTCGCGCCGGTGGCGAGCAGCTTCGCCTTCTGTGAATCCTGGGTATGTTCGACGCGCAGGCCGGGCACGATCGTCAGCTTGCCGAAGGTGAGCGTGGCCATGGCATAAGCCGAGCTGATCTTCTCGCGCACGTCATAGTCGTTGACCTGGCTATTGTTGCGCGAGCTGTTGATGTTGGACGTGCTCTGGATCAGCGCACCGGGATTGGCGGCGGCATAAGCCTGGGCGGCATCATAATCGATGCGCGGGCCGAACGTGTAGCGGCCATCATAGAAATTGGGATTATCATTATAGGTCGCGCTGGACGCGTTGAAGGTCGTTCCGCGGCCATATTGCAGATAGTCGCGATCATTGGTCTTGTGCCGGTTGAGATATTTGGCTCCGACCTTGAACGTCGAACCCTCGCCGATCGCGACCGGCAAGGTATAATCGCCGCGCAGCTGCCACAGATCTTCCTGGGCGTGGCGACGATCATAATTGACGCTGTTGAGCGGGAATTTGCTGGGGTCGAACGGTGCGCTGAAGGCGAAGCCGTAGGGAGACTGATCCAGGTCGAACGTACCGCTCACGGAGTTGCTGCCGGCGCGGAAATTATACTCGCTGCGCAGCGGATCATTCTTGATCGCGCGGGTATAGGTGCCCGCCAGCGCCAGCTGGCCGGCGGCGCCGAGATCGAACTCGCCGCCCAGTTCGCCGGACTTGGTATTATCCTTTTCCTCGCGCCGACGGATCAGGATGCTGCCCCGGCCGGAATAGGTGCCGGCCGCATCGTTATAGACGATCTGGTCGACGCGGTTCTGATCGCGCCGTTCATTGTCGACGAACCGGGAATAGCTGCTGCGGATGAACAATTTGACCGCGTCGCTCGGCCGGAAATCGAAATTGGCGACCGCGCCGAGGCGGGTTCGCACAAGATTATAGTCGCGCAGGCCAAACTGATCGGGGCCGCCATTGGCGAGGAAGTTGGTCGAGCCCTGGAAATTCTCCGATTCGATCGGCCGGCGCGAATAGTTGAAGGACAGGACCGCGCCCAATTTGCCGTCGGCGAAAATCCCGCCAATCTGGCCATCGGCCTCCCACGGATTCTTGTGGTTGAGCGCATAGCGGCCATAGGCGCCGCGCGCATCGGCGAAGAAGCTCTTGTTGCGATCGAAGGCCGACAGGGTGCGGATATTGACCTCGCCACCGATGGCGTTGGCATCCTGATCCGGCGTCAGCGATTTGGTGACGATCACCGCGCTGATCATCGCCGACGGGATATCGTCAAGCTTCACCTGGCGCCCATCCGGCTCCGGCGCCGGCAGGGTCTGGCCGTTGAGCAGGACGTTGACGAGATTGGGGTTCACGCCGCGAATGATGACGTAGCGGCCCTCGCCCTGATCGTTGGCGACGGACAGGCCGGGCAGACGGCGGATCGCTTCCGCCACATTCTGATCGGGCAATTTGCCGACATCGTTTGCGTAAAGCGCCTCGACCAGATTGTCGGCCGCCTTCTTGGTCTGCAGCGCGCGGCGCTCGGCGAGCCGGGTGCCGGTCACCACCACTTCGTTGCCGTCCACGCTGCTGGACAAGGCGATCTCGACCGGCTGATCGCTGCCGGTCACTGGCTGGAGCGCTTCGCCATAGCCGATATAATCGACCACCAGCGTCTGCGGGCCGTCGGGCGCGCCATTGATCGCGAAGCTGCCATCGCGCCCGGCCGTCGCCGACAGATTGGTGCCCTGCACGGTGACGGTCGCGCCGGGAAGCGCGACGCCCTTGTCCTTTTCCACCACGCGGCCGCGAATGTCGGCCGCAGCGGCAGGCGCGGCGAACAAGGCAGCGACGGCAACGCCATTGAAGGCACGCGTCAAAGCCGTGCGCGAACGCCTGTTATTCATCGGACCCCCCTGTGGTGAAGGCGCCCGGCTAGGAAGGATCGGCGTCAGACGGATGACGAGTATGCGACAGAGATGTGACAAGGCGCCTGCGATAGCGAAAGCGTGTCCGCACAGTCACAGAGCGGGCACGGGAGGTACCAATCCGGCCCGGCTTTGGAACATCCCTGTCATAATCAACGGTTAGCGGACCCCGCGAAGGGGTTTGTCATATGCGTTATCGTCTGCTCGCCACCGCGGCCTTATCGGCCGTGGCCACAAGCGCTTATGCGCAAACCATGCCGCCGGCCGACGGTGGCGACACTGAAGTCGTCGTGACCGGCCAGCGCGCCAGTCAGCAGCGCGCGATCAGCGCCAAGCGCGATGCGCTGGGGGTGCTGGACGTTGCCGCCGCGGACGAGATCGGACGCCTGCCGGATCGCAACGTCGCCGAGGTGATCGAGCATCTGCCCGGCGTCGGCGTGACCTATGATCAGGGTGAGGGCCGCTATGTCTCAATTCGGGGCGTGCCGTCCAACCTCAACAATTATACGCTGAACGGGATCGAGATCGGTAATCCGGACGGGACGACCCGATCGCTGCCGCTGGACATCGTGTCCGGGCAATTGCTGAACCGGGTGGAGATCGCGAAGGTCAAGACGGCCGACATGGACGGCCAGGGCATTGGCGGCGTGGTCAACCTGGTCACGCAGACCGCGTTTGACTTCAAGGATAGCTTCTCGCTTGCCGCCAGCGGCAAAGCCGGCAAGCAGCAATTGAACGACAAGGTGCCGGTGCAGGGCGACATCAGCATCGCCACGCGGCTCGGCGCGGACGAGCAGTTCGGCATCACGCTGGGTGGAAGCTATTCCAACCGCGATTTCCTGAGCGAGGGCTTTTATCCGGACAATTGGCGGCCGGACCCACGCTTCGCGCGCGGCGGTGTGCCGGACAACATCAAATATACCGAATATTCGCTCGACCGGAAACGGATCGGCGCGACCGGATTGCTCGACTGGCATCCTAGCGACACGCAGACCTTCTTCATCCGCGGCGTCTATTCCAAGTTCACGGAAGATGAGATCCGGCCGCGCTACCGGCTGGACTTTGCGACGGCGGCGATCGTCGGGACGCCGGCCTTCCAGCTAAACCCGGATGGTCTGACCGGTACCGTCACCGGTACCGCCGCCGAACGGCGCGAGGATTTGCGGCTGGACTATAAGTCCAAATATCTGGCGACGGGGATGGCCGGCGGCTCCACCAAGCTGGGCGCGCTCACGCTGGATTATACCGGCGCCTATAGCCGCAACCGCACGCTCGATCGCTATCCGCTGTGGCAGTTCCGCTGCAATCCCGGCACGGTCAATTTCGATTTCAGCGACAAGATCTACTCGGCTGCGCCGGCGACCGAATGCGCCGCCAACCAGATGCAGTTCCGGCAATATCAGGCCTTCCACCAGGTCAGCACCGAGCGGATCTGGCAGGGCAAGATCGACGGCACCTATGATCTGGGCGGCGGCAGCGTCCTGAAGTTCGGCGGCAAATATCGCGACACCGATCGCGACTTCGATCAGGAGCAGCCGACCTATGCGCGCGCGGCCGCCCCGAACCGCTTCACGCTCGGCCAGTTCGGGCTGGACGGGCCGACCATCTGCGTGAAGCCCAACAGCGCCGATACCGGGCAATGTTATGCCAATGGGCCGACCTTCAATATCGACGCGCTCAAGGCGTTTACCGACCAAAATCTGGGGGGCGCGCTGATGCCGCTGGATGCGGCGACGACGCTGACCAATTCCGCGGTCGCAGACTTTGCGCTGAAGGAGAAAGTGGGCGCGGCCTATGTCATGGCCAACCTGAAGTTCGGGGCGCTGACGGTGGCGCCGGGCCTGCGCTACGAGCACACTAAGATCGCGGTGACCGGCTATCAGCTGCAGACCGGCACGACCAACGTCGCCGCGCTGTCACGCGACAACAGCTATGGCGATTGGCTGCCCTCGATCGTGCTGAAGCTGACGCCATCGGCCAATACGGTGTTCCGACTGGCTTATTCGCGCAGCCTGGGCCGTCCGGAATATAGCAATCTATCGCCCGGCGGCTCGATCGATTCCGCCAATGCGGCCGTCTCGCTCGGCAATCCCGAGCTGAAACCCTATCGCGCCGACAATCTGGACGCGACGGCGGAATGGTATTTCGTGCCCGGCGGCATCCTGAGCGCGGGCGTCTTTTACAAGAAAATCGCCAATCCGATCTTCAGCCAAGTCACGGTGCTGCGGAATATTGTGTATAACGGCGTCTCCTATTCGGTGCTGAACATCACCCAACCCTTCAACGCGGACAGCGGCGACATCGTCGGCGTCGAGGCGCAATATCAGCAGCAGTTCAGCTTCTTGCCGGGGCTGCTGTCGGGCCTGGGCGTGCAGCTGACCGGCACGTGGACGCAATCGAGCCTGACGCTGCCGGACGGGCGGGCGTCCACCTTCCCCAACCAGTCCAAATATCTCTACGGCGCGGAGCTGTTTTATCAGAAGGGCGCGGTGGAAGCGTCGATCGCCTACCACAATACCGGCCATGCGCTGCTGGCGATCGGGTCGCCGGCCTATAATGACCAATATAATGACGATCTGCGGCGGCTGGATGCCAAGGCCAGTCTGGCGCTGCTGCGCAACGTCACGCTGTTCGTCGAGGGCCAGAATTTGACCGACGAGCCGACGCGGCAATATCAGAATGGCAATCGCGACTGGGTGATCCAGAACGAACGCTACGGGCGGACTTTCTATGTCGGCGCGTCGGTGAAATTCTGATGCTGGGCCTCTCGATCCTGCTGGCCGTCGCGACGCCGATGCAGGCGGTGGAGCTGCGCCGCCTGCCCGCGCCGGATGCGGGCCAGGGCGTCGCCGCCGATCGCCGCTATGTCTATGCGATCGACAATCGCGCGATTGCCAAGATCGACAAGAGCACCGGCCAGCAAGTCGCGCGCTGGGAGGGGGACGCGGCCCACTTCAAACATATCAACAGCTGTATCATCCGCCGATCCACCTTGATCTGCGCCGCATCCAACTATCCCGACGTGCCGATGCAAAGCATGATCGAGCGGATCGACACGAACAGCATGCGCCACATCGCCGCCCAGCCGCTGGGGCCGGATTATGGATCGCTGACCTGGGTCGTGCGGCATGGCGGCAGTTGGTGGGCCTGCTTTGCCAATTATGACGGACGCGGCGGCGAACCCGGCCGTGATCATCGCTTCACCACGCTGGTTCGATATGACGGGCAGTGGCGACCCAAGGCGCGATGGTATTTCCCGGCGGACGTGCTGGCGCGGATGTCGCCGAAAAGCGCGTCCGGCGGCAGCTGGGGCAAGGACGGGCTGCTCTACGTGACGGGGCATGACCGGCCAGAACTCTATGCGTTGCGCGTGCCAAAGGGCGGCGGCACGCTCGAGCTGGTGACGACGATCGCCACGCCGACGGGCGGCCAGGCGATCGGCTGGGACCCCGCCGCCAAGCGCAGCCTGTGGTCGATCGAACGCAAGACCCATGAACTGGTGGAAAGCCGGATCCCACCGGTGGCGCGCCCTTAGATCATATAGGGTTTGCGCATCGTCCGGCTGAGACGGGCATTGGCGTCGTCATTGCCGAGGAAGCGTTCGGCCTTCGGATCCCAGCGCAGATGCTGATCCGGCAGGTGCATCGCGATCGAATGGACCAGGCAGGTCGAGCAGGCGCGGTGGCCCAGTTCGGCGGGCGAAATGTTGGGCTGGCCGGTCCGCATCGAATCCAGCCAATTGCGATGCTGTTCCGGGCTTCGATAGAGATGAACTTCGTTGGGCCCGATCACGCTGTCGAGGATCTTGGGATTGCTCGCGACCAGCGGCGCCACCTTCGGGCCTGACGGATCGCTCGCGGTGACCGGGCCGCTGCGGGTGACGAAGATCGACCCCTCGCTGCCGATGAACTTGATGCCGTTGGGCAAGGCGCCGGAGATCGTCATGGTGACGCCATTGGCGTAGCGGGCACGCGTCTCGAACGGGCCATGCACGTTCCACAGGCCGCTCTTCGGGAATTCGGCACGACCCCACACTTCGACCGGGCCCGAATGCTCCATGTCCATGCCCCAATGGGCGATGTCGACATGGTGCGCGCCCCACCCGGTGATCATCCCCGCACCGAATTGTTCGAGCCGTAGCCAGCCCGGGCGATCGAACGAGTCCTGCGGGTGAACCCGGATCTCGGTATAATAGACCTCCGGCGTCGAACCGAGCCAGGCATCATAATTCAGGTTGGCGGGGATCGGCATTGGCGCGGCGTCTGGGCCGGAGGGGTCGCCGGGCAGGCCGATCTCGACATGGCGCACCGCACCGATCCGACCGTTGCGGACGAGCTCACAAGCGCGGTGGAATTGCGGCCAGGGATCGAGGCTGCGCTGCTGGGAGCCGATCTGGAGGATGCGCCCCGACTTGGCGACGGCGTCTGCCATCGCCCGGCCCTCCGCGATGGTGATCGAGGCGGGTTTTTGCAGGTAGACGTGCTTGCCCGCCTGGACCGCATGCACCGCCGGGATTGCGTGTTGATGATCGGGCGTGGAAATCAGGACGCCATCTATATCCTTGTCGGCAAGCAGCTGATGGTAATCGGCATAGCCGCGCGTGCCCTTGTAAGGCTTGCCGCTTTTCTTGGCATAGGCCTCGTCGACCAGCTGCTGGCCGAGTGCGAGCCGTTTGGTATCGAGATCGCACACCGCGACGATGTGAGCATCGTCATTCTTCCACACTTCCGGCATGTCATGGATGCGGGCGATCCGCCCGACCCCGATCGCGCCGATATTCAATCGGTTGCTGGGCGCGGTCGCGCCGAACACGCTGGATGGCAGGATGGCCGGGAAGCCGATCGCGGCGGCGGCGCCCGTCTTGATCAGGCCGCGACGTGAGATGGGCTGGGTCATGATCCTCTCCCTTCAGGCCGCGATCGGCCGGGTGGCGTTCTTCTGCGCGGTCAGCACCAGTTCGGCCGCGAGCAGCGCGCCGGCCTGATCCTGCGCGGTCGAGGTCCGCTCGACGATGTCGGTCACGAATTGCGGACCGAAGGGCAGGAACACGTCCTTGCAATCGAGGTAGCGCACGCCTTTCTTGTCCGCGACGAACAGGTGGTTGCTGCCCCGGCGACCGGCGATATCGATATATTTCCGCAGCTCGATATAGCCTTCCGTGCCGAGCAGGAAGAGGCGCCCATCGCCCCAGGTCGGCAGCCCATCCGGCGTGAACCAATCGACCCGGACATAGCCGGTGCCGCCATTGCCGGTCATCGTCATGTCGCCGAAATCCTCGAAGCCGGGATGATCGGGATGCGCGAGATTGCCGGTCTGGGCCGCGACGACATGCGCTTTGGTCGACCGGGTAAAATAGACGAACTGTTCCGCCTGATGGCTGCCGATATCGGTCAGGATGCCGCCATAGCGCGCCTTGTCCCAGAACCAGGCGGGCCGCGTCGGCGCGCTGATGCGGTGGGGCGCGATGTTGATCGTCTGGACGACCTTGCCGATCGCCCCCTGATCGACAAGCTGGCCGGCCATCACCGCTACCGGCACTTCCAGCCGTTCGGAATACATGATCGCGAACTTGCGCCCGGTCTCGCGGATCGCGCGGCGAACGTCGGCAAGCTGTGCGAGCGTGGTGATGGCCGGCTTATCGCTGAGATAATCCTTGCCCGCACGCATGACCCGGATGCCCAGCGGCGCGCGCAGATCGGGGATGGAGGCGCTGGCGACCAGCTTGATCCGCTTGTCCTGCAGGATCTCGTCTTCGCCGCGGGCCAGCGTGATATCGCCGTAACGCTTGCGGAAAGTTGCGATCTGCGCCGGATCGGCAGCGTAGAAACCGGTGAGTATGCCGCCACCGCGGATCACGGCATCGGTCATCGAATAGATGTGGGCATGATCGAGCCCAATGACCGCGAACGGCACCCGATATTTGGCCTGCGCGACCGGGCCGGCGGGAGCGGCCTCCGCCGAGACGCCATTGCCCTGCGCGGTCGTCTGCGCCAGCAGATCACCGCCGAAGGTGGTGGCGAGGCCGGCAAGACCCGCGCCGGTGATCATGAGGCGGCGATCGATCGGATCCATGACGCTCTCCAGCTTGCGTGTGCGCGGTTCAGTTTTTGGGCGTCGTCGCGCTCGTCCAGTTGATGACGTGATAGACGGCGGGGCCGCTGCCCACGTTGCGGAGCGCGTGCGGCGCATTGGACGCGTTGAAGATGATCGATCCCGGCCCGACCCGCTTCCAGACGCCGCCCGAAAGCGTCTCGACCGTCCCTTCGCGAATGATCACCAATTCTTCGTTGGGATGGGTGTGCGGCGGATGCGAGGCGACGCCCGGATTAAGCGTGGTGATGTGCATCTCCAGCTCGTTCAGCGTGGCGGTGGGCTGCCGCACGACCTGACGAACCGAGCCCGTCTCGGTGGGGACGGCGGTCAGCCTATTCCAGTCGAACACCGCAGGGCCCAGCACGGCCTTATCCGCCTGAGCGAGTGCACCGACCGAGCAGGTCAGCGCAACGCTGGCGCCCGCAACCATCATGTCGCGACGGCTTAGACTCATCATCCTCTCCCCGCGCAACCGATTGAATCGATTATGTTTGCGCGCTTTCGCCAACGCTAGGCCGGGGACGCAGGCGTCGTCAACGGCGACACGTCTGTGCCCGTTCGTGCTGAGCGAAGTCGAAGCACGTAGCATGCACGCGGACAATGCGTCCTTCGACCTCGCTCGGGACGAACGTCGGTGTGAAGGAGGCGACGGCTATTGGGCGGCTTTCACATATTTGTCGAACCAGGCGATGGTGCGTTTGCGCACGTCGGCGGCGTGGGCGGCGTCGCGAATGCGATGGCCTTCGTCGGCATAGATGACCAGCGAGGTCGGCACGCCCATTTCCTTCAACGCGTGCCAATATTCGATCGACTGGGTCGGCGGCACTTCGATGTCGCGTTCGCCGACATAGATGAAGGTGGGCGTATGCGCGCGCTTGATGAAGTTGATCGCGGACGCGTCCCAATAGACCTTGGGATCGTCGTACATCGACTTGCCGAAGAAGGGCAGCATCCACTGATCGATGCCGTTCGTGCCGTAATAGCTGATCCAGTTGGACAAGCCCGCGGCGGCCACGATGCCCTTGAAGCGGTTCGTCTGGGTGTTGGCCCACATCGCCATGAAGCCGCCATAGCTGCCGCCGATCAGGCCGAGACGATGTTCGTCAACCGGCGCAACCTTCTCGACCGCGTCGATGCCGGCAAGGATATCCTTCAGGTCGCCGCCACCGAAGTCGCGGCGGTTGGCGAGCGTGAACGCCTCGCCCTGGCCATAGCTGCCGCGCGGGTTGGGCATGAAGATATAATAGCCGGCATTGGCGAGATCGGCGGACACGCTCTGGCCGCCGATATAGTTGGGCGTGCTGGCCGCGGCGGGCCCTCCGTGCACGCTGACGATCATCGGCGCGCGCGCCGTCGGATCGACATTGCGCGGAGTGAGCAGCCAGCCCTGGATGGTGAAGCCACCGTTCGTCCAGGTGATGCTGCGCGCGCTTACGGCGGCGGGAAGTGCATCATTGTCGTGCGTCACCTGGCGCAGCGCCTGCACCGGGCCGGCATAGATGGACATGGCCCGCTCGAAATCCTGGGCAACGGCGGCGGCGACGCGACCGTCGCGGCTGAAGACGACGCGGCCGTCGCCCGCAGCGAGGCTCATCGGCGCGCTCCACAACACGCCCGCGCCCTTGGCCGAGCCGAAGCGCACGATCGCCTGGTTGGCACCGGACAGGATCGTGCCGTACAGGCCGCCGGGTAACCATGTCAGCGAGGTGACGCTGGCCTTATAGCCCGGTGTCGTATTGACCGGCTGGCCGCCGGCGAACGGCACTGTCCAGACATCGCCGCCGACCGAGCCGAAATCGCTCATCAGCCCGCCGATATAGGCGACGGTCTGCCCATCGGGCGACACGCGCGGGAAATTGGCCTGGGTGGCAGGCTTAGCGATCTGGCGGACCGCACCGGTCGTCGCGTCGATCGCATCGATCGTCACGACCCACCAATTATTGTCGCCATTGCCAAGCGCGGTAGTCGCAACGAAGCCACGCCCGTCCGGCGTCCAATCATATTCGTAAATATAGCGACCTTGCGGCGAGACCGGGCGGATCGCGGCGCTGGGGATATTGGCAGCTACATCGAAGATAGCGAGGCGCTGTTCGTCGCTGGTCTCACCGATCTCGCCCACCTGACGGGCGCCGGCCTGGGTCGCGCCCGCTTCCTTGGCGGCGTCCAGCGTCACTAGCAGCGCCACCCGGCGGCCATCGGGCGAGAAGCGCGGCTCCTGCGCAATCCCGCGGATCGTCGCGATCGTGCGTAGGCGCGCGCGCTGGTCCGCAAGATCGAGCGAAACCGTACCGGCGCTGCGATCGCGGCTGAGGAAGGCCAGTGTGCCGTCGGGTCCATAGGCCAGATCGGAATAGGTGCAGGCGGCGCAGGGATCGAGGCGACGGACCACCCGCCCATCCACAACGTTACGCACCACGATCGCGGAGCGCGTCTTGCCATCCTCATTACCTTCGACCGACGCGACGACATCGCCGCGCGGCGCGATCGCGAGCGCTTCGAACTTGTGAAGCGCGGCCGCCTGGGCGGGCAGCGTGGTGGCCATCAGAACGGCGGCACATGCGGTACGCATTATCGGTGGGACCCCTGTAACAATGTCCCGCCGGGCTACGATCAGCCCATCAGCTTGTCGAGCGTGATCGGCAGATCGCGGATGCGCTTGCCGGTGGCATTGTAGACGGCGTTCGCCACGGCGGCGCCGACGCCGGTGATGCCGATCTCCCCTACCCCACGGGCGCCCATCGGCGCATGCGGATCGGGAATATCGGTCCAGATGACATCGATCTCCGGCACGTCGAGATGCACCGGAACATGATATTCGCCGAGGCTGGCATTGACGATGCGACCGGTCCGCTCGTCGAACAACGTTTCCTCCATCAAGGCCAGGCCTAGGCCCATGATGATGCCGCCGCGGAACTGGCTGGCGGCGGTCTTCGCGTTCAGGATGCGACCGCAGTCGAACGAACCCAGTAAGCGGCTGACGCGGGTTTCGCCGGTAATGGCGTTGACGCGCACCTCGCAGAAGATCGCGCTGTGCGAGTGCATCGACCAATGCATGAGCTCCAACGGCGGCGGCGGGCTTGCTTCCACCGTCACCTCGTCGCGCTGCGCGCGCGCAAGGATGGAGGCATAGCTTTCGAAAAGCTCCGGCGTATCGAGCTTGGACAGACCCGCGTTGTGGCCGCCGACGTCATCCGGCTTGAGCCCGGCAAGCGGGGAATCGTTGCCGGCCAGTTTCAGCAATTCAGTGACGAGCGCGCGATGCGCCGCAATCACCGACGCACCGATCGCGGCGGTCTGCTGCGATCCGCCCGCGAGGACCACCCCGGGCAGATCGGAGTCGCCGTAACGGAACGTAACCTGATCCATGCCCACGCCGAGGCGTTCCGCAATCACCTGGCTCTGCGCAGTCGCCGTCCCCATCCCCATTTCGTGGGCGGCGATCGACACGGCGACATGGCCGTCACGGGTCAGCGTCATCCGCGCTGCGCCGCCGGGCATGCGATAATAAGGATAGGTGCCGGTCGCGCAACCCATTCCGACCATCCATTCGCCGTCGCGCACCTGACCGGGCCGCGGCGCGGGCGTGGGCCCGCCGCCTCGCCCGGGGCCGGCGCGGCACGCGTCGGCG
>NZ_JBMDXN010000044.1:0-20467 GCF_048595155.1 Sphingomonas sp.
CGACGCCGACGTCGGCTTCAACGCGCAGACCGGCACGTATGAGACTTGGTGACCACCGGTGTGATCGACCCGATCAAGGCTGTGCGCACCGCGCTTCAGGATGCGGCCTGGGTCGCCGGCCTGCTCATCAGCACCGAAGCGGCGGTGAGCGAGCTTCCGGCCGACGACAGGGCACCGGCGGGCGGCATGCCCGGCGGCGGCATGGGCGGCATGGGCGGGATGGACTTCTAAGTCCTACCTGACCGAACCACACAGAGAGGGCCCGGGGGAGAAATCCTCCGGGCCTTTTTGTTGGCCAGCCTGCCCGCAAAGATAGAATAAGCCTAGGAAAAACAATCTCGGCTTTACGGTTTAGATCGCGTGCGCCAATATTATTTTAGGGGAATCCGGCGGGGGGAAACTTCCAACCCTGATTGGCTGATCGGCCTAGTCTGCCCAAACTGCGCCTCAATTTCATATCCCGGACATTATGCACTTCCAGAAATGAGATCGTGGCTTGAGGTTGACCATGGGTGTGAAAGACCTGCCTCTGATAGGCCTCTCCACATGGTACGTGCGCATTGCTCCCGCCGAATGAGCCATTATTTGCAACAAGCACGAGCTGGTACATGTGATAATGTAGGGCTTGCGCCATGTGGTCAAAGGTCCCGACATCTTGATTCAACGCCGGAATTGCGAAAACGTCTGATTGGCCACGCAGATCGGAGGCAAGCCCTAAATCGGTAGCATCGTAGCAGATTGCCGATGTTAGCCAGAGTGGCGGCTCCTGCCCGTCGGCGCTCCAATTATACCCAATTAACCATTGGCAAGGCCGAAACCCCATTATTCTGGTTACAGGATCATTGAAGTCCTCCTCGAGCTTGGCAAGATTACCCTTGCCTTGACGCCTTATCGATACCTGAAGACCTCGGCCCTCTACCTTTCTCGGAACGATCCAAAGGGCGGAGTTCACGAGCGGTTCACCCTGCAAAAGCTGCTCGTAGGTCATACCAGCAAGGATTACCGTTCGGTAAGCGCGGGCAAATGGAACTAGATGCGTCTGTACGTCATCGGGGTGCACCGATAGCTCTGGAAAGATCAGCCAATCTAGGCGATTATTCTGATTAACATGAGTGTCCCGCAGCTCTAACATCTTCTCGACGGCTGCCAGGGCCGTCGAAAGATGGTTTCGATGTTTCCGGCGGATGTCTCGTCCAGAAACTGTTAGGTCGGCAGAGATCTCGCCGACCTCGGGGGTGATAGACTGGACCACGCACGCCCTTAGTGGGCGATCAGCCGCGCCGGCCCCGGGGTTCGGCGCCGGCATTCGTAGCATCAGCAGACCCGTCGCAGCCCCAACAGAATCCTTCGCAGTTTGCAGTCTGCTCTCAAGCACTCCCAATAACTCTATAGGACTTCCAATCCCCTCAACTTTGGACTCTGCACGGCAACCCGGCCACGCCAATAGAGAATAAAGAAGATCCTGAGTAAATTGTGAGATCGGCAACCAGTCGTCGCCAAATGCGTCATGCCCGTTATAGAAACCGTATAGTCTCTGCATCCAATGGCTGGTGGCCGGCCGATATGCGGGAACGGTCTCCCGCCATCCTGGCGACCTTACTGTTTTACTAAAGTCAACTTTCCCCGTGAGAATATACCTCAGCAGAAACCCGAGCTTAAAACGCCAGGCTTCGTCTCCGGCCCACGACGGGGGCGCATAGATGGAGCGGTAACCCGCTCCGAGCGGCACCGCATTGAATGAGATGCCGGAAACAAGCGCAAACTCGCGCCAAGGATCTAGCCTCAGCTGAACACTGGACGGCGTTATTACGTCTGGTAATTTTTCCCTCGCCGCTTCCCTAAGATATGCCACGGAGAAGCTAAGAACCCCGATTTCATTTCTCAGGACATTCTGGATGCCTCTAATTCCCACCAAATCTTTAAGGATGCTCGTATCTTCAGAGTGGGTCCAAGATCCTGTTCCTAGATCGACAGATAGCGCCAAGCTTTCTCCGACTAGATTTTGCTTCACTGAGTAGAGCTCTCTGGCAAATTCTAGATCGCGAGCCGCTATTTGCGCAAATGAATCCGAATCCAGGCGGTCAGCAATGAGAGCCGCAGCGTCGGCTTGGCCATAAAAGGACCGCCGGGCGACTATTGCTTGCACTGCAATTAAAGACGCAGAAGCTTTGCTGATATCGCCATCAAGAAACGAGATCATCCCTGCATAGTGCCCAAGGGGGCCTTCCTCGACGCTTGGCAACTTAGAAACCGTCGGACGCGGGTGGACCATTAAGAACAAAAGAGCTTGTTGGCGGAGGTACCAAGGGAAACGGGCGCCCTTCGCGAATGCCACGCTCTCAGCAGCCTTACCCAAGACACGCCGGTAGCCGGTAAGATCCACACCTCCTGGTAACGTTTCGTCCGACTTCACTATTCCCGTCTCGGTCGCGCCCGCGCGGAACAACTCGGACAGGCAGTAGAATGCCACCTTGCGAGAAACGCCTTTGAGGTGGCCGCGTAGATAAGGCTGGAATAAGCTGAGTACCTCCTCAAGAAGCGCGGGCGTCGGCCAGAGGTCAACTGCCACCCTCATGAGCCGGACATTGGACGGATTTCGTATCCAAGTATTTATAAGGCCATAGGAAAACGCACGGGCCTCGTCATCGAGTTCTGGTTGAGACATTCTCGATCGACGGAAGGGATAGCTCTCCGTCTCAAAGGCAGGCTTTGCTGCCTGATCGGACGGCGGGCGATCCTCCAACAGCGGCCTCAACGACCTGAATGTCGTCCGAAACCTACCGGCCGCAAAACGCCCTATCGTTTCGTCCCTAACATCAGGCACCGCCGTGAACGTCTTTAAACCGCCGGCCTCCGCTGCCGCACTAATTTCCGCCTGCGAGCGGACGAGGCCCTGTACGGCCTGTATGACTTCTTCCCCTCCAGCCGCATCAAATCCGCCAGAGATTGCGCTCTGAATACGCTGCATTTTTCTGCCTTGGCGCGCGAGAGGCTGCTCATCTCCTCGGAACAACGCGGCCTTGGTTTTCTCGGGCGAGATAAGCAAGCCCGGCGAATAGGCGTTTAATAGAGTATTCAGCCACGCAGCGACCTGCGCGCCAACCTCTTCAGCACTGGTGCCCGGGACTGCTGATATAGTTAGGCGTAAATCGTCGACGTATCGACAGACGTCGTACAAAACGATGCCCGGCAATATCTCGCTTCGACACATGGCGCGTAAAGCTTCGTCGAATTCAAGTAATACGATGTTTGCGAAAAAGCCAGCAGATACCAAACCTTGCGGCAGGGATACACGGTCAAACATCGGAATATCGGACGACCGGGCGTAAGCGACAACTTCTCGTTTGTCCTCTCCGTGCCACTCCCATTGGAACAATCCGCCCAAAGCCTCGAAGAAATCCGATTCCTGGGGCGTCCCCTTTAGAGAGTTAGCTCTTATTCTAAGCAAGTCAGGAGTTACACGATCATAAAATTGCTTTAAATCTGTCTGCACGATCATAAGGCCGTTGATGCCTCTGTCTGAGACCTGTTCTGCTATGTACTCTGGACGCGCTATGAAACTGCGATAGTCTTGAAAGTAAGCACGATAAAGCTTTGACGATCCCCACCTATGTACCAACATTTTACTGTCTGGCTCGTAGTCGCAAAATAGGCGATTACCGTAGGAGCTAACGGTTTGCCTCACCTTGTCATTTGAGTAAGATCGTGAGGGGTCGCCTTGCCTCGTTTCAACGCGATCAGCGAGACACAGCATCATAGCTGTTGCCAAGACCTGATCCTCCAAGCTCGCGTGTGCGAGTGGCCGTATCCTTGAAGCCCCAAGATTTCTTTTAGGCACCCACCGCCCAGTCTTTGGTTCGATGTGCCATGGCTCGCTCTTTGGCGCGGAAACCAATCGCAGAGGCGCGGGCTGCCAGCGTCTGTCGCGAACTCGAGCAGAGAGGCTGGCTATGAACTGCGGCAAATCCGCCGCCGTCATATCGATATCCAGCGTATCCGCAAACCAGTTATGGTAGCGGATATAGGCTGAAGTCTTTTTCCACGCCTGGACTAGAACGTACTCCTCCCCCAGGAGGTCTAGCGACGGATGAAGTCTGTCCATGTCCCCACCAAACAACTTTTCTGACTTCCGAACTCTTTTGAACCCGTGGAATTTGCCGTGCGAGTTGGCAATCCAGAAACTGCAGATTGGCGAGCTTAAGTATTAATCTCGCACGGCCAGCGCACCCTTTCTCCAGGCGTGTCTTGCCTCTATAAGACAGTCGATGTTCCAGGCCCCCTTTGATGATGCCCGTGCGACTGTCGCGGCTAATGACGGGCTCCCGCAGGATTCACCCGTCGAGGCGGTGCAACCTCCCGCCCCGCCGCCGACTGCCAAGCGCCGGTTCAGCCGTTGGCGGATCGCGCGCTGGATTATCGCCACCCTTCTCCTCCTTCTCCTCATCACCGTGGCGTGGCTCGCGATCGTCGCACCGCCGTCGCGGACGTTGCGGCCGATCGTGCCGCCCAGCGTCACATTGCTGGCGTCGAACGGCAGCCTGATATCGCGCCGGGGTGCCGTGACCGACAGCCCGGTCGACGTCCGCAAGCTGCCCGATCATGTGAGCGAGGCGTTCCTGGCGATCGAGGACCGGCGTTTCTATCGCCACACGGGCGTCGATCCGCGCGGCATCGCACGGGCGATGTGGCACGATGCGCGCGCCGGCCGGATGAAGGAGGGTGGCAGCACGATCACGCAGCAGCTGGCGAAGCTGGTCTATCTGAGTTCCGATCGCACCGCCGCGCGCAAGCTGCGCGAGATGCTGATCGCGATGTGGCTGGAGGCGTGGCTGAGCAAGGACGAGATCCTGTCCCGCTACCTATCCGACGTCTATTTCGGCGACAATGTCTATGGCCTGCGCGCCGCCGCGCGCCATTATTTCGGCAAGAAGCCCGAGGCGCTGACGGTGAGCGAGGCGGCGTTGCTGGCGGGGCTGATGAAGGCGCCGTCGCGGCTGGCGCCGAGCGCCAACCTGGCGGGGGCGCAGCAGCGTGCGGCTTTGGTGGTGGGGGCGATGCAGGAAGCGGGCTTCCTCACCCCCGCCGAGGCGGCGCGCGCGGCGCCGGCGCGCCTGCGGCTGTGGCCCGCGCCCGAAGCGACGCAGGGGACCTATTTCAGCGATTGGGTGATGCCGGCCGTGCGGGGCAAGACGGGCGACGCCTTTGCGGCGACGACGGTGCGCACGACGCTGGACGCGCGGCTGCAGCGGCTGGCGGAACATGCCGCCGCGCAGGCGCGGCCGGCGGGGGCGCAGGTCGCGCTGGTGGCGATGCGGCCGGACGGGCGCGTGGTGGCGATGGTGGGCGGGCGCGATTATGCGAAGAGCAGCTTCAACCGCGCGGTGCAGGCGCGGCGGCAGCCGGGATCGACCTTCAAATTGTTCGTCTATCTGGCGGCGCTGCGCGACGGGATGACGCCCGACGACAAGGTGGAGGATCGGCCGATCACGATCGGCACCTGGTCCCCGCGCAACAGTGACGGGCGCTATCGCGGCATGGTCACGCTGCGCGAGGCGTTTGCGCGATCCAGCAATGCCGCGGCGGTGCGGCTGGCGCAGAAGGTGGGGCCCAGGGCGGTAGTGCGGGCGGCGCAGGATCTGGGCATCCAGAGCCCGCTCCGCGCCGAGCCCGCGCTGGCGCTGGGCACATCGGGCACCAGCCTGCTGGAGCTGACCAGCGCCTATGCCGCAGTTGCGGGCGGAGACTATCCGGTGCGGCCTTATGGCCTGCCCGATCCGGCGGACCGGGGTGCGCTGGCCGACGCGCCGCACCGGATGGACGCGCGCGAACGGGCGATGCTGCTGGATCTGCTGTCGACCGTGGTGAACAGCGGCACCGGGCGCGGCGCTGCGCTGAACGTGCATACCTATGGCAAGACGGGGACGTCGCAGGACAATCGCGATGCCTTGTTCGTGGGCTTTGCGGGCGGGCTGGTGACGGCGGTGTGGGTGGGCCGCGACGACAATCAGCCGCTGCCGGGCGTGGCCGGCGGGGGGCTGCCGGCGACCATCTGGCGCCGTTTCACCGCCGACGCGATCGGCGCGCGGCCGGGACGCAAGCCGGTGCCGCGCACGGTCGATCCGGATGCGGGGGAGAGCGTGGGGGGTTTCCTGCGATCGCTGCTGGATCGCATCAAGGTGGATATCGACTTTTGAGGCGGTGGGTGGGGGTGGTCCTTACCAAGCGCGTTTGGGCGCTGGGAGGGGTCCGTGGATGCCAGCCTGCGCTGGCATGACGGGCTTAGTTTAAGGGATTAGTTGGCAGTTGTGAGGAGGGGCTGGAGCGCGCCCGGCTGGGTGACGAGGGCGGCGGTGCGGGCGGCGAGGTCGGGGCCGGCGACGGCCTGGATCGCTGAGAAGAAGTTGGTCTGGGATCCGCCGGCGCCGGCCGAGCGCGCGATATAGGTGCGCCACACCGCGAACAGCCCATCGGGGTTGCGGGCGCGGACGGCCCGATCGAGCCACAGGTTGACGAGCAGGCCGCAGGAATAGCTGGCCTGGGCATCGCCGCCGGCCAGCACATCGCGCAGCGCGCGGCCGCCGAGGCGCCTGGCGCAATCGTCGCGGGCCTGATCCTGTTTGGCGGCGGCGAAGGCGGGGGCGGCGGTACGAGTGGCGAGGCTGGCGAAAGCCTCGGCGCCGCCTTCGTGGATCCAGGCGCCGGCATCGTCGCCGGTGGTGACCTGGCGCTGATAGAGGTGGCCCGCCTCGTGCGCGAAGAACCAGGCGAGATCGGGCCCGAACGTGGCGGTCTGCATCAATTGCGGCCAGCGCGCGCCGTAGAAATGGACGAACACCTGCCCCGGCAGCGCGCCGCCCTTGCGCCCATCCACGCCGCGATCGGCCGGATCCCAGGAGGCGAACAGCATCGGGCGCTGCGGCAGGCGGCCGAGCTTGCCGGCGAAGACGCGCATCGCATCGGGCAATTGGGTGAGGAGGCGCGTGCGGATGGCGGGCGGCAGATTGTCGTCCAGCACCGCCACCAGATCGGGCGTTTCCACCGGGCGGGTGCGGCCGAGATAGATGTTGCGGCCGTCATTCCCGTCGACCCAGCTGGCCGAGCCGGTGAAGAAGCGACCGTTGAGGAGGATCGGCAGGCCCGGCGGGGCGACGATGGTCATGCGCCAGCGCGACGCCGCCTCGCACGGGCCGGAACAGGCGAAGAAGCGGCCGCTGTGGAACAGGATGCCGCCATCGCCGAAGGGCGAGAAGGGGGAATAGTCCTTGGGCAGATCCTGCCAGAGCGGCGGCATGGCGAGCGAGACGGCGGTGAAGGGCCGGCCATCACGGCGGCGGACCAGCTCATCCTCCCGGCCGCGCACGATCTCGAAACCGGCGGAGGCGGACCAGCCGGTGGCGCGGCTGGCATCGGGCGAGCGCGCGAAATGGAGTTCAGCGACGGCCGAGGCGAAGCGATAATCGACGCGCCAGTTGCCGGTGGCCGTGGCGGTGATGCGCGTATCGGGCAGCAGCGGGCGCTGCGCGGGCGCTGCGGCGGGAACGCCCGCGAGCAGGCCGAGCGCGAGCGCCAGCCGCAGCGCGCACCTTTGCATCCGTCGTCCCACGATCAGGCGGTGCGGGCGCGGACCGTCACCAGCCGGAACCGCCGCCCCCACCGCCGCCGCCGCCCGACGAGCCGCCGCCGGACGAGCCGCTGGAACTGGAGCTGCTGGAGGAGGATGAGGAGGACCCGCCGCCGCCGCCCGAAGAGCCGGGAGCGGTGGCGGCGGAGGCGATCTTGTCGGAGAAGGACCGGCCGAGCGCATCGGTGAGCGACCCCGGATCGGGCATCGCCCCGGTCGACGTGGTGTAGAAGGGCTGCGTGCGCCGGCCATCGTCATCGACCGTCGGATCGATCGCGGCAGCGGCGAGGACGCCGGTGAAGCGCTTGGCCCAGCGGTTTTCGACGTCGAGCGCCATGGCATAGGGCAGATAGCGTTCGAACAGAGCGACCGTCTTTTCGGGCGGGTTGAGCTTTTCGAGCCGATCTTCCTCGGCCGTGTCCAGATACATGCGGAACCCCTGGATCTCGGCGCGGATCGGCCAGAATTCCGTCGTGGGCGCGCGCAGCCGCGGCCAGGCGAACAGCATGATCGGCAGGATGAGCGCGACCGGGATAAGCGGCCAGCCATTGCCGCCGGCCACGCCCATGATCACGACCGCGACGCAGGCCTGAAGATAGGCCATGCCGAGCAGGACCCACGCCAGCCAGGCGAGGATCTTGCGGCCGGTCTTTTTGCCCTTCGGCAGCGCATCGCGATAGCGCGCGAGCCAGCGCAGGGCGAGATAGCCAAGCACCACGATGGCGCCGAGCGCGAGCACGACCGGCAGGATCGACCGGGGGCTGAGCAGCGCCAGCACCCAGGACACGAGCATCACCGATCCGAACATGGTAAGCCACGGGCGCAGCTTGTCGCGGCCGGCATCGGAGAAATAGCGATCCTTGCCGAACCCATCCTCGAGCCCGTCGCGCAGCGACGCCTGGGCGTCGTTCAACGCGACATAATTGGACTGCCGCAGGGCGAGCTTTTTGCCGTTCCGGAAAAGAATGCGCACCATCGCGGCTTCGGGCGGGGGAAGGGCAGTGTCCGTCCCGTTCTTTTCGAGGGTGCGGCTGGGATTGGGCCCTTCGGACGTCTCCACGATCCGCAGGGCGCCGCGCACGGCGGAATCGACGATGGCGGTCGCGAAGGTGCGATCGTCATAATCCATCCGCCAGACATAGCGCAGCGCCGCCGCGGAAAAGCCGTCCGGCGGGGCGAAGAGCGGGACGATCGGCCGCGGATCGGGATCACGCCAGGCGCGCGACACCAGCAGGCGCGCGCGGATCGCGATTGCCAGCAGCAACCCGATGGCCAGCAGCATCGGGCCATATTGCCGCAGCATCCAGCCCAGCCGGGTGAGGAAACTCGGCTCCGCGATCACGCCCTTGCGCCAGGCGACGGCGACGGTGAGCCCTTCGTTCCGATCCAGCGGAAGGGTGGTGCGGAAGACGATCTGGCCGGGCCGTTCGGAGACAACGGCGGCGTTGTGATCGGTCGAACCTTGCGCACCGGTATAGACGGCGCGCTTTCCGAACGGCACCGGCTCCGGAAGCGTGATGCGCGCCTCCGCCCGATCGATCGGGAAGACCCAGCCGGTGCCGGTGACGTTCCAGTACAGCTCGTCGACGTCCCTGTAGAAGCCGAGCTGGCGGGTGGTGCGATAATGGATGCGATAGACGTGCGGCCCCCGCTCCAGCATCACGTCGGGGCTGCCGATGCGCACGCTGGTGCCGTTCGACACCTGGTTCAGCGTATACGGTTCGGGCTTACCGTCGCGGGTGACATCCAGCACGTCGAAACCGATCTGAACCCTGGTGCCGAGCGTGCCACGATAGCGGGTGGGAAAATCGCGCAGGATGCCGCGATTGATCTGATTGCCTTCGGAGATCAGGCTGATCGTTTCGACCACGTCGAGCGCGCCGTCGCGCTGGACATGGACGTCGCTGACGAAGTTGGTGATGCGCTCTTCCGCCAGTACGGCGGAGGGCGCGAGCGCGAGCAGGCCGAATGCGGCGGCCAGCCGGAAGAGAAAGCTCATGCCTTCGCGGCGCCGTCGAAGGTGACCTGGGGGGCCTTTTCGATGGTGGGATCGTCATCTTCGAAGAAAGGTTCTTCGTGGAAGCCGAGCGGCTTCGCGATCAGCATGGTCGGGAAGGAGCCGACGCTGGTATTCAGATCGCGCACGGTGGCGTTGTAATAGCGGCGCGCACCCTGCAGCTCCGTCTCGACCTCGGACAATTCCTCCTGCAACTGGCGGAAATTGGCGTCGGCCTTCAGCTCCGGATAGGCTTCGGCCACGACCATGATGCGGCCGAGCGCGCCGCTGAGCGCGGCACTGGCCTGCGCGGCATCGGCAGGCGTCGCCGCCTGCAAGGCCTCGCCCCGGCGGGCGGTGAGTTCGTTGAGCAGGGTCTTCTCGTGCGTGGCATAGCCCTGCACCGTGCTGACCAGATTGGGCACGAGATCGGCGCGGCGGCGCAGCTGGACCTTGATGCCGCTCCATGCCTCCCGCACCAGCGCGCGGGCGCGGACCAGCCGGTTGAAGATGAGGATGCCCCAGAGCAGGACGACGACGACAATGATACCAACGGGCAACCAGACCGGGACATGCATCGTGTTTTTGCTCCAATCCGGACGAGAACACCGAAGATTTTGCACGGTTCCACGCGGAAAAACAGTCAGCGCGCACGCCTGATCGGGCGCGTCCCGCCGATGTCCGGCTATGTCGCGGAAGGGATTGGCGAAAGGGCCGGAGGATCGCTCCCCCGGCCCCGTCTCACACAGCTAGCAAACGTCGGGGCCGTGTGCCCCGTCGGGCGGATCAGCCCTCGATGAAGGCAAGGAGATCCGCATTGATCACAGCGGCATGCGTGGTCGGCATGCCATGCGGGTAACCGGGATAGGATTTCAGCACCGCACCCTTGACGATCTGGGCGGAAAGCTTGCCGGTGGTGGGGAACGGCACGACCTGATCGTCCTCGCCATGCATGACCAGGGTCGGCACGGCGATCGCCTTCAGATCGTCGGTAAAGTCGGTCTCCGAAAAGGCCTTGATGCCGAGCGTGTGGGCCAGCACGCTGCCCATCATGCCCTGACGCCACCAGTTGCGGCGCACGCCTTCCTTCACCTCGGCACCCTCCCGGTTGTAGCCGAAGAAGGGCAAGGTGAAATCGTAGAAGAACTGGGCGCGGTTGGTGGCGGTCTGCGTACGGACATCGTCGAACACGGCGATCGGCACGCCATCGGGATTGCTGTCCGTCTTGACCATGATCGGGGCGACCGCGCTGACCAGCACCGCCTTGGCGACGCGGCCCGGCTTGGCGCGGGCGACGTAGCGCGCCACCTCGCCGCCGCCGGTGGAGTGGCCGATGTGGACCGCATTCTTCAGATCGAGCGCGTCGGTGAGGGCGATCACGTCGGACACATAGGTATCCATGTCGTGGCCGGTGGCGGATTGGCTGGAACGGCCATGGCCGCGGCGATCGTGGGCGATGACGCGATAGCCCTTGAGCAGGAAGAACATCATCTGCGCGTCCCAATCGTCGGCGCTGAGTGGCCAGCCATGGTGGAACATGATCGCCGGCGCGTCCTTGTCGCCCCAATCCTTGTAGAAGATCTGCGTGCCGTCCTGGGTGGTGATGGTGGCCATGATGGTGCTTCCCTTGTGCGTCGATCAGGGCCGGTGCGGCTCCGATAACCTAAGCATGCCGAGGAAGCCGCTGCACGAAAATAGAAACGTCGGCATTACATCATTTCGTATTTTTAGCTGATCAAGGACGCCCATGCGATGTCGGCTCGTCGGGCAGCAAGGCCTTGGTCATCAGCTCCAGGTGCAGCGTTGCGCCGCTCGGCATCGGCATGTCGAACCTGCGGACGGGCGCGTACCCGAAGGCGGCGTAGAAGGGCACGGCGGGCAAGGTCGACGTCAATTCGGCTTGCGTGAAGCCGGCCGCCCGCGCGGCCCCTTCGCTGAGGCGCAGCAGCAGCCGGCCGACGCCGTTGCGGACATGATCGGGGTCAACGTAGAAAGCGCGGACGCGGGCGGCGTCGCGCGCCGGATCGAGCAAAGGCGCCGGCGGGCTGTCCGGCCCGTGTGCGCCGGCGATCGTCTGGCGATAGCTCCAGCCGCCCGCACCGGCCAGCGCGCCGTCAATCTCCGCGACGAAATAGGTGCCGTCGCGCACCAGCTGCCAATCCACGCCATAGGCGTGACGAACCGCCTCATCGATCACCGCGTCGCTATAACTGCCGTCATGCAGCGCCCGGATGGAGCGTGCGGTCAGCGCGTTGATAGCGGCGACATCGGCCGGTTGCGCCAGCCGCCAGGTCAATTGGGTGTTCACGATCTACTCTTTCTTGGCCGTGTGGTGGACAGGCAGGGCGGGCCATTTCCTTCAGGTGACGGAGACGCGACGGCCCAGCCGGGAACGTGGCAGAAGCCGCTTGGCACAATCAGGGGCTGAGCAAATCCGGCTCGCGCTTTTTCAGATCGACCATCGGCGGTGGCCGCCAGTCGGTTCTGCTCCAGCGATCGCGCGCCGCATCGGACAGGGTTTCGCACGTGGACGCGACCATGGCGGGATCCCGGATCGTGCGTACACCGGAGCCGAACAGCCGATAGAAGGGGGTCAGCGATTGCGTGATCGGACCAAGCGGATCGGGGTGGAAGGGCGGGAAGGTGGGCGGCACGAGCGTTGCCGGATCGTCCACCTTTAGACCGGCCAGGCGCGCGCGGCGGACCATCCAGGCAAGCGTGATGTCCGACAGTCCGGTGTGCGGATTGCCGCCGCCCACATCGCCATGGCAGCCGGGAAACCACGTCTGTTCCAGATGCTGCTCCCCGCCTGCCTCCTCCGGCAGGGTCCACAAGGTCGGCAGGAAAGGTTTGCGCCGCTCATCGATCGCGACCGCGTGAAAGGCGTAGCGAACGAGGGACGAGAGATCGGTATCGTGGAATTCGCGGTTCACGCGGAAGACGTGCTTCAATATGCCCTGGAAGATCGTGTTGGGGACACCGAGCGAGCCGACCGTATCCCACACGCCGATACATTGGATCGGCAGGTCGCCCGGCCAGCTATAGCTGCGGCGGAACAGGCGCGACGCGGCGGCCCGCGGCATGCGCCGCCCGTCGCGTGAGCGGTAGAGGGCAAAGGCTTCCTGGGAGAGGCTTTCATTTTCCGGCCGCAAGATGCCGGAGTTGCGCACGAAGCCGGCGAGCGAGCGCGCCGTATAGGCGCCCCGGCTGAACCCGAAGAAATAGAGTTCGTCGCCGGGCTGATAGGTGCGGATCAGCCAGGTATAGCAGGACAGCAGGATGCGGCTGATGCCATAGCCGGTCGCGCCGTCGATGAAGCGTTTCGTGCGCGACGACATCGAGCCGATGCCGTTATGGTAGAAAACGCGCTGTTCGACCCCGTCATCGCCCTGCGCGGGGACGAGGCTGGCGAGCTTGACGACGTTGGTGGGCGACGGCTTACCGGCGGCACTGCGATCGGGCTCGTTCCAGGTGCCGTCGCAGCACACGACGATCCGTTTCACCGCGCCCACCCGGGGGGTGTATCGACGTTCATCCCCCGGGCCGTACCGGATAGGAGCGCGACGCGCGCGCGCTTTGCGGTCCAGTCCGGAGGAAAAGCGGCGCGGGATCATCCGCTTAGAGCTGGATCATGCCCTTTGCGATGACAGCCGTAACCCATCAACCAGCGATGGGTGAGGCAAGCGCGGGACATGTCCCCTGCGGCTGATGATCAGACATGCTGGCCGCCATTCACATGGACTTCCGCGCCGTTGATGTAGGACGCTTCGCCGGAGCATAGAAACAGGATGGTCCGCGCGACCTCCAGCGGATCGCCGAGCCGGTTCATCGGGATCTGCTTCTCCACGATCTCATCCGTCCCGGGCGAAAGGATCGAGGTATCGATCTCGCCCGGGGCGAGCGCGTTTACGCGAACGCCATAGCGCCCGAATTCATAGGCCTGTTCGCGGGTCAGCGCCGCCAGCGCCGCCTTGGAACAGGCATAGGCCACGCCGGCGAAGGGATGGACGCGGGACCCCGCAATCGAGGTGACGTTGACGATCGCACCCTGGCTCGCCTTCAGCTCCGGCAGCAGCAGGCGCGACAATAAGGCGACGGAGAAGAAGTTGACGTTGAACACCGAGAGCCAGTCTTCATAGCTGGTGTCGCAGACCCCCTTGCGGGCACCGCCCTCACGCTTGGGTGAAATCGCGGCGTTGTTGACGATCGCCGCAAGGCCAGAGCCGCCAAGCCGCTGGCGCACGTCGTCGGCGAGCGCCGCAAAACCCGCGGGATCCGACAGATCGGCCTGGATGTGATTGTCGCGTCCGCCCGGCCAGGGGCAGTCCTCCGTAAAGGCAGCGCGCGACACCGTGAGGACGCGCCAGCCATTTTGGTAGAAGAGTTTCACCGTGGCATGCCCAATGCCGCGGCTGGCACCGGTGAGCAGCATCGTACGATGGGCGGGAGGGGTATCCGTCAGCGTGGGCAAGGGAAGCGTCTCCGGTCCATGCAGGGGCGTTGATCGCCACCACGAAGTGCGCCTGCCCGTACCGGATTGCAGCAACCGGAGCGCCCCCTTTGCGATCCACTCCGGAGCGAAAAAGCGGCACGCGATGGCGAACGCCCCTTGGCGGCGGGATCGGGACCGCCCAAGGGGGGCGCGCCCGATATAGCAGGTCAGGGCCAATGATGCCGGGGAGGGAAGAATGTTCCGCCGCACGACCATATTCTCGATCGCGCTGCTCGGCTGCGCCTCCGCCATCGCGGCCACCGGCACGAACGCGCCCGCATGGGTGGGGGCATGGGGCTATTCCGCCTCCCCCAACCCGCCCGGCCAATCGCCCGCTGCGCCCAACGGGTCGGTGGTTCCGCTCGCCGCGCCGCCGGCTGCTGCACCGCCTTCGTCGAATGCTCCCCTGTTGGACAATCCCGGAAAGCTGCCGGTCGATACGGGCAATGCGGAGCTCACGAATGTGACGATCCGCCAGATCGTCCGCGTATCGGCCGAGGGCAATGCCGTCCGCCTGCGCCTGACCAACGAGAATGGCGTCGAGCCGCTGAGCCTGGGCGCAGTCCGCGTCGGGCTGGCGGGACCGGATGGGGAGATCGTGCCGGGCAGCGACCATGCCGTGACGTTCGCCGGACATGAAGGCGTGGTAATCCCCGCCGGCGCCCCCTTGCTCAGCGACACGATCAACCTCCCCGTGAAGGCGCTCGATCGGCTGGCCATATCGCTCTACGCGCCGGATCGGCTGACGGCGCGCGGGGCGCGCAGCCTGTTCCAATATATCTCCGGCACGACCGGCGATCAGACCGGCGCGGCGCACCTGCCCGGCGTGAAGCTGGCACGCGCCCCGGCCTTGGTGAGCCAAGTCGAGGTTGCCGCCACCCGGCCGACGCAGGCGATCGTCACGCTGGGCGATTCGATCACGGAAGGCGCCGGATCGACCGCCAATGGCTTCCGCGGCTGGCCGGATCGACTGGCCGAGCGACTGGCGGCACGCCCCGGCAAGAGCCGCTGGTCCGTGGTCAATGCCGGCATCAGCGGCAACCGGCTGCTGCGTTATGGCAGCGGGCCGAGCGCGCTTGCCCGGTTCGATCGCGATGTGCTGAGCGTGCCGGGGGTCAAGGTGCTGATCCTGATGGAAGGGATCAACGATATCGGCCGCGGCTTCACGACGAGCGGATCGGTCGAGCCGGCGCCGGCAGAGGCCTTGCAGGCGGCCCAACGGCAGATCGTCGAACGTGCCCACGCCCATGGCATCCGCGTGATCGGCGTCACCCTCACGCCCTATAAGGGCGCCGGCTATTGGGCCGACAAGGGCGAGGCCGCCCGGCAGGCGATGAATGATTGGATCCGGACGTCGGGCACGTTCGACGGCGTGATCGATTTTGCCGGGGTGGTCGCCGACAGAGGGGATCCTTTGACGTTCGATCCGCGCTTCAACGACACGGATCACCTTCATCCCAACGATGCCGGCTACCGGGCGATGGGCGATGCGGTGGACCTGAAGATGGTGACAGGCGAATAGACCATCCCGCCGCACGACGCTTCGGCAGGTCTATCCTACGTATCGCATCGCCACGTCACAGCGTTCGTACCGCGCGCCATACGTAGCCATGATCTCCGCATCGTGGCGGAAGCCCAGCTTTTCGTAGAGGTGGATGGCCGGCGCGCATTTGCGATTGGTGAGGAGATAGAGCGTTTCCGCGCCCATCGCCTGCGCACGCGCGATCATGGCGGCGAGCAGGAATTCGCCCGCCTTCATGCCGCGCGCGCTGGCGCGGACGCCCATCTTGGTGAGTTCGAATTGCGCCGGGCCGGTTTTCTGCAGGGCACAGGTGCCGATCACGCCCAGGCCGGGCGCTTCCACGAACAGAATGGCGCCGCCGGGATCCACGATCCGGGCGCGCGGCTGTTCCAGAACATCCCGATCGGTCTGCTCCAGCCGAAACATATCGCCGATCCAGTCGGCATTGATGTCGTGGAAGTGAGGCGCGAGATCGTCACGGAAGTCGACGATCCGCAGACCAGCCGGATCGAAGCCGGCAACCCGCGCCTCCAGCGGGCGATCGGCCAGCGCCGCTTCCACCCCGGCAATCTGGTCCAGCAGCGCGCCGGACAGGCCGGCGAGCATGGCATCGACCGCCTGACCGACGCGCGGCCAGATCAGCCGCTTGGCTGTCGCCATCACGTCCTGCCCCGCCGGCGTCAGCGACACGGTGCGTCGGCGCAGATCGGCGCCGCGCGCGGACGAAACCAGCCCCAGCGCGACCAGCTGCGCGATACCGCGCGTGACGCCCGGTTGGCTTGAGCCGACCGTGTCGGCCAGTTCGCCCACGGTCATCGGACCGCGGTCGAGCGCGGCCAGCAGCGGCATATGCGTTGGCTGCACCGGAAGGCCTGCATCGGCAATGATCCTGCCGGCACTGGCCTGCAACCGCTCGGCCAGCCGCTTCAGCCGGCTGCCCAGAAAGACAGGGCCCATCTCTGCCAAAACATCCGTAGCCATCATCGCTTCCATACGTAGTTATATAACCTGTTATGCTTACGGTTGCGGCTCGTCAATCACGTCGCTTCTTCGTAGGTTGATGCCATGACAATGCGACGCTGCAGCTGGGCCGAAGGCGATGCCCAAATGACCGCCTATCACGACGCCGAATGGGGCGTGCCGGTTCACGATTCGCGCCTGCTGTGGGAGATGCTGGTGCTGGAGGGCTTCCAGGCCGGCCTTTCGTGGCGGACCATCCTGCATCGCCGCGATGGCTTTCGCAGCGCCTTCGATCAGTTCGATCCCGCCGTCGTTGCCCGTTACGACCAAGCAAAAATCGAAGCGCTGATGGCGGATGCCCGTATCATCCGCGCCCGGGCCAAGATCGAAGCGGCGATCGGTGGCGCGCGCATCTATGTGGCGATGCAAGAGGCGGGGGAGGATTTCTCTGCCTGGCTATGGGGGTTGGCGGGCGGCGCTCCGGTGCGGAACGACGGGATCCACGTTCCGGCGAGCTCGCCCACGTCGGAGGCGATTTCCCGCGCGTTGAAGGCCAGGGGTTTCAAGTTCGTCGGGCCGACCATCGCCTATGCCTGGATGCAGGCCGTCGGGATGATCAACGATCATGCCCCCTATTGCTTTCGCCGCGATCAGGTGTCCGCGGCATGAGGGCGATGACGATCGCTGCACAACCGGCCGCCGGCGCAGATGTTTTTCATCGTCGGTTCAGCTAAGCGCGCCACAATCCGACTCGTCCAATCCATGAAGGAGGAGTCTGATGCGGACTTTAACCAAGCTTCTTCTTGCAGGTGCCGGCGCGGTGGCGGTGGCCGGCGCGGCGATCGCAGCGGATCACAGCCATGTGATGAACGTCGCCCTTCCCGACGGTAGCGTCGCCCAGATCCACTATATCGGCAACGTGGCGCCCCAGCTCGTGGTGGCCCCCGCGCCGATGCCGGTCGCCTTCGCTGAAGCCGATCCGTTCGCAATGTTCGATCGCATCTCGATGGCGATGGACCAGCAGATGAACGCCATGCTGCAACAGGCGGCCATGCTGCAGCAGGCAGCGCCGTCAGGCGGCGAGATCAGTGAGGCTGCGCTCAAGAGCCTTCCGCCCGGCACGGTGAGCTATAGCTACACGTCCTACAGCAGCGGCAACGGCGCGCAGTGCAGCCAGAGCGTGCAGGTGACGTCGCTTGGGACCCATCAGGCCCCCAAGGTGATCAAGCAGAGCTCGGGCGACTGCAATGCCATGAACAGCCGCGCGCCGACGCCGGCGGTCCAGCAGGCGAAGCCGGAGGCGCCGAAGGTGACGCCGGTGGTTTTGCACAAGGACAAGGCCGAGGCTGAGGCCGCGCCCAAGGGCCCGATCATCTAAGCCACTCTATCGTCGCCTCGCGCAGGCGGATAGGGGGCCCCTCAACCGGGCGTCTCACCGCTTGGGAAAAGGTCTGGAGCTCCAACCTGCGCGGGGATGACGGTGAAAAGCGCGGCCCACCCGAAAGTTGGCGCGGCCGCCAGCGTAGGGATCACGCGATCGCGATCAATTCGATCGCATCGTCCTTGCCGTTGAACGGAAGCATCTCCCCCTCGCCCGCGCCGAGCAGCGCCTGGGCGAGCGGGGATTGCAGCCCGATAAGGTCGGCTGCGGGATCGGCCTCATCTTCGCCGACGATGGACAGGCTGCGCTGCTTGCCGTTCAGCGTGAACGTGACACGACTACCGAAGCCGACTTCGCCCGGGGGCGGCGACGGCGGAAGCTGGGCGCTGGCAAGACGCCGGCGCCAATAGCGCAGGCTCCGCTTCTCGTCGTCGCTCGGCGTCGCGAGCGCCTCCAGCGCCGCGACCTGCGCCTCGATCAGGCTGAGACCACGCGGCGTCACCAGATTAGGCCCAGGCGGGATCGGCAGCTCGAACTTGGGCTCGAGATGCTCCTCGTCGCTGTCGCGACGGAAGGCCACGCTCATCCTCTATTCCTCGATGACGTTGGAGACGGCCGGGCACAGCGCCCGGCGATCGCCTTATTGCTTCGGCGCGCCGCCGCCGGCGGCCTGGCTGCCTGCCATCATTTCCTCGCGCGTCAGCTTGCCGTCATGGTTGGTGTCCCAGCGATCGAACAGCGCCAGGTCGTGCGCCTCGATCTCGGCTGCCGTCGCCTTGCCATCATGATTGGTGTCGAGCGCGCCGAACACACCGTCGACCATGCCGGCGGGCGGCGGTCCACCCATCGCCTTGGTGATCACAGCCTCCAGCTCCGCCTTCGTGACGATGCCGTCATGGTTGGTATCGGCCGCTGCGACCTGCGCGCGCGACTGGGCCTGGAAGTCCGCGCGGGTGATCACCTCCGGCGGCGCCGCAGGCGGAGTCTGCGCGGCCGCGGCCGTTGCGATGGCGACGAGGCCGACGGCCAACATGGTCTTGATCATGGAAATCCTCTCCGCGCGGGACGCGCGAACCCCCTCTGTAGAAGCCCTGTGCGGCGGAGGAAAGCCGAACGCGCGCAGTGTGATAGCGCGCCGCCAATTCGCAATGCGCTCGGAACGCGTTGCGCAGGCCCCCTCACCATGCCAAAGGCGCGCCGACCGTGCGGGGTGGCGGCCTGATCCACGCCACGCCTGAATGCAGGCACGCATTCGCCCGCAGATCTTTGGGCCTGGGAGTGTGAAAATGAGCGACGTCAAGCGCGTGGTGCTGGCCTATTCGGGCGGGCTCGACACGAGCGTGATCCTGAAATGGCTGAAGGAGACCTACCAGTGCGAGGTCGTCACCTTCACGGCCGATCTGGGCCAGGGCGAGGAATTGGAGCCCGCGCGCGCCAAGGCCAAGCTGATGGGCGTCAAAGACGAACATATCTTCATCGACGATCTGCGCGACGAATTCGTGCGCGATTACGTGATGCCGATGATGCGCGCCAATGCGCTGTACGAGGGCCTGTATCTGCTCGGCACCTCGATCGCGCGGCCGCTGATCGCCAAGCGCCAGATCGAGATCGCCAAGCAGGTTGGGGCGGATGCGGTGAGCCATGGCGCAACCGGCAAGGGCAATGACCAGGTCCGCTTCGAGCTCGGCTATTATGCGCTCGCACCCGACATCCGCGTGATCGCGCCATGGCGCGAATGGGACCTGACCAGCCGCACGCGCCTGATCGAATATGCCGAGGCGCACCAGATTCCGGTGCCCAAGGACAAGCGCGGCGAATCGCCCTTCTCGACCGACGCGAACCTGTTGCACACCTCGTCCGAAGGGAAGGTGCTGGAGGATCCGTGGGACGAAGTGCCGGATTACGTCTATTCCCGCACCGACAATCCCGAGGATGCGCCGGACACTCCGCAGACTATCACGATCGATTTCGAGCGCGGCGATGCGGTGGCGATCGACGGCGTCGGCTATGGCCCGGCGGACCTGCTCGCCAAGCTCAACGACTATGGCAAGACGCACGGCATCGGCCGGCTCGACCTGGTCGAGAATCGCTTCGTCGGCATGAAGAGCCGCGGCATGTACGAGACGCCGGGCGGCACGATCTATCACCTCGCGCATCGCGGGATCGAGCAGATCACGCTCGATCGCGGCGCCGCGCATCTGAAGGACGAGCTCGCGCCGCGTTATGCCGAGCTGATCTATAACGGCTTCTGGTTCTCGCCCGAGCGCGAGATGCTGCAGGCGGCGATCGACCACAGCCAGGAGAAGGTGACGGGCACCGTCCGCCTGAAGCTGTACAAGGGCAGCGTGATCGTCACCGGGCGCAAATCGCCCTTCTCGCTTTATTCCGAAAAGGTCGTGACGTTCGAGGACGATCAGGGCGCCTATGACCAGCGCGACGCGGCGGGCTTCATCAAGCTCAACGCGCTGCGGCTGCGCCTGCTCGGCCGCCGCGAC
>NZ_JBMDXN010000045.1:0-22331 GCF_048595155.1 Sphingomonas sp.
ATAGCCCTCTTAGTCTCGCTCCCGAGCAGCAGACGCATCGAGCGGAAGTCGAACGTGTAGCTGCCCAGCGCGGTCAGCGCCGGCTGCCCCAGATTGCCGAGAATGGGGTTGGTCTTGTCTCCATCCGGCGCGATCGGGACGTTGTGTTCGATGACCGTGTGCGTGCCGGCCATGATCATCAGTTGCGGCTCGACGAATATTTCGCCTTCGACGCTGCCGCCCAAGCCCGAGGACATGTCGCGCCTTTTAGACCACAGGCCCGCGCGTCCCCCAAACCCGGCCGCATAGCTGGCGTAGAGGCTCGTTCGGCGCGCTCCCGTGTCGACGCTCAACAGGCTTGTGCGGCCGGCAATCTCCAGCTCGGCCACGGGTGTCAGCTGGTTCATGTACAGCTTTGCCCCGGTGCGTAGCAAAGGTGCCTTCCGGTCTATCGCGAACGTTCCATCCGGATCGATCCGGAAGCGGCCGAGCATCGCCAGCGCCGGGAAGCCGAGCGCCGCCTCGATCTGATAGTCGGTTCGCGGCGCGCGAATGTGCAGCGCGGCATCGGGGGCGACGATCGCCACCACATTGTGCAAGATGATGCCGCCGACCGGCAATGCGTCGATAACGGCGATCCGTGTCGCGACCGAATGGCCGGTTGATCCGGTCACCTGATAGCGGGTGTCGCGGATGGCCAGCCGCATTTTGCGGGCAGCGCTCTCCGACACGATCGAATAATTGGCGCCGCTATCGATCATCCATGGCAGCGTGACGCCGCCGATGGTCAGATCGACATTCCGCGTCCCCACAGCATTGAGGTGGGTCCGCAGCGTGGCCGTACCGTTGCCCGTCACCCTGGGCCTGGCGAGATCGCGCAACACCGCCGCCGTTTCGAGTTCGTTGCGCAAATCGGCAAACGCAGCGGGATCCCCGCGGTCCTTATACGCGGCGAGCCAGCGTGCGATCAGCCCATATTCCTTCCCAAACGCACCGCGACGGCGATAGGTGTCGACCAGTGCCGCCAAGGCCTCTTCCGCGCGGGGAGATCCGGATCGATCCAGTGCGGCGACGCACGGGGCGAGCAATATCACGGCCCGATCGAGGCGATTGTCGCGGTTTGCGATGATGCCCTCAACTGCGCAGCGATCGGCGCCCTTCGGCATTGCGCTGGCAAGGGCACGCGCTTCGGCCATGTCCCACCGCGCCAGGGCGGCATCGACGGGCAGCACCGTCGGGGGCGATGAGGCGGCACCCTGAGCGGGGAGGGCGGCCAGCGCGAGCGCGAGAAGAAGAGGCGGCGACATCGTGTAACTCCGGCAGATCTTGGTTGGGGCGGGCGGAGATCGCGGCCGAGGCAGCGCGAGGCGCCGGATTGCAGATGCGGCTGGGCCTGGCCCTCGCAAATGGCACTCTCCACAACAGGTCCGGGCGCATGACGTGATATTCGTCGGCCAAGGCATGTTGGTCACCCGACGTCGAAAGTTTCGGTCACATGCGCTTGCGTGGGCGCTGTTCCGGCCTCACGTCGTGCGGATGGGCGCTTCTGTATCGGGCGCCCGCACTTGGGCTGTACCTGCCAGGGCAATGGATGAGGGCATGAGATGGAGTGGAGCGACGTCCGCATCTTTTTGGCGGTGGTGCGGGCCGGCACCCTGGGTGGTGCCGCGCGTGCGCTGCGTCTCAGCCACCCCACGATCGGCCGGCGGCTGCGCGCACTGGAGGAGGCGACCGGCCAAACCCTGTTTCAGAGAACCGCCGATGGCTTCATCCTCACGGAGGAAGGGAGCGCGATCGTCGGTCTGGCGGAGCAGATGGAAGAGGGCGCGCTGGCCATGGAGCGGCGGCTTGCCGGGCAGGAGCAACAGCTGCGCGGCTGCCTGCGCATATCGTCGGCCGATTGGTTCGGCGCCTATGTGCTGCCCCCGATCATAGCCGACTATACGAATGCCTATCCGGGCGTCGATGTCGAGATCCTAACGGGCACGCGCCTCTTCAGCCTCGCCCAGCGGGAATCGGATATCGCCTTCCGGATCGTGCCCTTCGACACGTCCGACATCGTGCAACGGCGTCTCAGCCGGCTGAATTACGGTGTCTATATCGCCGCCGGCGCACCGGATCCGGCCTTCGGCGACGGGACCGGTTTTCGTCTGATCACCCACGACACGTCGACCGGGCATTTCCCCGATATTGCGTGGCTGATGGAAAGCTTTCCCCATGCGGCGACGGTCATGCGGTCCAACAACCGCAACGTTCAGGCGCGGATGTGTCGGCAGGGTGTCGGCATCGCGGTCCTTCCGCTCGCTGTCGGCAATCAGATCCCGGGGCTGCGCCGGCTCGATCTGCCGTCAGAGCCGCCCAGTCGCGATATCTGGATGGGCTATCATCGCGACCTGAAGCATTTGCAGCGCCTGCGCGCGTTCATTGCGGTAGTGGAGGATCGCCTGCGCGACGTGTTGCCCTGACCGGGCTGGCGGCTCACGCCCCTCAATCTGGATGCCTATGATCGACACGGAACGGCTTCTCCTTCGTCCCTATCTACCCGCCGACCTGCCGGCGATGCTGGCGCTGACCTCCGATCCCGAACTGCGCGCCTTCGTCGGCAATCTCCCCGATGGCGAGGAAGCCGCCTGGGCAAGGTTGCTGCGTTGGGCCGGCCATTGGAGCCTGTTCGATTGCGGCACATTCGCCGTGTTCGAAAAGGCGAGCGGCAGGCTTATCGGAGAAGTCGCGGCCGCCTTCTTCCATCGTGGCGTGGATCCGATGTTCGACCATGTGCCCGAGGCCTCGTGGCTGCTATCGTCCGAAGCCAGGGGGAGGGGCTTTGCATACGAAGCGATGGCCGGCCTTCTGGGCTGGGTTCGGCGATCGACGCGTCATGATCGGGTCGCCTGCCTGATAGAGCCGATCAACGCGCCATCGCTGAAGCTGGCGGCTCGGCTCGGCTTCCATCCAGTGAGGGACGTCACCTACCGCGACAAACCGTTCCTCCTGCTTGCGACCTAGCCGCCGTGCAAGCGCGCCCGGACGAAGCGGACAAGTTCGTCGCTGAGCTCCAGATCTTCCGGGGTGCCGCCGAGGAAGCCGCCATGTGGCATCGCCTCGAAGACGTGAAGTTCGGCCATCACGCCGGCCTTTCGCAAGGCGCGGTGCATGCGCACGGTGTTGGAGAGCAAGAGATCGCGGGTGCCGGATTGCAGCAGCGTCGGGGGAAGGCCCGTCAGGTCGCCGAAGAGCGGCGACAGATAAGGGTGGGACAGATCCGCCCCATTCGCATAGAGCAAGTTCACCGACCGCAGCGGCAGGGGCAGCATCACGTCCACCAGGCGGTTTACTTCGAAGCTATCCCCGGACTCGGTCAGATCGACTTCTGGCGAGAGGAGGACCAGGCCCGCCGGCATCGGAAGCCCCTCGTCCCGCGCGCGCAGGAGCAGGGCGACGGCGAGATTGCCGCCGGCGGAGCGGCCGCCGACGACCACGCGCTCTGGCGGATGATGGTCCAGCACGTGCGCATAGGCCGCCAGCGTGTCGTCCAGCGCGGCCGGATAGGGGTGCTCGGGTGGGGTGCGATAGTCGACGGCGTAGCAGCGCAGGCCATGAAGATCGGCCTGCATCCGCGCGCCGGCGCGGCACGCATCGCCACCTCCGAACACCAGCGCGCCGCCGTGCAGATCGAGATAGACGCCGTCGGCCATCGGTTCGCTGTCGGGCGTGGCGACGTGGATGACGGAATCGCCAAGCTGGATGGTCTCGACGCGTGCGCGCAGCGTCCCGGCAAGGCCCTTGATGGCGGCCGCATAATGGGCATCGACCGCCCGCTTCGTCTGAACCCAGCCATCATAGTCCCCGGGGGCCGGCATGGGGTGCTGCGCATTCACTGGCATGCCGTCGGGATCCACGAGACGCTCGAGCGCGGCGCGCGCCTCCGCACTGATCGAGCGGGGGAAGGGGAGCATGCGGGCGGGCAGCCGCACGCCGGACGATCCGTCATTCATGAGATAGGGGCCTAACGCTATCGGTTCTTCGATCTGCGGGCATATGCCGCTGCGGCTGCTGTGCTGGCCTTGCGACGCGGTGCTGTCAAAGACGGCGCGGGGCCGACCATCCGGGAAGCGATGACAATCGTAACATTGCGTCACGCGTCGATGTCATCGCGGACGGCGCCCGGAGGTTGCGATGCCGCTCGTCGTCGGGTCATCCCCGCGACATCTGCTGCGATCAGAGCGGCTTGCCCACCGTCCGGGACACGGCCGCATCCGTGAAGCGGGGAACGTCGGCCATTACCGCCTCCATCTCGGGCGATGCCAGCGCGGCGTACAGGCCCTGTTCGTCGCGGAACCGGTAGATCCCGACAGAGACCTCTGCGGCGTCGGCATCCCGTGGGAAGAAGGCGGCGGCGCTCTCCACCCCGTAGCGCTGCCAGCAGGCCATCGCCAGGGGCAGGTGGACATCGACATAATAGTCGCGATCGAAATAGGTGCCGCCACTGCATGTGGCCGTGAGAATTGCCTGTGTCATGGGGGCGTATCTGGGCCGATCAACATGGATCGTAAACTTACAGAAATGCATATCGCCCGTTCATTCTTGCGCGCGATCGCGGGGCCGCCGGCGATGCTCCCCGTGGCCGTGCTCGGCAGGCCGCGGGTCCAGGCGGTTTGCGGGGCAGCCGCGTCGCGGCCGCCCCCGGACGTCACAGGATATAGCGGAAGCCGACCGTGGCGGCGGTGCTGTGGAAATGGGTGTCCAGCACGGAATCAAGCGTACCGGCGGATTGGTTGAAGCGTTCGACATCGTGCGCGCCGATGCGCAGATAGCGTGCGTCCGCCACCAGCTCGAGATGCGGGACGACCGAGACCGTCACACCGGCGATCGCCTGGTAGGCCAGGTGGCCTGAGGCGCTGGTCGGGATGTTGATGGTCGGGCCGGTCGCCGTCACGTTGTAGCGGATATCATAATCGATATTGCCGTTGCCGATGCCGCCGCCGACGGAAAAGCGCACCAGGTTCGCGATTTTCGGCGTGTCATAGGCGAGGTTGACCATCTGGGTGGTGACGGACTTGCGCCCCTCCAGCAGCTGACGCTCGACATTGTTCAGGACGAGGCGGTTCAACTTGTTGCGGCTCGCCGCCAGCTCGCCCTCAACCCGGAGCCGCCCCCAATGGCCCTCGCCGACGATGGCGCCGAGCGTGATACCGCCCGTCACCGCGTCCTTCGTCGGGGTGCGGATGACCCGGGGATCACCGGCGAGGTTGGCACCGCGGAAGGTCTGCCCGCTGCCGAAGCGGTCGCCGACGAAACCGCCGACATAGAAACGTCCCTCCTGCGCCTGGGCTGGCGCCACGACGAAGGCCGAAACCAGGCCGGAAACAATGATAAATCTTTTCACATCATACTCCCTTCAACGCCCGACACTGCGTGCAGGACAGGCAGAGACCTGACCGGTCGGCTCGACCGGCGAGATGGAGCATCGGGATTGGATCCGTATTTCACGGGAGACAGGGTGGGTTACGCCCGCAATCTGATGTTGCCGGGTTGCGCAACGGCCCGCGCGTCCATCCGCCCGCATGCATCGACAAGCCTCCATTTGACTCGTTTGTCACTTAGTGACATTAAACGAGTCGTTAAACGACGTAAGGTGACATGTGGCAGAGGCGGACGACACAAGGCTGACAATCTCGCGCGAGGCCGCACGCCTGTTCCTGAGGCAGGGTGTGGCGGAGACGAACGGCGACGCCATCGCCGCCGCGGCCGGTGTTTCGACCCGAACGGTCTGGCGTCATTTCCGAAACAAGGAGAATTGCATCGGGCCGGTTCTTGTCACGTCGATCCAGCGCTTCGCACGCATCATGGAGGCATGGCCGCTTGACATGGCGCTGGAGGATCATCTTCGGATCGCGCTGCCGATCGACAACGAGCCTTCGCAACTTATCGCCGACGGCATCCTGGCGGTTCAGCTGGTTGCGCTGTGCGCGGAGGAGGCGGACATCCGGGCGGTCTGGCTGGACGCCTATCATGCTGTGGAAATTCAACTGCAGAGCGTCGTCGCGCGACGGGCCAACCGGTCGACCCTGGATTTCGAGGTTCGCCTCTGTGCGTCCACGATCGTCGCGGCGATCAGGACCGTCGATGAGGCGGTGAGCGTGGCCGCCGTGAACGGCGATCGCGACTATTCGCCGGCCGATCTCGTCGCTGTGCTGGCGGGCGCCATTCGCAGCGCCGCCACGCTCCCGATCTGCGATCCTGTCGCGCGCGACATCTTTCACCTGTCGCCGGGGCGTGCCGCGCCGATCCGCGCGGAATAATTCATCATCAAGAGGAGAGCGTAATGCCTGTTTCAGCGCAGTCCGGCCGTGTCGTCTTCACGGCGGTTACCCTGCTGTTGGCCAGCAGCATCGCCGGTGCCGCGTCGGCGCAGATAAATTGGGGCAAAAGCGCGTATCGGGAGGACAGCAGGACGTGCGAGCGCTTCGGTGCCGCCCATGGGAAGGACTATAGCCGATGCATGCTCGCGCAGCAGCAGCGCCGGGACAACGCGCCGCTTTATGCCGCCGAGCAACAGCGCAACAATGCCGAAGCCGCACGGAATAATGTGGAGACGGTGCGCCGGATCCGCTGCAATCGCGAGGCCAAGCGTGCCGCACGGCGTGGCGAGCGGCCGCTGCCCTGCTGACAGGCGGGCATCCCTGTTCCGATCAAGCTGACCGTCGCGAGTGATGTCTTGGACACAGATCCTCCGACGCGCGGCGCGCCAAAGGGACGCGCCGTAGCCAATCATGACCTATACCGGGCCTGTCCTTTCCAGTGGGCTTATGGCAGCTTCGCGGCGCAAGGGGGGGCTTTTGGCATGGGTTTCAGTCTTTTCCGGAACGGGGCGTGCTGTTTGCTGGCCCTCGCGGCCGCGGGATGCGGTGGCTCGTCGAGCGATCGCGAGGCGGCGACCGGGCGCGACGGCGGTGTCGGCGGACCGGTCGGCGTGGGTTCGGGCGCGGCCCGGGCTTATGTCGCGCGGTTCACGAAAAAGGATCCGGAAGCCTGCTTCAAGCAGGATGTCGCGCTCAAGCAGCCTCAGCTGAGGGCACGGACGGGCGGGCTGGGTCCGCAAGTGCCGCCCACGCGCGTGATCGTGATGATCGACGGGTCCGGTTCGATGGCCGGACGCATGGGCGCGAAGACCAAGCTCGAACTGGCGCGCGAGGCGGCGCGAAGCTTCGTCGACGGACTGCCGCCGTCGGTGCAGACATCCTTGCTGGTCTTCGGGCAGCAGGGGAATAATGAAGAGGCGGGCAAGGCGAAATCCTGTGCCGCGATCGACATCATGGCGCCGATGTCGACGGACCGGGCGGGCTATCGCGCGGCGTTGACGCAGGTCCGTGCCGTCGGCTGGACGCCGCTTGCCGCCGCGCTGGATCGCGCCGAGGGGCTGCTGGCGGCCTCCTCCACGCCGGGCGAGCAGATCATCTATGTCGTGTCCGACGGGGAAGAGACGTGCGGCGGCGATCCGGTGGCAGCGGCCAAGCGGATCAATGCCGGGCGCACGCGGGCGATCGTCAATGTCATCGGCTTCAAGCTGCCGGGCGGCGAGGCGGCCAAGCTGGCGGCGGTGGCGCGCGCCGGCGGCGGTGGCTTCGTCAACCTGTCGACGGAGGCGGAGCTGGCGCGATACGATGCCAAGATCCGCGAGGAAATCCGGCAAACGGACAATGAGGTCGCCACCAGTATCGCCAATACCGACAACAATGTCGCCACGAGCATCGCCATCACCGATGCGGACACCTGCACCAGCATCCTCGCCACAGACGAGGAAACGGCGATGTCGATCGACCTCACCAATCGCGAAACGGCGGGCAAGCCCGTTCCCTTCCGCGAGGAAGCCAAAGCGCTGCTGAAGGCGCGGCATGACGCGATGCGCGCGCGGTTCCAGGCCTATCGCGCGCGGTTGAGCGGTGCCGAGGCTATGGCGAAAAAGGGGATCGATGCCGCAGCGAACGCGGTGCGGTAACAGATGCTCTTCCTGCCACGGGATGGCGGCCCCGGCTTATAGAAAGGAATAGGGGTCCACATCGACCGCGACGCGGACGCCGCGGGGTTTTTCGATCGGGCCGAGCCAGTCGCGGATAACGTCCTGCACATCGAGCGCGCGGCGGGCGTGGACGAGCAGGCGCTGGCGGTGGCGGCCGCGTAGCATGGCAAGCGGGGCGGGGGCTGGGCCGTAGACCTGCATGCCTTCGACGCGCGGCGCGGCGCGGCCGATCGCCTTGGCAGTGCTGACCGCCTCGTCGAGATTTTCCGAGCTGACGATGATGCCGGCGAAGCGGCCAAAGGGGGGGGCGCCGGCGTGACGTCGGGCCTCGGTCTCGGCTTCGTAGAAGCTGTCGGCGTCGCCCGAAACGAGCGCCTGGATCACGGGTGCGCCGGGTTCGAAAGTCTGGACGAGCACACGGCCCGGCTTGGACCCGCGCCCGGCGCGGCCGGCGACCTGCGCGATCTGCTGGAAGCTGCGTTCGGCCGCGCGCAAATCGCCGCCGGACAGGCCGAGATCGGCATCGATCACGCCGACCAAGGTGAGGTTGGGGAAGTGGTAGCCCTTGGTCACCAATTGCGTGCCGATGACGATATCGATCTCGCCGGCTTCCATCTTGTGGACGAACTCGGCCGCCTTGGCAGGCGACCATAAGGTATCCGACGTCACGATGGCCGAGCGCGCGTCGGGGAAGAGCAGGGCGACCTCGTCAGCAATGCGCTCCACGCCCGGGCCGCAGGCGACCAGGGCATCCTCTTCCTTGCATTCGGGGCAAGCGCGCGGCGGCGGCATGACGTGGCCGCAATGGTGGCAGGCGAGCCGCGCGGTCAGGCGATGCTCGACCATCCAGGCCGTACAGTTCGGGCATTTGAAGCGGTGGCCGCAATGGCGGCAGAGCGTGAGCGGGGCATAGCCGCGGCGGTTGAGGAACAGCAGTGACTGTTCGCCGCGTTCCAGCGTTTCCTGCACCGCCGCCACCAGGCTGGGCGCGAGCCAGCGACCGCGATCGGGCCGGTCCTGCGTCAGGTCGATCGCGGCGATGTCGGGCATGGTCGCGCCGCCGAAGCGAAGCGGAAGCTTGACCTCCTCATAGCGGCCCTGGGCGACCTGCTGGCGCGTCTCGATGGCAGGCGTGGCCGAGGCCAGGATGACGGGGACGCTTTCGAAATGGCCGCGCATCACCGCGACATCGCGTGCGTGATACATGACGCCGTCTTCCTGCTTGAAGCTGGCCTCATGCGCTTCGTCGACGACGATCAGGCCGAGATCGCGATAGGGCAGGAACAGGGCCGAGCGCGCGCCGACCGTGACCAGAGCCTCGCCGCTGGCGATGGCGCGCCAGGCGCGGCGGCGCTGCGATTGACGCAGATCGGAATGCCAGGCGACGGGTGCGCAGCCAAACCGTTCGGCAAAACGCTTGAGAAAGGGCTCGGTCAGCGCGATTTCGGGCAGCAGGACCAGGGTCTGGCGGCCGGACCGGATGGCGGCGGCGACGGCTTCGAAATAGACTTCGGTCTTGCCGGAGCCGGTGACGCCGTCGAGCAATATGGGCGCGAACGCCTGTGCCTGCACCGCGTCGGTCAGCCGGGTCGCGGCGGCGGCCTGTTCGGGCGAGAGGTCGGGGCGTGCGTGATCGGGGTCGGGGAGCGGGAACGGATCATCGACATGGACTTCGACCGGCTCGATCGCGCCGGCTTTGATGAGGCCACGGATCACGCCGTCGGAAACATCCGCGATTGTCGCCAGCTCGCGCACGATGCCCTGGCGGTTTTCCAGCCGCTCCAACGCCTGTTCGCGCTGCGCGGTGAGCCGGGGCGGGACATGGCCGGTCCGCCGATATTCGATGATCGTGCGCGCCCCGTCCAAAGCCGACGCAGAGGCGAGCGTCATCCGCAAGACGGCGGCGGGCGGAGCGAGATAATAATCCGCGGTCCACTCGATCAGGCGGCGCAGCGACTCCTTGAGCGGCGGCAGGTCGTAAACGGCGGCGAGCGGGCGCAGGCGATTGTCGCCAACCTCCGCGTCGGAGGGCATGCGCTCCGGCTCCCACACCACGCCGGCCAGCTGGCGCGGACCGAGCGGCGCGAGCACGATCGAGCCGGGTTGGACGTCATGTTCGGGATCGACGCGGTAATCGAGCGGGCCGAGCGCGGCATTCAACAGGAGGACGCGCGCGCGCTTGTTCATGATGCTCAGGTAGGGAGTCCCGCGGGGAAATGGAATCCTTTGCGATTGGATCGGAGCCGATCACTTTCCCGTAACGCCCGTCATTGCGAGCGTAGCGAAGCAATCCAGTTCCGAGGCGCGGCCTGGATTGCCGCGGGGCTTCGCCCCTAGCAATGACAGGCACTAGGGCCAGTTTACGCTAGCGCACCGCGCCCTTGAGCAGGAGGCGGGGAAGCAAGGTGATCGCCCCTGCGATCGGCCATTTGCGCTGCCATGGCTTGATGGTGACCGGCTGGCCCGAGTGGCGGCTGATCTTCCAGGCGAGATAATCGATGCCGCCGGCATAGGTCGCACTGGCCTTGGCAAGTCGCAGCAGCGTGAGGGCCTTGCCCTCGCGTCGCCGGCGGGCCCAGGCCCGCTTGCCCTGGCTACGCTCGCAATCCGACATCGGCCGATCGAAGCGAAGCCGATCGCCGGCGAGTTGGGCATCCAGCCGGGCGGCATGCAAGGCGGGGAGAGTGAAGGCGCGATAGCGATCCGGATCGGCATCGACCACGGATCCGGCGCGCCCGCCACGTTCGGCCCGCAATTCTGCCTTGTAAGTGAGCGCGAAGGCCTCGCGCCATAGGTCCAGCCGGTCGATCGTGTCAGCAACGCAGGGCCGAGCGGCGCCGAGCAGGGTGGGCGCCGCGCGCGCAACCGCATCGATGATGCTGTGGCGGGCGGCGCTATCCGCGACCCAGGCGAGCCGCGACGGCTGCGCGAAGCGGGCCCAGACGGAGACGTTGCGGGTGCGTGGCGATGCCAGCCGGAGAAAGTCGGCCTCCGAAAGTACGGCATATTTGGCGACCAGGCCTTCATGCTCGAACGGGAAGACGTTGGGCGGTAGCAGCCGGTTGGCGGCGGCGAGCCATTTGGCGCCGAACGCCGCCCGGTAATCGGCGACGATCAGGTAGAAATCGAGCATCAGGCCGTCGAGCCGGGCCTCGCGCAGCGTCGACCCGTAATAGAGGACCGAACGGGCACCGGGGTGGCGCGCGGCGATCGCGGCGGCCATGGCAGCAATAGCGGGATCGATCGGCACGGCGAGCTCAGCGGCGACCAAATCCCGCAGCGGCTGGGTGTCGGCGGTCACCGCGACATCGCCATGTTGGCGGAGAGATGCGATGCTCGTGGGAAAAGGCTCACGCTGCCAGACGCAGGAAAGGCAGCGGGTCGGTCGGACGCAACACGATCGAGCGACCCTTGCCGGCCTGGAAAATCTCTCCGTCCAGGATCACGCTGGATCGCTCGCCTTCGATCCGGATCTCGTCACCGCGCCGGACGTGCACCCCGCGCAGGAAGCCGCTGCCGAGCTTGCCAAGCAGGCCTGCCACCAACGCGCGCATCAGCGCCATAGGATTTTGATCGATCGCCATCAGCTGCAAGGCCCCGGCATGGCCGCCGGACACGCCGGCGCCGATCAGCAATTTCTTGAGCGTGGTCACGATCAGGACCGAGAAGCGGCCCTGAATGTCACCCTGGCGGATAAGCGACACCTTCACCGACGTCGGCCGCGCGGGCAGGAAGGCGGCACGGATGCCGAAGATAACGGATGTCATCAGCGCGAACGCCGTGAGCAGGTGGCTCAGCCAATTGGGCAGGCCGAGCGGATAGATTTTGTGGCGACAGTAAAGCAGCACCTCGGTCAGGCCGGCGCCGCCGAGGAACATGCCGAGCACGGGCTTCAAACCATCGCTGACCCCGTCCACCTCATGCGTCAGCGCGATCAGCTCCCGCGTGATGATATGGCCTTCGATATCGCCGCGCGCGATTTCCAGCACCCGCTCCAGCGCCACGATCGGATCGCCGGTGGCGCCCAGATCGAGCGCGATCAGGTTGGTCTTGCCGTTGGGCAGCACGGCCACCGGCGGTGGGGCGCAATTGAAATGGCCGCCGTGGTAGAGTTCGGTCAGCGTCGCCTGGACAGTGCCGTCGCCGCCGTTGATGACCAGCACGACCGGATCGACGCGCGAGATCGTGTCGAGCGCCGCCCCGATCTGGTCGACATGCTCGACCTCGTAATGAAAGATTTCAGGATGTTGGGCGCAGAAGCTGCGGACGCGCGGCAGAAGGGCGCGATTGCCCGTCGAACGTGGATTGGAAAGAAGCGCGATCCGGATCATCTGTTTCCTTACTGCCCGCCGCCGATCGGGCCGACGCGGGTACCGCGTACATAGTTCAAGATCACCGGCACGGTGGTCACGCCGTTGACGCGAACCTGCACCTGCGCGGGCGAGGGCTTCCGTTTGAACATGGCGTCAAACAACGACACGCTCGGGTTTCCTGAAAATCCGCCGCCATCCGAACCGATGTCGGTGCTGCCGGTGCCGTCCGCATTATGGCGTACCGACACGGCATAGAGGCCGGCCTTGGCCACCGGCATGCAAACCTCGACCGGGCCGGCCTTGGGCGTGCGGACTTCCACCCGCTCCAGATAGGAACCCTTGTCGAAATATTTAGCGGGGTCGCCGCCATAGGTTTGCACGCGGATGGTGCCGGTGCGCGTCTTCAATCCCTGCACCCGCACGAGCATGGCGGGCTTGCCGCCGCTGCAATCTTCCGGGTGCGGTCCAAGCGCGGCGGCCGTCGCCGGCGCCATCGGCGCTGCGGCAACGATCAGGCTCGCGACAAGGGGTATCAATTTCAACATGACCTCGAAACTCCTGGAAGCTATAGGGCCGGCCAAGCTGGCGCCGGCGACTTTTCGCCTCCATGCGATGGCAGATCGGTCGTGAATGCGGCCAGAACATGGTGACGGAGCGTCGGCAATTTGAATTCGGGTCTCGTTGATCGGTACATTGCGCGGCTGATAGCGGTGCCGTTGATTGCCAGCCTGGTGATCGCGGCCATGCTGTTGTTGCTCGAAAAGATGCTGCGCCTGTTCGACTTCGTCGCACATGAAGGCGGCCCGGTGAGCGTCGTCTGGCGCATGCTGGCCAACCTGATTCCGGAATATCTTTCGCTTGGTATTCCGATCGGGCTGATGCTCGGCGTCTTGCTCGCCTTCCGGCGCCTGGCGACATCGTCGGAGCTGGACGTGCTGCTCGCCTGCGGCTTCAGTTACCGCCGGCTGCTGCGCGTGCCTTATGCCTATGCGATCGTCTTCGCCTTCATCAATCTGGCGATTGTCGGCTTCCTGCAGCCTTATTCGCGCTATGCCTATGAAGGGCTGCGCTACGAGCTGCGCACCGGCGCGCTGGGCGCATCGATCAAGGTCGGCGAGTTTACCAAGCTCGGCAAGAATATGACGGTCCGGATCGAGCGCAGCCAGGAAGGCGGCCGGCAGCTGTCCGGCATCTTCGTGATGGCGCAGGGCAAGGACGGCAAGGAACTGGAAGTCACCGCCGAAAGCGGCCGATTCATGGCAACCGACGATCCCAACACGATCATCTTCCGCCTGCATAACGGCACGCTGGTGCACGATGCCCCGGGCTTCCCGATCCCGCGCGTCCTGAGCTTCCAGAGCCATGATCTGCCCATCGACCTGCCGAAGGAGGAGGCGTTCCGCCAGCGCGGCGGCGGCGACGAGCTGACGATCCCCGAGCTGGTGAAATCGGGCAAGACCGCGCAGCAGGTCGCGGATCGGACCAAGAGCCGGGCTGAATTCCACTTTCGCATGACGGAAGTGGCGACGATGCTGCTGCTGCCCTTGCTGGCGGTAGCGCTGGCCGTGCCGCCGAAGCGATCCACGTCGGCGCTGGGCGTGTTCCTGTCGATCGTGATGATCGTGACCTATTACAAGATTAACGAATATGCGGAGGCGCTGGCGGTGCGGGGCGGCATCAATCCGATCATCGCCTTGTGGACACCGTTCGTGCTGTTCGGCATCCTGATCTGGTGGATGTATCGTACGCTGGCGACGGTGCCGGGCGGTCAGCCAATCGGCGCGCTGGAGCGGCAGTTCGCGAAGCTGGGATCGTGGATGCGGCGCCTGCTCGCCCGATCCAATCGGAAGAGGGCGGCAGCGTGAAGCTCAACGTCTCCTTCTTCGCGTCGCGCACGATCAGCTGGTATATGGCGCGGCTGTTCGTCGTCCGCTCCTTCGCCGTGCTGGCGGCCTTGGCGGTGATCCTGATGGCGCTCGACCTGCTTGGCGAATCCGGCGACATCCTGGCCGTGCCCGGCAACGGCGATGCCCAATTATGGTATTATGTGTCGTTGCGCCTGCCGCAGATCATTTCGCGCTTCCTGCCCTTCTCGGTGCTGCTGGGCACGCTGATCACGCTGGCGACGCTCAATCAGAATAGCGAGATCATCTCGATGAAGGCGGCGGGCATCTCCGCCCATCAGATCCTGGCGCCGCTGATCGTCGCCAGCCTGGCTATTGCCGGCGCATCCTTCTGGTTCAACGATCATATCGTCGCCCGCGCGACCAACGTCCTCTCCGCCTGGCAGGACGTGGATTATGGGCCGGTGCCGCAAAATCGCGGGATCGTAAGCAACGTGTGGGTGCGTTCCGCGGAGGATCTGATCCACGCCGGTCAGGTGACGGGGCGGGGGCCGACGACCACGCTGCATGACGTCCGCCTGTATGATCGCGACGGCGACCGGCTGGGTGCGATCGCGAGCGCGCCCGTCGCCACCTATCGCGATGGCGCCTGGCAGATGCGCGACGCGCGCATTTTCGATGTCGGCCGCGGTCGTGTTACCACGCGACCGACCCTGACAATCGGGCGAGGGGTGGAGCCCGACCGGTTCACGCTGGCGACGGTCAACCCCGATGGCCTGTCGTTCCGGGCGTTGGCGGAAGCGGTGAGCGATCTGCACGCTGCGGGTCGGCCGACCGTCGCGCTCGACACGGTGTTGTGGCACAAGATATCGGGCGCGCTTTCGGTGGTGCTGATGCCGTTGCTGGCGGGTGTCGCCGGCTTCGGCCTGGCGCGGTCCGGCGTGTTGTTCGTGCGTGCCGTTATCGGAATGGCGCTTGGCTTTACCTATTTCGTGGCGGACAATTTCGCGCTCGCGATGGGCAATATCGGAGCCTATCCGCCGCTGCTGGCGGCATGGGCGCCGTTCCTGTTGTTCCTGCTGATCGGGGAAGCGGTGCTGATCCGAACCGAGGAATGATCGTTTCCGCATGACAGGCGCGATGCAACTCGCGCCGAACTTATGCGTCCCCGTCTTTTAAAAAGCCGTTTACCTCTCTATATTAGGGTTGTGACGGCATCCCGCCGCCAAAGGAGAATGCACTATACCACCGCCCATGATGCCGCGCCGCCCGCTGGGTGCGCCGCCACTGCCGCTGAACGGCCCCCGTTTCAACGAGTTCATCCAGAGCCAGAAGGTTAGGGTGATCGATGAAAATGGTGAAAATCTGGGCGTGATGTATACGCGCGAGGCGATCGCGCAGGCTGCCGAGGTCGGGCTGGATCTGGTCGAGGTTTCGCCCAACGCCGATCCGCCGGTCGCCAAGTTCCTCGATGTCGGCAAGTTCAAGTACGAGACCCAGAAGAAAGCCAACATCGCCCGCAAGAGCCAGAAGACGCAGGAGATCAAAGAGATCAAGATGCGTCCGAACATCGATGATCACGATTACGACACCAAGATGAAGAAGGTGTTCGAGTTCATCGCTGAAGGCGACAAGGTGAAATGCACATTGCGCTTCCGCGGCCGCGAAATGGCACATGGCCAGCTCGGCATGCAGGTGCTCCAGCGCGTCCAGGCGGATACCGCCGAGGTCGCGAAGGTGGAGCAATTCCCACGCATGGAAGGCCGCCAGATGCTGATGGTGCTGGCACCGAAGTAAGGGCAGGTCTTTGTAGGGCCATCAGGGGCGGCGGACTTCGGTCTAGCCGCCCTTTTCTTTGGGCGTGCGTCTTAGCTGCCGGGTGCTGGGTGGAGCTGGGGAGGTGCGCGCTGTGATCAAGGCGCATCGAAGCCTGTTCTTCACGGGTCCTTCGATAGGAGCTCTCGCCACGCTGCCAGAGACAGCTACTCGATCTCTACTCAGGACGAACGGACGTGTGCGCGGGTGCTTACTCGGCCGCTTGCCATCGGTGGCCAGCTCCACCATATGGCGCGTGGGAGTCGGGCGGGCGGCGTCGTCGCCAACCTGGTCAGGTCCGGAAGGAAGCAGCCACAACGATTTCTCGTCGGGTCGTTCCGGCTCCCACCCTGCATGCGATAAGACGCTCGCAACGAGCGCCCGCGAAATTGCGGCAATATGAACGGCGTGTGCCTTCTACAATCCTCCCGCGCCAGGGGGAGGTGGCAGGCGCAGCCTGACGGAGGGGAGGGCATCGGTCCCCTCGAGTTGGACAAAGAGCTCATCGCGCGCCGCCTGGGCCTTGGAGGCAGGGCTATTGTCGTCTGCGCCGCCGCCTCCCCCTCTGTCGCCTGTGGCGCCACCTGGCGGGGAGGATCTGGGGAAAATCTGGGTCGTGTCACACTGGGGCGTTCTGTCTCGTCAAGCTCCTGTCCAACACAGGAGAGTGACATGAAACCCCGCCTCGTTCCTTTCGTCGCCGCCCCGCAGCCGATGCAGGCCTTTGTCGACTTCAGCACCGCCATGGCCAAGGAGGGCGTCGAGCCGTCGCTCGCCGAACTCGTGAAGGTGCGCGCGTCGCAGATCAACCACTGCGCTTTCTGCCTCCACATGCATACGCGTGAAGCCCTGGCGCAGGGCGAGAGCGAATTGCGCCTGACAATGCTGGCAGCTTGGGAGGAATCGCCGCTCTATTCCGACCGCGAACGCGCGGCGCTCGCCTGGACGGAGGCCCTGACCCGTCTGCCCGAGACAGGCGCGCCGGAGGCGGTTTATGCGCAATTGCAGGCGCAGTTCACACCGGAGGAGCAGGTCAAGCTCACTATGCTGATCGGGATCATCAACGCCTGGAACCGCTTTGGCGTGGGCTTCCATGCCGTGCATCCGGTGCCGCACGCGGCCAAGGCGGCGGCATGACCGGCGCGGGCGCGGCGGAGACGTTCGATCCGCTGCGCCCGCGGCTGATCCGGGTGGCCTATCGCATGCTCGGTTCGGTCGCGGACGCGGAAGATGTGGTGCAGGATGCGTTTCTGCGCTGGCTGGCGACGGATCGCACGACCGTCCGCGAGCCGGAGGCATTCCTCCGGCGGGTGGTGACCCGCCTGTGCCTTGACCAGCTGAAGTCGGCGCGCGCCCGCCGCGAGGAGTATCGGGGCGAATGGCTGCCGGAACCCATCGTCGAGGAGGAGCCGGTGGAGGACGTGACGCTGCCATTGCTGGTCGCGCTGGATCGCCTCTCGCCCTTGGAGCGCGCCGCCTTCCTGTTGCACGACGTCTTCGGCCTCGACTTTGACGAGGTCGCGCAGTCGATCGATCGCGATCCGGCCGCCGCGCGACAGCTCGCATCGCGGGCCCGCGTCAACGTCCGTTCGGAGCGGCCGCGCTTTCCCGTGGAAAAGCAACATGGCCTCGAAATCGCGGCTGCTTTCTTCAGCGCATCGCGCGGCGGCGACCTGGCCGGACTGCAGACCCTGCTGAAGCAGGATGTCTCCATCTATTCGGACGGCGGCGGCAAGCGCCCGGCGGGCTATCTGCCGATCCGTGGCCTTGCAGACGCGCTCAAGCTGCACAGCTCGCTGTTCCGCTTCGTGCGCGACGGTCAGTCCCAGCTCGTGCGTTATGGCTTCATCAACGGCTTGCCCGGCTTCGTCACGCGCGAGACCGATGGCCTTCTTCAGACCACGGCCCTGCTGATTGAGCAGGGCCAAATCCGTGCCGTCTATGTGATGCGCAATCCGGACAAGTTGGCTCATCTGGGGCAGGGGGCGCTGCACTGACCCGGAGGCGTGAGGCTTCCGACGCGAGGCCGCGCGTGGGGCGATCGCAAATCGACAGCCACGGACCCAATCGCTAGGATGGCCGCAATGGCCGACTCTTTGAATCTCGACGAACCGCCGCAGCCGCAGCGGGCCGAAGCCTATCGCGTCCTGGCGCGCAAATATCGCCCACAGCGCTTTTCAGAGCTGATCGGGCAGGACGCGATGGTCCAGACGCTGGGCAATGCGATCAAGCGCGACCGGCTGGCCCACGCCTTTCTGCTGACCGGCGTCCGCGGTGTCGGCAAGACATCGACCGCGCGCCTGATCGCCAAGGCGCTCAACTGCATCGGGCCTGATGGTAAAGGCGGCCCCACCATCGATCCGTGCGGCGTGTGCGAGCCGTGCGTGGCGATCGCGGAAGGGCGTCACATCGACGTGGTGGAGATGGACGCCGCCAGCCACACCGGTATCGACGACATCCGCGAGATCATCGAGGCGGTGCGTTATTCGGCGGTCTCGGCGCGCTATAAAGTCTACATCATCGACGAAGTGCATATGCTGTCGAAGGCGGCCTTCAACGGACTGCTCAAGACGCTGGAAGAACCGCCGGCGCATGTGAAATTCCTGTTCGCGACGACCGAGGTCAACAAGGTGCCGGTGACCGTATTGTCCCGGTGCCAGCGTTTCGATCTGAAGCGCATTCCGGCCAACCTGCTCGCCGCCCATTTCGCGCATGTTGCGGAGGCCGAGCATGTCGAGGCCGAGCCGGAAGCGCTGGCGTTGATTGCGCGCGCCGCGGAAGGTTCGGCCCGCGACGGACTGTCGATCCTCGACCAGGCGATCGCGCATGCCGGGATGGATGGCGGCGGCGTCAACGCCGATCAGGTGCGCGACATGCTGGGCCTGTCCGATCGGGGAGCGATCCGGCGTCTGTTCGCGGCGATGCTCGCGTCCGATGTCCCGGGCGTGCTGGCGGCGGTCGAGCAGCAGGATTCGCTTGGGGTGGAGCCGACGGCGCTGCTGCGCGGATTGCTGGAAGTCGTGCACGGCGTGACCCGCGCCAAGGCCGGCGGAACGGAAGATCCCGCGCTCAGCCACGAAGAGCGCGAGGCCTATGCCGAATGGGCGAGCCGGATGGGCTATGCGACGCTCCATCGGCTGTGGCAGCTGCTGCTGAAGGGGCATGGCGAAGTGCTGGCCGCCCCCCATCCGCGCGAGGCGGCGGAGATGGCGCTTCTGCGCGTGGTCCATGCCAGCCAATTGCCCGATCCGGGTGAGCTTGCCAGACGGTTGCAGGCCGGGGAGGTCGTAGCCCCGCCGGCCGCGCAGCCGGCGCCGACCCCGGCACCGGCCGAACCGCAGGCGCCGCTGTTGGCGCTGCCGGCCACCCCGCAGGACTTTCACGACATGCTGGTCGCGAAGGGAGCGCACCGGCTGGCGGCCTGCTTCGAGGAAGCGCGCGTGATCCGGTTCGAACCGCCCGAGATCATGTTGATGGAGCATAATGCCATCAACGCTGCTTTCGCGCAGGATCTGCAGAATTGCCTCAACCCGCGGTTCGGCGAAACCGGGCAGCGCTGGACGATCACCGTATCGCAGGGCATCGGACGGCCGAGCCTGCGCGAGAAGGAACAGGCGGCGGCGCAGGCCGCGCGCGACGAAATTCTCAATGCACCGATGGTGGCAGCGGTGCGTTCGGTCTTTCCGGACGCCGAGTTGATTGAAGAGACACGGAGCTACTCATGAACATGGAAGAATTGATGAAGGCTGCGCAGGAGGCCGCGCAGAACATCCAGTCGCAGATGAGCGAGGCGCAGGCGGGTCTCGACAAGATCGAGGTCGAGGGCGTCGCCGGTGGCGGGCTCGTCAAGATCAAGGCGACCGCCAAGGGCCGCATCCTGGGCGTCGAGATCGACGACAGCCTGCTTCAGGTGTCGGAGAAGCAGATGCTGGAAGATCTGGTTGCGGCCGCCATCAACGATGCGCGCACCAAGGCAGACGAAGCCGGCAATGCCGAGATGAGCAAGATGACGGCGGGCATGCCGCTGCCGCCGGGGTTCAAGCTGCCGTTCTGAGCGAGGGGGCTACGATCCGTTCGAGCCGAAGTCTTAGAGCCCTCTCCCTTGAGGGGAGGGTTTGTGAGGGTGGCCTGCACTAGGCGGTCAGGCGCGAGCCTGCGGCTCGCTCCCCCTCACCCCAGCCCACTCCCCGCTGGGGAGAGGGGGCATCGCTCGCCTTAGCGCAGGCAGCGATCATAGCCGCCGCGCTGGACGATGCCGATCCGGCGGACGATGCGGTTGCCATAGCGCAGCACACGGCCCGACGGCGAAATGGCCTCGCGTTCGGCCGGGAGCGGCAGCACTGCGGCGATTCGTGCCGCCTCGGTCGGGCTGAGGCGACTGGCATCATGATGGAAGTAGCGTTGTGCGCCCGCATTGGCGCCGTAGGTGGCGATGCCGGTCTCGGCGACGTTCAGATAGACTTCCATGATCCGCTTCTTGCCCCACAGATGCTCGATCAAGACGGTGAACCAAGCCTCCAATCCTTTGCGCAGGTAGGATCGGCCCTGCCACAGGAAGACATTCTTGGCGGTCTGCTGGCTGATGGTGGAGCCGCCGCGAAGCCGGCGCCCGGCTTCGTTGCCCTTGAACGCCTTCTCGATCGCCTTGAAGTCGAAGCCGTGGTGCGTACAGAAATTGCCGTCCTCGGCGGCAATGGCGGCGCGCGCCATGTCGGGATCCATCTGCGACAGCGGCATCCAATCCTTGTTGAGGGAATGGCCCTGGGTGAGGTCGCCCAGCTGGGTGATGGTGATCGGCGGCGGCACGAAGCGGTAGATCCCGACCATCAGCAGCGATAGCAGAATGAAGCCCAGGACGATCCGTAGCGTCCAGATGAGGATGCGGCGCGGCCAGGACCTGGGGGGCGCGGACGAAGCGGAGTGGCGCGGGCGCGCGAAAGCAGACATGGTCCGCCCCTAGCGGAAGCGCGCGCCCGCTGGAACGGTGGAAGAAGCTGCTCGTTACAGCGGCGTTATCATCGGGAGATATTATGAAGCTTCTGCTCGCCGCGGCCGGGCTGTTGTTGTCGGCGCCGGCGTCGGCGCAGGATCAACTGCGCGATCTCTGCTCGGAACGGCCGGGGCTGAATACGCCGCCTTGCATTGTCGATCAGGGGCATTTGCAGGTGGAAGTCGGGCTGGGAGACTGGACGCTCGACAAGCAGCCCGACAGCCGCACCGACACGATCGTCGCAGGCGATATCCTCGCGCGTTACGGCATTACGCCGACGACGGAGATCCGCCTGGGCTGGACGGCGTTTGGCCATGTCCGCGAGCGGGATCGCGAAACCGGCATGATCGACCGTACGTCCGGCACGGGCGACGTTTCGGTCGGGCTGAAGCAGAGCCTGATCCGTCCCGACGGCGACGGTTTCTCCGTGGCGTTGCTCCCGCACGCGACCCTGCCGACCGGGCGTGACCAGGTGGGGGCAGGGGATTGGAGCGCAGGCCTGCTCATCCCGGTCAATTATGACCTGTCCGAACAGCTCAAGCTGGAGGTGACGCCGGAGGTGGACGCGGCGGTGAACGAAAGCGGCAATGGCCGCCATACCGCTTATGGCAGCGCGGCCGGGCTGGGCATCAAGCTCAGCGAAAAGGTAAATATGTCCGTTGAAACCCAATGGCTGCGCGATCGCGATCCGTCCGGCCATTCCACCCAGGCTTTGGGCGGAGTCTTCGTCGCGTATCAACCGAAAGATCGCCTGCAATTCGATGCCGGCGCGCAGGCCGGGCTCAATCACGCCTCACCCGATGTCGAATTGTATTTCGGGGTAACCGAGAGGTTCTGATCCACCCGTTGCTCACCAACTGCGAGCGACGGAGCAGATGGCTGAGGGGGATCCCGGCTCTCGCCGAGATCCTCCCCGTTCAGGCCATGGCGGGCAGGAGCCGCTTCTCGCCCGCGATGCGCATCATCGCCTTCTGCAGCTTGTCGAAGGCCCGCACCTCGATCTGGCGCACGCGTTCGCGGCTGACGCCATAGACCTGGGAAAGCTCTTCCAGCGTCTTGGGATCGTCGGCCAGCCGGCGTTCGGCCAGAATGTGCTTCTCGCGATCGTTGAGGGCATCCATCGCCTGGGTCAGCATGTCGTGACGGACATCCTTTTCCTGCGCATCGGCGAGGCGTTCGTCCTGCAGCGGATCGGTGTCGACCAGCCAATCCTGCCATTGGGCGTCACCATCCTCACCCACCATGACGTTGAGCGACGTATCGCCGCCCATCGACATGCGACGGTTCATGGAGGTGACGTCCTCCTCGCTCACGCCCAGATCGGTCGCGATCTTGGCGACATGCTCGGGCTTGAGATCGCCATCCTCGAA
>NZ_JBMDXN010000046.1:0-19509 GCF_048595155.1 Sphingomonas sp.
GCCTCGTTCATCGAGTCCTTGAGCGTCTGTGCCCCGCTGGTAACCGGCACGACCTCAGCGCCCAGCAGTTTCATGCGGAAGACGTTCGGCTGCTGCCGTTCGACGTCTTTAGCGCCCATGTAGATGACGCAGGGCAGGCCGAAACGGGCGGCAACCGTCGCTGTCGCCACGCCATGCTGCCCGGCACCGGTCTCAGCGATGATGCGGGTCCGCCCCATGCGGCGCGCCAGCAGGATCTGGCCGATGCAGTTGTTGATCTGGTGCGCGCCGGTGTGGTTCAGGTCCTCGCGCTTGAAGTAGATCTTCGGACCCTTGCCTGCGGGTGCCAAGTCCCGGAAATGCGCGGTGATGCGCGGCGCCGGGTAGAGCGGGCTGGGTCGACCGACGAAATCGCGCAGCAGGTCGTCGAATTCGGCCTGGAATGCCGGGTCCTGCTTGGCAGCGCGATATTCGCGCTCAAGGTCGAGGATGAGAGGCATCAGCGTCTCAGCGACGTAGCGGCCGCCGAAATCGCCAAAATGGCCCGACGGATCGGGCTGCTGACGGAGAGAATTTGCGATGGTCATAGTCGGGCTGCCGCTTGCAGGAAGGCTGTGATCTTGTCCACATTCTTGACGCCGGGCGCGCTTTCCACCCCTGACGACACATCGACAAGGCGTGCTCCGGTGGAACGCGCCGCTTCCGCGACATTCGCCGCGTCCAGACCGCCCGAAAGTGCCCAGGGCAACGGATGCGAGAAGCCCTGCAGCAAGGTCCAGTCGAAGCGCAGGCCCATCCCACCGGGAAGCGTGCCGGCGGGCGTACGTGCATCATAGACAATGCGATCCGCCACCCCGCGATAGTTGTCGGCGACGTCCAGATCCTGACGCGTGCGCACCGGCACAGCCTTCCACAGTTCGACTTGGTGGCGCCGCAGCTCCGCCAGTCGCGCGGGGCTCTCCCTGCCATGGAGCTGGAGCGCCGTCACTCCCGCGGCCAGCACGCGTGCGATCAGCATGTCATCCGGATCGACCATAACGGCCGCCTTGCCGATGTGGGGCGGCGTACGCTGGATGAGGGACGCAGCTTGTTCGGTCGTCAGATCCCGCGGGCTTTTGGGGTAGAATACGAAGCCCAGCCAGGCTGCGCCGCCGGCCACGGCCGCATCGACGGTTTGAGGATCGGACAAGCCGCATATCTTGGTCTGAAGCTGCATGATGGCCGGCGAGGTGGGGAAAGCGTGGCGCAAGCGCAAGCACGAATGACTTGCGACTTGAAGCCCTTGTGATTGGATAGGGCGGTTGCCATAGCGAGTCCATGCTGACCGCAATGGACATCGTCGTCCTGCTCCTGATTGGCGGTGGGGCGATCCTGGGGGTGATACGCGGCTTCGTGACCGAGGTCCTTTCGCTGTTCGCCTGGGGCGCGGCCATCTTCGCGTTGAAATTGCTGCATGGCCCGGTCTCGGCCCTGATGGTTCACGTCGTCCACAATCCCAGCGGGGCAGCGGTCCTGGCGTTCGTCCTGGTGTTCGGCGTCGTCTTCTTCGGCGGCAAGATGGTGGCGGCATCGCTTGGGCGGCGTACGCGTACCTCGGTCCTCGGCCCGTTCGATCGTGCCTTGGGGCTGGGCTTCGGTGCGCTGAAGGGCTTGTTGATCGCCACCGTGCTGTTTCTGGGCGTCAATCTCGTTTACGATACCGTCTATGGCGGCCGATCGGAGCGTCCCGGTTTCATCCGCACGTCACGCACCTATCCGCTCCTGAACGCGAGCGGGCGGGCCGTCGTCGATTGGGTGCAACATCGTCGCGAGCGCGCGGCCGATCCCGCGACTCCCGAGCCCAGTAACGCCCAAACGAACAGCGGGGGCGCGGCATGAGCGAGACGCTGTACAATAGCGAGATCTTGCGGCTGGCCACATCGATCCCGCACCAGCAACGTTTAACAGGCGCGCAAGGCACCTCCGAACGGCGCTCGCCTATCTGCGGCAGTCGGATCACAGTGGACGTGGTTTTGAGCGCCGACGGCAGGATCGTGGACCTGGGGCAGGAAGTGCGCGCCTGCGCGTTGGGCCAGGCCTCCGCCTCGCTCATGGGCGCGCATGCGGTCGGGCGTAGCCTTGACGAATTACGAGGGGCGCGGGATGCGCTGACGGCGTATCTGGCGGGTCAATCGGAGGATCCGGGGAACTGGCCGGGATTGCAGATTTTCGGGCCGGCGCGCGCGCATAGTGCGCGGCATGCCTCGATCCGCCTCGCGTTCGAGGCGGTGACGGAAGCAGCGGAACGCGCAAGCTCGGTGGAGGCGGCATGAGCGAGACGCTCGTCACCGATGGCGTCATCATGTTGGGCGTCGCGCTCGCATTCGTGCTGCTGTTCCGAAAGCTCGGGCTCGGTGCCACGCTGGGTTATATCGTCGCGGGCGCGCTGATCGGCCCGCATGCGCTGCGATTGGTCGACGGCGCCGAAACGAAGCTGAGTATCGCAGATCTGGGCATCACATTGCTGCTCTTTCTCGTGGGGCTGGAACTCAATCTGACCCGGCTGTGGCGACTACGCCGCGATATCTTCGGCTTCGGTCTGGCCCAAGTGGCGCTGTGCGGCGCCGGTCTGGCTGTGGTGATCTACTTCATCGGCTTCACCTGGCAGGCGGCGCTGGCGCTGGGGCTGCCTCTGGCCCTGTCGTCCACCGCACAGGTGCTGCCGATGCTGCGTTCGGCGGGGCGCCTCAATACCTCCTTCGGGGAGCGTGCTTTCTCCGTCCTGCTGTTCCAGGATCTCTCGATCGTTCCGCTGATCACCATTATCGCCAGCCTCTCGCGTGCGCCTGCCGATCCTGCTGCGCCTCCAGGATGGTTGCTCGGACTCTATACGGTCGGCGCGGTCGTGGGCCTGGTTCTGGCGGGGCGTTACCTGCTCAATCCCCTCTTTCGCCTGATCGGCGGCATGGGAGAGCGGGAGCTGTTCATCGCGGCCGGGCTGTTCACCGTAATGGCGGCCTCGGCGGTGATGGAATTGCTTCACATCTCGACCGCCCTCGGCGCCTTCATTGCCGGCGTGATGCTGGCGGACTCGCCGTATCGCCACGAATTGGAAGCCGACATCGAACCGTTTCGAACGGTTCTGTTAGGCTTGTTCTTCCTGGCCATCGGCATGAATCTCGATCTGCACGCGATCGTGGCACGGCCCATGTTCGTGATCGGCATGGCCTTGTCTGTCGTGGTGGTGAAGGCGGCACTGATCTTTCTGGTCGCGTTGGTCTTTGGCGTGGAACGGCGCTCCGCCTTCGCGCTCGGCCTGCTGCTCAGTCAGGGCGGCGAATTCGGCTTCGTTCTGTTCGGCCAGGCCGCTGCGGGCCTGTTGATCCGCCCGGACGTCGCCAGCCTGTTCAGCGCGATCGTCACCCTGTCGATGGTTACCACGCCGTTCCTGATGATGGTCGCGACCCGGTTCAATCGTCCCAAGGGCGCCGCCAAGCGCGACGATCTGGATGGCCCGGAACATGCGGAGCACGCCGCCGCGATCGTCGTCGGCTATGGGCGGTTCGGGCAGACGGTCGCGCAGATGCTGATGGGCGCCGGCATTTCGGTCACGATCATCGACAGCGATGCCGAGATGATCGACATCGCCGCGCGCTTCGGGCTGAAGGTCTATTATGGCGACGGTACCCGGCTGGAGCTCCTCCAGCAGGCGGGTGCGGATGAGGCGCGAACCATCGTCTTTGCCATGGATAAGGACCAGCTCGACCGGGAGGAGCTGGAGATTGCGTTGAAAACCTTCCGTCAGGCGGCAATTTTCGTCCGTGCCTATGATCGCCGTGCCTTGATCAGCTACCGCGGGCTGGACACCGCTGCCGTAATCCGGGAAGTGTTTGAAAGTGCTATCCTGATGGGACGTAAGACCTTGCAGACGCTGGGCATTCACGATGACGTCATCGTCAGGATCGAGCAGGCGTACCGCGCGCGTGACAGCGAAAGACTGAGGGTGCAGGCGGAAAGCGGCCTCTTCTCACAGGAAGCCCGTACCTTGTTCTCGCCCAGCAAATTGCTGCTGCTGGAAGATGAGATGCTGCTGGACGACAAAAAATGAAGGCCGGCACTCTGGTGCGTCTGGCGGCGGTGTCGGGTGCGGTGGCGATCATGGCGGGGGCGTTCGGGGCGCATGACGCGACCGGCAAGCCTGCGGAATGGTTGCGCACGGGGGGTGAATATCAACTCCTCCATGCCGTCGCGACGATCGTTGCGGTTCAGCTTGGCACAAGGTGGCCGGCGGCATTGCTGCTGGCCGGATCGGCGCTGTTCGCAGGGACGCTCTATGCCATGGCGCTGGGCGGTCCGCATTGGCTTGGCGCTATAACCCCCGTTGGGGGACTGGCCATGATCGCCGGCTGGCTGTTGCTGGCCTGGCGGACGGCGGTCCCCGATAAGGAGATATGAAGATGAAATATGCGATCACCCTGGTGCTTGCCGGCTTGGCGGTGTCGACGGCGGCACCCGCGCAGAATTGGAAGGCGGCCAAGCGGATCGATATCGACCTCCGCGACTTCAAATATACCCCTAACCGTATCGTCCTTCGCCATGGCCAGCCTTATATTCTCCACTTCGTGAATCGCGCGCGCGGCGGGCATGACTTCACGGCGAAATCCTTCTTCTCGGCGGCCCAGATCAGCCCCGGGGATCGGGCAAAGGCCTATCGTGGGAAGGTGCAATTGCGCGGCGGCGAAAGCGCGGACATCCGCTTGATCGCACCCGCGGTCGCCAATTACGACGTTCATTGTTCGCACTTCATGCACGATACCTTCGGTATGACGGGCGTGATCGCCGTGCAGTGATAGCGCCGTTTCTTAGCGCTGCTTGCGGATGAGCAACCCGCTGAGCACGCTTGCGATGCGGCTTCACCAAGCTGTGATGGAGCCCGCGCTGGTGATGATGCGGCGCGCATCGCGCCTGCGCGCCTTTGGCATGAACGATGACGAGCGCGCTGAGACGCTCGTTGCCTGGCATCGTCCGCGGGACTGCCGCGCGCCATGCCCCCTGCATCCTACCAAGGTGCCGAAGTTGCTGCGGCGCTATGCCGCACCGTCTTACCCGTTGGGCGATCGCGCTGCACGCACGCGATTGACGCCTATGGCGATCGAACTGGATCAGCTGCACGATGTCGTAGGCTTCGAAAGGATGCTGAAGGCGCGATCCTCGCGTACCTTATCCAAGATCCGCAGGGCGCAACGTATGGGCTATAGCGCGCGCCAGTTCATGCTGGCGCAGCATGTCCACGACCTGCACGCGATCAAGACGTCGATGGCGTTTCGGGCGGCGGGGCCGGTCATCGATCGGTGGTTGTTGAAGCCGCATCACATCTGCCGCCCGGCATCGGTGCCGCTGGCCGTTGCTGCGCCGTGCTGCCCGGTGCACTGGACGATCTGGTGGGGCGTATTCGCGCCGGAGCCAGGCCACCGACAGGGCGGCGTCGAGACGGCCGAGCGGTTGGTCGCCTATGTGAAGCTGATGCGCGTAGGCGATGTGATCCATTACACGGAGATCATGGGGCATCGCGAGCGTCTGGCCGATGGCGTGATGCTGCTGCTTCACCATCAGATCGTCCGCTGGCTGATCGATGCGCCGGAGCCCGCCGCGAAAGGCGCGCGCATATTGCTCTACGGTGCGGCCGAACATGGCGGGGCAGGCCTGCTGACATGGAAGAAACGGGCCGGGTTCCGGCCCGTCAAACTACGTCTGGCGTAACGCTAGCCAAGTGTCACCGGTCGCGTTCGTCATCCAGAAAACGCTCGACCTTTTGCAGATCCACATCCTTAGCCAGGAAGGTCTGGCCGACGCCGTGTGCGAGCAGGAAGGGCAGGCGACCGCCAGCCATCTTCTTGTCGTGCGCCATATGCCCGACCAGGGTTGCGCCATCCGTATCGACATGCGCCTGCTTCAGCGTGGTTGGCAGGCCGACCGCTGCAAGATGCTGGGTCACGCGCGCCGCATCCTGCCCTGAACACAAGCCGGAGGCCGCCGAAAAACGGAACGCCAACGCCATGCCGCAGGCCACACCTTCGCCGTGCAGGAGCAGATCCGAAAATCCGGTTTCCGCCTCAAGCGCGTGGCCAAACGTATGGCCAAGGTTAAGGAGGGCGCGGGTGCCGGTCGTCTCGCGTTCGTCTGCGGCGACAACGCGCGCTTTTGCGGCGACGCTATGGGCGATGGCGTGGCTGCGTGCCTGCGCATCTCCTGCCAGCAGCTTGGGGGCATTGGCTTCGCACCAACTGAAGAATTCTAAATCGTCGATCAGGCCATATTTGACGACCTCGGCATAGCCCGCCCGCACCTCGCGCGGGGCAAGCGTGTCGAGCGTGGTCGGATCAATGAGGACCAGATCGGGCTGATGAAAGGCGCCCACCAGATTCTTGCCGGCCCGGGTATTGATGGCGGTCTTGCCCCCGACCGATGAGTCCACTTGGGCGAGCAAGGTTGTCGGAACCTGGATGAAACCGCAGCCACGCTTGAGGATCGACGCGGCGAAGCCAACCAGATCCCCAATAACGCCGCCGCCCAACGCGATGACGCGATCACTGCGTTCGACCCCCTCGTCCAAGAGGCGATCGGTAAGCTGTTCCAACACCCGCCAGCTTTTGGTCGCTTCGCCTGCGGGCAAAATGATCGGCACGACATGGACATCGGCCAAGCCGGCGGTCAGGCGGGGGAGCTGCGTGGAGGCGACATGTTCGTCGGTCACGACAATCAGCCGGCCACGGCGGGCAAACGGCGCCAGATGCGCCTTGGCATCGTCCAGCAATCCGGATGCGATCAGAACGGGATAGCTGCGTTCGCCGAGACCAACGTCCACCCTCATCATTGGCCAAGTGCTTTCAGAATGGCATCGACAGTCGCCTCATGCGGCGACGGGCGGCTGCGAATGTGGATCGGTGCGAGCGCATAGATCGGGTTGCGCACCTTGGCGAGCGCCGCCAGCTTTTCACGTGCATCGCCGCCTTTGAGCAACGGACGTGTCCCCGCGCGGCGAGCAACCCGTTCCGCCAATACCCGTACGTCGGCGTCGAGCCAGATCGCCGTTGCGCGTTCCAGAATGAGGGAGCGCGTATGATCGTCCATGAAGGCGCCGCCGCCGGTGGCAATAACCTTGGGCGTGCCGTCGATCAGGCGGGCAATCACGCGGCGCTCTCCGTCGCGGAATTCCGCTTCCCCATAACGTTCGAACATCTCCGCAATGGTGAGGCCCGCGGCCTCTTCGATTTCGTGATCCGAATCGACGAACGACAGATGCAGCCGGCTTGCCAAACGGCGTCCGACCGTCGATTTGCCAGCCCCCATCAAACCGATCAGCACGATCGGGCGATCGATCATGTTCGGCTGGGGATTGGCGGCTGGCGACATGCCGGGGCTATACACAGGCGCCCTGGGTCGGGCAAAAGCGCGGCCGCGAATGATTTCTTGAAGGATGCAAACTTGCCGCGCCCGATCCTTATTCTGCTGATCCTCCTGCTCGTCGTCATCGGCGCCATGTTCGCCTTGTCCGCGCTAGACCGTCCGGTGCCGCTTACGCATGTCGAACAGCCGGTGACGAATGAATCGACGCACTAAGAGGCTTTTCGCGGCGCTGGCGGGCACGGCCGCCCTGGCCGTTGCCCTTCCTGCATTGGGGCAGGACGCGCCGCAATCCATCCTTCCTCCGGGCTTCGGCAATGCTCCGCCGCGGCCCGCAGCGCCGGCGCCCGGCGCGCCCGCCCCAGGCCCCGCGGCCGGGGCTCCTCTGCCGCCCGTCTCGCCCAATGCGGACGAGGCGGTTGCTGTCTCGACGCCCTCCCTGCTGCCCGCCGACATCGGCGATCTGGCGGACGCGGAGGTCAAGACGCCCGATGAGATACCGGATGGATCGCGACGTCCGCTGGAGCGTGTCGGCACGGAGGCCATCTACGGAGAGGATGCCTTCGGCGACGCCGATGGTCGCTATGTCGTCACCTTGATGCGCCGTATGCAGGCGCCGATCGCCTCGCGCTGGGCGGAGATCATGCTGCGGCGGGTGTTGCTGGGCGTAACTCCGGCGCCGCCCGGCGAAGGCAAGGCGGATTGGGTCGCGGATCGCGCGGCATTGTTGCTGCGCATGGGCGAGGCCGATAGCGCGCGCATGCTGGTGCAGGGCGTGGATGTGGACCGGTTCAGCCCGCGGCTGCGGCGTGTCGCCATCGCTACGGCGCTCGCGACCTCCGATCCACAGGGATTGTGTCCTTTGCCTGACGGCAATGAGGAAGTTGGGGGACAACCGGCCTGGCCGATGATCCGCGCGATGTGCGCCACGATGGCGGGCGACCAGGCGACCGCCAATGCGACGATCGGCCGAGCCCCTCCAAACGATCCGATCGATCATGCGCTGGCAGAAAAGCTGATCGCGGCCGGCGGTGGCGGCCGACGGCAGATCCAGCTGGATTGGGCTGCCGTGGATTCACTCACGGATTGGCGCTTCGGCCTTGCGACGGCGCTGGGCGTGACGATACCGCAGAACCTGCTCGATTCCGCACCCATTTCTTTTCAGGCGTGGCTGGCGCGCTCGCCTTATCTGACAGCGGCGGATCGGGTGGCCCCGGCGCGGGTCGCTGCGGCCCTGGGCGTCCTGTCCAATGCGGATCTGGTGGATCTCTACGGCCGGGTCATGGACGAGGCCGGGGATCAAGACACGAACAGCCCGTCCGGAAGATTGCGCGCCGCCTATCGCGGCGACGACGATGATGCCCGCGTTGCTGCCATGCACGCCCTGTGGGATGCGGCCAATACCGGCGAGGGAAATGAGCGGGATCGCTATGCCGCGTCGATCCTGACCGCGCGTGCGGCCCAGACGATCGTGCCTTCGACCGATCTGAAGGATGATGTCGCGCCGCTGATTGCATCGCTGTTTTCGGCCGGGTTCGATGTCCAGGCCGAACGCTGGGCAAATGTCGTCAATGCGGCGACCGGGGCGGATGGCGAACGCGCCTGGTCGATGCTGGCAGTCGGCGCGAGCAGGCCGGTCATGGAGGTCGATGCCAGCCGCGTTCGCAAGTTCATCGAGCGTGCGGGCACGTCGGGAGCGCAGCGAAGTGCCTTGCTGATCTCGGCACTTGCCGGCCTGGGGCGTCTTCCCGATGCGGATGCGGCCAAGCTCGCCGCGCGCGTCGGCGTCACGCTCGGGCAGCCGAGCGCCTATGGCAGCGCGTTGCGGCGCGCCGTTTCCGGCGGACAACGCGGTACTGTGGCGCTGCTTGTGGCCACTGGCATGCAGGCGCCGAGCTGGAGCGGCGTGCCCGCGGCTGACTTTTATCAGATGATCAGTGCGCTGCGGGCGGTTGGCCTGGAGAACGAGGCGCGCATGATCTCCGCCGAGGCGATGGCGCGGTTGTGACCCTGGTCGCATCCCGTGGCGGCGATGCCGGGCTGATCGATCGCTTCCTCGAGATGATGGCAGCGGAAGCGGGTGCGGCCAAGAATACACTGGCCGCTTATCGGCGCGATTTGCATGGCGCATCGGAATTGCTGGATGGCCGCTTGGGATCCGCCACGGCCGAATCGCTCACGCAATTGGGCGAGCAATGGCTGCCGCTTGCCGCGAGCAGCGTCGCCCGGAAAGCATCGGCCCTGCGGCGGTTCTTTGCCTTTCTCGCGGAGGAAGGGCTGCGCGCCGACGATCCGTCGGATGCGTTGCCGCGCCCCGGGGCCGCACGCACCTTGCCGCGCATTCTCGATCACGCCGACGTGGACCGGCTCTTCGCGGAGATCGCCCGGCGTCTGGAGATCGATCGTTCGTCCGCAAATCTGCGTTTGTCCGCTCTCGTCGAGCTGCTTTACGGTTCGGGTCTGCGCGCCACCGAGCTCGTGTCTTTGCCGCGCAACCTCGTTCGCCAGGACCAGCCGTTCCTGATCCTGCGCGGCAAGGGGGGGCGCGAACGGCTCGTTCCCATTTCCGACCGGGCACGCGCGGCAGTGGCATCCTATGTGGCCACACTACCGCGCGAGGGGGCATGGCTGTTCCCCTCCGGCAAGGCGCATCTCAGCCGGGTTCGCCTGTTCCAGCTGCTGCGCGCCTTGGCGGCGGATGCGGGCATCAACCCCGAACGGATCAGTCCGCACGTCTTGCGCCACGCCTTTGCGACCCATCTGCTGGAAGGCGGCGCTGATCTGCGCGCGCTGCAGACGATGCTGGGCCATGCCGATATCGCCACCACGCAAATCTACACCCATGTCGATGGCCGCCGGTTGGTGGAACTGGTCAACCAAAGACACCCGCTGGCCGACGTCGCATCGCGGCCACGCGTTGACGCTGAGCGCGACCGCTCCTAACGGCGCGCCATGGCTGCATTCCTAGAATTCGAAAAACCTATCGCTGAGCTGGAGGCGCGCATCGTCGAGTTGCGCGAGACCGCCGACAATCATGATGGTGCGCTCGACATCGAGGCGGAGGTGGCAAAGCTCCAGACAAAATCGGAGCGGCTGCTGCGCGAAACCTACGCCAAGCTGACGCCGTGGCAGAAGACGCAAGTAGCGCGACATGCGGAACGACCGCATCTGAAGGATTATGTCGCCGGCTTCGTCGAGGATTTCATGCCGCTCGCCGGGGATCGTGCTTTTGGCGAAGACCAGGCGATCGTCGGGGGCTTTGGCCGGATCGGTGGGCGTCGCGTCATGGTCATCGGGCATGAGAAAGGCGACGATACCGCCAGCCGCATCAAGCATAATTTCGGCATGGCCAAGCCAGAAGGCTATCGCAAGGCCATCCGCCTGATGCGCCTTGCCGAGCGGTTCAAGCTACCGGTCGTGACCTTGGTCGACACGGCCGGCGCTTTCCCCGGTGTGCAGGCGGAAGAGCGCGGTCAGGCGGAAGCGATTGCCCGCTCGACCGAACAATGCCTGGCGCTGACCGTGCCGATCGTGGCGATCATCGTAGGGGAGGGCGGATCGGGCGGCGCCGTTGCCCTCGCTGCGGCTGATCGTGTGCTGATGTTCGAGCATGCCATCTATTCGGTGATCTCGCCCGAGGGCGCGTCTTCGATCCTGTGGCGCGGACCGGAAAAGGCGGCCGATGCTGCCGAGGCGATGAAAGTTACGGCCCAGGATCTCGAGAAGCTTGGCGTCATCGATCGTATCGTTCCCGAACCCGTCGGTGGTGCCCACCGCGATCGTGCCGCCGCGATCGCGGCGCTGGGCAGCGTGATCGAGGAAGAACTGGCGGAGCTGGAAGGGGTGAGCGGGGCGGCGCTGCTGGAAAAGCGGCGCGCCAAGTTCCTCGCGATCGGATAGGTCGAGAGTGAGCTTCCTAACGGTCGCAGCGGTGGCGTTGATCGACGCCGATGGGCGGCTGCTGGTTCAGCAGCGGCCGCCGGGCAAGCCGTTCGCCGGCTATTGGGAATTTCCGGGGGGCAAGGTCGAACAGGGGGAAACGCCGGAAGCGGCGCTGATCCGCGAGATCAAGGAGGAGCTGGGGATCGACGTCGAGGCGGCGTGCCTCGCCCCGGCAACCTTTGCCAGCGATCGCCAGCCGGGGGGCGATCGGCATATGGTGCTGCTTCTTTACGTATGTCGCAAATGGCGTGGCACCCCGCAATCGCTGGAGGGTGGTATCGTGAATTGGGTGCGGGTTCAGGATCTGTATGGACTACAGATGCCCGGGCCGGACCGGCCGCTGATCGGACTGCTCGAAGCGCTACTTTGACGTCGAACGCAGCGCGTCTTTAAGGGACGTCTTGCCCGAACCCCGACGTGCGGGCTGGGGCTGATCCGGGCCGGGAGACCAGCCGGTCATGAAAACGAGCTCGAACCGCTCTCGCACACGGCCGTCTTCTCCCGCCTGAGCGTTGAAGGCCTGGCTGAGGTGCATCAGCCGCTCGCGTGTTAAGGGTGGCCGGCTACCGTGAAGCACGTTGGTAGCGCCCATACCGCGCAGATCCGTCATCAGCCGGTAGGGATCGGCATAGCCGACGTCGAGCGGCTCGCTGTCGGCGACGGGCAGGGCAAAGCCCGCTCGAGTCAGCAGATCACCTGCGGCGCGGACGTCGATCAGCGGATGAACCCGTTGCGCCACCGCGCCCCCGGCGGCCTGATCGGCTGTCAGCAGAGCCTTCTTCAGCCGAGGCAGGCTGCCTGCGCCCACGAAGCCGGCCAAAAATAGACCGTCTGGCTTGAGCGCGCGGCGGCATTGAATGAGTGCGCCCGGTAAGTCGTTGACGCTGTCGAGCACGCCGGCGGAAACGATCAGGTCGAACTCCGTGGATGCGAAGGGTAAGCGATCCTCGTCGCATTGGACGCCGCCGGTGGAGAAGATGCGGCCGGTATCGGCGGTGACGACATGGATGCCGCGGTCCCGCAGCGCGCGTGCCAAGGAACCGTTGGCGGTACCGAGATCGAGGGCATTTTCGAACCGGCGCGTTACGAGGTCGAGCCGATCGAGCAGCCCCTCCACGATCGCATCCCGAAGGAAACTATAGTTGCCAAATTGGGCAGCGGCGCGGTCACGTCGTGTACGACGGAGTGTGCGGTCAAAGATTTCAGGTGGTTCCACGGCGGGGGGCTTGTGCCCGCTCGCAGCGCGACGGACAAGCGCTGCATGTCGCTTTTGGCCATGCTTCGTCCACTCCGCAGAACCATGAGGGCTGTTATTGGGTTCGCGCTGCCACCGCGCTGTCCAGGCTGTGGCAGCGTTGCGGCGGAAGACCATGTTTTCTGTCTGACGTGCTGGCAGGCGCTGGATTTCCTGGGCGGCTCGGCATGCGGGCAATGCGGCGAACCGATCGCGCTGGCCTATCATGAAGACGCGCGGTGCGGCACCTGTCTTGCCGATCCACCGCCCTTCGATCGGGCGCGGGCGGCCGTGGCTTATGGACCGATAGCACGGGCTCTGGCGCTGAAGCTGAAATATGGACGGCGACCGGGTATCGCGCGAACGATGGCGCGGCCGATGCGCCGCGTCGCCGGCGCCATGCTGGAGGGGGCGCTGGTCGCGCCGGTGCCGTTGCATCGGCGGCGTCTTTGGTCACGGGGCTATAATCAAGCGGCCCTGATCGCGCGGGCGCTGGTGCGCGAGGACACTGGGGAACTGGCACTCGACCTAATCGATCGCCCCAAGGCGACCCCGCCCTTGCGCGGCTTGGGCAGGCTTGCGCGGGAACGCACCGTCGCCGGCGCTTTCCGTCTCAATCCGCGATGGGCGCATGCGGTGAAAGGACGGCGGGTCGTGCTGGTCGACGACGTCTACACGACGGGATCGACGGTCAGGGGCTGTGCTCGAGTGCTCAAGCGTGCGGGCGCAAGCGAAGTGAACATCCTTTGTTGGGCTCGCGTGCTGCGGGATCAGGAGGAGGAGCGTTGACAGCGGGCAGGTGCAACCACAGATCGGTTTAGAGGAGCATCCATGCCCAAGATCGAAGTCTATACGAAGATGTTCTGTCCTTATTGCGTCCGCGCAAAGCGGTTGCTGGAGGCGAAGGGCGCTGCATTCGAGGAGATCGATATCACCATGGGTGGACCGCAGCGCGCGGAGATGATCCAGCGTGCCAATGGTCGCACGACCGTGCCCCAGATCTTCATTGGTGAAACCCACATCGGTGGATCCGATGATCTTGTTGCATTGGAGCGCAGCGGTAAACTCGATCCGTTGCTGGCGGATTGATGCGGGCAGCCATCTATCAGGCGAATACCGGTATCGATCCGCTTCTCGGCGCGCGTGCGCTGGTTGAGGCGGCGGAGCGAGCCGCCGGCGAGGGGGCGGATATGCTGTTCACCCCCGAAATGAGTGCCGTGCTGGATCGGGATCGGGCCCGCGCCGCCGGATCGATCGTCACAGAGGAGGAGGATGTGGCGCTGGCCGCTATGCGGGAGACGGCAGCCAAACATGGACTGTGGGTGCATCTGGGTTCGCTGGCGGTCCGCGATGGGGCAGGCGACGATCGCTATGTCAATCGAGCCTATGTGATCGACGATAGCGGCATGATCCGTGTCCGCTATGACAAGATGCATCTGTTCGACGTCGATCTGCCGGACGGGCAATCCATTCGGGAATCCGCTGCGTATCGAGCGGGCCAACGGGCGGTGGTGGTCGATACCCCGTGGGGTCGGCTGGGCCTCGCTATCTGCTATGATGTGCGTTTCCCGGATCTCTTCCGCGCTTTGAGCGATGCCGGCGCAACCCTGTTATCGGTTCCCGCTGCGTTCACCAGGCCCACGGGCGCGGCGCATTGGCATATCCTCTTGCGCGCGCGTGCCATAGAGGCGGCTGCCTATGTGATCGCGGCGGCCCAGACGGGCCGGCATGCCGATGGCCGGGAGACATATGGTCATTCGCTGGTGGTCGATCCCTGGGGGACGGTGCAACTGGACATGGAGGATGATGTCGGCGTGAAATTTGTCGAGTTGGACGGTGCAGCGGTGCTGGCGGCGCGCAGCCGGATACCGGTGCTGCAGCATCGTCGCCCCATCGGCGTCGTTGAGGTGGCGCGATGATCGTGTTCGATCTGGCTTGCGCGCAGGGGCATGTGTTCGAGGCCTGGTTCGGCTCGTCCGACGACTATGAAAACCAGCGTGTGCGCGGGCTTGTATCCTGCCCCCTCTGCGGTGCGGTAGAGGTCAGCAAAGCGGTCATGGCCCCCAATGTCTCGCCCAAGGGCAATGCCGCTACGTCGCCGGTTCCCGTGCAAAATGGTCCGGCACCGGCGGAGATGAAGGCGATGCTGACCGCACTGGCCAAGATGCAGGCGAAAGCGCTGGCCAATTCCGAGCATGTCGGCCAACGCTTTGCCGAGGAAGCCAGGGCCATCCATGATGGGGACGCGCCCGATCGCCAGATCCATGGCCAGGCAACCCGGGAGGAGGCCAAGGCGCTGATCGATGATGGGATCGCCGTGACACCTCTGCCGTTGCCGATCGCGCCGCCGGAAACGCAGCATTGACGGCAGGCGTTGACCGAATGCCTCGCCTCACTTAGGCCCGCGGCCGGCGCCCCGGTAGCTCAGCAGGACAGAGCAACGGTTTCCTAAACCCATTCGGTGCTTGGTCTCGGCGGATCCGCGAGCCCAAGAAAAGCGCCAATTATTCGCTTGATCAGCCGTCGGCTTTTCGCCGCTGTGCCCTTTTTTGTGCCACCCCGACGCGAGCCTGTGCCGCTTGCTCGGGCGTCAGGAAGTCCAGGTAGATCTCCGTCGTCTTGACGCTGCCGTGTCCGAGCTCGCGCTGCAGATCGTAGATGCCGCCGCGGCCTTCCCGTAGATATTCGACCGCGAACATGTGGCGCAGGTCGTGGAAGCGGAAGCGCCGGTACTCGACCCCTTGCTTGATTGCCCGCTTCTCCGCCCGCATCGTGTAATCCGCGAAGTTGGACGCGACGTTGTTGTACCGGGATGCGACCGGCCGGCCCGCCTCATCCTCGACCTGGTGCCAGAACACGAACGGACAACCGAGATAGCGCGGCTGGCGCTTGATGATCGCGATCGCCTCGGTGGACAGGGTGACGGTGCGGAGTCTGTTGCGCTTGCCGACGATGGTGGCGTGGCGCCCGGCCAGGTCGACCGAGGTGTGTTCCAGGCTCGCGATCTCTTCCTCACGCATGCCCGTCTCACGAGCGAGCAGCATCATGTCGCCGAACCGCGTCCGCTGACGGCCAATCGTCAGGGTGATGGCTTCTGGTGTCGGCAGCACGATCGGGTCGCGGCGTTCCTGCAGGCGCTTGCGGGGATAGTCGCTGGCGGCGTTCTCTTCGATCCAACCTTCGTCGATCGCGACATCCAGCACGCTTGCGATGGCGGTGAGGTCGCGGCGGATCGTGGCATTGGTGACGCGCTGCGCATGGCGGCCCTTCACCATCTCCCGCAATAGATCCTGGTCGATCTCGTGAACCTCAGCCTTGTCCAGCCAAGGCCGAACCTCGTTCAAGCTGGTCGCGTAGCGTTTGACCGTCTTGTCGCTCTTCGTGCGGTTGCGGATCTCCTGCTCCATGGCAACTGTCCACGCCAGCACCGCCTCCATCCAGCCGCGCGGGCCGGAGATGCCGAAATGCGCCTGATCCTCGACCTGCTGCTTGCGGGCCTTCAGCCGTTTTGTCGCAACCGAGCTAGAGCGTGTTCGTAGGCTTTCGCGATATTCGACGCCCCGGACCTTGAAACGCGCCCAGTAGACGCCGTTGCGGGTGTAGAGGTTCTTCGACACGGCTTGTTTTGCTTCCGGTTGACCCGCGACGCCCATGCGCGAAGGTCGGTGATAACGAACAGCCAGCGCCCGGCCGGCTTTGACGCGCCGGGAATCGAAGGTGCCAGATCTTGAAGGGTGCGCTTGGACAGCCCGGTGATCAAGTGGGCCTCCGCGATGCCGCAGCGCTCAGCGGAGACCATGATCTGCCTTCCGGGGCTGGCACTTCAGCAGCCGGCCCTCACGGTCGTATCGGGCCCACCGGATCGCATAGCCACCCTTGACCTGGGCGCAGGACAGATCCCGCCCCGCGACCGAGACCCAGCCGGTGATGCGATCGTACGAACGTCCGGTGGGGTCGACGCTGACTGTTTTCCCGAGCGCCAGCGCGCGCAGGCTATCCCGCGCCTCGGTCGCGGACCTGACCGCGCATTCGACATGACAGGAGCCGTCGAGCTCGTTGGCATCGATGCCCTGCAGCCGGATGCGCGTGCCGTCCGCCAAGCGCAGCGTGTCGCCGTCGTGAACGGATGCCACGACGCCCACGATCGCGAGGAAAGTTAAAACCATCATGCTGCCCATCCCATTGCTTTCGCGACCTCGGCCGCCAGATCTTCGGCACCGCAATCCCGCCCGCGGGCCCGCGAGATGATCCCCCGCATGAGGCGCCAGTAACGGGCGTTCAGCTCAGGCGTCGACCGGCCGATCTTCTTCTTCAGTCGGAACAGCCGATGATAGGCACGACGGAGCGCGGACCGGGGCGGGCAGGCGATGCGCCAATGCGTGCCGCACAGCCAGTCGTCGTTGCTGTACCAGCCTTGCCGGGCGGCGGTGGTGCGTTTGCACCCCTCGATCGCGCAGGGATTGCGCTTCGCATGCTTCTCACAGCGAACCGTCCCATCGGTGCAGCGCCAGGTCCGATCAAATTTATTGTATGCGCCACAGCAGGCGCAACCCGGCGCCGGCAGCGTCTCGAACTGATCGCGTAGGCCGTCCCAGCTCGGATCTAGAAGCGCGCGGTCGAGATGGCTTCGCATCCGATCAGGCGGGCAGTAGAGCCGCCAGCCGTCGAGCGGGTGATCCATCAGCCGGTATTCTCGGATGATCTCGCCGGTGTGGAAGCCGTGCGCGTCGGACGCCGCGTATTCCCAGATCATGAGATAGCGGCCGCTGGCGTGGCGGACGGTGCTGCCTTGCCCCTGGAACTTCGTGATCACGCCGCCCTCGCGAGCTGATCGATGTTGCCGCGCACGACGCGGAAGGTCAGAGCGACGATCTCTGGATTGTCCTGCCAGCGCTGGCCCGGATCACTGTGAAGGCTATCCCAGAGGATCGAGTAGCATTCGGCCGCGGTCGCCCCGTGCCGGGGCATTTGCGCGCCAGGCACGTACCAGACGTCGTAACCGTCGGCGCTATCCCATACGCATCCCTCCGCCTCCGCATCCGCTTCACTAATCGCCCGAAGCCGCTCGACGCGCACGTCTTCGACAGTAAGGGTGAGGCGCGACGTCCAGCGCGGCATGTGGATCGATGGGCGCGAGATGCGCGCCCGCTTCTCAACGGAGCGATCCGCCATCTTAAAGTAAGCGGCAAGGGCAGCATCGGGGATCTCGCCCGTGTTGGGGCCAGTCTGCCGGGTCGAGCCATCGGCCGCGAACGTGATCTCGCAATCGTGACCAGTGGACCAAAGGTAGATGCTCTCCCGCACGTAAAGCCGATCCCCGACTTTGCACCGCCGGAGCGGGGAGGTTGCTAGCCGGCGCGTCTGCGTCTTGCGTCCGTCGAGCAGGGCGCGCACCATCGGACCGCTGAAGATGATGGGGAGATCAGTCATGACAGACCTTCAGAATGGCAGGAGAGAGGGCTTCGCTAAGGCGGAGGCAGCGTTCGGACTTCGGGCTCTGGCGATCCTGCTGCAAGCAGGCGTCTTGCGCGGCGGACATCATCAGCAGTGGGCGGTGGATAAGCTGACAGAGCTGCTCAATGAACTGCAGAACAGTAATCCCAGCCCGAAGCAGCCGGAGGAACAGGCCGATATCGATCTGGTCAGGAAGGCGCTCAGCGTCGCGTTCTGATCCGGTGAGCAGGCTCATGCCGGCATTCCATCGTGCTGCACGCCGTCGAGCCGGCGGCCCGCGGCCTTCTTGCCCCACCGGATCATGTACGCTCGGCGTTCATCTGCGGCAGGCGGCCACTGCGTCGGGCCACCGTAGTATGAGCCGTTCGGGTCCATCCAGCCGCCCTCTACGCCGTGCTCGCCTTGGTACGGGCCGTACTCGCCCCATTGCTTGAACAGGTACGGGATGCGGTGCGCGGCGCAGAAGTCGCGCGCGGCGCGATGCCAGTCTGGATGCGACGGGCGGGCCCGCAAGCCGCTTTCCCCGCCGGAGATCATCCAGTCGAGAAATTCCCAACCGGCCCAATCGACCGGCCCAATCGCCGGCTCGTAGCTGACAAAGCGCACCACAGCCGGAATGCCGCTCGCATCCTCGCGCCGCTTGTCCGCCCACTCCTGGTTCTCGACCGATACTCCGATCCAGATCCCCGGCGGCGGCCGCGTGGCGTCGTAATCGTCCAGCGTCGCGCGCGCATCGTCGCTGCGCCGGTCCAGCGGGTCGACATGCTCCATGACGTGCATGCCCGCTTCGGCGTTTACCTGGTCCCAGAACTCGGCGCTGTTGAGCAGCTCGCGCGCCCGGTCAGGCCGTTTGGTGACGATCTGGATCGTGTGTCCGCGTAAGTGGTGCGCCGCGACGGCAACGGCATAGATGCTTGCGATCTCGTGCGCCGGCAGCGCCTCGTGGAAAACGTCGCTGGTCGAGTTGGCGAAGATCACCGCCGGCCTGCGCCACCTGAGCGGCAGGCCGATCCGTTCCCACTGCACTTCAACCCTGCCAGTCCATCGGCCGCCCGCGCTGGTGCGATTGGCGAAGCCGTGGAAGGCTTGTCCAGGATCCGAGAACCGACCGGCGATCGCCTCGGCATAACAGCCGCCATGGGGGCCGGGGCCGCCGCAGCCGGGCGAGACGCGCGTGCAACCGCGGATCGGATTCCAATCGCTTCGGCCGGTCCATTCAATCTTGCTGTCAGCCACGAGATGCCTCCAAAAGCAGGCGGGCGCGCTGGCCCGTGTGTCGGACACAGAGTGGACGGCCCTCGATCGAGCCGAGGGCAGTGGCGCCGCAGACTGCGCATTGGGTGACGCTGGTGCGGGCGCGCGCGGCCGGCGAGCGTCCAGCGACGTCCCGCAGCACGTCCAGCCAGATTGCCTTGCGCACCTCCAAGGGAGTCGGCTCAACCACGAGCTTTCCTCCCTTGATCACGGGCGGCGTTGAGCCGAGCCATGGCCGCATCGCTGCCGCCAGCGTCGGGGTG
>NZ_JBMDXN010000047.1:0-165890 GCF_048595155.1 Sphingomonas sp.
CTTCTTCTCGTGGATCAGGATGTACGGGTCGTTGAGCTCGACCGTCATCTTCTCCGGGTTGGTGATGAAGTAGGGCGAGAGGTAGCCGCGGTCGAACTGCATGCCTTCGACGACGTCGAGCTCGAACTCGAGGCCCTTGGCTTCCTCGACCGTGATCACGCCTTCCTTGCCGACCTTGTCCATCGCCTCGGCGATCTTCTCGCCGACGACGGTGTCACCGTTGGCGGAGATGATGCCGACCTGCGCGACTTCCTGGCTGCCGGAAACGGGCTTCGAACGCGCCTTCACGTCGGCGACGACCTTCTCGACCGCCTGGTCGATGCCGCGCTTCAGGTCCATCGGGTTCATGCCGGCCGCGACCGACTTCATGCCTTCCCGCACGATCGCCTGGGCGAGCACGGTGGCGGTGGTGGTGCCGTCGCCGGCATTGTCGTTCGTCTTCGACGCGACCTCGCGCAGCATCTGCGCGCCCATATTCTCGAACTTGTCCTTAAGCTCGATTTCCTTGGCGACGGTCACGCCGTCCTTGGTGATGCGGGGCGCGCCGAACGACTTGTCGATCACGACGTTGCGGCCCTTCGGCCCCAGCGTGACCTTCACCGCATCGGCGAGGATGTCGACGCCGCGCAGAATGCGCTCACGGGCGTCACGCGAAAACTTGACGTCTTTCGCTGCCATGTTCCTAAATCCTTCTTTCGTTCCCCGGAAGCCGGGGTCCAGTTTCAATCAGGTCGAACCCAAATTCGCTCATGCTGAGCGAAGTCGAAGCACTTGTGCTCCCCATTCCGTTCGGGCTGAGCTTGTCGAAGCCCTGCCCTTCTTTCGTCCTCAGAAGAAGGACGGCCCTTCGACAAGCTCAGGGCGAACGGAGGTCGGGAAAGCCGTTCAGATCAGCCGACGATCCCCAGGATGTCGGATTCCTTCATGATCAGCAGGTCTTCGCCATCGAGCTTCACCTCGGTGCCGGACCACTTGCCGAACAGGATCTTGTCGCCGGCCTTCACGTCCAGCGGCGTGACCTTGCCATCGTCGCCCTTGGCGCCGCCGCCGACGGCGACGACTTCGCCTTCCTGCGGCTTTTCCTTGGCGGTGTCGGGGATGATGATGCCGCCGGCCGTCTTCTCTTCAGCCTCGACGCGACGAACCAGCACGCGATCGTGCAGCGGTCGGAAACCCATAATTGTCCCTTTCCTGCAATAAGCGTGGGCTACGGCCTGACGCCGCACCCCACCATATGCCGTAAACTGTTGGCACTCACCAATCGCGAGTGCCAGCGGGCATATGTGCAGCCGCCGTTAACGTGTCAACGGGTGGCGCCGGGAAGTTTTCGCCAGTCCGGTGGAACCACAAGGCAGCCGCCCGCCTCCCACCCCTTCCCGTTCGTGTCCAGCGAAGTCGAGACACAGGGTCGAGCACAGCCGAGACCCCGCACAGCCCCCCTCCCTCGTCATCCCAAGCTTCCCTCGTCATCCCAGCGAAGGCTGGGATCCAGCCCCCCCTCCACGAGCAACGTCCAATAAGATGCGCGGAATAGACCCCAGCCTTCGCTGGGCTCACATTTAGGAGAATAACCCGCCTCGCCCCCCGTTCGTGTCGAGCGACGTCGAGACACATCGTCGAGCGCAGCCGAGACCACCGCACAGCCCCCAGCCCAGCCACCTCTCCCTCGTCATCCCAGCGAAGGCTGGGATCCATGTCCCTCTCCACAGGCGGCGTCGCCGGGTGAAGTGGGGTGGACCCCAGCCTTCAGCCGAGGCTGAAGTTTATCCTGAGCGCCTGCCTTGCAGCCAGTCGAAGGGGCTGGGGTGACGGCTAAAGCATGGGGCACGGCAAAGTCGGGCTGACGCCCCCAAGCGCCCTCAGACCCCGGCCGCCCGCCGCCAGCCCGCACCTTGACAATCGTACGCGTATAACGTACAAGCGCTGCCCCCAATTCGGCTCTTTCTCACGTCCGGCCAACCACCGATCCAAGCGCCCGGCCGCGCCGCACCCCCGAAATCATCAAGTTCGTTTCTGGTGTTTTTTGGATTTTCCTCTCTTCGTCCCGGGCTCAGGCCCAGCGCCGCGGCCACTGTCCGGCCGGTTCTGGCGCGACCGATCGGGTGAGTATCGCCGGCGGTGTCTCGGGATCGCCGCCGAGTCGTTTCGCCCAGATCAGCCCGTGATAGGCGCGCCCGCCCATCCCGAACATGTGCTGGCGCCCCACATCGTCATAGCCGTGCCGCCAGTAAAAGCGCTGTGCCGTGGCATTGTCGGCGGACACGCACAGCAGCAGCCGGCCCGCCCCCCGCGTCGCCGCTTCCGCCTCGACCGCAGCCAGCAGGCGCCGTCCCCAGCCCCCCGCTTGCCAGCCCCGAAGCAGGTACAGGCGCTTCAATTCCAGGTCGTCGGCCCCGGTCTCGCACCCCAGATCGGGCTTGGTGAGCAGCGCATAGCCCACCGGCGCCCCCAGATCCGTCTCCAAAACCCAGGTCGCGCAGGCCGGATCGGCCAGCATCTGCGCGTAAAAGGCAGGCGAATGCTGCGCCTGAACATGGCGGATCAGGGCATCGCCGGGATGATCGCGCGCATAGCTTTCCAGGAAGGTTGCGCCCCCGAGCAGGGCCAGGGCCGCGGCATCGGCCGGCTGCGCGCGCCGCAAATTCGCCTCGCTCACGCCGAAGGATGCTCTGATATCGTCGTTGGAAGCCGCGTCCGCCGCGTCATGGTCCACCTTGTTGCTGCTGGGGTGGTGGCCCTGTGACGGCGGGACGCTACGAAACGGCTTCGTTCCGGCTACGTTTGCAGCCTCTGCTCCGGCGCGGGCGCAAGCGGCTTCGCCCAGATGAAATCCTCGAACGGCACCGCGCCGACCATGAACTTCTGGCGCACGCCGACATCGTCATAGCCGTGCCGCGCATAGAAACGCTGCGCGCCATGGTTGGCCGAATAAACACACAGCAACAGCCGCTCCGCCCCGCGCGCCTGCGCTTCGGCCTCGGCGGCCTGCAGCAAACGCAGCCCCCAGCCGTCCGATTGCCATCCGCTGAGCAGGTAGATGCGCTTCAATTCCAGGTCGCCCGCCCCGGTGTCGCAGTCCAGTTGCGGCGGCGTCAGCACCGCATAGCCCACCGGCGCGCCCAGCTCTGTCTCCAATATCCACGTCGCGCACGCCGGATCGGCCAGGATTTGCGCATACCAGGCGCGCGAATGATAGGTTTCGACATGCGCCACCAGCGCATCGCCGGGATGATCGTGCGCGAAACTTTGCAGGAAGGTTGCCGCCCCCACCAGCGCCAGCTTGCCCGCATCCGCAGGGCCTGCGCGCCGCAAGAGGGGTGGGGTCATACGTAATCCGGCCCCAGTGCGGGGTCCAGATCGCGCGGGCGGACGAACCGCACCAGCGTCCCGCCATCGGCCGCCACCGCGTCCCAGCGATCGACCGGAAATTCCAGTTCGGCCAGGCTGGCGGTGGGATATTTGATCGCGATTTCGTCGCGCGGGCTGTTGGGGTCGGCACTCGGCACCAGCATCAGCACCAGCTGTTCCAGCCCCGGATTATGCCCCACCAGCAGCAGGCTGTCCGCCTCGGGCGGGGCGGCATGGATCGCGTCCAGCAGCTCGCTGACCGGGGCCAGATACAGTGTCTTGTTCCACTGCGGGTCCAGCGCGGCGCCATATCCGCTCGCCACCTCCTGCAGCGTTTCCGCGACGCGTAGCGCCGGCGATGCCACCACCGCATCGAAGCGCAGCCCGGCCTCCCGCATATGCCGCCCGATCGCGCGCGCGGCGCGGCGTCCCTTGGCATTCAGCGGCCGATCGAAATCGCGCGCGACGCTGCCGTCGTCCCCCGATTTCGCATGCCGGAGCAGCGTCAGCCGCTTCATGCCCTAACCCTTTGCTGCCTGATCGGCTTCCTGATGGCGCAAAGATGCTACGGAAGGAAGTCGCGATCCGATCCGCTTGACCGCCTCGTCCAGCGTCACCCGCGTGATCGCGACCCCCGGCGGGAAGGCGTCCAGCAGCCGCGACGGCGTCGCGGCGGACAGCAACACGAAGGTTCCGCGGTCGCCCGCGCGCCGGATCAGCCGTCCGAAGGCCTGCGCCAGCCGGGCCCGAACGATGCGATCGTCATGCGCCGTGCCCCCACCCGCCGCCCTTCGCGCGCCGTGCAGCACGGTCGGGCGCGGCCACGGCACGCCCTCCATCACCACCATCCGCAGCGAATCGCCGGGTACATCGACGCCATCGCGCAGCGCGTCGGTGCCGAGCAGGCTGGCGCGCGGATCGTCGCGGAAGATGTCTACCAGCGTGCCCGTATCGATCGGATCGACATGCTGCGCATAGAGCGGCAGCCCCTCCCGCGCGAGCCGATCGGCGATGCGGGCATGAACCGCGCGCAGCCGCTGGATGGCGGTGAACAGCCCCAGGACGCCCCCGTCCGACGCCTCGATCAGCCGGGCATAGGCCCCTGCCAGCGCCGCCGTATCGCCGCGCTTGATGTCGGTCACGATCAGCACTTCGGCCTGTGCGGCATAATCGAAGGGCGAGGGCGCGGCGAAACGCATCGCCGCGCGGTCGAGGTGAACCGCCCCGCTGCGCGCCTCCGCGCCCTCCCAATCATCGCCCCCGCGCAAGGTCGCGGAGGTGACGAGCAGGCCATGGGCGGGCTTCAATACGGTCTCGGCCAGCGGCCGGGTCGGGTCCAGCCAGCGCCGGTGCAGGCCGATATCATATTCGCGCCCCTCGACCCGATCGACCGCGAGCCAATCGACGAAATCGGGATCGGCCGGCCCGCCCAGCCGCGCGAGCAAGGCGATCCACGCCGCGAGCGTCTGGCTGCGGTTGACCAGCCCCGCCAGCGCGCCTTCCACCCGCGCGCGGGCAGCGCTGTCCAGCCAGTCGGGCGCATCCTCCAGCACCGCCTGCAGCCGCTGGCGCAGCCGGGCGAGCGGGCGCACCAGCCCCTCCAGCGCCTCGACTGCGGGCGCCGCCGCCTCGATCAGGCCGACGTCCAGCTCGGCCGCATGCGTCTCGATCCCATAGCCCGCATCCGCCGCACTGGCGCGGGCGTAAGTGGTGCCGCGCACCGCCGCGAGCAGCTTCTCGATCGGGCCCAGCGGCAGATCCTCCGCCAGCCGGCCAAGCCATCCGTCGCTCGGCAATTCCCGCGCCGCGGCGGACGCCTGTTCGATCGCGCGATGGCCTTCCTCATCATAGGACGCAAGGTCCAGCAGCCGTGCCGCAAGCCCCCGCCGGCGCCCGCGCGTCTTGGATTCAGGGCCCAATATCCAGCGCCTGAGCTCGATCGCCTCCTGCCCGGTCAGCGCCGCGGCAAAGGTCGAATCGGCCGCATCGAACAGATGATGGCCTTCGTCGAAGATGATGCGGGCGAGCGGCCGCCCCTCATCCATGCGGCGCGACCCCAGGATCATCACCAAAGCATGGTTGGCGATCACCAGATCGGCCTGATCGGCGGCGCGATTGGCGCGTTCGATGAAGCATTTCCGGTAATGGGGGCAGCCGGCATAGACGCATTCGCCCCGCCGATCGGTCAGCGCGGTCGATCCGGCGCGGCGGAACAGGGTCGGCAACCAACCCGGCAGATCGCCGCCGACCATATCGCCGTCGCGCGTATAGGCCGCCCAGCGCGCGACCATTTGCGCGAGGATGGCGGCGCGGTTCTGGAAACCGCCTTGCAGCGCATCTTCCAGGTTGAGCAGGCACAGATAATTCTCGCGGCCCTTGCGGATCACCACCTTCTCGCGCCGCACCCGATCGTCGGGGAAGACGCGCGCGCTTTCCGCCGCAAGCTGGCGCTGCAGCGCCTTGGTGTAGGTGGATACCCACACCGGCCCGCCGGCTTCGGCGGCGTGGAGCGAGGCCGGGGCCAGATAGCCGAGGGTCTTGCCGATACCGGTTCCGGCCTCCGCCAGCACGAAATGGGGGCGACCGGCACTGTCGCGCGGATCGAAGGCGCGGGCGGCGGCGGCGGCATAGGCACGCTGGCCTTCGCGCGCCTCCGCGCCGGAGCCGACGAGGCGCGCCAGCCGCTCCAGCGTGGCGGCATCGTCCTGGCGATGCGGACGCGGATCGGGGCGGGGCGGCGCGTCTTCCCACTGCGGCAGGCGCGAGAATAGCCAGCGTTCGCCCTGCGCGGGCTTGTCGATCAGCGGCGCGACCAGGTTAGCCCATGGCCAGCGCAGGCGCCCGAGCGACTGCGCCGACGTCCACGCGCCCTCCCGCTCCGGCCAATGCGGGTTGCCGAGCGTCGTCAGCAACGTGCCGGCCGCATCCCGCAGAAAGGCGGCGGCCCCGGCATCGTCCTGCGGGGGTTCCAGCCCCAGCGCGCGCGCCATCCCGGCGGGCGTCGGCACCGCGAAGCGGGCGGGATGCACGAAGGCGTATAGCTCGAGCAGGTCGAGCCCGGACAATTCGCTCAGGCCCAGCCGCGCGGCCACGAGCGGCGCGTTGAGCAGGATCGTCGGCGTTTCGGAGACCTGCGCGATCGCCTCGCCCCGGCCGAGGGCGCGCGTGCCCTCCGCCGTGGCCAGCCAAATGCCGCCATGGGTCGCATGCAGCGCGGGCAAAGGCGGCGCGTTGCTCATGCGACTTCAAGCAGCGCGTCGGGGCCCGCCATCATCCGGTCCATCGCCGCGCGTGCCGTCGCCACAACCGGGGCGCCGGCATAAGCGAAGAGCGGATGCGTGCTGAGCGGGAAGAAACTCATCGTCGCATTGGCTTCGAACAGCAGGACGCGATCGTCCGGCAGCAGCGCGAAATCGATGCCGAAGAAATCGAGCGGCAGCCGCGCGCGGATTGCCCACAAGGTCGCCTGCGCCACCGGCGGCAGCGCGGCCATGCCGCCAGCCAGCAGCGTACGTTCCCGATCCATCTCCTCCGGACGATCTGGCATCACCCGTTCGCGATCGGCGCCATGGACGCTCCATCTATCGGAGACGAGGCGATGGCGAATGACAGGCACGTCCCCGAAGAAGAGGATGCGGATCTTGTGGTACAGGCCGTTGGCGGCGGGCCGGTCCACGAATTCGGTCAGCAGATAGATCGTGTCGGGCCGGATCTGCGTCAGCAACGTCTCCACATCCGGGATCGTCCCCAGGATATGGCCATTATGCGTGCCGGCGACCCGCAATATGGCGGGGAAGCGCACGCCGGCCTGCGCGACGGCGGCGCGGGCGAGCGGGGGATGGCCGCGAAAGCGTGCCACCGGCGGCACGATCAATCCGGGCAGATCGGACAGGCTGCGATACACCGCGTCGCGGGTGGAGGCGCGCACGGCGGCGGGCCGGTTCAGCACCCGCCCGGAGAAGGGCTTTAGCACGCGATCGGCCCATTGCAGCACCTGCGGGTTCTGATCGGCGTCGGTGATGAGGTTCAGGATCGTCGCGACGCCGCCCAAAGCCGGCCGCAACTTCAGCCGCCCGAAATTGACCGGAATGTGGATGCGCACGAAATCGTCCGGATCCGATCGCAACAGGCGGATATCGGTGCTGCCCTCGTTCAACATGCCGGGCCCGCCCGCATAGGCGCGGCCATGCTGCCGGTCCGATCCGAACAGATAGGCGATGCGCCCGACCGGGCGCTGCCCTGCGGCAGCACCGGATTCCTTGCCCGTCATCCTCGTTTACCAGTTGCGCAAGGCGGCGACGAAGGCAGCGGCGTTGGGGAGGCGATCGAAATGGATGTTGCCATCAATGTCCGCGCTGGGATCGCCCGGCACCAGCATCACCGCCGCGGGGCCGTTACCGTTTCGATCGACATCCCCCAGGATGCCGCCCAACACGCGTTCGCGCCCGATCTCCATCAGCGGGCCCTTCATCCAGGGCAAGGTCCATAGGATCCTGCGATCGGTAACGCGCAGGCTGATGAAGGGGGCACGCAAAATCGCGATCAGGAAGCCGGGATATTTGCGCAGCAGCAGCAGGAAGACGCTGATGACGAGGAAGGCGAAGACGGCGGAACATCCGATCGCGAAGACATAGTCGCCCGTGCTGATCGGCGCCGGCCACCAGACCGCCCACAAGAGAAGGGTCAGCGTAAAGGCCTGGAAGGCGACGGCGACGGCAACCGCCCCCGCGCCGGACGGCAAGGCGCGCAGCCCCGGCCGCGCGAGATAGATGGTCTGTTCGGCGATGCGATTGAGACGCCGCACATAGGGGATTGGCAGGGTGGCGTCGGGCGGAACTATCTCCATCTCCCCAAGACTCCTTCGGGGGCGGCCACGCGGCGCTTCCCACATTTCGCTGCCCATCCTAAAGGCGCTTTCGAACATTTAGATAGTCCGGGAACAAATGGCAAACGATCTGCGCGATGCGGCGCTCGCCTCCAAGGCATGGCCCTATGAGGAGGCGCGCAAGCTGCTTGCCCGCTATCCGGAGGGTGCGCCCGCCAAGGGCCATGTGCTGTTCGAAACGGGCTACGGCCCCTCGGGCCTGCCCCACATCGGCACGTTCAACGAAGTGCTGCGCACGACGATGGTGCGCCATGCCTATGCAGAGCTGTCGGACGTGCCGACCCGCCTGATCGCGTTCAGCGACGATATGGACGGGCTGCGCAAGGTGCCGGACAATGTGCCGAACCAGGCGATGCTGGCTGAGCATCTCGGCAAGCCGCTGACCCGCATCCCCGATCCGTTCGGCAAGTTCGAATCGTTCGCGCATCACAACAATGCGATGCTGCGCGAATTTCTCGACCGCTTCGGCTTTCAGTACGAATTCATTTCCTCCACCGAATATTATTCGAGCGGTCGCTTCGACGATGCGCTGCGCAACGTGCTGCGCCATTATGACGCGATCATGGCTGTGATGCTGCCGACGCTGCGGCAGGAGCGGCAGGCGACCTATTCGCCGGTGCTGCCGGTCGATCCGAAGACCGGCGTGGTGTTGCAGGTCCCCGTCGAGGTGGTCGACGCGGACACAGGCACGATCCGCTATACCGCGCCCGATGGCGATGTGATCACGGCCAGCGCGCTGGGCGGCGCGGCCAAGCTGCAGTGGAAAGTCGACTGGGCGATGCGCTGGGTCGCGCTGGGCGTCGATTACGAGATGTCGGGCAAGGATCTGATCGATTCGGTCATCCAATCGTCGAAGATCTGCCGGGTGCTGGGCGCCAAGCCGCCGGAGGGCTTCAATTACGAGATGTTCCTCGACGAACATGGCGAGAAGATCTCCAAGTCCAAGGGCAACGGGCTGAGCCTGGAGCAGTGGCTCACCTATGGCCCGCCGGAGAGCCTGGCTTACTTCGCCTATCGGGAGCCCAAGCGCGCCAAGCAGTTGCACATCGGCGTGATCCCGCGCGCGATCGACGATTATTGGAAGTCGGTGGCGGATTATCCCGCGCAAGGATTGCCGCAGAAGCTCGGCAACCCGGTCCATCACATCCACAATGGCGATGTGCCGGCCGAGCCGCTGCCGATCAGCTTCGGCCTGCTGCTCAACCTGGTTGGCGTGATCGGCAATGCCGATCAGGATGTCGTGCGCGATTATCTGCAGGCCTATCGCCCGGGCACGCAGCATCCGGCGCTGGACGCGCTGATCGGTCATGCACTGGCCTATCATCGCGATTATGTCGCCCCAACGCTGCAGCGGCGCGCGCCGACGGCGGAGGAGGCCGTGGCGCTGCGCGATCTGGATACACGGCTTGCCGCGCTGGACGCCGCTCAGGATCTGGCGGCAGCGGCGCAGAACGACGTCTATGAGGTCGGCAAGACCTATTACGGCCAGGAGCGGCTGCGCGAATGGTTCAAGGCGCTGTATGAAACGCTGCTGGGTTCCGAGCAGGGGCCGCGCATGGGCAGTTTCATCGCATTATATGGGCTGTCCAACAGCCGCGCCCTGATAGCGGATGCGCTGGACCGAGTGGCGTGAACGGATCGATTGGCACGCCGAAGCTTTGTTTAACCTTATGCAACATTTGAGAACTGCCATTCGCGCCGGGCTGTGCGCCGCCGCCCTGGCCGTCGCCATGCCATCATCGGCGGCCACCCCCCGCGAATTGCTGACGCAGGCCGCCTTCCAGACCACCGACAAGGCGGCAGCGTTGCAGCTGGTCAATCAGGCGCTGGCCGCCGCGCAGGCGCAGCTTGCCGCCAACCCGCATGATCGCGAGGCGCAGATGCAGCGCGGGGTCGGCATCGGCGATCGCGCGCGGCTGACCCGGTCGCCGGGCGATGCCAAGACCGCGCGCCAGATTTTCGAAGCCTTCCTGGCTGCCAATCCGCGCGATCCGGAGGCGCATCTCGCCATCGCATCCTGGCATCTGGATACGGTGGAATCGGGCTTCCTGGCGACGACGATGCTGGGCGCGAAAAAGGATGTCGGGTTGGCGGCCTTGGACCGGGCCGTCGCGCTTGGTGGCGGTCGGCCCTTCTTCAGCGGCTTCGCGGCGATGATGCGCATCCGGCTTAATCCGAAGGATGTCGCCACTGCGCTGCATCTGGCGGAACAGGCGGCGGCGGCGCCCGCGCCCACCGCTCTTGACCGGATCGCCAAGCGGCAGGCGCAGGCATTGCTGGTGCCGCTGCGCTCCGGTGACGGCCGTACCGCCCAGTTGCTGGCGCGCAAGCTGCTGCCGTTCGGTCGGCTGGCCTGAGGCCAACCACGTAAAAAGCCCGGGCCGTTGCCAGCCCGGGCTTTTCGTTACGCTACGCTACGAACACGATCAGAAGAAGAAGCGGCGATTGACCTCCAGCACGCGGCCGCTGCGGACGTCCACCAGCACGACGTCATTCCCGTAGCGGACCCAGCGCTGCCCACCCAGGACGGGGCGGAGGTGATAGCGATAGGGGTCGACCCAGTAGCGGCGCTCGTACAAAGCGGGATTGAAACGATAGCCCGCATTGACCGGCCGGTAGCGATAGCCGCGCGGGCCGTCCCAGCGTCCGCCACGATAGATGGCCGGATTACGGCGGCGATAATCCCGCCAGTCGTCGCGATATTCGCGGCGCGCTTCCCGTACATCCTGGCGCTGGTCGCGGATTTCCCGCGGGGAGGCGCCGTTGCGGATTGCGCGCTGAACATCGCGCTGCTGCTCGCGGATCTCGCGGCGATCGTTGCGCAACTCGTTCGTCTGGGCCTGTGCCACCGCCGGTACGATCGTCGCGGCGATCAGGCCCGCAAAAATTGCCATGCGCATCATCTGCTCCTCTTTCTGCTTCTATCGGACGGAGCGCGAACGCCCTCGTCTGATCTTGATCTATTCCTGATTCGGTGAATGGGTTTCGAATATCGCCGTCAGCAAACAGAAAGAATTTCCTGCTTTCGGCCGACGATATTCTTCTTCAGAAGAAGAAACCCTGGATGGCATCGACAACTTCGCCGCTGGTGGTGTCGACCAACAATGCGTCATCATAATAGCGCACCCACCGATACGGCCATTCTGCCGGCGGAAGCCGATATTCGTACGGATCGTTCAGCCAGTAACTGGACGCGTAGAATAGCGGTTCCAGGAAGAAGCCGCGGCTGACCGAGCGATAGCTATAGCCGTAAGGTGCGTTGTAGCGCCCGCGATAGAAGATGCTGCGGTGGCTGTTGCGCCAACTGCGCCAGTCGTAGCGGCGGTCGTTGCGCCAGTTCCGGTCCCAGCGATCGCCGCGCCAGCCGCGCCGATCATTGTCCCAGCGGCGGCGATTGTCGTCCCACCGCCGATCATTGTCGCGGCGGCCGTCGCGATCCCACTGCCGGTCATTGTTCCAGCGGCGATCATTGTCCCACCGCCGATCATTGCGGCCATCATTGTTCCACTGCCGATCACGATCGCCACGGTTCCAGCGCCCATCCTCGCCACGGCGATCATTGTCGCCGCGGCGCCAGCCGCGGTCGGGCCGCGGCTGGCCGTCATTGCGGTTCCACTGGCCATTGCGGGCGCGATCCCATTGTGCGCGATCCTGCGGCTGCGCCGCCTGGGGCGGCGACGGGCGGTTGTCGACGCGGTTCGGATCGAAACGGCGCTCGGCCCAAGGCGCGCGACCGTTGCCAGGCCCTTCGTCGGCGCGCCATTGCGGGCGATCGCCGGACTGGCCGGAGAAGCGATTGCGACCCCAATCGCCGCGCTGCTGCGGGGGCGGCGCGCCGGCTTGTGGCTGCGGGCGCGGCTGTGGTTGCTGGACCTGCGCCTGCGGCGGGGTCGGCCGCATATTGCCGCGTGGCCCGCCATCGCGGAACCCGCCCTCGCGCCCGGCATGACGATCATTCTGACCGGGGCCCTGCGCGGCCGCCGGCGACACCACCAGAATGGTGGCCGCGGCGAGCAGAGCCAGCTTGAACCTTTGCATCAGCATCACTCCTGCTGCGGGCGCCAAACGCGCCCGTCATTGCATCCTGTGTGAACGCGGCAGGTTGATTGATCGCTGAATTGATCGGTCAGCGTTCAGAAAGCTATTTATGAGAAGGAGTTAGCGCGGGAACGGCGGCGGCCGCGTCGGCCGGATCGATGTCCGGCGGCGGGGCTGCGGCAATCGGCCGACCGCCGTGCGCGGCCTGGGCGGCGCGCCGGATGGCGCGGCGAATGCGGGCATAGGTGCCGCAGCGGCACAGGTTCGTGATCGCTTCATCCATCTGCGCATCGCTGGGATTGGGCGTGTGCGCCAGCAGGGCGGCGGCGGCCATGATCATGCCGGACTGGCAATAGCCGCATTGGGGCACACGTTCCGCGACCCACGCCTGTTGAACGGGGTGGCTGCGATCGCTTGTCAGTCCTTCGATCGTCGTGACGAAGCTGCCTTCGATCGCGCCGATCGGGACCTGGCACGACCGGCGGGCGACCCCGTCGACATGGACGGTGCACGCGCCGCACTGCCCGGCGCCACAGCCATATTTGGTGCCGGTGAGGTTGGATGCGTCGCGGAGCGCCCATAACAAGGGTGTCTGCGGGTCCATCTTGTAATGGACGGGTTCGCCATTCACGGTGAAGCGGGTCATGATCGCAGCCTAGAAACAGCGCGCCCGCTTGGAAAGTGGGCAGGGCCTTGCCATCTTTGTGCCATGCGCCAACCAAGCCTGTTCCTTCCCCATGGCGGAGGCCCCTGCTTCTTCCTCAATCCCGACGGAAGCTGCCCGCCGGCGTGGCGGGAGATGCGGGACTACCTTGCCGGCATCCTGCCTGCGTTGCCGGAACGGCCGCGCGCGATCCTGATCGTATCGGGGCATTGGGAGGAGGCGGACTTCACCGTTCATAGCGGTCGCCGGCCCGGCTTGCTGTTCGATTATGGCGGCTTCCCCGAACATACCTATCGCCTGCGCTGGGATGCGCCCGGGGCACCCGATCTGGCGGCGCGGGCGCGCCAGCTGCTGGAGGGCGCGGGCTTCAAGGTCGGCGAGAATGATGCCCGCGGCTGGGATCATGGCGTATTCATCCCGATGAAGGTGGCCGTCCCCGACGCCGATATCCCGACCCTGCAAGTGTCGCTGCGCGCCGATCTGGATCCGGCCACGCATATCCGGGCGGGGCAGGCGCTCGAATCGCTGCGCGATGATGGCGTGCTGATCGTGGGATCGGGCATGAGCTTCCACAATATGCGCAGCCTGGGGCAGGATGTGACGCCGCAGGCCGACGCCTTCGACGCGGCGTTGAGCGCAGCCGTGACCGATCCCGATCCTGCCGCCCGCCGGCGGCGCGTGGCCAACTGGGCAAGCCTGCCGCTGGCCCGCTTCGCCCACCCGCGCGAGGAGCATCTGTTGCCGCTGATGGTGGCACTGGGCGCCGGCGGCGACGATCCGGCGGTGCACGATCATCGCGACCATGTGCTTGGCTGGACGGTTTCCGCCTTTCGCTTCGGCTGAAAGGCTTGAAGAATCACCCCTGCACTGTTAGGGGCGCCGCTTCCGACGCGGGCACCGCTCGCGGCGACAATCTTTTATTGCCGGCTGACGGACGCGCCAGCCCGACTGGAGAATTGGTTTATTTATGCAGATCATCGGTCGCGATAAAAAAGTCGATCAGGCCCTTCGCGCGCTCAAGACGAAGCTGCAGCGGGAAGGCGTGTACCGCGAGATGAAGCTGCGTCGTCATTACGAGAAGCCGTCGGAAAAGCGCGCGCGGGAGCGTGCTGCTGCGATCCGTCGTGCCCGCAAGCTGGAGCGTAAGCGCACCGAGCGCGATCAAGCCCGCTAAGGCCTGATTCTTCCATGTCCGATATTACCGCCGTTCCGCTGCGCCCGGTGGGCAAGAGTGGTGTCACCGCCTTGTGGGCGGGCATCGCCCTGCTGCTGATCGGCGGCATTGGCGGCGGCGTCTATGCCACCACCGCCGCCCGTCAGGGCGCGGTTGCCTCACCCGCCATGGCCAAGCTGCCGGCGCCGGCCTTCATGGCGGCCAATGGCAAGCGTCACGGCGTGAAGACGACGGCGTCGGGCCTGGAATATATGGTGATCAAGGCCGGTAGTGGCCCGACGCCGACGCCGGCCGATGTCGCGCTGGTCGATTATCGTGGCGCGCTGACCGATGGGACCGAGTTCGACGCCAGCAAGCCCGGCCAGCCCGTGCCGATGCCGCTGTCGCGCGTCGTGCCGGGCTTCCGCGAGGCGCTGTCGCTGATGCCGAAGGATTCGGTCTATCGCTTCTGGATCCCGCCCGAGCAGGCCTATGGCAGCGACGCCAAGAGCGATGCGACCGGCAATGTGGTGATCCCGGCCAATTCGGTCCTGGTGTTCGATGTGACCATGCACCAGTTCGTTACAATGCCGCCCGGGATGGCCGAACCCGGCATGTAAGGATCAGGGCGCGCCGGCATCCTCGGCTGCCAGCTCGCTCTTCTCTTCCAGCAGCACCTTCACCATCGCGACGATCGGGTCGGCCAGCGCCAGACCCAATATGCCGAACAGGGCGCCGAACAGGAGCTGGCAGCCCAGCACCAGCGCCGGCGGAAGATCCACCGCGCGACGCGCGACCATCGGCACCACGACATAGCCGTCGAACGTCTGCACCGCGATATAGACGCAGATCGCGCCGATGCCGATGTGCGTACCCGCCGAAAAGCCTACCACGACGATCAGCGCGCCAGAGATGATTCCGCCGATATTGGGCAGGAAGGCGAGCAGCCCGGTCAGTACCCCCAGCAACGGCGCCATCGGGACGCCAATCAGGCTTAGCGCGGTGCCGACGAAGACGCCTTCCACCGCCATACCGACCAGCCGGCCGGCCATCAGCCGCCGCAGCGTGTGGCCCATTTTCTCTGCCGTGCGATAGAAATCGGCCCGCTTCTTCATCGGGAGCATCCAGGCGACGCCGCGTTCGTAGAGGCGTGGCTCCATTGCGATGAACAGGCCCAGCACGATGATCGCGAGCAGGCTCGACAGCGCGCCGATGGCAGTGCCGAGCGCGGCCGTGACCTGGCCGAACGACCCGACCAATTGGCGGCCGATCTGGGCGGCGCCCTGCTTGGGCGGGACCAGGCCGAGGCTGTGGCCATAGCTGACCAGCCGATCCGTTTGTTCCATCACCACCGCGCGCAGCGCTTCGAACTGGCCGGCCAGCTGGCTGCCCATCAGCACGACGAAACCGACCAGGAAGAGCGCCACCAGTACGGAGACGATGGCCAGGCGCAGACCACGGCCGAGCCGGGGAAACGCCTTGCCGAGCAGCCGGACGCCGCCATCCAGCAAGGCGGCGAAGACGACGCCGCCGATGATCAGCAGCAGCGGCTGGGCGAGCAGCCAGACCAGCGCGACCGCGACTGCCGAGCCGATCCAGATGACGGCATGACGGAATTCGCGGGATGTGCCGGGGGTGGCGAAATCGGAAGGACCGGGTTCTTCCAGCGGGCCGCTTGGCGCGCTCACTTGGCCGCCTGCTGCGGACGAAGGCTGGTGCCGGCGCGGCCGCCGCGCAGCGCGGTGACCCATGATACGGGGTTCCACAGCGCACCACGGCCGTCATAGCTGTGAGTGATCCATTCCGCCCGGCCGCCGAGCGTCTCGATCCGGACCGGGCCGCCCAGGCCGTTGTTGGACGGCGGGACGCGGCTGTCGGCGGATTCGTCGCGATTGTCGCCCATCAGGAACACATGCCCTGCCGGCACGGTGATTTCGGGATAATCGTCATAACCCTCGGCACCGAAATCTCCCATGTCTATCGTGTCATAGCTGACACCGTTGGGCAGCGTCTCGCGATAGCGCGGTAACGCACAAAGGGCGCCACCATGTCCATCCGGCGTGCGAAAGCGGCTTTCGAGCAGCGTATCGCAGGGGAGGTTGGCATCGACCGGCAGGGCGGCGGGTGTTTCGCGTCGGCGCGGCACGGGGACGCCGTTCAGGATGATCGTCCCGCCGCGCACCGCCACCCGATCTCCCGGCAGGCCGATCACCCGCTTGATCAGCTCTTCGCCGTCATGATCCAGCGTGACGACGTCGCCGCGTTCGGGAAGGCGGTTGAACAGGCGGCCCGGTATGAACGGCAAGATGTGCAGCGCGGGCGAGGCGTAGGAATAGCCATAGGGGAATTTGGTGACGACCAGCCGATCACCCTTGATCAGCGTCGGCATCATCGATTCGGACGGGATGTAGAAAGGCCGGGCGACGAAAGTCCACACCGCCAGCACGGCCAGAGCCGCCAGCGCATAGCCGCCCAGATCCTTCAACCAGCCATTGCGTTCCGGCGCCGGCGTGCCGGCTTCCGGGGTCGACGGAGCGGAGCGCCCCGCCTCGCTCATCTGGCCGGCGTATCGCGATGCGGGCGCAGGCTCGTCCCGGCGCGGCCGCCGCGCAGGGCGCTGATCCACGTCAGCGGGTTAAAATATTGGGTCGATCCATCATAGCTGAAGCTGATGAATTCGGCGCGGCCCCCCAGATTTTCCCACGGGATCGGGCCGCCCAGGCCTTCCTGCGACTGCGAGACGCGGCTGTCGGCGGATTCGTCGCGATTGTCGCCCATCACGAAGACCTGGCCGTCGGGTATGGTGATTTCGGGGAAATCGTCCGGCCCGCCCGGCATATAGCCCAGGTCGATCGTGTCGTAGCTGACGCCGTTGGGCAGCGTTTCGCGGAAGCGCGGCAGCGCGCAATAGCGTTTGCCGTCAGGCCCGGTCGTCTGGAACGGCGCCTCGGCCGGGCTGGAGCAGGGGACATTGTCGTCGATCGGGATCATGGCAGGCTTTTCCTGCACCCGCTTGATCGGGACGCCGTTCAGGATGATCACGCCTTCGCGGACGGCGATACGATCGCCGGGCAGCGCGACGACCCGCTTGATATAGTCCGAATTCGCTTCCGGCGGCTTCAGGATGACGACGTCGCCGCGCTCCGGCAGCCGCCCGAACAGGCGGCCGTGGATGAACGGCAGCAAATGCATCGGCGCCGGCGATACGTAAGACCAGCCATAAGGATATTTGGTGACGACCAGCCGGTCCCCCTTGATGAGGGTCGGCATCATCGATTCGGACGGAATGTAGAAAGGCTTGGCGATGAAGCTCCACACCGCCAGCACGGCCAGGATGAGCCAGGCGAAGCTCTTGATTTCGGCCCACCAGTCCGTTGTGGGCTTCTCGGCCGCGCCCTTGGTAAGGGGAACGGTCATTTCCGGCTCGCTCAAACTCAATTCCTCGGCTCAGATCTTGCGCGCGTACAGAATAACGAAGGCTTGCGCCCATGGATGGTCATCCGTGAGCGTGACATGAATGTCCACCGCGTGGCCCGCAGGCGTCATCGCGTCAAGCCTCGCCTTCGCTCCGCCTGACAAAGCCAGGGTCGGCGCGCCCGACGGCAGGTTGACCACGCCGATATCCTTCATGAACACGCCCTGGTTGAAGCCGGTGCCGATCGCCTTGGAAAAGGCCTCCTTGGCGGCGAAGCGCTTGGCGTAGGTGCCGGCGCGGGTCATCGTCCGCCGCTCCGCCTTGGCGCGTTCGGCATCGGTGAAGACGCGATCGATGAAGCGTTCGCCAAAGCGATCGAGCGAGTTCTGGATCCGCTCGATATTGCACAGGTCGGATCCCAGCCCGATGATCATCGCGCCGCGTCCATCGCCGCGCGCATCCGCCGCACCGCCTCGTCCAGGCCGATGAAGATCGCCTCGCCGATCAGGAAATGGCCGATATTCAGCTCGGCGATTTGCGGGATCGCCGCGACCGGGGCGACATTGTCATAAGTGAGGCCATGGCCGGCATGCGGCTCGATACCGTTCTTGGCGGCAAGCGCGGCCATGTCGGCGATGCGCTTCAGCTCGTCCGCGCGGGCAGCACCCGTGCGGTGGGCGTAGCGGCCGGTGTGGAATTCGACCACGGGTGCGCCGAGCGCGATGGCGGCTTCGACCTGCGCCGGTGTCGGCTCGATGAACAGGCTGACGCGGATGCCGGCTTCGCTGAGCGCGCGCACCATCGGCGCAAGGGCCTCGCGGTGGCCGTCCGCATCCAGGCCGCCTTCGGTGGTGCGCTCCTGCCGCCGCTCCGGCACGATGCAGGCCGCGTGGGGGCGATGGCGCAACGCGATGGCGACCATTTCCTCGGTTGCCGCCATCTCGAGATTCAGGGGAAGCGCGATGCCGGCCATCAGGCGATCGATATCGCTATCGGTGATGTGGCGCCGATCCTCGCGCAGATGGGCGGTGATCCCGTCCGCACCCGCGCCTGCGGCAATCGCGGCCGCGCGCACGGGATCGGGATGTTCGCCGCCGCGGGCATTCCGCACGGTGGCGACGTGATCGATATTGACGCCCAGGCGCAGCCGGCTGCTCATGCTGCCGAAACTCCGGTCGCGTCGGGCTTGGCGCGGCTGCCGGGCTTGATCGCCGGGATCGCCGCCAGTTCCGGCGGCAGCGCGTCGGCCGCATAGGTCGGAACGTCCAAGCGGATCAGCGGAAAGAAGGGGACGCCAAGATCGGCGGTGCCGTTCGACCGATCCACCAGCGACGCCGCGGCGATGACCTCGCCGCCGGCCTGCTCCACCGCCTTGATCGCCTCGCGCGACGACAGGCCGGTGGTGACCACATCCTCCACCAGCAGGATCGTCTGCCCAGGGGTGAGCGCGAAGCCGCGGCGCAGCTCGAACGTGCCGGTCGGCCGCTCGACGAACATCGCGTCCAGGCCGAGTGCGCGGCCCATTTCCTGCCCGACGATGACGCCGCCCATGGCCGGCGAGACCACCGCCTGGAGACGGTCGCGCAGCTCTTGCGGAATCTTGGCGGCCAAAGCCTCGGCGAGTCGACCGGCGCGGGCAGGGTTCATCAGGACGCGCGCGCACTGTAGATAGCGTGGGCTGCGAAGCCCGGACGACAAGATGAAGTGCCCTTCCAGCAAAGCCTCCGCCGCGCGGAATTCCGCCAGCACCTCGTCCTCGGTCATAGCTGTGGCTCCTCGCACGCATTTACGCTTTTACTGGCGATAGACGGCGCATAGCTTGGCTTCAACAGCTTGCATTTCGGCGGAAACCGGTGTTGAGACGGCCTCCAAGCGCGCCCGCGGCCCGGCTTCAGGCGATGCTATTACCCAAAGTCTCCAGCTGGGGAACGAGCCGAGTGTTGAAGACGATCCGGGGCAGCGTCCTCGCAATGTTTCTGGGGCTGGCTGTATTTGGCGCGGCAACCGCGCCGGCTCAGGCGCCGGCCACTCAGACGGTGACTCCGAATCCCGGGCCTGCCGTGCAAAGCGCGCCGGCGCCTGCGGTGGCGGCCAAGCCGGCGGATATCGTCCACCTCACGCCCGTCCAGGGCGTCGGCATGCCGACGGATCGGATCGGCCTGCAGCCGCAGGTGACCCCGATCGGGCACGAGGCGGTTCGCTTCCACGATTATATCCTGGTGCCGATGATGGTCCTCATCTCGGTGCTGGTGCTGCTGCTGCTGATCTGGGTGATCATCCGCTACAATGCGCGCAGCAACCCCGTGCCGTCGCGCACGCACCACAATACGTTCATCGAGATCGTGTGGACGCTGCTGCCGGTGCTGATCCTGGTCGGCATTGCGGTACCGTCGATCAAGTTGCTGGCGCACCAATATTCGCCGCCGAAGGCCGACCTGACCGTGAAGGCGATCGGCAATCAATGGTATTGGACTTACCAATATCCCGACAATGGCGACTTCGAGATCGTCTCCAACATGCTGAAGGAGAAGAACGAAGTCACCGGCAAGGAAAAGCCGCGTACCGATGCGGACGGGCCCCGCCTGCTCGCGGTCGACGAGCGCATGGTCGTTCCCGCCGGCGCGGTGGTGAAGGTGATCACGACGTCCAACGACGTCATCCACAGCTGGGCGCTGCCCGCCGCCTGGGTGAAGATGGACGCGGTGCCCGGCCGGCTGAACGAGACCTGGTTCAAGATCGACAAGCCCGGCGTCTATTTCGGCCAATGTTCGGAATTGTGCGGTGCACGCCACGCTTTCATGCCGATCGCGGTCGAGGTGGTTCCACCGGCGCAATTCGCGCAGTGGGTCGCCTTCAAGGGCGGCACGATGCCGGGCCCCAAGGGCGCGGCCAATCCGGACGCGACCGCGACGTCGCCGGCGACCGCCGCGCAGCCGGCCAGCGGACCGGTGCCGACCGACGCCGTCGTTCCGGGAACCACCGCCAAGCCGCCGACCAGTTCCCAAGCTGCCACCGGGCAGAATTGAGGCTAAGTAGATGACCGATATCGCCGCCCGTCCGAGCCATTTCCAAGCCGATGACGCGCATGATCACCATCATGACGCCGATCACAAGCCGGCCTTCTTCGCGCGTTGGTTCATGTCGACCAACCACAAGGATATCGGAACCCTTTACCTGATCTTCGCGATCATCGCCGGCATTATCGGCGGCGGTATTTCAGGCCTGATGCGGGCCGAGCTGGCGCATCCGGGCATCCAGTATCTGGGTATCTGGTATGAGATGCTGCACGGCCCCGGCACGGCTGATCAGGCGCATCATCTGTGGAACGTGCTCGTCACCGCGCACGGCCTTATCATGGTGTTCTTCATGGTCATGCCGGCCATGATCGGCGGTTTCGGCAACTGGTTCGTCCCGATCATGATCGGCGCGCCGGACATGGCCTTCCCGCGCATGAACAATATCTCGTTCTGGCTGCTGGTGCCGGCTTTCCTGCTGCTGCTGGGATCAACCTTCTTCTCGGGCGGTACCGGTCCTGGTGCGGGTACGGGCTGGACGGTCTATGCGCCGCTGTCGACCAGCGGCTCGCCTGGACCTGCGGTCGACATGGCGATCCTGTCGCTCCACCTGGCTGGCGCCTCGTCCATTCTGGGCGCGATCAACTTCATCACCACCATCCTGAACATGCGCGCGCCGGGCATGACCCTGCACAAGATGCCGCTGTTCGCCTGGTCGGTACTGGTCACCGCGTTCCTGCTGCTGCTCTCGCTGCCGGTTCTCGCCGCCGCGATCACGATGCTGCTGACCGATCGTAACTTCGGCACGACCTTCTACGATGCGTCGGGCGGCGGCGATCCGATCCTGTACCAGCACCTGTTCTGGTTCTTCGGTCATCCCGAAGTGTACATCATGATCCTGCCGGGCTTCGGCATGATCAGCCACATCATCGCAACCTTCAGCCGCAAGCCGATCTTCGGCTATCTCGGCATGGCTTATGCGATGGTCGCGATCGGCGTGGTCGGCTTCATCGTGTGGGCGCACCACATGTTCACGACCGGCCTGTCGGTCGACACGAAGATGTATTTCACCGCCGCGACGATGGTGATCGCGGTGCCGACCGGCATCAAGATCTTTTCGTGGATCGCGACGATGTGGGAAGGCTCGCTCTCCTTCAAGACGCCGATGCTGTGGGCGCTGGGCTTCATCTTCATGTTCACCGTGGGTGGCGTGACCGGCGTGCTGCTCGCCAATGGCGGCATCGATAATTATTTCCAGGACACCTATTACGTGGTGGCCCATTTCCACTACGTGCTGTCGCTGGGCGCCGTGTTCAGCCTGTTCGCCGGCTTCTATTACTGGTTCCCGAAAATGTCGGGCCGCATGTATAACGAACTGCTCGGCAAGCTGCACTTCTGGGTGTTCTTCGTCGGCGTGAACGTCCTGTTCTTCCCGATGCACTTCCTGGGCATGGAAGGCATGCCGCGCCGCTATCCCGATTATCCCGATGCCTATGGCTATTGGAATTCGATCGCGACGCACGGCTATGAGATCATGGCTGCCGGCATGGCGATCTTCTTCGTGAACGTGATCTACTCGCTGTTCGCCGGGCCGAAGGCCGGGGACAATCCCTGGGGCGAAGGCGCGACGACGCTGGAATGGACTCTGTCCAGCCCGCCGCCCTATCACCAGTTCGAGCAGCTTCCCCGCATCGACTAAGCGTTGGGATCCAGATCGGAACAGAGGAAGGCCCCGGAGCGATCCGAGGCCTTTCTCATGTTGCCAGGACGGCGTCCGCGGGTCGGCCTCAGATATTGTGGGGGAAGGCCAGCGTGCAACTGATCCCCGACAGGCACAGGTCCATCGGCTTGAGGCCGGGTGGGAACGCCTTGCGGTTGGCGACGAAGCGTTCGATGTTCGGATCGGGCCGAATGCCCAGATCCAGCAGGATCAGCCCTGCCTCCCGCACCGCCTCCAGAAAGACCGTGATGGTCATCCCGTTGAGTCCGTTGCGATATTCCCGCCATTGGCGGGAGGATACGCGATCCCGGACTGCCTCCTGACTCGTCGTCAGATGCTCCCACGGGCCGATCGGCAAATGGTGTCCGGCCGACGCATAGAAGAGCGGATCGGTGAAGATGAAGATGCGGCCGCCGCGATCGGGCAGGAAGCGTTCGAGGGCCACGAGGTTGGCGGACAGGCCATCAATATGTTCGAACACATTGTTGGACAGGATCAGATCGAATGTGCCGAGATCGTCCACGGTCGGTGCCGTGCCCTGATGGAGCGTGAAGCGCTCGGCGAGGTGCGCCAGCCCTTCTTCGGCCAGCGCTTGTTCCACAAACGCGCGCTCGTCATCGCGCGGGTCGATGCCGGTCACATGGGCTGCGCCCTTGCGGAGTGCCCACAGCACTTCGGTGCCCCAGCCCGATCCAACAACCAGCAGGCGCTTGCCCCCGAGATCGAACTTGCCCCCGAAGTAAAGATCGAGGTGGTCGTCCCAACGGCGAATATAGGCGGTGATCTCGCCCAGCATCTTTGCGTCGACTGGCACCGGCCTCTCCTCGATCAGGCGGTGGAGCGTAAGCGCCCTCGCGCGGCGGGGAAAGCCACGGATGGAGGGGGCGTGGCCAGCGGCCAGCATTTTTGCGATCCGGCGCAATGGCTTTCACGAATCCCATCGGACGCCTATAGCGCATCCCATGTCGTCTCCTGCCGTCCCGATGACGCCGGTGCTTCCGGCCGAGTGGCGCGATTTCCTCGCGCTCACCAAGCCGCGCGTGATGGTGCTGGTGGTCTATACCGCGCTGTGCGGCTTGCTGGCGGCACCGGGCCATCTGCACCCGGTAATCGGCTTTACCGCTATCCTGTGCACGGCCATCGGCGCGGGCGCGTCGGGCGCGCTCAACATGTGGTATGAGTCGGATCTCGACGCCCAGATGAAGCGCACGCAGAAGCGGCCGCTGCCGGCCGGCCGGATGGAGCGGCAATCGGCCCTGCATTTCGGTGTCGCGCTGGGCGTGGGATCGGTGCTGGTGATGGGGCTGGCGGTCAATCTGCTGGCGGCCGCGATCCTGGCCGCATCGATCCTGTTCTATGTGCTCGTCTACACCGTCTGGCTGAAGCGGCGGACGCCGCAGAACATCGTCATCGGCGGTGCGGCGGGCGCCTTTCCGCCGCTGATTGGCTGGGCGGCGGCGACCAATCAGATCGGCGTGTTGCCGGTGCTGATGTTCCTGCTCGTCTTCCTGTGGACGCCCCCGCATTTTTGGGCGTTGTCGCTGTTCGTGCGGACGGATTACGCCGCCGCCGGCGTGCCGATGTTGCCGGTCGTGGCAGGATTGCCGGCGACGCGCCGCCAGGTCCTGATCTATACAATCCCGATGGCGATCGCCGCCGTCGCGCCCTGGCCGCTTGGCGAGACCGGCATGATCTACGGCATCGCCGCCAGCCTGCTGACCGCGTGGTTCGTGGTACTGGCGCTGCGCGTCGCGTTCAATCGCGAGACCGATCAGGCCTTGATGAAGCCCGAGCGCGCACTGTTTCGGTTTTCCATTCTCTATCTGTTCGCTCTGTTCGGAGCGCTCGTCGTCGATAAACTGGTGCTGGCATGACCCCCGAATTCGAACAGGAATATCGCCGGCGCCAGCAGTCCCGCGCCAAGGCGACCGCGCTGATCCTGGGAGCGCTGGTCATCCTGTTCTTCGCCATCGCGATCGTGCGGATCGGCTGATGGCGGCGACCCTGCCTCTGCATCGGGCCAAGCGGCGCACGGGCCTGATCATGGTGCTGGTCGCCGCCTGCATGACGGCATTGGGCTTCGCCAGCGTGCCGCTCTACCGCATGTTCTGCCAGGCGACGGGTTGGAACGGCACCGTGCAGGAACGGCTCAACGCGGTGGCGCCGGGGGCCGTGGTGGGCCGGTTCGTCAATGTCCGCTTCGACGCCAATACGTCGCCCAGCCTGCCCTGGAGCTTCGAACCCGATGATCGCATGACGCGGGTTGCGGTCGGCGCGCGGCAGATGGCGTTCTTCACCGCGATCAATAATAGCGATCATCCGATCACCGGCAGCGCGGCGTTCAACGTGACCCCGCCGCAGGCCGGCCAATATTTCGTGAAGATCCAATGCTTCTGTTTCACCGAACAGACGTTGTTGCCGCACGAACGGGTGCGGATGCCGGTCATCTTCTATGTCGATCCCGGCTTTGCCAAGGATCCGGATGCGAACGACATCAGCGAGATAACCCTGTCCTACACTTTTTACCCGGTAGCGAAGCCGAAATCGGCAAGCTAAGGGACGGTCGACAGAGCTAAAGGGAACGGACGAGCATGGCCGGAGCAAAGAGCCACGATTATCACATCCTGCCGCCGGATCCGTTTCCGATCCTGGGCGCCTTTTCCGCTTTGCTGATGGCCGCCGGCGCCATCATGTGGATGCACAGCGCGCATTATGGTGGCTTTGTGTTCGTGGCGGGCACGCTGTGCGTGCTCGGCGTGATGGCCGGCTGGTGGGGCCGCGTGATCCGCGAAGCCAATGCCGGCGATCATACGCCCGTCGTGGGGCTTCACCTGCGCTACGGGATGATCCTGTTCATCGCTTCCGAAGTGATGTTCTTCGTCGGTTGGTTCTGGGCCTGGTTCGATTTCTCGCTCTTTCCCTCGACCGTCGATGCGGTCGGCGGCGTTTGGCCGCCGAAGGGCCTGACCGTAATCAATCCCTTCGCCTTCCCGCTGCTCAACACGCTGATCCTGCTTTGCTCGGGCACGACGATCACGTGGGCGCATCATGCGCTGCTGCATGGCGATCGCAAGGGCATGATCCAGGGTCTGTGGTGCACGATCCTGCTCGGCCTGATCTTCTCCTGCATCCAGGCTTATGAATACATGCACGCGCCGTTCGCCTTCAAAGGCCTGAACTATGGTGCGGCTTTCTTCATGGCGACGGGCTTCCACGGCTTCCACGTGCTGGTCGGCACGATCTTCCTGATCGTCAATCTGGTGCGGGCCTATAAGGGCGCCTTCACGCCCAAGCAGCATTTCGGCTTCGAAGCCGCCGCCTGGTACTGGCACTTCGTTGACGTGGTGTGGCTGTTCCTGTTCGTCTCCATCTACGTCTGGGGCGGCTGGGGCGCGCAAGTCGCGGGGTAATGCAGCAGGTCGGGATCCTCGCGCCCTGGCGATACGGGCGCGCCTGACCCAAGCATGTCGACACCATCGCCATCGCCGATAGCGGCCGGCCTGAAAGGCTGCTGTCCGCACTGCGGCGCCCGGACCCTATTTGCCGGCTGGATCAAGTTCGCGGATCGCTGCATGTCCTGCGGGCTGGATTACACCCAATTCAACGTCGGCGATGGGCCCGCCGCCTTCCTGACGCTCATCTTGGGCGGAATCGTCGCCGCCTCCGCGATCGTCGTGGAGCTTACCTTCTCCCCGCCCTTCTGGGTCCACCTGTTGCTGTGGCCGCCGATCACGCTGGCGTTGATCGTCGTTAGCCTGCGCGCCAGCAAGGCGGTGCTGTTGGCGCTTGAATATCGCAATGCCGCGCGCGAGTGCAGGGTCAGCCCGTCATGATCCGCCGCATCCCGATTCTGCCGACGATCGTCGTCGTCCTCGCTGCCCTGCTGATGGTGCGACTCGGCATTTGGCAATTGCATCGCCTGCATGAGAAAGAGGCGCTGCTGGCGCGCTATGCGGCGAACGTCGCCAAGCCGCCCTTGCCGCTGGCGGCCTTGTTCCCGGTGAAGGCAGATGCTCTCTACCGCCGTACCAGCGCCTATTGCCTGGATGTCGTGGGCTGGAAGACGGAGGCTGGGCGCGGCGCCGATGGCCGTTCGGGCTGGCGCCACATCGCGTCGTGCCGGACCGGGGCGGAGGGGCCGGGCATTGCGGTGGATGTCGGTATATCGGCCGCGCCCACCACGCCGCAATGGAACGGCGGACCGGTCAGTGGTCGCCTGACCGAGGCGCCGACGGATGCGCCGCTGATCGCGCGGCTTCTGTCGACGCCGGCGGCACCTACCCCAATGATCGTCAGTGAAAGCGCCGCGCCGGGACTGGCGCCAACCGCGCCACCCGATCCGCGCAATATTCCGAACAACCACCTGTCCTATGCCGTGCAATGGTTCATCTTCGCCGCGCTCGCGCTGATCATCTACGCCGTGGCACTGTGGCAGAGGCGGCGGAAGAAAGACTGGGCGCCGGATAGGGAGCCCGCACCCTAGACGCGCCTCGCCGGCCCAAGGCGTGGAAGCCAAATGAGGGCATGTATCGCCAGCGGCCGGCTGTGGCGGAGCAAAAGGCCTGGTTTACCCGTGGCAATGACAAACAGCAGGCATCGGAATTTGCCCTAAGCGGCCGCGCCCGCTAACCGGGCGGCATGCTTTATGTCAGCACGCGCGGGGGCGCACCCACGCTCGATTTTGAGGCGGTGACGCTCGCCGGTCTCGCATCCGATGGCGGTCTCTATGTGCCGGAGGCCTGGCCAACCTTCACGCGCGATCAGATTGCCGCGCTGCAAGGCCTGTCCTATGTCGATACGGCGGTGGCGGTGCTGACACCGTTCGTCGGCGGCGCCTTGTCGCCGACCGATCTGCGCGCGCTGTGCGACACGGCTTATGGACGCTTCGCGCACGCCGCGGTGACGCCGCTGGTGCAGCTGGATGCGCGCAATTGGGTCCTTGAGCTGTTCCACGGCCCGACGCTGGCGTTCAAGGACGTCGCGCTGCAACTGCTGGGCCTGCTGTTCGAACGGTTTCTCTCCAGCCGGAACACGCATTTGACCGTGGTCGGCGCGACGTCCGGCGATACCGGGTCGGCCGCGATCGATGCGCTGGCCGGCCGCGCCAAGGTCGACCTGTTCATGCTCCATCCCAAGGGGCGCGTGTCGGAGGTGCAGCGGCGGCAGATGACCACCGTGCTGGCGCCCAATATCCACAATATCGCGATCGAGGATGCGAGCTTCGATCATGCCCAGGCGATGGTGAAGGCGATGTTCGCGGATCAGGCCTTTACCGGCCGCTTCGCCTTGTCGGCGGTCAACTCGATCAACTGGGCCCGGCTTGCGGCGCAGATCGTCTATTATTTCTACGCCGCCGTACGGCTGGGCGCGCCGGACAAGCCGGTCGCTTTCTCCGTCCCGACCGGCAATTTCGGCGATGTCTTCGCCGGTTATGCCGCCGCCCGCATGGGCCTGCCGGTCGCGAAGCTGATCGTCGCGACCAACGTCAACGACATCCTCCATCGCGCTTTGTCCGAAGGGGATTATTCCGTCGGCACGGTCACGCCGACGATGGCCCCGTCGATGGACATCCAGGTCAGCTCCAACTTCGAACGGCTGCTGTTTGATCTGCACGATCGCGATGGACAGGCGCTGGCGCAATCGATGCTGGGGTTCGAGGCGGATCGCCGTTTCAACCTGACGCCAGGAATGCGCGTTACGGCCGGTCAATTGTTCGCCAGCGCCCGGATCGATCCGGACGAAATGGATCTCGCCATGCGCCGCGCCGCCGAACAATCGGATATGCTGCTGGATCCGCATACCGCGATCGGTCTGGCCGCCGCGCATCGTGCCGAACTGCCGGCGGATGTGCCGGTGGTGACGCTCGCCACCGCGCACCCGGCCAAATTCCCCGATGCGGTGGAACGGGCGACCGGCCGGCGGCCCACCTTGCCGGCGCGGGTGGGCGATCTGTTCGATCGCACGGAGCGCTACGACGTGTTGCCGAGCGAACTGGCGACGATCCAGGCCTATATCGCCGAACGGGCGACCGCGGCATGACCGCGCGCATGCACCGGCTGAGCAACGGCTTGACGATTGCGGTCGAGCCGATGGCAGGGGTGGAGACGGCGGCAGTCGGGCTGTATGCCGCGGTGGGCGCACGCTCGGAGCCAGAGGGGCTAACCGGGCTTGCCCACATGGTCGAGCATATGGTGTTCAAGGGCGCGGCCGGGCGCGACGCTCGCTCGCTCGCTGAAGATATCGAGGATGTCGGCGGATCGCTCAATGCCTGGACGGCGCGCGATCAGACGGTCTTCAACGCACGCCTGCTCGCCGGCGATTTGCCGCTGGGCGTGGAGATCATCGCCGATCTGATCCGGGCGCCGCATTTCGATGCGGACGAGCTGGAGCGGGAGAAAAGCGTCGTCCTGGCCGAGCTGGGCGAAGCGCGCGACACGCCTGACGATATCGTCTTCGATCATCTGCAAGCCGCCGCCTTTCCCGGCCAGTCGCTGGGACGGCCGGTGCTGGGGGACGAAACCAGCATCGCTGCGATCGACGCGGCGGCGTTGCGTGGATGGTTGGCCGATCAATATCGGCCCGATGCGCTGGTGCTCGCCGCGGCCGGCAAGGTCGATGAGGACGCCTTTCTGCGCCAGGTCGAGGCCCGGTTCGGCGACATGGCCGTCGGTGCGCCGCCCGCCGTTCCGCCCGCCGCCTTCACCGCCGGCGTCCATCATGATGTCCGCCGCTTTGACCAGCTGCACGTCGCGTTGGCCTTTCCCGGCGTCGGCTATCTGGATGCGGACGTGCACGCGCTGGGTGTGTTCGCGGGTGCGGCCGGCGGTGGCGCATCGTCGCGCCTGTTCCAGGAGGTGCGCGAAAAGCGCGGGCTCGCTTATTCGGTCTATTCCTGGAATCACAGCTATGCCGATACCGGCGTGTTCGGCGTCTATCTGGCTGCGTCGCGCCGGGATGGCGCCAAGGCACTGACACTGACGCGTGAGGTCCTTGCGCGCACTGCCGAAGAGCTGACCGAGGCGGAGCTGCAGCGAGCAAAGATCCAGGCGAAAGCCGGGCTGCTGATGGGCGCGGAATCGGTGCAGGCGCGCTGCGACAATCTGGCGCGCGGTATCCAGATCCACGGACGGATCGCGCCGTTGCACGAAAGCGTGGAGCGGTTCGAGGCGGTCACGCTGGCGCAGGCGCGTGCGGCCGGTGCAGCAGCACTGGCCGGGGGCGAGGCGCTTGCCACGGTCGGCGGCAAATTGGCGAAGGCGGCATGAGCCTGCTCACCCTCGTGACTGAACCCTGGGCCGATTACGGGCTGATCGATTCGGGTCATGGCCGCAAGCTGGAGCGGTTCGGCCGCTTCCGCTTCATTCGACCGGAGCCGCAGGCGATGTGGGCGCCGGCCAGCCCGAGCTGGGACGCGGATGGCGACTTCATCGCCGCGTCGGACGAGGATGGCGGCGGCAAGTGGCATTTGTCGCGCGATGTCCCGCGCGGCGGCTGGCATGTGAAGTGGGAAGAGGTGCGCTTCACCGCGCAGAATACGCCCTTCCGCCATCTCGCCTTCTTCCCCGACATGGCGCCGCAATGGAGCTGGATGCGCGATCGCACGAGCGAGGGCGACGAGGTGATGAACCTGTTCGGCTATACCGGCGTCGGCACGCTGGCGCTGGCCGCCAAGGGCGCGCGCATGACGCATGTCGATGCGTCGAAGAAGGCGGTGGAGATCGCCAAGTCCAACGCTTTCCTGTCCGACATGACCGATCGTCCGATCCGCTGGATGGTGGACGATGCGGTCAAGTTCGCCGCGCGCGAGGTGCGGCGCGAGCGGCGTTATGACGGCATCTTCCTCGATCCGCCCAAATTCGGGCGCGGGCCGGAAGGTGAAGTGTGGCGGATCGAGGAGCATCTGCCCGGCCTGATCGCGCATTGCCGCCGATTGCTGGATGAAAAGTCCAAATATCTGGTGCTGACCGTCTATGCGGTCCGCATGTCCGCGCTCGCGATCGGGGAATTGCTCAATCAGGCGCTGGCGGATCTGGGCGGCAAGGTTGAGGTGGGGGAGATGGCGGTGCGGGAAGAAGCGCGCGGCCTGCTGTTGCCGACGGCCATCTTCGCACGCTGGAGCCGCGACGGATGATCCGCACCGCGATCGCGGCATTTGTCTTCCTTTTTGCAGCCCGTCCGGCCGTGGCGCAGACCGATCCCGCGCTTCAGGCGGTGCTGGCGACGTTCGAGCAGGACGAGCATCCCGATCTGCGCGGCGCGATCGTGCTGCGCGACGGCAAGATCGTCGCCGAACATTATTATCATGGCGAGACGGCGGAGAGCCTGCACGACATTCGATCCGCCGGTAAAAGCGTGACCGCGCTGATGGTCGGCATCGCGATCGATCGCGGCAAGATCCATGGCGTGGACGATCCCGTCAGCCGCTACCTGCCCGAGGTGAAAGGGAGCGCGATCGCGGATGTGCCGCTGCGGGATGTGCTGGCCATGCGATCGGGCCTGGCCGCGTTCGACGAGGATGCGGCGTCGCCCGGCAATGAGGACAAGCTGGATCTCGCGCCCGATCCGGTCGCCTTCCTCCGCGCCGTGCCACGGGCCGATCCGCCGGGCACGCGCTATCGCTATAATTCACTGACCGCCTGGGTTGCGGGCGCGGTGGTGGCGCGCGCGACCGGCGAGACGATGGCAAGGTTCGCGGACGTGCAGCTCTTCCGCCCGCTCGGCATCACGCGGTGGGAATGGGCGGCGGATGCGGCGGGATACACCAAGGGGCAGGGCAACCTCTCGCTGACGTTGCGCGATTTTGCAACGATCGGCGAGATGGTGCGCAATGATGGGCTTTATCGGGGCCGGCGCATCGTCAGCGCGGGCTGGATCCGCGCGATGGTTGCGCGCCGGCAGACGATTTCGGACGTCGATCCTTATGCCGACGGCTATGGCTATTTCTGGTATGATCGCGTGCAACAGATTGCAGGTCGGAAAGTGCCGGTCGTGTTCGCGTCGGGCAATGGCGGCAACAAGATCTATGTCGTGCCGAGCCGCCATATGGTGGTTGCGATCACGTCCAGCGCCTATGGCAAAGGCTATGGCCAGCGCCGATCGCAGGCGATCCTGCAAGCGGTGCTGGCGGCGGATCTGAAGCCTTAAAGCCCGATGACTTTAACAGGCCCGTTCGTTTCGAGTAGCGACCGAGCCTGTCGAGGGCGCGTATCGAGAGATGCCAACCGGCCATTGCCTCGATACGCACCCTCGATACGCCTTGCAGGCTACTCGGTCGCTACTCGGCACGAACGGGTTAGCGGACTCATTGATTCTAGCTGCGCGCCGCCCGGAGCGCTGCGCCGGCCGCAAAGGGTGCGCCGGCCACGAACAGCAGGCTGGTCGCGGCCAGCAGCTTGATCGCCCCTGGGCCAGCGCCCGCGCCGAAGATCAGCAAGGGGATCGCCAGCGGCAGCATCACCAGCCCGATCAGCGCACCCGCCCCCCTCAGGCCTGCGGTCAGTGCCGCGACCGCGAGACCTAAGGCGGCAAGCCCGGGCGTCCCGAGAGCAAGACCGAGCTCCAGCCGCAGCAATGCTGCACCATCCAGATCGAGCAAGGCGGCCGCCGGCAAGGTCGCGGCCATCAAGGGCGGTCCGAAGCTCAGCCAATGGGCGAGGATCTTGGCGGCGGCGATCGCCTCTTCGCTATGGCCGCGTAGTGCCAGCTGATCCAGCACGCCGGACGCGAGGTCCGGCCGCACCAGCCGTTCCACCGGGAGCAAAGCCGCCAGCAATGCGGCGGTCCACAAGATGCCGCCGCCGACACGCGCGAGCAGGGCGGCATCCGGGCCGATCGCGAAGGGGAAGAGGGTCGCGACCAGCAGGTAGAAAACCAGGGGCAGCCACGCCCCGCCCTGTGCGAAGGCGCGCATCACATCCCGCCGGACGAGGTTGGTGAACAGGCTCACAGCGCCAGTTCCTGCGCATCGACCAGGCCGAGTGGCTGATGGCTGGCGGCCAGTATGATGCCGCCGCCGGCACGGTGCCGCGCCATGATGTCCGCCAGCGTTTCGATCGAGGCGACGTCGAGCCCGCTCGCCGGCTCGTCCAGCAGCCAGATCGGGGCGGCACCGGCAATGACGCGCGCGATCGTGGCGCGGCGGCGCTGGCCGGTGGAGAGGAAGCGGACGGCCACCATCGCCAGCCCGGCGAGCCCCACCGCCTTCAACGCGGACGCGACGCGATCCTCATCGCCGCCATCCAGCCGCGCCCAGAAAGTGAGCGCGGCAAACAGACCTTCGTCTTCGTCCAGGGCGGCGGCCTCCGCGGCCAGCGCAATCCCGCCCTCGCGCACCACCTGACCGTGGGTGGGTGTCAGCAATCCGGCGGCGATCCGCAGCAGGCTCGACTTGCCGGCACCATTGGCTCCGGTGACGAGCGCTGCGTCGCCGGCCCCAAGCGCCAGCCGCCGGCCTTCGAACAGGATCCGTCCGCCGCGCATGCAGGAGATGCCGTCCAGCAGCAGCCGGGTCACGGGCCGGGTGCGTCTTCCAGCGCGTGCATGTCGTCGTCGCTCAGGCCGAAATGATGGCCGACTTCATGCACCAGCACATGCGTGACGAGCCGCTCCAGCGTCTCACCGCTCTCCACCCATTCGTCCAGCAGCGCGCGCCGATAGAGGGTGATGATATCCGGCAAAGCGGCATTGTCGCTGATCGACTTCTCGCCCACCGGGCGGCCGCGATACAGGCCGGACAGCGCAAACGGATCGTCGATGCCGAGCGCCTGCAGCGTCTCCGCATCGGCGAATTCCTCGACCTGCAGCACGACGTCGCCCAGATATTGGCGGAAGACGTCGGGCAGTTGCGCAATCGCGACGCGGGCGAGCGCGTCGATCGCCGCTGCATCCGGCGCGCTGCCCCACGATTCTTTGCCACCTGTGTCCATCGAACGACGGCATAGTGGTATTACGGTTTGGCTCAAACGGTTCGTGTCGGTTAGTATCGCGTGAGACGATCCCGAGGGACTTGGGGACGCGCGAACGGGAGCGGGCATGGCGATCGAAGCGTTGAGTGAAGCCGAACGGGCCGATGCGCTCGATGCGCTGCCCGACTGGGATTATGACGAAGGCCGCGATGCCATCCAGCGCCGCTTCGTCTTCGCAGACTTTCCCGAGGCGTTCGGCTTCATGGCGCGCGTGGCCCTGATTGCCGAGCGCGCCGATCATCACCCCGAATGGTCCAATGTTTGGAACCGCGTCGACATATTGTTGACCACGCACGATTGCGGCGGGCTTTCCGCGCGCGATGTGGCGCTGGCGCAAGCGATCGACGCTTTTGTCGAGTAGCGCGACCGCACGCCTCGGCGCGGTCGAACCGAAGCTGGCCTTCGATCACGTCACGCGCCGGTATAATGGCGTGTCGGCGGTCGATAGCCTGTCGCTGCAGATCGACAAGGGCAGTTTCGTTGCGCTGGTGGGGACGTCCGGTTCCGGCAAGTCGAGCCTGCTGCGCCTGGTCAATCGGCTTGATCGACCCGATCATGGCAAGGTGCTGATCGACGGCTGCGATGTCGCCACGATCGATCCGATCGCGCTGCGCCGAAGCGTGGGCTATGTCTTCCAGAATATCGGTCTGTTTCCGCATATGAGTGTCGCGGAGAATATCCGCATCATCCCGCGCCTGGCCGGCGGGTCGGCGGTGGACGTCGGCGCGGCGCTGGAGCAGGTCGAACTCCCCGCAGCCTATGCCGATCGCTTTCCGGCGCAGCTTTCCGGTGGCGAGCAGCAGCGCGTCGGCACTGCCCGCGCGCTGGCGGGCGAGGGGAAGCTGCTGCTGATGGATGAGCCGTTCGGTGCGCTCGATCCCGTGACGCGCGATCGGCTGGGGAATACCGTTCTGGCGTTGCACGAACAGCTCGGCCTCACCACCATCCTTGTCACGCACGACATGGCCGAAGCGCTGTTGCTGGCGGATCGGGTGGTGGTGATGGCGCAGGGGCGGATCGTCGCCGATGCGACCCCGCGTGAGATGATCGCCGGGCTGGCCGGGCCGGGTGCGGATGCGCTCGTCGCCATTCCGCGCCAGCAGGCGGAACGGCTCGGCCGGTTGGCGCAATGAAGGACGCGCTCCTCCAATTGCCGCCGCTGATCGCGAGCCATGTGCTGCTGGCGGCGGCCGCGCTGGTGCTGGCGCTGCTCGTCGGCCTGCCGCTCGGCGTGCTGGCGTCGCGCCGCCCGCGGCTGGCGGGGATTGTGGTCGGTCTCGCGAGCCTGGTGCAGACTATTCCCGGCCTGGCTTTGCTGGCGCTTTTCTATCCGGTGCTGCTGGCGTTGTCAGCGCTGGTCGGGGGCGGCATACCGGCGCTGGGTTTCCTGCCGGCCTTGCTGGCACTGTTCCTCTACGCGCTACTGCCGATCTTGCGGAACACGCTGGCCGGGCTGAACGGGATCGATCCGGCGGTGCTGCAGGCGGCGGACGCGGTTGGGATGACGCGCTGGCAGCGGCTGCGCCTGGTCGAAGCGCCATTGGCGGCACCGGTCGCGATGGCGGGCGTTCGGACGGCGGCGGTGTGGACGATCGGTGCGGCGACGCTGGCCACCACCGTCGGCTATCCCAGCCTGGGCAATCCGATCTTTGCCGGCCTGCAGATCGAGCGATGGGATCTGGTGCTGGCCGGCTGCATTGCCGCCGCCTTGCTGGCGCTCGCGACCGACGGTCTGCTCGCCCTGATCGAGAAGGGCATTGGCGGCAGACGGCCGGCATGGACCTTCGCTGGGATCGGCCTGCTTGCTTTGGGGCTGTTGCTGGCCCTGGTGCCGCAATTGCGCGCGCCCGAGCGCACGGTGACGATCGGCGCCAAGAATTTCTCCGAACAATATATCCTTGCCCGGCTGATCGGGTTGCGGTTGGAGCAGGCGGGCTATCGCGTCTCCTATCGCGAAGGGTTGGGCTCGGCGGTGGCGTTCCGGGCGCTCGAGCGCGGCGATATCGACGTCTATGTCGAATATTCGGGGACTTTGTGGACCGGCGCGATGGGGCGGACCAGCACGCCCACGCGTGCCGCAATGCTGGACGGGATCGCACGCTGGATGGCCAATGGGCCGAAGACTGCGCTGATCGGGCCGTTGGGCTTCGAGAATGCCTATGCGTTGGCGGTCAAGGCGGACAGCGGCCTTGCGTCCCTGGCCCAACTAACGGCGCGCGCGCCGCAGCTGACGCTCGGTGCGGATCTGGAATTTCTCGATCGGCCGGAATGGCATGCGGTCCGCGATGCCTATGGCCTGCGTTTCAAGGCGACGCGCGCCTATAGCCCGACCTTCATGTATCGGGCGCTCGCGTCGAGCCAGGCGGACGTCATCTCCGCTTTCTCGTCGGACGGGCGCATCGCCGCCGATCATCTGACGGTGCTGGCCGATCCCAAAGGCGCGATGCCCCATTATGATGCGATCCTGCTCGCATCGCCCGCTTATGCCCGCGATGCCCGCTTTGCCGCCGCACTGCGCCCGCTGATCGGCGCGATCCGGGTCGAGGATATGCGCACCGCCAATTATTCTGTCGATCGCGACAGCGGCAAAGCCACGCCCGAGGCCGCCGCTGCCGCGCTCGATCGCGCGATCAGAGCGCGAAGCGCGCCGTCACCCTGATGTCGCGGCCCGCCAAGGGCGCATAATCTTTCAGGAAGCTGGCATGGCGGCGTGCCGTCACGTCCAGCAGATTGTTCCCCGAAAGGATCAGGCTGAAATTCTGATTGTCACGCAGAGGGTGCACGCCGATCGATGCGTTGACCATGGTGAAGCCCGGCGTACGCGTCTCGAACGCAGTGATGCGATCCTGATGATCGATCCACTCGACTTCGGCCCGGCCGAACACGCGTCCACCGCGTGCCTCTACCCCGCCGAGCAGGCGCAGCGGCGGGATGCGCGGCGCCGGGCCGACATCGACGATGGTGGCATGGACATAATCGGCGAGGGCATCAGCCACGATCTGCGTGTCGCCGAGCCGGGCGAGCGTGTAGGATCCGTTGATCTCGAACCCGTAATAGCGGGCCTTGCCCTGGGCGGTCTGGTAGACGGGCAGGCCGTCTTCCAGGGTTCCGGTGGCGAACTGATCCACGTAATTGGAGAAGCGGTTGTAATAGACCGACGCTTCGATGTCGTAATTGCGGCCATGGCCGTGGAGCACCGCCTCGATGCCGTTGGCGCGCTCCTTGGCCAGCGTGGGTAGGCCGATCTCGAACGCCTCGGTGCCGGCATGCGGGCCGTTGGCGAACAATTCCTCCGCCGATGGCGCGCGTTCGCTGTGCGACAGGTTCAAACCGACTTTCCAGCCGTCGAACAGGGTATAGGATCCCCCGATCGATCCCGAGACCGCGCCGAAATCGCGCTGGCCGGCGGCGAATTGCGGCTGATCGTCGCCGGGCATCGCCTTCAACATGGCATGTTCGTAGCGCGCGCCGCCCTCAATCTTGAACTTGCCGAAATCCAGCTGCTGCAGTGTGAATAGGCCGATCGTGTCGGTGCTGTTCCGTGGCAGGAAGGCTTCGTCGCCGATGACGTTGAAGTCGCGATACGAAAATTGGACGCCGGATACGCCACGCCAGACGCCATGTTGCGCCTGCGCCAGTTCGACGCGGCCTTCCATGCCCTGCGAATAGAAAGCGGTACCGATCGAATTGTCTTCTTCCAGCTCGAAATGCCGATAGCGTGCGGCGCCCAGGCGGAAGCGGATCTGTTCCAGCACGTTGCCGCCCGTATCGACGGCGGCGCGGGCATCGATGCGCGTCTGCTTGACGTCGAGGCGCGGCGCTTCCTGTTCCTCGCCCGGCTGCGTCGCAAACCGCACGGGCACGCCATAAAGGCTGTCATAATGGCTGACGGCAATGCCGTAATTGCCGGTGGAGGTGATGACCGATGCGCCGAGCGCCGCATCCCAGGTTCGGGACTGGGTGTTGGGCAGCTTGCCTTTCACTGCGGCATTGGCGGCAAAGTCGATATCATCATCGGGCGTGCCGACCGTGGCGGCCGACGCCAGCGCCTGGCTGCGCAATTCCGGGCGCAGCGCATAGCCGCCGATGCGCAAATCGCCGGATTTCAGATAGCTGCCATCGGCATGCAGCACGATATTTTCGCTGACCTTGGCATCGGCGGCGGCGCCGATCGAGCGTTCGTTGGCGGCACTGCCGTAATTGGCCTGCCCCTGCAGACGATAGCCGGCCTCGGGAATCGATCGCGGGATGCGCGTGTCGATCACGTTGACGACACCACCAATCGCTTCTGAACCATAGAGCAGAGCCGACGGGCCGCGCACCACTTCAACCCGCTCGGCCAGCAGGGGGTTGATCACGACCGCATGATCGACGCTGGTGCTGGATACGTCGAAGCTGCCGACGCCATCCGTCAGCACGCGAATGCGCGCGCCCTGGAAGCCGCGCAGGATCGGCCGCGATGCGCTGGGGCCGAACGAGCTTGCCGAGACACCGGGCAGATGCGTCAGGGTTTCGGCGATGGTCGGCCGCAAGTTGCGCGCAAGATCCAGCCCGCTGATCACCGACGTGCCGGCAATGACATCTTCGCGCGTGCGTGCCAGCGGCGCGGTGACGATGATCTCGTTCGGATCGGTCGGCTCACCGCCGGCTGCATTCGCGGCAGGGGTCAGCAGCACAGCCGCCATCGACGTCATCATCACTTTACGCATTCACGCAGCTCCCACTGTTCTGGGGAGTCGCTTAGTCATATGATATAATATATCAACACACGATTGCAGATGTAGTGCATTTTGTCCGAGAGGATGCACTCATGCACCGCATTGCTGACGCTCCTCGTACAAGATTTCCGGCCGCGGCGGACCTTGTTCAGGGCCGCCGCGCGCCAGAGAGATTTTACGGCATCTGGGTCAGTACGAAGGCAAAAGCTTCGGCGCGCTCGTGCAATGCCTCGAACCGGCCGGATTTGCCGCCATGCCCCGCGCCCATGTTGATCTTGAGCAGCAGGATATTGTCGTCCGTCTTGGTGGCGCGTAGCCGGGCCGCCCATTTGGCAGGCTCCCAATAGGTCACGCGCGGATCGTTGAGACCGCCGGTGATCAGCATCGGCGGATAGGTCTTCGCCGCGACATTGTCATAGGGACTGTAGCTGCGGATCAGGTCGAATGCCGCCTTGTCGGTGATGGGATTGCCCCATTCGGGCCATTCGCCGGGCGTCAGCGGCAGTTCGGCGTCCAGCATCGTGTTGAGCACGTCGACGAACGGCACGTCGGCCACCACCGCGCCCCACAATTCGGGATCGGTATTGGCGACTACGCCCATCAGCTCGCCGCCGGCAGATCCGCCGTTGATGGCGATATTGCCGGCGGAGCTAAAGCCGGCGGCGATCAGGCCCTTGGCGGCATCAGCAAAGTCATGGAACGTGTTCCAGCGCGCTTCGGCCTTGCCCTGCAGATACCAGTCATAGCCCAGGTCATCGCCACCACGGATGTGGGCGATGGCAAAGGCCCAACCGCGATCCAGCAGGCTCAATCGCGCCGCGGAGAAACTGGGCGGGATGGCGTGGCCGTAAGCACCATAAGCATAGAGGAACAGCTTGCCGCTGCCGTCCTTGGGGAAGCCGATGGGATAGACGATCGACACCGGCACGTGGGCGCCATCGCGTGCCCTCACGGTCACCCGCTCGGTCGCATAGCGGCTGCCGTCATAGCCCGACGGCACTTCCTGCACCTTCAATGTGGTCAGCGCCAAAGTGTCCGGATCGCAATCGAAGACGGTCAGCGGCGTCACCATCGAGGAATAGGTGAGACGATAGGCGGCGGGCGCGAATTCGGGATTGTTCGACGCCGCCGCGCTATAACTCGCTTCGGGGAAGGCGACCTGGCGGCTGCCGCCGTCCCAGTCGCGCAGGATGATCTGATCGAGCCCGTCGATGCGCGCGGCCATCATCAAATGGCGATCGAAGGCGGCGATGCCGGTCAGATAGACATGATCCGATCCCGCCACAACCTCGTGCCATATGCCGGGATCGGCGGGATCGGCCCGCGCCACCCGAAAATTCACATGCGTGTCGTTGGTCAGGATCCAGAGGCTGCCATGGGCGGAATCGACGCTGTATTGGCGCTTCACGTGTCGCGGGCTGACGAGGATCGGCTCCGCCTGCGGATCGGCGGCCGGGACCAGGCGGACTTCGCTCGTCTGATTGTCACCGGTCGCAATCTCGATCCATTGCCGGTCTCGCGTGCTCCCGACGGCGACGCGGAAGCCTTCGTCGGCCTCCTCATACAGCAGGCTGTCCGTGTTCGGATCGGTCCCCAGCCGGTGCAGCAGGGCGCGATAGCTGCGCCAATTGTCGTTTACCTCGGTATAGGCGATCGCGTCCGAACCGGCGCTCCAGGCAACGCCCCCATTGGTAACCGGGCTAACAGTTTCGATGTCCTGGCCGGTGGCGAGATCGCGTATGCGCAGGACATAGCGTTCGGCGCCAGTGTCGTCCGCGCTCCACGCCATCAGCTTGCCGTCGGGGCTGATCGCCACCGCACCGACCCGGAAATAGTCCTTGCCCGCCGCCTCGGCCGGCTCATCCAGCAGCAGTTCGTCCGCGCCGCCCGCGACGGGGCGCCGCCAATGTTTCGGATATTGGCCGCCGGTCTCGTACGCCCACCAATAGAGATAATCGCCATCCTTCTGCGGTACCGACGCATCGTCCTGCTTCACCCGCGCCTTCATCTCTTCGAAGATCGTGTCGATCAGCGGCCCGTGAGGCGCCATCGCCGCCTCGAAATAGCTATTCTCCTCGCGCAGATAGGATAGCACCGCTTCGTCGGAGACGTCCGGATAGGCCGGGTCCTTCAGCCACGCCCACGGATCGTCGATCGTCACGCCATGGCGTTCGTAGCTATAGGGCTTGGTGGTGGCGACGGGCGGGGGCGGCAATGTCTTGGTCATCCCGACTCTGTGGGGATGGATCGGCAGCGCCGCAAGCACGGACCTGCCGGTCGTCCCGCCTCCCGGCCTTCAGGCAGGATAGGTCAGTGCGGGATACCAATGCGGGTCGCGGCCCTTGCGGGTGAGATCGAACAGCGTCCAGATCAGCATAAGATCGGGCGCACCGCGTGGATCCTGGCCGGGATCGGCCGTCTCGCCCGTCATCTCGGCGGCATAGAAGTGGCGGATGCCATCGGCCGTCCGCTCGAACACGTTGATCGCCGGAATATCCGATCCATCCGGGCCGATGCCGCCATAATCGGTGAAGAAGGCATCACCGACCGGCTGATACAGCGGCAGGGCGCCCCAGCCCCGTTCCAGCTTGAACGCGATCTGCCGTTCGATCGGTGCTCCGGCGATGGCGGCCACCGCGACCTTTTGCGTGAGGTCGCCAACCGCCGCCGCCAGCCCGCCGAGGAAGCCGGTGCACATCGGGCAGGGCCGCTTGCGCATGACGCCGAACATCCAGTGATAGGTGATCAGCGTGTCATGGCGGCCGAACATATCCGCCAGCGCGATCTCGCCGCCATTCTCGCTGACGAAGCGATATGTGTCGGATACGATCCCGCCGGGCGGCAGCGCGCGGCGCAACGCGGCGACCCGTTCGATCTGCCGCCGCAGCTCAATCTCTTCCGCCAGCAAAGCGGTGCGGGCCGCCCGATAGTCCGCGCTTTCGTTGGGCAGGCGGATGTCCACCGCGCCTGCCAGTTCCGCTGCCGATCTGAGGTCCGTCATCGTCCTCTCCATGCGGGGATTTGAACCTGCGCCATAGCACATCTATCATGGTGCCATGTCCACTTATGCCGATCGCCTTCAGGCTCTGCGCGAAGAGCTTGCCCGCCGCCGTCTCGATGGCTTCGTCGTGCCGCTGACCGATGAGCATATGTCCGAATATGTCGGCGCCTACGCCCAGCGGCTCGCCTGGCTGACCGGTTTCCAGGGCTCGGCCGGCGCCGCGGCCGTGCTGCCGGCCGAAGCGGCGATCTTCACCGATGGACGCTATACGCTGCAGGTGCGCGAGCAGGTCTCGGCCGATCAGTGGAGCTATCAATCGGTGCCGGAGACGAGCATCGCCGAATGGCTGGGCGAGCACGCGCCCAAGGGCGGTCGGATCGGGTACGATCCCTGGCTGCATACCAAGCGCTGGGTTGAACAGGCGACGCAGGCGCTGCAGGATCAGGGCGCCGAACTGGTTGCGGTCGACACCAACCCGATCGACGCCATCTGGCCCGACCAGCCATTGCCCTCGACCGCGCGACTGGTGGTGCAGCCGGACGCGCTGGCCGGGCGTTCGTCAGCCGAGAAGAGGCAGGAGATTGCCGACTGGCTCGGCAGCCGCAAGGCCGATGCGGCGGTGCTGTCCGCGCTCGATTCGATTGCGTGGACGTTCAACGTCCGCGGCGCCGACGTCGATCACACGCCGGTGGCGCTCGCTTATGCGCTGGTAAATGCGGACGGCACGGCCGATTTGTTCGTCGCACCGGAAAAGATTGGCGAGGATGTCGCCCAGCATCTTGGCAATGCCGTGCGCCTGCATCCGCGCGATGCCTTTGCCTCCTATCTCGCCAACTTGCGCGGCAAGAAAGTGGTGGCGGATCCCGAACGCGCCGTCTCCGCCATTTTCGCGACGTTGAGCAACGCCGGCGCGACCGTGCTGGAATTGCGCGATCCTGCCGTCCTGCCGAAGGCGATCAAGAATGCGGCGGAGATTGCCGGCCAGGATGCGGCGCAGGCGCGCGACGGCGCCGCCGTCAGCCGCTTCCTCCATTGGCTGTCGGTTGAGGCGCCGAAGGGCGGCGTCGACGAACTGTCGGCCCAGGCCAAGCTGCGCGAATTTCGCGAAGCGACCGGTGCGCTGAAGGATTTGTCGTTCGATACGATTTCAGGGGCCGGACCGAACGGCGCGATCGTCCACTATCGCGCGAGCGAGGAAACCAACCGCCCACTGGAAATGAATTCGATCTATCTGGTCGATTCGGGCGGCCAATATCAGGATGGCACCACCGACATCACGCGTACGGTCGTCATCGGCGAACCTACGGACGAGATGCGGACCCGCTTCACGTTGGTGCTGAAGGGCCATATCGCGCTCGCCCGCGCGGTGTTTCCGCAGGGAACACGCGGCAGCCAGCTCGACACTTTGGCCCGCCAATATCTGTGGGCGGCCGGCCTCGATTATGCGCATGGCACCGGCCATGGCGTCGGTTCTTTCCTGGCGGTGCATGAAGGCCCGCAGCGTATCGCGCCGGGTGGCAGCGGTTTCGCGGGTGGCGACGAGCCGCTCAAGGCGGGGATGATCCTGTCCAACGAACCCGGCTATTACAAGACGGGCGCCTACGGCATCCGCATCGAAAATCTGGTGCTGGTGGAGCCGCGTGAAGTGGACGGCGCGGAGAAGAAGCTGCTCGGCTTCCGCACGCTCACCTTCGTGCCGCTGGACCGCCGGCTGATCGATATCGACCTGCTGTCGCCGGAAGAGCGCGCCTGGGTCGATGACTATCATGCCCAGGTCGCGGCGATCGTCGGCCCGCCGCTGGAGGGCGACGCGGCCGAATGGCTCAGGTCGCAGACGGCTCCGCTTTAGGGGCCGATGCCGGCGCGGCATCCGATTCGGCCGCGACCTGCGCGCGCGACTGAGACTTGCGGCGCCGTAAATTGGCCCGCAACGCCTCTGCCAGCCGTGCGTCGCGCTCGCTATTGTCCTTTGCCACGATGCTTCCTTGACCTTGCGTCCGGGCTTCTCCATAGGCACCCGACCCTGTGGGGTCACCCCATGCTGGCCGATGCTGCCGTAGCTCAGTGGTAGAGCGCATCCTTGGTAAGGCTGAGGTCGTGAGTTCAATCCTCACCGGCAGCACCAGCATCTTCAATCGATTAGGCGAATAATATACCCTTCGGGGGACCCGCCAAGGGTGGGATAACCATCTTACGATAGCGGCCGGTCGTTCGTTATGCATGGGAGGCAAGGATGACCGACGAGGTCGACGCAAAACTTGCGAGTCTGGCGGATTGGCGTGGCGCGCTGCTCACGCGCATTCGCACCCTGATCATGGAAGCGGATCCGCAAATCACCGAGGATATCAAGTGGCGCAAGCCGACCAACCCGCTGGGCGTGCCGACCTGGTCGCGCGGCGGCATCCTGTGCACGGGTGAAAGCTATCGCGACAAGGTGAAGCTGACGTTTCCGCAGGGCAGCGCGTTGCCCGATCCGCAGGGCCTGTTCAACGCAAGCCTGGAGGGCAAACGGCGCGCGATCGACTTTTTCGAAGGGGACCAGGTGGACGATGCGGCATTGACGGCGCTGGTCCGGGCCGCCGCGTCGTATAACCTGGGATCCGCGAACTGATTGATGTTCTCAAGGGCGGGCGGCGGCCGTAACGGGACGGAACTAGCGGGCCATGTTCGAGAAGGTATCGCCGACCGATTTGGCGTCCTGCTTGGCGCCGTTGATCGTGTTGCACGCTGCGACAATCAAGCAGCCGGCACAGATCGCGATAATGGCAAGGCGTTTGATCATGGCGTTTCGTCTCCCATACGCGCGACGATGTCTAGCGTCGGCTACCTGAACATTTTCATGCCGTTCGGCAGGCTGGTGTCGCAGCCGGTCGAAACCGATCAGGATATTACCGCGCGCAACAGCGGCGCCGCAGCTAAGCTACGGACAGGTTTCGCATTTTTCGCGGTACCCTTTTCGGCGTTCCGACGTTCGCCCGGTCGGAGGATCGCATGCCAGACAAGAAGAAGGACGCCGTGCCGCTGGCGCGGATCGTGACCCGCATTGCCGAGGCGATGCAGGACAGCGACATCCTTTACGTGGCCCGCGACGAGCAGCAGGCCGATGCGATCGCCGCTGCCTTGCGCGCGATCACCAGCCAATGCGTGGTGCACGTGCCATCGAGCGACGCACTGCCCGGCGACGACACGCCGGCCAGCCCCAGCAATGCCGGCCGTCGCGCCGCCGCGCTGCGGCGGCTGCATATTTCGAAAGACGATGCGGGCCGCGCACCGCTCGCCTGCATCGCCAGCGCCGAGGCGATCGCCCGCCTCTATCCGGTCCCCGACTCCTACGCGGCGGCACCGCCCCTGCTGTCGCCGGGCGCGACGATCGACGTGCCTGCCTTGTCCGAACATCTGCTGGGCGTCGGCTATTTCACCGACGACCGCATCGATGAACCCGGCGAGATTGCGGTGCGCGGCGAGGTGATCGATCTGTTTCCGGCCGATGCCGAGCTGCCGGTGCGGATCGAGATCGCCGACGGCCAGGTGACCGCGCTGCGCGCTTATGATCCGATCACGCAGCGCACCGTGTCGGAGCTGGAGCATATCGAGATCGGGCGTGCGGCGGAGCCGGAGATCGGACAGGGCGTGCCGCTGCTTGCGCACCTCAAGCCCGGCCGGATCGTCTTCGATCCCGGTGCCGAGGCCCGGCGTATCCGCTTCCTCGCCTTGGCCAAGGAAGCGCGGCGGCTGGGCAGCCGCGCGCCGATCGCGGTGGCCGACGAGGATTGGGCGAAGGCGCTCCAGCGCTGGGATGTGGTCGATTGGAGCGACGATGATAGCGAGGCGATGCTGCGCTTCGTCGAGCGTCATGCGCCGTGGGCGGCCTTCCTGCGCATGGCGCGCAAGGCGATAGCGGACGGCGCGCGTTTGGTGCTTGCCGGGGGCGCGCGCGATCTGCGCTTCATCGGCCGGCGCCTCACCAAGGATTTCGGCCAGGAGGCCATCGTGCTGACGGCCTGGTCCGACGTTGCGGTGCTGGAGCCGGGTGCGGTGGCGACCCTGCACATGCCGGTCCCGGCGGGCTTTCGCTGTGCCGATCTGCTGTTCGTGGCGACGGCCGATCTGCTGGGAAGCCGCGCGGAGCAGGAGGCAGCAGCCGGCAGCAGCGTGATCGAGATGCTGGGCGACATGACCGATCTGCGCATCGGCGACGTTGTCGTCCATGAAGATCATGGGCTCGCCCGGCTCGCGGGGCTGGAGCCGATGCCCGGCAGCGCCGATGGCGAGGCGATCATCCTGGAACATGCGGACAATGCCCGCCGGCTGGTGCGCGTGGAGTCGGCTGATCGACTATGGCGCTATGGCGCGGATGCCGATGCCGTTACCCTGGACAAGCTGGACGGCAGCAGCTGGGAGAAACGGCGCAGCGCCATCCATGCAGCCATCGCCGAGAGCGCGAAGGCGTTGACCGAGCTGGCCAACAAGCGTGCCGCCCTGACCGCGCCGGAGTTCATTCCCGATCCCGCCGCTTATGAGCGCTTCGCCTCCGGCTTTCCGTTTACGGAAACGAGCGATCAGGCGCGCGCCATTGCCGCCGTGCGCGACGATCTCGCCTCCGGCAAGCCGATGGACCGGCTGGTCATCGGCGATGTCGGCTATGGCAAGACGGAGGTCGCGCTGCGCGCGGCGGCTTTGGTGGCGTTGGCGGGCGGGCAGGTTGCCATCGCGGCGCCAACGACCGTGCTGGTGCGGCAGCATCTCGAAAGCTTCCGGCGGCGGTTCGCGGGCAGTGGGATTGAGGTGGCCGGCCTGTCGCGTCTCTCCACGCCGGCCGAGAAGAAAGCGGTGAAGGCCGGCCTTGCCGACGGATCGATCCAGATCGTGATCGGCACCGGCGCCATCCGCGGCAAGGATGTGTCCTATCAGGCGCTCGGCCTGGTCGTGATCGATGAGGAGCAGCGTTTCGGCGCGGCCGACAAGGCCAAGCTGCGCGGCGATGGCGAAACCCATGTTCTCACGCTCAGCGCCACGCCGATCCCGCGCACGCTTCAGACTGCGCTGATCGGGCTGCAGCAATTATCGATCATCGCCACGCCGCCGTCGCGCCGCCAGCCGATCCGCACCACGGTCGATCAGTTCGACGAAGCGCGCGTGCGGATCGCGCTGATGCGGGAGAAAAGCCGCGGCGGGCAGAGCTTCGTGGTCGCGCCCCGGATCGAGGATCTGGCTGGCCTGGCCCAACGACTGGCCAAGATCGTGCCGGAGCTCTCGGTCGTGCAGGCGCATGGCAAGATGCCGGCCGCCGAACTGGATGAGGCGATGGTGCGCTTCGGCGACGGCCAGGGCGATGTGCTGCTGGCGACCAACATCATCGAAGCGGGGCTGGACGTGCCGCGCGCGAATACGATGATCGTGTGGCGCGCGGACCGGTTCGGGCTGGCCCAGCTGCATCAGTTACGCGGTCGGGTCGGACGCGGCAGCCGGCGCGGCCAGATCCTGCTGATCACCGAGAGCGAACATGCGATTGCCGAGCGCACACTGAAGCGGCTGCGCACGTTGGAGGCGTTCGACCGGCTGGGCGCCGGCTTTGCGATCAGTGCGCGCGACCTGGACATGCGCGGCGCCGGCGATCTGATCGGCGATGCGCAGGCGGGTCATATGAAGCTGATCGGCGTGACGCTGTACCAGCATCTGCTGGAATCGGCTCTGCGTGAGGCGCGCGGCGAGACGGTGGAGCGCTGGTCGCCCGAGCTGAATTTGGGACTGTCGGGTAAGCTGCCGGAGGACTGGATCCCCGAGCCGGAGGTGCGCGTCGCGCTCTATACCCGGCTTGCGCGGATCGAGGACAATGCCGCGCTGGATGCGCTGGAAGAGGAAATGGCAGACCGCTTCGGCGCACTGCCGGCGGAGGCGGAGGCGCTCATTGCCCTGGCCCGTATCGGTTGCCTCGCGCGGGCGGCGAATGTCGCGCGGATCGATGCGGGACCGGGCGGCATCGCGCTCACGCCGCGGCGCGGTGGCTTTGCCGGCGACGCGGACGCGCTCGGCCTGGTATCGAAGAAGGAGCGGCTGATCCTGGAGGAGAAGATCGCGGACGAGACCGCGCGCCTGCAGCGCGTGCGGACGCTGCTGGAAAGCGTGGACTAGGGGGCGGCGATCTGGACTTCGGCAGGTGCGGGCCGCGACGCACACACATTGTCGCGGGCGCCGAGCAGCGACTCGACCGCCGCAATCAATTTGGCCGGCGCGAACGGCTTCTGGATCATGACGCTGTCCGGGACGCCATGTGTGGCATGGTCGCCGGCGCTATCGCCCGAAATATAGACGACCGGGATCGCAGGATCGCGTTCGCGCGCCTTGCGGGAAAGCTCCCAACCATCGGCCCCGGGGCCGCAGCGTATATCGGTCAACAGCGCGTAAATGGGCGGCTCACCCGCCTCCAGGGCCTGCTCCGCCTCGATACCGGACGATGCATAGCAGACGGAATGTCCCGCCTCTTCCAGACAATCCTGGATGCTCAGCGCGATCAAGGGCTCGTCTTCGACAAGCAACAGCAGCGGGTCTGCCATGGATCCGGTCCTCGCAGCTAACACTTTGGAAAGGGTTGCGGCCGCGCTGGACGGCCTGCGGCAAGTTCGGTCTTGGGCCGTGCCTGGGATCAGGCAGCCTTGGCGCGCTGCCGCTTGGGCTTGGCGCGCGACGCCGTCTTCTTGCGCGGCTTGGCGGTGAAGGCGGCGTAAAGCGCGGCGCCAGCCGCACCCGCGCCGATCGCGCCGGCGATCCAGGCGCCGACCGGCACCTTGCCGATCGCCGCGCGCGCGGCGGCAAGATCATTCGCGGCCTTGTCCTGAGTATCGGCCGTATCAGGCTCCGGTGCGGCATAGGCATGCGGCATGCGGGACGATGCAATGTGCGACATAGGTTTCTCCAGTTCAGCGTTCCAACCTGTGGAACCTAGGCCGGTTCCCCCAATCGTCTCCGCCTGCGCTCCGCATATCGCGCCGCGCGCGCCTCACCCCGCTCTTGAAACGTGTGGCCGAGGGGTGCCGGAACGGCGCTCACGCCGTCCCGGCATGTTCGCTACCGTGTCATCAGTGCGGCGTCGCCCCAGCTGACCGGAAGCTGCGCATTGTCCGCGCCCGGGCTGCGCGCGACCAGTTCGATCAGCTTCACGCCCGCGACGTTGGCGGAGAGTGGCTGCGGCGCCATACCCCACTTCAATGGCGCGCTCTTGGCGATCAGCTTGCCATCGCCATAGACGGCGAAGGTCACGGCATGGCCCTTGTCGCTCGCGCTGTCGTCCACGCCGACCATCGTGGTGAGCCGCTGCGCGCGATCGTTGCGCACCTCCAGCCGGGAATTGGCGAGGATGCCGATGCCCGATTGGAACGCTTTGCCTGCGATCTGCAAAACCTGCCCATAAGGTGCGGTATCGGCACGCGCGCCGCCCCAGCCGGCATAGATCGGGCGATCGCCCGCGCCCTTGGTGCCGGTCCAGCCGGCGGCGGTGCGGAAGATGGTGGGATCCGCCTGGGGATAGATCACGCCGTCGACGGCGGGGTTCACCCGGCCGGGCTGTTCGGACAGGTACAGGCCGTCGGCGAGCGTGCGGGTGCCGCGGGTGCGGAAGATCAGCGTTTCGCGCGGATCGACATGCAATTTGACCTGGCCGGTGAAAGTCTTCTGCTGTTTGCTCCACAGGTCGATCAGCGTCACGGGCGCATCGTCGCGATATTTCAGGTGCGCGGCCATCAGATCGACGTCGTAGCCGCCGGAACCACGGTTGAAGATGGCGACCGCCTTCTCCCCCGATGCCAGCGTCTTGACCAGGATCTGCACGTCGCTCGTATCGTAGGCGATCGTCGCCTGGTTGCCGGCGCTGTCCTGGTTGAGCGCGATGATGTCGCTATTGCCGAAGATATCCAGCAATGACTGCGGCGTCTTGCGCAGATCGGTTCCGATCAGCAGCGGCGCGTTGATCATCGCCCACAGCGCGAAATGCGTGCGGGCTTCCTTCAAATGGCTCGCATCGAAATCGCCCTGGCCGATATGCAGCATGTCCGGATCGTTCCAGCTGCCGGGATGGGCATAGAGCGCACGCGTGACGGCACTGTCGTAATTGACCAGCATGCGGCCCCAGGCCGGCGAAATGTCGTCGCTGGTGCGCGACACGGCGCCATAATCCTTGCCCCAATTGCGTACGTCTGCCGCGCCCCACACGCACAGCGACAACAGATAATCGCCATCCGGATTGTCGCGGACGAGCGCATTGTTGATCTGCTGGAACATCGCTTTGACGGTAGGAATGTCACTGCGGCTGACCTGCCCGGAATCGATGAACGGGCCGACCGCGCGAAATTTGCCTGAGGTCACGCGCGGGCTGGTCGGCGCATAGTCGCGGATGCCGCAGCCATCCACCTTGATATAATCGAAGCCCCATTCCCCGAAATACAGCGCGATATCCTGATCGATATGGCCGTACAGGCCGACTTCGCGTTCCAGCACATTGCCCTGCGGCAGATCCGCATCGACGGTGCCAAAGGCTTCGGCGCAGGTGTTGCGGCCCAGATCGGAATAGATGCCGGCCTTCAGCCCCATCGCATGCAGCCGATCGGTAAACGGCTTGAAGTTGGAATCATCGGCACCGCTGCGCGCCGATGGGAAGCGATCGGTACGGACGACCAGGCGTCCATCCGGCTGCCGCCGCTTCAGCGCCCAGCCATCGTCCAGATTGACGTAGCGATAGCCCTTTTGCGCAAGGCCGCTGCTGACGATCCGCTGCGCCGACCCCATGATCTTGGCTTCATCGATGTCGGAGGCGAACACGTTCCAGCTATTCCACCCCATCGGCGGAAGCTGGCCCTGGCCGGCCGTGTACGCAGACCAGCGTGCCGTAGGCGCCAAGGGATCGACGGGCTTGGCCGCCGGTGCCGCAGCGCTGCCCAGCAAGGCTGCCACGGCCGCGATCATTGCCGATGTTTTCATGGGTCTCCTCTCGAGCAGCGATATGCCGCGCAGGTTGATATTCGTCTGCTCGCGGATGCGATCAGGTCAGCAGGATCCGGCGCACCGCACCATTCGGATCGTCTTCAATCCGGCAGCGATCGTCAAAGATCATCGTTTGGCAGCGCTGCGGATCGCTCGCCGTCCAGGTCAGGCCGGGCTGGCTGGGATTGCCCGTCCGCGCAAAATTGGCCCAGGCCGTGCTCATCTTGCGGGCGACTGCCTGCGCTTGCGGCGTGTTGCCCGTGCCTTGCGCGCACAGGCGCACATTATCGAAGCAGAAAGCGAGCTCGGCTGTGTGCCAGGCGCCGCACTGGCCATCCAGCTGCGGCGATTGCCACGTGAACCAATATTGATAGGCCGGCGCCGCGCCCTGGCCATGCTTCAGCCGCACCATGCGCTGGACATTGTTGCGCTGGCCATAGCCGCCGACACCGTAGGACAGAGTGCGGATGCTCTTTTCCGGATGCGCGCGCTTCATTGCGGCGATCAGGGCATCGGCCTTTTCTGCTCCGAAGCTTTTCGTCAGATTCTGGCGCCATTCCGCCTCGCTCGGATTCTGGCTGTAGGACATGCCTTCTTCGCTGACGGAACCGATCAGCACAGGCACGTTGCGGGACACGTCGGGGGCTGCATCCTGATAGGAACGCAGCGTCACGATCTTGCCGTCCACGGTCGGCGCCCAGCCGACCCGCGGCGGGCCCGATGCGGGGAAGCCCAGCCCACTGGGCCCGCGCGCGGCCGGGCCGTTGATCTTGGTCGCGGCGGCGGTACCGGCCGCGAACAGCTTGGGCCATTCCATCTGCTGCAGGGCACCGATGTCATTTGGCCTGAGGCCCAACTCCTTCATCGTCTGGCGGGCGAGCTCGCGCGATTGCTCGGCGCTCGGGATATTGCCACCACCGCCCGACTGGATCGCGGCGCGATGGATCAGGCCGTGGCCGGATGGCATGCCCAACAAGGTCGTCACCTTCGATCCGCCGCCCGACTGGCCGTAGATCATCACCTTGTCGGGATCGCCGCCGAAACGCGCGATATTCTCCTGCACCCAGCGCAGCGACGCGATCAGATCGGTCATGCCGACATTGACCGAATCCTCGTACGGCGCACCGCCGATCGCGGCGGCATCGAAGAAGCCGAGAATGTTGAGGCGGTGGTTGACCGAGACCTGCACGACATCATGGTTGCGCGCCATCTGCGCACCGTCATGCGAGGCGAGTTCGTAGGAGGAGCCGAAGCTGAAGCCGCCGCCATGGAAATAGACCATCACTGGCCGGTGGCCGCTAAGCGACGGCGTCCAGATGTTCAGCTTGAGCATGTCTTCGCCCAGGAAGCCGTCGGTCCACTGTTGCAGGAACGTATGGTCGGCCGCGCGAAAATTGTGGAGCGTCTGCGGGCAATTGGCGCCGTAGGCCAGCGTATGCAGTTCGTCCGTCCAGGGCTTGGGCGGCTTGGCCGGCAGCCAGCGATTGGGGCCGCCGGTGTCGTCTCCATAGGGCACGCCCTTGAAGATATAGACGCCCTCTTCGACATAGCCGCGCACGGGCCCATATTGGGTTCGCGCCACCGCGGAACGGGGCGTCAGGCAAGTGCCGGACGCCGGGCTGCCGCCGGTGCTCCGTGCGGCGCGAAGTTCGCTCGCGGCGCTAAGGCCGGCGCCCGCCGCCAGCGACGCCAGCAGCGCTGACCTGCGGTTGAGGCTAAGTCCCGATTGTCCCCGTTCAGCCATGATCCATCCCCTCGCCCTGCCTTCTTGGGCAGTTTAGTCGGACATAACAGGAAGGTAGCCACCCGCGTCAAGCGAACTGCTTGGAAAAGAACCAAATTGGCCAAATGTCCGACATTGACCCGCATCGGCAACCCCGCTTATCGTGCAGTACCGGAACCGCGATCAGGGAAGAGCGGGACGGCGAAGGGGGAGGATGGCCAGACCATGTCGGCTCAGGCGACACGCGGGCACCGTCGTGCAGGCCCTCTTTCAACCGTGAACGCGCTTTGGGCGGATCGGCGGAGGAGAAGAACAGGGTGAAGGCGCTTTTATCTCGGATCGGTGCCGCTGCGTTGCTGGCGGCCGCTCAGCTCGTTACTGGACCATCCGCGTTGGCGCAGGCCGGCACCAATGTTCCGCCGCCGGTGGCGGGCGCCAAGCCGGTGCGGATCGATCATATCAAGGTCCATGCGCCGACGATCGCGGGCAATCTGGAAGGCGAGGCTGCGGATCGCGACGTGCTGGTGGCGCTGCCGCCCAGTTATGCGACCAGTCCGCGCCGTCGCTACCCGGTCATTTATGCCCTGCACGGTTATTCGATTGGCGCCGAGCAATGGACCAAGGAGATCCACGTCCCGCAGACGATCGAAGGCGCTTTCGCGAAGGGCGCGCCGGAGATGATCGTCGTGTTTCCGGATTCCAAGACAATCCACAACGGCTCGATGTATTCGATGTCGCCGACGACGGGCGATTTCGAGACCTTCATCGCGCGTGACCTCGTCCGCTATATCGACGCGCATTATCGCACGATCCCGGATCGGTTGAGCCGCGGTTTGGCGGGGCATTCGATGGGTGGCTATGGCACTGCACGGATCGGCATGCGCCACCCCGACATGTTCGGCGCCATCTATATGATGAGCCCTTGCTGCCTGTCCGCCCGCCCTGCCGGCCAGATGGATGCGCAGGCGCTTGCCGCACTGGAAGGCGTGAAGAGCGCCGCGGATTCGGCCAAACTGCCCTTCCTGTTGCGCGCGCAGCTCGCCAGTGCTGCGGCCTGGTCGCCCAATCCGAAAAACCCGCCGCTCTATCTGGACCTGCCGGTGAAGGATGGGGCGGTGCAGGCGGATGTGCTGGCGAAATGGGCGGCCAACGCGCCGCTCGCCTTCGTCGACCAATATATCGGCAATTTGCGTCAGTATCGGGCGATCGCGATCGATGTTGGCGATCAGGACAGCCTGAAGGTCGATGCCGAAAAGCTGCACAAGGTGCTCGACAGCTATGGCATCGCCAATCGCTTCGAAATCTATCCCGGCACGCACGTCAGCAACGTCGCCTTCCGCTTTCAGGATGAGCTGATGCCGTTCTTCGGCAAGAACCTCGCATCGGCGGGGAAACGGTGATGTGCCGGGTCGAAAGGTCCGGTCTTTCTTCGGGTCGATACCCTGATAGACAGATATGATGACCGATCCATCCGACGAAGACCTGCCCGACACCACCACGGACGAGAGCCCGGGCACGCCCCTTGCCAAGAGCGGGCGTACCGGCCGTCGCTTGCGCGGCGCCATCGCGCACAAATTGGGCGTGTCGATCCTCTCGGGCGAATTCGCGCCGGGCGACGTCTTGTCGGGGGAGATCGCCTTCGCCGAGGCGCTCAACGTATCGCGCAGCGCCTATCGCGAGGCGGTGCAGGTGCTGACCGCCAAGGGGCTGGTGGAAGCGCGCCCGAAGACGGGTACGCGTGTCTTGCCGCGCGATCGCTGGAATTTGCTGGACCCCGACGTGCTCGCCTGGGCCTTTTCGGGGGAGCCCGATCAGCAGCTGATCCGCAGCCTGTTCGAATTGCGCCTGATCATCGAGCCCGCCGCGGCGGGGCTAGCCGCCGCCAAGCGCGACCGCGACGAGTTACGCCAGATGAAGGATGCGCTGGCGCTGATGCGCCGCCATTCGCTTGCCACTGACCTCGGCCGTCAGGCGGACCGCCTGTTCCACGACACCATTCTGCGCGCGACGCGCAACGATGCGCTGGTGGTGCTCAGCGCGTCAATCGGATCGGCGGTCAGCTGGACGACCCAGTATAAGCAACGGTCGCGCGCGTTGCCGCGCGATCCGATTCCGGAACATGTGCAGGTTTATGAGGCGATCGCGGCCGGCGATCCGGACGCGGCCAATGCCGCGATGCGCGTGCTGGTCGAACTGGCGCTGCAGGATACGCGCTGGGCCATGGAAGGCTGATCCCGCACCGGATCGTCATAACGATAATCGCAACCGACAGTCACGATGCAAGGGGATGAAGATGGTCAGCGCGACACTGAAGGGCATGCTGCTGGCGGGCAGCATCCTGGCGGCATGCCCGTCTCTGGCGCAAGCGGACGTGCGTGCCGAGGCGGATCGCCTGGCGGCAGCGCTCGTCGCCAAGATGACGCCGGACGAAAAGATCGCGCAGCTGGTCAATGTCGCTCCGGCTATCCCGCGGCTCAACATCCCCGCCTACAATTGGTGGACGGAATCCTTGCATGGCGCGATCGGCCCCGTGCCGACCACCAATTTTCCCGAGCCGATCGGGCTGGCGGCGACGTTCGACGTTCCGCTGATGCACCAGGTTGCGGGTACGATCAGCACCGAAGTGCGCGCACTGCACACGCTGGGCAGGCAGACGGGCAAGCTCGGTAAGATCGGCACAGGGCTGGATACCTGGTCGCCCAACATCAACATCTTCCGCGATCCGCGCTGGGGCCGTGGCCAGGAAACCTACGGCGAGGATCCGTATCTGACCGCGCGGCTGGGCGTCGCGTTCGTCACCGGTGTGCAGGGGGCAAATCCCGATCTGCCGGACGTAATTGCTACGCCTAAGCATTTCGCCGTGCATAGCGGCCCGGAATCGACCCGCCATACCGCCGACATCCCGGTCACGCCTTATGATCTGGAGGATACCTATCTTCCCGCCTTTCGCGCGGCGATCGTCGACGCCAAAGCGGGATCGATCATGTGCGCCTATAATCGCGTGCTAGGCCAGCCTGCCTGCGCGAGCGACATGCTGTTGAAGGATCATCTGCGCGGCGCCTGGGGCTTCACCGGCTATGTCGTGTCGGATTGCGACGCGGTCGTCGATATCTACGAACATCATAAATATGCGCCGGATGGCCCGTCGGGGGTGGCGGCCGCCTTGCATGCCGGCGTCGACAATGAATGCAACAACGCTACGCTGGGCGGCGCGACCAACCTGGGCGAGCGCTACAAGACCGCGCTCGCGCGCAAGCTGATCGGGGAGCCGGATATGGATCGCGCGCTGGTGCGGCTGTTCTCCGCCCGCTTCCGTGCCGGCGATCTGCCAGGCTTACGCGCGCGCCAGCTATCGGCCGTTCCGGTCAGCGCAATCGGCACGGCCGAAGCGCAGGCGCGAACGCTACAGGCTGCATCGGAAAGCCTGGTGCTGCTCAAGAACGATGGCACGCTGCCGCTGAAGCCCACCAGCAAGATCGCCGTGATCGGCCCCTTGGCGGATGCCACGCGCGTGTTGCGCGGCAATTATTCCTCCGCGCAGACCGGCCCGCGTTTCTCGATCATCGATGGCCTGCGTGCCGCTATGCCAGCTGCCAAGATCACGCTGGTGCCGTTCACCGCCTCGATCACGGATGGCGATCCTATACCGGACGGCGCCTTCGTCGATCCGGACGGCAAACCGGGCCTGCGTGCTGATTATTATAATGCGCCGCCGCTGGCGCCCGGCGCCGATCCCAAGACGTCCGCAGTCTATGATGCCAAGCCCGCGGTGACGCGGAGCGAGAATAATCTCGGCTCGCGCGCCAGCGAACTCAAACAGGTGTCGGAACGCTACAAGGTGGTGTGGACCGGCTTTCTTGTCGCGCCCGAAACCGGAACCTATCGACTGGCCGTCACCGGCGCGATCGGAGACTTGCGCGTCGATGGCAAGCCGGCGCTGACGGCCCAACGCTATTCGCAATGGGCGGAGCCGCTGAAGCTGGTCGAGGTCTCGCTGCGCAAGGGCGACCGCTATCCGATCCGCTTCCAGTCGGAGGCCGGCGCGACCTCTGCCGCCAGCACATTGTTCTGGAAGCGCATCTCCACCAATCTCGACGCGGATCTGGCGGCGGGCACCGCCGATGCCGATGCGATCATCGCCGTGGTCGGCCTGACGTCGGATTTGGAAGGGGAGGAGATGCCCATCCATGTCGAAGGCTTTTCTGGTGGCGACAAGACGTCACTGGATTTGCCGGCCGATCAGCGTGCTTTGCTCGAAAAGGCACGCGCGCTTGGCAAGCCGCTCGTGGTGGTGGCGATGAACGGTAGCGCGATCAACCTGGCCTGGGCCAAGGCGAACGCCGCCGCGATATTGGAGGCTTGGTATCCGGGCCAAGCAGGCGGCCTCGCCGTGGGCAATGTGCTGGCCGGAAAAACCAATCCCTCGGGGCGCCTGCCGCTGACCTTTTATGAGACGTTGGCCGATCTGCCGCCGTTCGATGATTACGGTATGAAGGGGCGCACCTATCGATATTATCAGGGGCGGCCGGTTTATCCGTTCGGCTACGGTCTGAGCTACACCAGCTTCGCCTATGCGCCGCTGAAGGTGCAGCCGATTGCGGGCGATGCCGCGCAGGGCGTGCGCGTGACCACGACGATCACCAACACCGGCAAGCGCGCGGGCGACGAGGTCGCGCAGCTATACTTGAACTTCCCCGATGCCCCGCGCGCACCGCGCGTCGCCTTGCGCGGCTTTCAGCGGGTCTCGCTGCAGCCGGGGGAGAAACGTACCGTCACGTTCGACCTGTCTCCGCGCGATCTCAGCAGCGTGGCGCAGGACGGCACACGCCGCGTCGTGCCGGGCGGCTATCGCGTCAGCGTGGGATCCGGCCAGCCGGATACGGGCGTCCCGAGCCAGTCGGCCCGCTTCACCGCGGCGAAGACGGTCGAATTGCCGAAATAGAGGCCCCTGCCCACACCGCCATTACACCGTCATGCTGAACTTGTTTCAGCATCCATCTCACCGCAAGGTCCGCGCTGGTGGAGAGATGGACCCTGAAACAAGTTCAGGGTGACGGGTGTGCCGAGAAGGCAGCGGTTCAGCTGGCGCGGAAATCCTTGGTGGACAAGCGGGTCGGATGTCCGGCCCGCAGCCGGACCTTGATGCGCCTGTCGGCCAGCCGGACGATGCGTTCGCCGGCCACTGCCGAGGTCAGCGTCACAGCCGCCAATGTGCCGTCGCGCCAGGCAAGATCGACCTGGCAGGTGCCGCGCGCCTGCAGGCCCGTCACCGAACCCGTCGGCCAGGCGGACGGCAGCGCAGGCAGCAGCAAGATCTCGTCGCCGCGGCTCTGCATCAGCATCTCGGCGATAGCGCGCGTGCCACCGAAATTGCCGTCGATCTGGAAGGGTGGATGCGCGTCGAACATGTTGGGGTAGGTGCGCTCCGGCCCAAGCAGGAAGCGCAGGATGCGATGGGCATGTTCGCCGTCGCGCAAACGCGCCCACAGATTGGCGCGCCACGCCGTCGCCCAGCCGGTCGATTCGTCCCCGCGTATCTCCAGCGAACGCTGCGCCGCACGCGCCAGCGCGGGCGTGTCGTCCAGGTTGATCTGATCGCTTGGGAACAGCGCGAACAGGTGGGATACATGGCGGTGGTGCGGATCGGGCGCTTCGGCATCCCAATCCTCCTGCCATTCCTGCAATTGGCCCTGCTTGCCGATCTTGTCCGGCGCCAGCCGCGCGCGCGTCGCCTGAAGTTGTCCTGCAAATTCGGCATCGACGCCCAGGATTGCCGCGGCCTGCATCGTCACCGCGAACAGATCGCGCAGGATCTGCTGGTCCATCGCCGGCCCGGCGCAGATCGAGGCGCCATGCGGATGGATGTTTTCCGGCGAGAGCGACGGGCTCGTGATCAGCAGGCCCGACTTCGGATCGGTCTGCAAGACATCGAGGAAGAACAAGGCCGCGCCTTGCAGATAGGGGTAGATGGACCGCAGATAGGCGGCGTCGCGCCCATAATCATAGCGTTCCCACAGATGGAGGCACAGCCAGGCGCCCCCCATCGGCCATAGCCCATATTGCGCGCCGTCGATCGGCGCGGTCGCACGCCACAAATCGGTATTGTGATGGGCCACCCATCCGCGCGCGCCATACATTTCCCGCGCCGTCCGGGCGCCGGAAATGGCCAGGTCGCGCACCAGCGCGATCAGCGGCGGCAGGCATTCCGCCAGGCCGGTCGGCTCGGCGGGCCAATAATTCATCTCGGTATTGATGTTGATCGTATATTTCGATCCCCAGGGCGGCTTGATCGACTCGTTCCACAGGCCCTGCAGATTGGCGGGCTGGCCGCCGGCGCGCGAACTGCCGATCAGCAGATAGCGGCCATAATCGAAATAGAGTGCCGCCAGCGCGGGATCGTTGGCGCCTTCGCTCGTGCGGATGCGGATGTCGGTCGGCTGATCCGCTGCCGGCGTATGGCCCAGGTCCAGGCGCACGCGCCGGAACAGGCGGCGATGTTCTGCGGTCGCGGCCGCCGCGATGATGCGGAAACCCTTGGCCGCCGCCGCGTCGATCTGCCCTCTCACGATAGGGTCCGGATCGATGCTGGTATCGTCGAACCAGCGATAGCTTGTCGCCATCGCGATCAGGATCGTCACGGCGTTCACGCCACGCGCGCGCAGCCGGTCGCCGTCGGCAGTGATCGTTCCGCCCTCGGCCATCGCACGAGCCTGCGCCGCAAAGCGCAGCACACCGGGCACGCCATGCTCGGTCGGGCCCACACCGGTCATCATCAGGCGATCGCCGGTGGCCTGGGTGGTCGCGCGCTGGAGCGAGGTCAGCCGAAGATCGACGTCCAGCGCGCGCGGGCGATCGGCGCTGATGCGGATCGCGATGACCTGATCGATCGGGGACGCCAGCACCTCACGGCGATAGGTAATGCCCCCGCTGCTGAACTGCGTACTGGCGACGGCCGCATCCAGATCGAGCGCGCGCTGATAGGATTGCACCTGCGCCGGATCGACACGCGGCAAATCGATCAGCAGATCGCCGATCGGCTGGTAGGACATCTGGCTGAGCGGCTTTGCCATCACCTTGGCATTGGCCAGCGCTTCGGCCTCGGCAAACCGGCCTGCGGCGATCAGGCGGCGCACCTCGGGCAGGGCGGCACGCGCGTCCGGATTGACTGGATTATAGGGGCTACCGCCCCAGAAGCTGCTTTCGTTCAGCTGCAGCCGCTCTTGCTGACTGCCGCCAAATACCATCGCGCCGATCCGGCCATTGCCGACCGGCAGCGCCTCAACCCACGCTTTGGCGGGCTGGCGATACCATAAACGTTGTGGGTTGTCGGCGGCGGCCCGCCCAATCGCAGGCGTGGAACAGGCCAGCCCCGCTGCGGCGACGGACCCTTCCAAAAGGGTCCGTCGGGTGACGCGGGGCTGGGCCATTCGCCTGATCCTTAACGCAGATCCAGCACAACCACCGATTTCGGCGGCAGCGATACGCTCAACGTGCCGCCATTGACCTGTGCCCCGGTGAAAGGCTGCGGCACCACCGTGTTGGGCTGATCGAAGCTGTTATGCGCATCCATCGTCGCACCCGTCAGGATGCGGCCGGCGACGCTGCTCGCCTGCACCCCGGTCAGCGTCATGCTGACGGGCATGGCGCGGTTCGGATCGGCATTGACCAGACCGATATGAACCTGGCCCGCCGTATCGCGCACCGCCGACACGCTCACCGCCGGCGCGACATATTGATCCTTATTATACCAGGGCGACGACAGGTCCGTCGGCAGCACGGTCGCGTCCTGCCATGGCTTGTACATGTCGTAGACCCAGTAAGTCGGCGTCTTCACCATGCGCGGCCCGTCGGTCAGCAGCATCGCCTGCAGCACGTTCACCATCTGCGCGATGGCGGTGAGCTTCACCCGATCGGCATGATGCGCGAAGATGTTGAGGTTGAGCCCGGCGACGACCGCGTCGCGGATGCTGTTCTGCTGAACCAGGAAGCCGGGGTTGCTGCCCGGCGCGGGCGCGAACCAGGTGCCCCATTCGTCGACCGCCAGCCACTTGGTCTTGGCCGGATCATATTTGTCCATCACCGCCGAATGTTTGGTGATGAGCTCTTCCATCTTGATCGTGCGGGCGATGGTTTCAGCCCACTCGACCTCGCTGAAACCCAGCGCCTGCTTCTTGGCGTTGAAGCCGCCGGGGATGGTGTAATAATGGAGCGAATAGCCATCGATATATTTGCCGGCGACGCGCATCATCGTGTCGGTCCAGGCGACGTCATCTTCCAGCCCGCCGCTGGCGATCTTGATCATCTTGCCGTTGCCGGATTTGGCGAACTGGGCGTAGCGGTTGGTGACGTCGGCCGCATAATCAGCGCGCATATTGCCGCCGCAGCCCCACAGCTCATTGCCGATGCCGAGATATTCGACCTTCCACGGCGCCGCATGGCCATTGGCCGCGCGCTCCTTGGCGAGCGTCGATCCGTTGGGCGAGGTCATATATTCGACCCACTGCGCGCCCTCGCTCGGCGGTGCGCTGCCGACGTTGAGCGAGACATAGGTTTCCGCGCCCAGCTTCTCGACGAAGCCCATGAATTCATGTGTGCCGAACGCATTGTCTTCGTTCACGCCACCCCAGTTCGTGTTGATCTTGACGGGGCGCTTGTTGCGCGGCCCGATGCCGTCGCGCCAATGATATTCGTCGCCGAAACAGCCGCCGGGCCAACGCACCAGCGGCACCTTGATGTCGCGCAACGCTTGTAGCACGTCCTTGCGATAGCCGTGATCGTTGGGGATGGACGATTTCTCGCCGACCCAAATGCCCTCATAGATGCCGTGGCCGAGATGCTCGGCGAATTGGCCGAACACCTGGCGGTACAGGCGCGGGCCGGGCGTATCGCCGCGCACGGTGACGGTGGCCTGCGGCGTTTCGCCTTGCGCCAGTGCGGGCGTGACCGGCGCAGCCAACAGACCGAGCACAACCAGAGCCGATGACATGAACCCGCGCCGCATCCTGATCCCCTTTAGCGATTTTCGTCTGGATTATTATGTCGGAGTATAAGTGGGCCCGGGTGCGGTCAACACTTGGCCGGGCTGTTTTCGCCAATTTGGCTTTTACAACAGCAATGTGGCCGATGCCGTGCCTGCCGCGATGCGCCGGGCATGGCCGGAAGGTGGGGCGCCAGCGAACCGGCGCCCCGAAGGTGACGTCTAGAATTTCAGATGCGCGCCCACGGTGAAGCGCCGGCCATAGGAATAGACGTCCAGCAGCTGGTTCTTGAAGCGACCGTGCGTGCTGTAAGTCGAATTGTTGATGTTCAGCGCCTCCGCGAACACGCTGATGTGCGGATTGATGTCGTAGCTGGTGCTGAGATCGACCTGTACTTGCGAATTCACGAAAGTCGGCTCGGCACCGAATGCGCTGGTATTCTGGTTCTGCCCGAACCGAAGCAGATATTCGTCGCGCCAGTTGACGGCCGCCCGGAACTGGAAGCCGTTCTTGTCATAGAAGCCCACGAAGTTGGCCGAATTGGCCAAGCCCGTGACCGCGAAGCCGCTGGTCGAGATGTCGTTGCGATCATACGGCTTGTTGGTATCAACGAAAGTCGCGTTGGCGTTGAAGCCGAAGCCGCTGTCACCGAACACATGCTGCCACGCCAGTTCGACGCCGCGGACCGTGGCCGAGGGGCCGTTGACCCGCGCCGAAACGCTGAACACGGCGGCCTGGCCCGTGCTGGGATCGACAACGCCGTTGATCGTCTGGCGCGTCACACCCGCGACGATGAAGTTCGACACGTTCTTGATGAACCCATCGACCGCGAAATAGGAGTTGCGCTTGTAATACCATTCGGCCGCAAGATCGTAATTGTCCGAAAGGTAAGGCTGCAGCAGCGGATTTCCGCCGCTTGCCGTCAGCGCGCCGACACGTTGGCCGCTGCCGACATCCAGCACCGGATTGAGCGTATTGAGCGCCGGCCGGGTCAGGGTGCGCGAGGCATCGAAGCGGAGGGTCAGTTTGTCCGTCGCTTCCAGCTTCAGGTCCACGCTCGGCAGCAGATAATGATAGTTGGACTTGGTCGTGATCGATTGGGTGGGCGTATAGGTCGCCACCGTCAGCAAGGTCGGGTCGCCCGAATTCTGGATGATCGTCAGCGGCAGGCGCCCGAAACCGCTGGACGAAAGGTTGGTGCTTTCACGCCGCAGGCCGGCATTGAAGTGGAACGGCATGCCGGCGATTTCGGCGGTATAATTGACGCGCAGGAATGCGGCCCAGGTCTTTTCATGGATCGTCTGGATGCCGCCGATATTGGTGGCCAGATCGAAGTTCCCGGTGAAGTTGGTGCCCACGGTGGGCGCATCATAATTGAAGCCTGGGATATTCTGCTGCTGTGGATTGCCGAGGCCGGACAGATAGGCCTGGTAAGCCCGCGGATCATATTTCAGCAGCGCCGGCGGCAGGTTCCCGGAGAAGCCGGGAATGAAATTGTTCAGCCCGATCGTTCCCTGGAACAGGCTGGCCGGCAGCATGACGCCGGTGGTGCGGCCGGAGGCCGGGCCGTATCCCGAATAAGCCTGCCAGTAATTGTTGGCGAACGTATCGCTGCCTTCCAGATGATATTTGTCATCCAGGTAGGAGCCGCCGACCCGAACACTGAGATTATCCTGATCCCAGGTCGCCTGCAGCTTCGCCTGTTTCACCCGATCGGAATTCTGCTGCAGCTGCCGCACCGTGACGTGCGATCCGATCAGCGATTGATCCAGCCAGCGGCTCTGATCGCCCTGCGGCCCATAGGTGGTGAGCTCGGGGAAAGACTTGTCGCTGTTGCCCGTAATCTTGATGCCCAGCGGGGTGCCGATGGCGCCGCCATAGCCGACGTCGGCATTGTCGCTGGATACGCCCAGGCCGGGATTCTGTTCGCTCTTCGCATAGCTTGCATCGGCTTCCAGATGCAGATGCTCGGTCGCATCCCATTTCAGATTGCCGCCGACCTGGTTGGTACGCAGGATCTGTGTGTTGCGCGTCGCGTTGAAATCGGTCGGTGAGCCGTTCTGGACGAAATTGACCACCGTGCCATTATCGTCGAGCTGCACGTTGCGCAGATCACCGCCGTTGAACCAGATGCCGAACGACGAGATATTGGTGCGCAGCTTCTGGCGCGAATAATTGTCGTCGATGGTCAGCAGCAGATTTTCCGAAGGATGCCATTGCAGGGCGATCCGTCCGTCGATCCGCTCGTCATTCACATAGCTTTGCTCGGCGCCATATTGCTGCTCGAACCAGCTCAGCTGATTCTTGGGCCCGGCAAGGTCGGCCGCCGTGCAGGTCGGCGTCAATTGGCAGGGTGCCAGATAGCCGCCCACCCAGCCTGACACATAAACCCGGTTCGTCTTGGTCTTGTGATTGGTATAAATGCCGTCGACCAGAATACCCAGCGTATCGTCGGCAAAGGTATCGCTGAACAGCAGCCCGCCCGCGCCGGCCGGCTTGTCGGAGCGGGTCTGGTAGGAGCCCGATCCGCTCGCCGCGATGCGCAGCCCGGGATGATCGAACGGCTTGGGGAATTGCACGTTGACGGTTGCGCCGATCGAGTTGCTCGACAGCGAGACGTCCGGGGTCTTGAGCACGTTCAGCTGTCCGACAAAGTCGGATCCGACCGTGCTGAAATCGACCGAGCGGCCGCCGCTGGCGGTCGAAATACGCCGACCGTCGTACAGCGTTTCGTTGAAATCGCCGCTAAAGCCGCGGACGGTGATGCCTGTCGGCTCGCCGCGCGGACCGTCGCGCTGGATCGACACGCCCGGCAGGCGCTGGAGCGAGGCGGCGAGGTTGGAATCGGGGAATTTGCCGATGTCCTCGGCGGAAATGGCATCGACCACGCCCGCGGACGAGCGTTTGATATCCAGGTTGCGCTGCAAGGAGCCGCGCAGGCCGGTCACGACGATCTCTTCCTCGGTCGAGGCCGTGGCGCCCGGCGTGTTGGTCTGCGCGCGGTCGGGCGCGGTCGCCGCGTCCTGCGGCTGGCCCGCTTGTTGCGCGGTGAGATTGCTGGAACTGGGCGTCGCGGGCTGTACCGCCGTGCCGTTCTGCGTGCTGGGATTGTTGGTCGTGTCGGTCTGTGCGGAAACCGGTGCGGCGATCACCAGCGCGATCATGCTGGATGCGCCGGCCAGCATGGCCTTGCGCAAGCATGACGGATGGCGGCCTTGAATGGCGATGCTCATCAATATTCCCCTCTTCCAGGACATTTTGTTTTTAAGTCGGATGAGAAAATCGGATCGCGCCGGCGGCGGGCGCAGCGCTGAGAGCGCTCACATCACTATAGATACAATGGCCGCCATGCGCCGTTGCGCAGCGCTATCCTCTCCTGCCCATGTGCGTCGGTTCATTGACCGTACGTTATCGCTATCATGCGATTTGTCGGTCAATTTGCAGGGAGATGCAAGGGGCATTTGCACCGTTGTGGAAGCGGTAACATTTTTCGACGGGCCCATGGCTGCGGCGCCACATCGGGAGCGCTGGCCGATCAGGCTTTGAACGTCAGAGTGTGTGCGGCACGGCTGGCTGCTCGAACGCCGTAGGTCGCGTTGCGCTTCGCGCTGGTGGCCGACCTGTCTTGGCGCACGCTTTCGTCATTTTCACGAATTGGCGACAGGCCTGCCGCGGCGGCCAACGCACATGCCATTTTTATCGATGATCATGCGGCCATCGACCGACAGCCTCAATCGCTGGATGCCCCGTGAGGATTCGAACCTCAATTAACGGAGTCAGAGTCCGTGGTCTTACCTTTAGACGACAGGGCAGCAGCAGCGGAGGCGGCGAAATAAGCAAGCGGTCGCGCCCTGTCAACGCACCCGATTGATTTGCCGTCCCCTTGCCGCTGAGCGCGGCGCGCACTAGGCAGGATGCAAGTACCGGCGGCCCTGTGCCGATTCCGGAGAATATAAGAGACGGAGAATGGCAGAGCGCGCGCATCAAGCGACGCAGGCGGCCGGCGCATCGCGCCGCGACGCCGCGCCCCCCGCCCGCCCCTCGCGGGCATCGTCGATGCGTGGCACCTATGCCGCGCTGGATCTGGGCACCAATAATTGTCGGCTGCTGATCGCCCGTCCCGCCGGCGACGGGTTCGTCGTCATCGACGCCTTTTCGCGAATCGTCCGGCTGGGCGAGGGATTGGCCGCGACCGGGCGGCTCAGCGACGTGGCCATGGATCGCGCCCTGGCCGCGTTGACCATCTGTTCGGACAAGCTGAAGCGGCGCAACGTCACGCTGGTGCGATCGGTCGCGACGGAGGCCTGCCGCCGTGCTGCTAACGGGCGCGAGTTCGTGGCCCGCGTGCTTGCGGAAACCGGCATCCAGCTGCAGATCATCACCGCCGAGCAGGAGGCGCGGCTGGCGGTAACCGGCTGTCATGCGCTGCTGGAGCCGGGTACCGGCCCTGCCCTGGTGTTCGACATTGGCGGCGGATCGACCGAGCTCGTCCTGCTTGATGGCGAAAGCGCAGGCGCGCCGCATGTCGGCGACTGGTTCTCGGCGCCCTGGGGCGTGGTGTCGCTCAGCGAAAGCGAGCCGCATAGCGGGAATAGCGAAGCGGAGCTCCGCGCAGCCTATGGACGGATGCGGGCACGGGTGGCCGAAGCGTTCGCGCCCTTTGCCGCCACGCTGAAAGCGCGCGGGGTCGCCGATGGCGGACGCTTGCTGGGTACCAGCGGCACGGTGACGACGCTCGCCAGCCTTCATCTGGAGCTGCCCAATTATGACCGCCGCGCGGTCGACGGGCTGATCGTGCCCTCGGGCGCGATGCGCACTCTCAGCCAGCGGCTGGCCGGGATGAGCGTGGCGGAGCGTGCCCGCCTGGCCTGTATCGGCAGCGAGCGCGCCGATCTGGTCGTGGCCGGGTGCGCAATCCTGGAAGGCATATTGGATTTGTGGCCGGCCGAGCGCCTAAGCGTGGCGGACCGGGGCATTCGTGAAGGTATATTAAGGACGTTGATGGCGCACGAGTTCGTCAAACCATGAGCCGCGGTGGATCAGGCGGGCGCGTGCGTGTTCGTACCGGGCGGGGCCGCACCGCGGCGTCGACCCGTTGGCTGGAGCGGCAGCTGAACGACCCTTATGTGCGTCGTGCGAAGGCCGAAGGCTATCGCAGCCGGGCCGCCTATAAGCTGCTGGAGCTGGACGAACGCTTCGGCTTCCTCAAGGGCGCCAAGCGCGTGATCGACCTCGGCATCGCGCCCGGCGGCTGGAGCCAGGTGGTACGCCGTCGCTCCGCTACTGCGCGGATCGTCGGGATCGATCTGCTGCCGACCGACCCGATCGAGGATGTCGTCATCCTGCAGATGGACTTCATGGCGGACGAGGCGCCGGCCCGGCTGACCGAGGAATTGGGCGGCAAGGCGGATCTGGTGCTGTCGGACATGGCGGCCAATACGGTCGGCCATCAACAGACCGATCATCTGCGCACGATGGGGTTGGTCGAGGCGGCCGCAGAGTTTGCCGGTGACGTGCTGTCGCCGGGCGGTGCGTTCGTGGCGAAGGTGCTGGCGGGTGGTGCGGACAGCGCGCTGGTGGCGACGCTGAAGCGGATGTTCACGGCGGTGAAGCATGCCAAGCCGCCGGCGAGCCGCAAGGATTCGTCCGAATGGTATGTGATCGCACAGGGCTTCAAGGGCCAGGCGCCCAAGGAAGAGGCAGAGGACTGAGAAAGCCTGATCCGCCCGGGCGGGACGGATTGCTACGAATGCCTCTCTCGCTTCCCACGTCGCCCCAGCGGAGGCTGGGGCCCATGGCGCTGGCCCCGCATGCTGTCGATGAGGCTGCCGGCCGCTATCGCGAACTTACTTCCTGGCCGAACGGCATGGGGCGAGGTCTGTGGATGCCAGCCATCGCTGGCATGACGGGGGAATGGGAAGGATTGGGCTGTACGGCGATCGCCCTTATTCGCCGATCAGGTGCATCACGACGCTGCGCCGGTGGGCGTGGCGACGATGTTCGAACAGGTAGATGCCCTGCCACGTGCCGAGCGCGAGGCGGCCCTGGACGAGCGGGATTCCGAGCGACACTTGCGTGAGCGCGGTCTTGAGGTGGGCGGGCATGTCGTCCGGCCCCTCATCGTCATGCGCATAGAGACTGCGATCTTCGGGCGCGAGGCGGCTGAAGAAGGCGAGGATATCGTCCTGGACCTCGGGCGCGGCATTTTCCTGGATCAGCAGGGAGGCCGACGTGTGCCGACAGAACAGGGTAAGCAGGCCGTTCGCCATATCCTGGTTGGCGACCCAGCGGCTGACCTCGTGCGTGAATTCGTACAGTCCTGCGCCGGCGCTCGCGATCTCGATCGTGCCGGTGGCTTGGCGCATGGTCAGGCCGCTGCGGCGACCAGGGTCGCGCGCACGCCGGCATGACCCGGATCATAATCGATCGCGGCCTTGAGCGTCGCTGCCATGGCGCTCACCAGCTTGGAGCCGAGCCCGGTCCCCTTGATCGACCCGTCCTTGGGCAGGCCACAGCCGTCATCTTCCACCTGCAGGACGAACCGGTCGCCTTCGGAACGCAGCTGCACGCGCACTTCGCCCGTATCGGTCGATCCATAGGCATATTTGCAGGCGTTGGAGACGAGTTCGTTGACGATCACCCCGACGGCCACCGCCTTGTCCGTGCCGAGCTCCAGTGGCTCGGCCGACAGCGTCAGCGCGCGTGGCGCTTCCGGGGTCGACCAGGTGTCGCCAATTTCCTCCAGCAGGGAGGCGAGATATTCGACCATGTCGACTTTATTGACGGAATGGCCGGTATAAAGACGGCGATGGACCTGCGCGATCGCGCCGATGCGGCGCTGCGTGTCGGCCAAGGCGGTCTTGGCCTCCTCGTTGCCGACGCTACGCGCCTGCATGTGAACGAAGGCGGAGACGAGTTGGAGGCTGTTGGCGACGCGGTGGTTGACCTCCGTCAGCATCGCCTGCAGCCGCTCGTTGCTCTGCCGCAATTGCTCCTCGGTCTGCTCTTTCTCCGCCTGCATGCGCACGCGGGTCAGGCCCTGGTCGATAGCCCGGGTGAGCAGGTCGAAAAACTCTTCGCCGACGGTCTTTACGACATAGTCGATCGCGCCCGCCTTCAACGCCGCCACCGCGACCCGGCTTTCTTCCGATCCGGTGACGTAGATCACCGGCGGCGGGGAGGGCAGCTTTTGCAGCTGCTGCAGCGTGGTCAGCCCGTCCTGCCCCGGCATATAATGATCGACCGCGACGAGATCGTAAGGATGGTCGGCCGCCATGGTGGCGCCTTCCACGCCGCCGGCTGCCGTATCGACGCGAAAGCCGCGCCGCTCCAGCGCGCGCGACACCAGCCGCCGAAGACCGTCGTCATCGTCGATGTAGAGAATGCGAGGGGCGTCTTCGGCCTGCGTCATCAGGATTCGGGCAGGTCCGGCACCTGAATTACCGACAGGAACAGGCCAAGCTGGCGGATCGCGTCCGCAAAGCTCTCATAATTGACCGGCTTGGTGATGTAGACGTTGCAGCCCAGATCGTAGCAGCGCTGGATTTCGACCTTGTCATCGGTGGTGGTGAGCACGACGACAGGCGTCCGCCGGAGCGGGCTCGCGTCTGCCTTGATGCGGGTCAGGATGTCCGTCCCGCTCATATCCGGCAGGTTGAGATCGAGCAGGATCAGCGCCGGTCCGTTATGCGCCGGTCCGTTCGGATCCTCGTAGAGATAGGCCAGTGCAGACGTGCCATCGGTGAAATGATGAATGTCGTTCGAGATACCGGCGCGACGGATATTCTTCTCGATGAGGCGGGCATGCCCCTCATCGTCCTCGATCATGATGATGTTGACCGGCTGTTGATTGTTCATGCCACTGCTTTCTGGTCGTCCACATAGTGGATGGGCAGGTTGATGCGGAAGGCCGCACCCTTACCCAATTCTGATTCCACGCTAATTGTCCCGCCGAGGCGATAGGCCAATGCGCGCGTATGCGCGAGCCCGATTCCCTCGCCGGGCTGATCCTGTTTGCCGGAACGGCGGAACAGGTCGAAGATACGCTCATGATCCTTCGGATCGATGCCGCGGCCATTGTCGATGATGGCGAAGGTCGCGCGCGGACCGTTGCGTTGACCGCGTATCTCGATCCGGCCGGGCCGGCTGGGATCGAGATATTTGATCGCATTCTCGACAATATTGGACATCACCTGCTCGACGGCAAGTCGATCGCTGGTCAGGCCGGGCAGTCCCGGTGCGACGCGGACCTCGATGCCCAGCTCGTCGATGCGGTGGCGGAGCGTGCCGACCACGCTGGCCATCAGCGCGTCCATATCGAGCCGTTCGGGCGTGATCGGGCGGCGGCCCTCGCGCGATAGCCGTAGGATGGCGTTGATCAGCCGATCCATCTTTTGGGTGGAGGTGCGGATGAAGCCGATTGCCTCCGGCAGATCCTCGCGCGCGGCCAGCCGATCATCGGCATCGATCATGTCGGGCGCCTGTTCCTCCACCCGGTCCATCATCGTGCTCAAGCGCTTGCTCGCCGCCTCCAGCTCGGCGGTGAAGCCCATGACGTTGACGAGTGGCGAGCGCAAATCGTGGCTGACGATATAGGCAAAGCGCTGGATTTCCTCATTGGCGCGCTGGAGGTCGCCCGTCCGTTCGCGCACCGCATTTTCGAGATTTTCGTTGAGCTTTGTCAGCGCATCGCGCGAACGGGTCAGATCCTTGGTGTAGCGGATGATGACGTAGATCGAGCTGCCCGCCACCACGACCAGCAATACGCCGGAACCGGCCAGGATGACGAAGAAGCGGATCAGTGTCTCCCGCTGCTCCGCATTGCGGATCTTCAGCAGCCGATCCTCCTCGACCAGCATCCGATCGGCCCCGGTGCGGATGGCGCGGATCAAATCCAGACTGGCGCCCTCATTGAAGCTTGCGATCGCCTCATCCCGCTTGCCGGCGCTGACCAGCGCGACCGACTTGCCGAGGGTGTTCATATGCGCTTCGGTAAGCGCGGTGAGCGCCTCGATATTGGCCTGCTGGCGCGGATTGTCGTCGGACAGGCGGCGCATCTCGTCGAGCGCGGGGCCGATCTGATTGGCGGTCTGCGTGAAGGTTCGCGACAGGCCATGCTCTCGCCGCAGCAAATATCCACGCCGGGCCGCCTCTAGCCGCTCCACCAACACGCGGTAGCGAGAGATGGACCGCTCGACCTGATAGGTGTGGTTCACCCAGCGCGTCTGATCCTGATTTTGCAGGATTGCCTGGGTGGCGGCGAAGCCCGCACCCATCAGCGCGAGAAAGCCGAGCGCGAAGGCGACAACAACCAGGCGGTTGAACCAGCGATCCGAAACGATCTTCTGTCTCAGCGAATTCGGCACGTTTATGCCGATAGTTGGATCGACCGGTGATGCAAGTGCACCGTTTAAGCCGTATACGCTTCGACTAAGATACTTTGTTACAAGACGATCTCGAAACAGGCGCCTCCCTCTGCCTGGCCAAGCGCGATCGTGCCGCCGTGCGCGCCGATGATACGCCGGCCCAGGCTGAGCCCGACGCCCGTCCCGCCCGGCTTGGTGGTGAAGAAGGGCAGGAATATCTCCTCCGCCATTTCAGCGGGGATGCCGGGGCCATTGTCGCCGATGGTGATGATAATCCGGCCGCCTGGTAGCAGGCCGATGATCAGGGTGACTTCCGGCGACCCACTATGGTCGCGCGCCGCCTCAGCGCCGTTCTTCAGCAGATTGATCACAACCTGCGCGAGCAGATCGGGATCGGCATCGATGGTGAGGTCGGCGGGATGAATGCGCAGATCGAGCGGGGCGCTGCGGCCGGCGTCGGATGCAGCGAACAGCCGCTTCAATTCCTCCGCCCAGGGCGCTGCGGCGAAGTGCCGGCGCATCACCACGGGCACGCGGCTGAACTCGCGGTAGGATTCGACGAAATGCATGATGCCGCTGGCGCGCCGAGCCAGGGTTTCCACCGCCATGCGGGCGTCGTCGATGGCCGGATCGCCCCGCGCGACCTCTCCCATCAGGCGCGCGGCGCTTTCGGCGAGCGAGACGACCGGCGTCATCGAATTCATGATCTCGTGCGTCAGGACACGAACCAGATCGGCCTGCGCGGTCAGCTCGACCGCCGACAATTCCTGCTGGATCGGCTGGACGGAGACGATGGCGAGCGGGCGGCCGAGCCGATCGAGGGAGGCGCGCGACACCATCGCGCGCTGCACGATGCCATCGACGCGCAGCGGGATGACCTTGTGGACGCCAACTTCGCTGCCCGCGCGCAGCAGCGTCACCAATTCGGCGCCATAGGGTGCGAAATCGTCGACCCGCGCGCCCGCCAGTCGATAGAAGGTCTTGCGTGCGGCCTTGTTGGCCAGCGTCACCCGCTCGGCGTCATCGACCAGGAGCAAGGCCGATGGTGCCTCATCCGCAAGCGCCGCCTGCACGCGCGCCTCGTCATTGGCTTGGGCGCGTTCCGCGCGCAGCTGCCGCATCGCGTCCCCCAGCGCCTGGCCCAGTTCATCGAAGCCGCCGCCAACGGTGCGGCCGAACCCCTGGCTGAAATCGCCATAGCGTAGCCCCTCGACGAAGCGAGCAACCTCCCGATTGGTCCGTCCGATATAATGCCACAGGCCCCAGGTTGCGCCGATAACGAACAGGGTGGCGAGCAGGCGCGCCGCGGCAAGGCCCGGCTGCCAGAGTGACAAGGCAAGGGCGGCAACTGCCGCCAGCAGGAGCAGCAGCCGCCAGCCGAAGCCGACGGCGAAATTCTGCTCAAAGCCCATGCTTCTCCATACGCCGATAGAGCGAGCCGCGGGTTAGGCCGAGCTCGGCGGCGGCGGACGAGATGTTATAGGCGTGTTTCTGCAGCGCGCGCTCGATCATCTGCTTTTCGGCGCGGCCCAGATGCAGTCCTGGCTCAGGCGCGGGTATGGCGGCCGCGACGGGCGGCACGCGGATGGCGGGCGCGGAGCGGGCAAGCGGAAAGTCGGACACGGCATAGGCGTCGCCTTCGGCCAGGATGACGGCGCGTTCGGCCGCATGCCGCAAAGCACGCACGTTGCCCGGCCAATCATAGCCCGACAAAGCCGCCAGCACGGAGGCCGGCAGCGCGCGCGCCGGCTTGCCATATTTACGTGCGTAGACGCCCAGGAAATGATCGAGCAGCAGCGGCACATCCTCCGCCCGCTCGCGCAGCGGCGGCAGCGGAATTTCCACCGTGTTGAGGCGAAACAGCAAATCGGTGCGGAACTGGCGCGGATCCTCCAACTGCTCGGGCGGCAGGTTGGTCGCGGAAACGACGCGAATGTCGATCGGGATCGATTTGTTCGATCCGACCGGGGTGATCTGACGCTGTTCCAGCGCGGTCAGCAATTTTGGCTGAAGGTGCAGCGGCAGATTGCCGACTTCATCCAGGAACAAGGTGCCGCCGTCCGCCGCCTGCATGCGGCCGATCCGGTCGGTGCGGGCGTCGGTGAAGCTGCCTTTCAGGTGGCCGAACAGCTCACTGTCGATCAGCGGCTCGGCAATGGCGCCGAGATCGACCGGCAGCATCACCTTGTCGGCGCGGCGCGAGGCGCGATGGATGGCGCGCGCCACCAGCTCCTTGCCGGTGCCGTTCTCGCCGGTGATCAGCACGTTCGCATCGGTCGGTCCGGCCCGTTCGATGAGCGCCAGCACGCGTCGGATCGCGGCACTTTCGCCCAGCAAGGGCACATCGCCGGCCGGCGTGGCGATGGCCTGGGCGCGGGCCTTTTCGAGGCCGGTCGCGCGGCGGGAATTGCGCAGCGCCGCAGCGGTTCGCACGGTGGCGAGCAGGCGTTCATTGTTCCACGGCTTGCTGACGAAATCGGTCGCCCCCTGTTTCATCGCCTCGACCGCGATCTGAACGCCGCCATGCGCGGTGATCAGGACGACGACCGCGTCCGGATCGCGGGCCAGGATGCGGCCGAGCCACAGGAAGCCTTCGCGGCCATCGGTCGCGCCGCGCATGAAGTTGGCGTCGAGCAAGACGACGTCCGGCGATCGCTTGGCGATCACGTCCAGCGCTTCCGCGGGCGAGGGTGTCGTTACGACCTCGGCGAACAGCTCGCGCAGCAGGAGCCGCGCCGCCAACAATATGTCGGCATCGTCGTCGACGACCACGCACAAATCGAATGCGGGTTTATCCGCCATCTTCTTACTCCCCCCGACATCAGGGATTAACCAGCCTCGGCCCGCGTATCAACAAACGTGCCAGTCTATCCAATTGCGTGCAGGGGCTTTTTCGTTCGTTTGCGGGCAGGCAGTCCGCAGACGCCTGTCCGGCAACGGACACAAACGTCCGGAAACGGACACTGGTGCCCCGTCACCCAGCGCAATTTTTCGGAAGCTGAACCGTTGTTAAGCCGTCCGCACCGTCTGGCACGACCTCTGCAATGCTGATCCCCATGAGCGTCGTGCGCATCCAGTCCGAGCCGTTGGCGGCCTCCTTTTCCGGGGGCATGGATCGGCCAATCACCCGTCGGAAGCTGCCCAAGGTCATCCTTGCCGCGGCCGGCATCGGGCTGGTGCTGCTGCTTGCGCTCGCCTGGTGGCTGGCACCGCGCGGCAACCGACAGACGATATCGGCGGATCGGCTGACCCTATCCGAAGTGCGTCAGGGCCGGTTCGACGATTTCCTGCCTTTGCGCTCGCTCGTCACGCCCGCGCTGACCGTCTATCTGGATGCGGTCGAGGGCGGGCGGGTCGAACGCAAGGTCGTCGAGGATGGCGCCTTCGTGCAGAAGGGGCAGCTGCTGGCGGTGATGTCGAACGCGGATCTGCAATTGGCGACCTTGCGGTCCGAAACCGATGTCGCCCAGCAGCTGAACAATCTGCGCGTGACCGAGCTCAGCCTGTCGCAGACGCTGTCGGAAAATGATCGGGCCGTGACGCAGGCGGAGAATGAACTGGCGAAGGCGCAACGTCTCTACGACCTGCAATCGCCGCTGGCGAAGCGCGGCTTCGTCTCTGCCAAAACGTTCGGCGACACGCGGGACGATCTGGTGTTCCAGCAGAAAAGATTGCGCCAGGTGCGCGATGCGCAGGCGACGCAGAGCCGGCTCCAGTCGAACCAGCTGACCCAATTGCGCGCCACCGCCCGGTCGCTGGAAGCGGCATTGGGCATCGCCCGCGGCAATCTGGATCAGCTCAATCTGCGCGCACCGGTCTCCGGCCAATTATCCTCGTTCGCGATCGAGGTGGGCGAAAGCATGAGCCGGGGCGAGCGGATCGGCCAGATCGACAGCCCCGGCCGCAACAAGCTGCGCGCGCAGGTAGACGAATATTATCTCGGACGCGTCCAGCCGGGGCAGATCGCGACGGTCGATTATGGCGGCAAGACCTATCGTCTGAAGGTCGCCAAGATCTTTCCGCAGGTGAAAAACGGTATCTTCGAAGCGGATTTGTGGTTCCTGGACGGGGAACCGCAGGGCATTCAGCGCGGCCAGACGCTGCAAGCGAAGCTGACTTTTGGTGATCCGACGCCGGCGCGGCTGCTGCCGAACGGCGCATTTTACAACGATACGGGCGGCCAATGGGTGTTCGTGGTGGCGCCGAATGGCCGTAGTGCGGTCAAGCGGCAGGTGCGATTGGGCCGGCGCAACACCGACTATATCGAGATATTGGACGGGCTGGAGCCGGGCGAAAAGGTCGTGACGTCACCCTATACGGGTTTCACCGACAAGGATCGGCTGGATATTTCGCAATGATCACCTCACCCGACCGTTCGCGTCGAGCGCAGTCGAGACGCATGTTCGAGCGAAGCGAGAATGCCTCGACTTCGCTCGGCAATGCCCCTCGACTTCGCTCGGGGCGAGCGGTGCGGGGCGGATGTTAGGGGAACGACCTATGCTGTCGCTACGTAATCTTTCCCGCGTCTATCGCACCGATACGGTCGAAACGACCGCGCTCGACGCGATCAATCTCGACATCTTGGATGGCGAATTCGTCGCGATCATGGGTCCGTCGGGCTGCGGCAAATCGACCCTGCTGAACATATTGGGGCTGTTGGATAGCCCTTCGTCCGGCTCGTACCGCTTCGGCGAGCATGAGGTTGCCGGGCTGTCGGAAGCCAAGCTGAGCGACATCCGCAAGCGCCATATCGGCTTCATCTTCCAGAGCTTCAATCTGGTCGACGAGCTTTCGGTGCGCGAGAATATCGAGCTGGCACTTCTGTATCACGGCATTGGCGCCGCCGAACGGCGCGCGCGGGTGGACGCGGTGATGGACAAGGTCGGTGTCGCGCATCGCGCCGATCATCGCCCCAGCCAATTGTCCGGTGGCCAGCAGCAGCGCGTTGCGGTGGCGCGCGCGGTCGTAGGCAGCCCGGACCTGATCCTGGCGGACGAGCCGACCGGCAATCTCGATACGCAGCATGGCGAGGAAGTCATGCGCATGCTGCAGTCGCTGAACCGTGAGGGCACGACGGTGGTGATGGTGACGCATTCGCCCAGCCATGCCGATTATGCGGGCCGCATCGTCAACATGCTGGATGGGCAGGTATTGGCCGAGCGCAAGCGCGCCGCATGAGGAACACCCCTGCGTAGTCAGCGCGCAGGGGCGGGTGAGGGCTCCGTTCCGTGTCCCTTCCGGCCTAGCCGGGCGGACGGGGCCCTCATCGAACAGGGGAACGGATATGGGCGGCATGCTGCGCAATTATTGGATGATGGCGATCCGCATGCTGGTGCGCCATCCCGGCCGCGCGGCGATCAACATCGGCGGGCTGGCGCTGGGCCTGGCCGGCTGCCTCCTGATCCTGAACTATATCCGCTACGAGCGCAGTTACGACAGCTGGCTGACCGACGGCGACCGCGTCTTCCAGGTCCAGACGACGGTGCGCGCGCCGGGCATGGCCGAGGTGCGCAGCCAGGCCAGCGCTTTCCCAATATACGAGGCGCTGCCGGGCGGTTTTCCGCAGATCGAGGCGATCACATCGGTCGGCTGGGGCAAGACCGTGACCGAGCAGAATGGCCAGCCGATCTTCCTGGATGCGACCGCGGTCGATCGCGACTTCTTCAAGGTTTTTCCGCTGCCGTTCGTACAGGGTTCGGCGGCAACCGCCTTGCGCGACCCCAATGCGATCGTGCTGACGGAAAAGGATGCGGTGCGCCTGGTCGGCACGACCGATGCGGTCGGCAAGATGATAATCATGGGGGCGGGTGCGGGCAAAGGGGGCAAGCGGATCAGCGGCGTGATCAAGGATCTGCCGCGCAATAGCAGCCTGAAGCTGGGCGTGATCTCGCTGCGCGATCCCAATCGAACGCCGCCGGAGCTGCGCGGATGGGGGCAGAATAACCAAATCCATTATGTGAAACTGCGCGCGCCCGGTGACGCGGCGGCGATCAATGCCGGCCTGTTCAATTGGGGCAAGCGCGTGATGCCGCCGGTAACGATCAATGGCCAAGCAGTTTGGCTGGTCGCAAGCGGCGTGTTCGCGTTCAAACTGGCGCCGATCGGCGCGGTCCACTTGGGGCCGGCGCAGGAGGCAGCGCTCACCCCCGGCGGCGATCCGCGCGCGCTGGCGACCTTCGCGGTCGTTGCGCTGCTGACGTTGGCGATGGCCATCGTGAACTTCATCAATCTCAGCACCGCGCATGCGATCCAGCGCGCGCGGGAAGTTGCTCTGCGCAAGGTGTTCGGGGCGACGCGGCGCCAGTTGATCGTTCAGTTCGTGGGCGAAGGCCTGCTCGTCGCAGGCATCGCCACGATCATCGCGCTCACCATCGCAGAGCTGGCAACGCCGACGCTCGCGCGGATCATCGGTGCGGACCTGCGTGTCGGCTATCTCGGCCGGGACGGATTGCTGCTGCCGGCGATCGGCATGTTCCTGCTCGCGGGCCTGGCCAGCGGCCTCTATCCCGCGTTCGTGATCAGCCGGTTCCGGCCGGCGCGCGTGCTCCATGCCAGCCGCGGATCGGCGGAGACACCGGGCGGCAGCCGATTGCGTAACCTGCTGGTGGTTGTTCAGTTCGCGATCGCGATCGGCCTGATCGCCAGCACCGTCATCGTCTGGTCGCAGACGCAGTTCGTGGAGCGGGTCGATCCCGGCTATCGCCGCGATGGGCTGGTGCAGATCGACAATGCCTGGCGCTTTACACAAGGGACCGAATATGAGGCGGCGCGCGTTGCGATGCGCGCCATTCCGGGCGTCACGGCGGTCGGCCGCACCGGGCTGGGGCTGGGATCGGCCGAAACCACCAAGCGGCTGACGCGTGCGCCGAATGGCGGCGCCTATGTGACGATGAGCCTCTACAGCATCGATGCGGGTTTCCTGCCGACGATGGACGTAAAGCTGCTGGCCGGCCGCGCATTGGGCGACGCCGTCCCCCTGGATCGCGTCGCCGACGCCAGTGGCGCGCAGCTGGCCCGTCGTGGCGTGAACGTGATCGTCAACCGCAGCGCCGCCGCACAGTTCGGCTTCCGCGCACCCAAAGCCGCGATCGGCGAGACGATCCAGGTCAATTTCGGCGATGCAATGGCCCCGGCCACGATCGTCGGCGTGGTCGAGGATACGCGCTTCCGCACCGCGCGCGATGCGCTCGATCCGATCGTCTACAGCTATGATCCCGAGCGGACGAGCCAGGTCGTGGTGCGTTATGCCGGCGCCCGGCCGGGCGAGGTGATGGCCGCGCTCAACAGGGTGTGGCGCCGGTTCGAGCCGGAAATTCCGTTCGAGGCGCGCTTCGCCGACGACATCGTACATGACCTGTATGCGGCCGAACGCGGGCGCACCGAATTGTTCGCGGCTTTCTCCGCACTGGCGGTGCTGATCGCCTGCCTTGGCCTCTATGCGCTGGCGGCCTTCGCCACCGAACGGCGGACCAAGGAGATCGGCATCCGCAAGGTGCTGGGGGCCAAGGTGAGCGACATCGTGCGGCTGATCGCCTGGCAATTTTCGAAGCCGGTCGTGCTCGCCAATCTGATTGCCTGGCCGATCGGGTGGTGGGCGATGCGCGACTGGCTGAACACGTTCGATCTGCGCATCGCGTTGACGCCCGTGCCGTTCCTGCTGGCAGGCCTGCTCGCACTGGCCATCGCGCTCGTCACGGTTGCCGGCCATTCGCTGCGGGTGGCGCGCACCCGACCCATTGACGCCCTGCGCTACGAATAGGAACGCGCCATGCTCCGCAATTATCTCACCGTCGGTCTGCGCGCCCTGGCGAAGAACAGGACCTATGCGTTCATCAACATCTTCGGCCTCGCGATCGGCATGGCCGCCTGTCTGCTGATCCTGCTCTTCGTGCGCTATGAGATGAGTTACGACCGGTGGCTGCCGGAGGGCGATCGCGCCTATCAGCTCCAATCCTTTTACAAGGCGGACGGGCGCGGCCAGACGGAAATGTCGCTGCAGAATGCGGCCTATGTTGCCGGCCCGACGCTGAAGAAGGATTTCCCCCAGGTCGAGCAGATCGTCTATGCGGGGTCAGCCCGACCGGTGATCCTGCGCAATGGGCGCGCCATCACCAGCGAAGACTTTTTCTTCGTCGATGGCCCCCTGTTCGACATCCTCAAAGTGCCTTTCGTGCATGGCGATAGCCGCAGCGCGTTGCAGAAGCCCGGATCGCTGGTGCTGACCGAAAAGGAGGCGGCGCGCCTGTTCGGTAGTGCCAATCCGATGGGTCAGACGGTGACCATCGTCGATCGCGGCAGATCGATCGATTATCACATTACCGGCATCATCCGGGATCTTCCGAAGAATACCCACCTCAGCCTGGGCATGCTCGCGCGCTACGATCCCACATCCTATTGGGCGGATTTCCCCGACTTCCTGACCAGCTGGGGATGGCAGGCGGGATATATCTATGTGCGCCTGCGGCCAGGTGCATCGGCGACGGAGATGAACCGCCAACTGCCGGCATGGGCCAAGCGCAACATCCCCGATGACGTCGTTGATGGCGTGCGCAGCAACCGCGCAGATACCGAAAGCTGGGAACTTACCAATGTGCGCGACGTGCATCTGGGCAAGGCGCAGTCCGGGGCGATGATGCCCGGCAACGATCGGCGTTCGCTGGTGACCTTCGCGATTATCGCTGCCCTGGTGCTGGGCATGGCCTGCGTCAATTTCACCAACTTGGCGACGGCGCGGGCGAGCCAGCGTGCGCGCGAAGTGGCGTTGCGCAAGGTGCTGGGCGCACAGCGCAAGCAGCTGATCCTGCAGTTCCTGGCAGAATCCGTTTTGGTCGCCACCTTGGCGATGCTGGTGGCGCTGGCGTTGACCGAATTGCTGCTGCCTCTGCTCAACCGCTTTCTGGATGCGCAGCTTGCGCTCCATTATTTCGGTCGCGATGGCGTCTTGCTGCCGGTGCTGGTCCTGGTGCTGCTGGTCGGCATTGCCGGAGGCATCTATCCCGCCTTCGTCCTCTCCGGATTTCCGCCGGCGAAGGTGCTGCGCGCGAACAAATCCGCGGCCGATGCGCGCGGATCCGGCGTGTTGCGCAACATCCTGGTAATCGGGCAATTCGCGGTTTCGATCGGGCTGATCGCCTGTACGATCATTATCTATGCGCAGACCGTTTATGCGCGCACCAGCGACCCGGGGTATAAGCGCGAGGGACTGATCCAGGTGCGCAACATCAACCGCACGGTCATGCCGGTGATCGAGACGCTGCAACACGAACTGGCCCGCGTGCCGGGGGTCGTCTCTCTCGGCCGCTCCACCATCGGCGTCGGGACCCGCAACAGCAGTAATATGGGGGTGAAAGGGCCGGGTCAGACGGAGGCGCAGTCGATCGGCATCTATCGCGTCGACACCGGCTTCTTCCGCACGATGGAAATTCCGGTGCTGGCGGGCCGGACCTTTATCCAGGGGCGGGCCATGGATGATACCACGCTGGAGGGGTTCCCGCCCAAGCCCACCGATCTTGCCGCGCTTACGCAGCGCGGCTTTAACGTGGTGGTGAACGAGCTGGCGGCGAAGCGGCTGGGGTTCCGCAGCCCGGCAGACGCGATCGGCAAAATGGTGCGCGCCGAGACCGGAAGCGACGCCAGCGATAGTAGTACGCCGGTCACCATTATCGGCGTGGTCAAGGATTCACGCTTCCGCTCGATCCGCGATCCGCTGGAACCGATCATGTTCCAATATGATCGCCACGGCCCGGACAATCTGATCATCCGCTACGATCATGCCGATCCGAACAGCGTGCGCGAACAGCTGGAGCGGCGGTGGAAGCAGATCGTGCCGGATGTGCCGTTCGAGGCGAGCTTCTCCGACGATATCGTGTGGCGGCTTTATCAGGCCGAACGTGCACGGGCGGGCATGTTCGCCGCCTTTGCGGCGCTGGCGGTGGTGGTCGGCTGCCTGGGTTTGTTCGGGTTGGCGGCGTTCACCGCCGAGCGCCGGACCAAGGAGATCGGCATCCGCAAGGTGCTCGGCGCGCGTACGCGCGATATCGTGCGCCTGCTGGTATGGCAGTTCAGCCAGCCGGTGCTGATTGCCAACCTGATCGCCTGGCCGGTCGCCTGGTGGGTGATGCGCGACTGGTTGAACGGCTTCGATGCGCGGATCGCGCTCAGCCCGCTGCCCTTCCTGTTCGCAGGCGGATTAGCGCTGGCGATCGCGATTGCCACGATCGTCAGCCATGCCGTTCGGGTCGCGCGGGCCAATCCAATCCTGGCATTGCGCTACGAATAAGGGCGCGCGGGATACAGTAAGCGACAATCGTGCGCGCCCCCTTGGTTTCGTCATGCTGCCGGGCCATGATCCGGCAAAGACGACAGGGGGATGATATGCGCGTGGGATTGCTGGCCGGCCTGATGCTGGTTCCGTCGATGGCGCTGGCGCAGCCTGCCCCGCAAACGCCGCCCGCCGTGGGTGGCAGCGCGCAGGGCGATCTGTCGCTGACCATCTACACCAACAATCTGGCGCTGGTGCAGGATGTGCGGACGATGACGCTGCCGGTCGGCCGCACGCGCCAGCCCTTTGCGGATGTGTCCGCCGCGATCCGGCCCGAGACGGTGGGCCTGAGCGCGCCGGATGCGAGCGTGGTCGAGCAGAATTTCGATTATGATCTGCTGAGCCCGGCCAGCCTGATGGAAAAGGCAGTCGGCGAGACGGTGACGCTGCTGCGCACCAACCCGCATACCGGCGTCGAAACGCGGGAACGCGCCACGGTGCTGGCGGTGAATGGCGGCGTGGTGCTGCAGATCAACGGCCATATCGAGATTCTGCGCGATGACGGCCTGCCCGTGCGCGTGATCTTCGATCGCGTGCCGGAAAGCCTGCGTGCACGGCCGACGCTTTCGATCAGTCTCGACAGTCGTCGCGCCGGACCACGGCCGGTGACTTTATCCTATCTGTCGGGCGGCCTCGGCTGGAGCGCGGATTATGTCGCGCTATTCGACGAGAAAGCCGGGACGATCGACGTGCAGGGTTGGGTGACGCTGACCAACACGACCGGCACGAGCTTCATCAACGCCAAGACCCTCCTTGTCGCGGGGCAGGTGGGCAGCGGCGACGACGACAATAGACGTTTCCGCCGCGTACCGGCCCAGCCGATACGCCGCGCCGGAACCGAGACGGCGGCACGCGAGCAGCTCGGCGATTTCTACCTCTACCCGTTGGCCGAGCGGACGACGATCGCCGACAAGCAGACCAAGCAGGTCGGCTTCCTGGACGTGAAGGGTGCGCCCGCCACCAGCGGTTATGAATATCGCAACGACTGGCTGGGGAGTGCCGATGAGGCGGCGAGCGCGGCCAGCGTGCTGCGCTTCAGCAATTCGGCCAAGGGCGGGCTGGGCGATGCGCTGCCGGCGGGCACGGTGCGCGTCTATATGCGCGATGCGCGCGGCGACCCGCAATTCGTGGGCGAGAACCGGATCGATCACACGCCGCAGGGGTCGGATCTTGCCATTCGCACCGGCGATGCGTTCGACGTGAAGGTCAAGCCGGTGGTGGTCGAGCGCGTGCGCGTGAGCGATACACGCTGGCGGACCAAGATGCGCTACGAGCTGACCAACGCCAAGGATCGCGCTGTGACGGTGACGCTGATCCAGGGTGGCGTGCCCTGGTGGTGGAGCGATACGCGCATCACCGACCAGAGCCTGAAGAGTGAACGACGCGACGCCGATACGGCGGTGTGGCAGGTGACGGTTCCGGCCAACGGCACCGCGACGGTCACCGCCACTTTCGACACGCGGATCTGATGCTGGCCCTGGCGGTGTCGCTCGCCGCCGCGCTGCCGGCGGTGTCGTCGCCCGCGCCGGAACGCGTGGCGTTGACCATTTATCGCGCGCCGTATCGCGGCACGCGCACGCCGATCAATCTCGCATCGCCCGACGGCTTCGCGCTGATCACGGAGACGCGCACGATCAATCTGCCGCGCGGCGAAACGACGCTGCGGTTCATCGGTGTGGCCGATGGCATCATTCCCGCAAGCGCGATCGTGACCGGGCTACCCGGCGGCACGGTGGAGAAAAACCGGGATGCACGGCTGCTGTCGCCGGCGTCGTTGGTCGACGGCACGCTTGGCCGCCAGGTAACGGTGCGGCGCACCAACCTGGCTACCGGAAAAGTCACCGAGGATCGCGCGACGATCGTTGCGGTCCCCGATGACGGGAGGGGCGGCGTGATCATGCGCACGACCCAGGGTATCGAAACCTGGCGCTGCCCGGGCCTGCCCGAGAAGATGGTGTTCGATGGCGTGACGAACGGGCTTTCGGCCAAGCCCGTGCTGAGCGTGACGACGCGCAGCCCGCGCGCGGGGCGGGTGACCGTGCGCCTGTCCTATCTCGCCAGCGGTTTCGACTGGAACGCCAGCTATGTTGCGACGCTGACGCCGGGCGGCACCACGCTGGACTTGTTCGCCTGGACGACGCTGGCCAACGCCAATGCGCAGAGCTTTCGCGATGCGCAGGTGCAGGTGGTCGCGGGGCGGCTCAACCAGCAGCGCGTGCAAACTCTGATGACGCGGGCGCAATCCCTCCGGTTGCAATGCTACCCGCGCGGTACGACGACGTCGGACCTGCCGGTGATCCAGCCTTATCAGTGGCCCGCCGGCGAGATGATCGAAGTATCGGCGAGGCGCGCGGTCTATAGCGTGCCAGCGCCACCGCCACCCGCGCCACCGCCACCTCCTCCGCCACCTCCTCCGGAGGATCTGGGCGACCTCAAACTGTATCGCGTTCCTGAACGGGTAACCGTCGCCGCCAATGCGCAGAAGCAGGTGGCCCTGCTGATGCAGCCGCACGTCGCCTTCGAGAAAATCTATCGTGTCGCCTTCCCATCGTGGAGCAACGATGTGAGCGCTGCCGCGGCGATCGTGCTGCGGATGAAGAATGACGTGAAGGACGGGTTGGGCGTGCCTCTCCCGACGGGGACCACCACCTTGTATCAAGCGGACAATCAGCAGCGCTTGTTACTGGGCATGGGGGCCATTCGGGACGTCGCCAAAGGTGAACCCGTGCGGATCGCGGCAGGCGTGAGCGAGCAGATCCTCGCGCGCCAGACCATCCAGGGCAAGCAACGGCAGATCACCGTGACCAACGCCAATTCGTTCGCCGCCCCTCTGGAAGTGGCGATCGGCAATGCCGGCGAACCGGATTATCGCGACACCAGCGCGCCCCTGGAGCGGATCGACGGTGTTCAGACCTGGCGGGCTACGCTGCCCGCCAATGGCAGTGCGGCTTTGACCTACACCGTCCCCGATCGGTAAGCGCACCGGTCAGCTATGCTGATCGGCCAGGCGCAATATGTATCGGCCATAGCCGGTCTTGGCGAAAGCCTCGCCGCGCTTGCGCAACTGGGCGGCGTCGATGAAGCCGCATTCGAAGGCAATCTCTTCCAGGCAAGCAATCTGCAGGCCCTGCCGATGCTGGACGGTGCGAACGAATTCTGACGCTTCCAGCAGGCTGTCATGCGTGCCGGTGTCGAGCCAGGCATGGCCGCGGGACAATTGCTCCACGAACAATTCGCCGCGCTCCATATAGATGCGGTTGAGATCGGTAATCTCCAGCTCACCCCGTGCCGACGGGCGAACCTGGTGGGCAAATTCGCAGACGCGCGCGTCGTAGAAATACAGGCCGGTCACGGCATAATCGGATTTGGGTGAGGCGGGCTTTTCCTCGATCGACAAGGCCCTGCCGTCCGCGTCGAGCTCGACGACGCCATAAGCTTCGGGATGTTCGACCCGGTAGGAGAAGATGGTAGCCCCGACCTCTCGCGCCCGCACGGCCTGCATGCGGGGCCCAAGGTCTGCACCGAAGAAGATATTGTCGCCCAGCACCAGCGCGGCCGGGCCGCCGTCCAGAAAGGATTCGCCGATCCTGAAGGCCTGCGCCAGCCCTTCCGGCCGGGGCTGGACGGCATAGCTGATCTCGATCCCGAACTGGCTGCCATCTTCGAACAGGCGCTGATAGTTCTCCAGATATTCGGGTGCGGAGATGATCAGCACCTCACGCAGGCCCGCCAGCATCAGCACCGACATCGGATAATAGATCATCGGCTTGTCGTAGATCGGCAGCAATTGCTTGTTGATCGCCAGCGTCGCCGGATGCAGCCGGGTCCCGCTGCCACCAGCGAGAATGATGCCCTTCATTATGTTCTGTCCTTCACCAGTGCATCGACAATGTCATGCACGGCGGTCTGCCATGGCCGAGGGGTGATGCGATAGTCGCGTGTGATCTTGGCCGTCGACAGCCGTGAATTGGCGGGCCGGGCGGCGGGGGTGGGGTAATCGCGGGTCGCGATCGGCACCACCGACGGCGCCGCCCGCCCGTGCGCAGCGGCGCGGGCGAAAACAGCCTCGGCCAGGCCGTGCCAGCTCGCCTCGCCCGCATTGACGAAATGGTAGGTGCCGAACGGGCCCGCGCCGATCCGGGGCAGGATGGTGAGGATGGCGCGCGCGATATCGTCGGCCGACGTCGGGCAGCCGAGCTGATCGGCGACGACGCGCAGCTCCGTGCGTTCGCCGCCCAGCCGCAGCATCGTCCTGATGAAATTATGGCCGGTGGCGCTGACCACCCAGGCGGTGCGCAGGATGATGTGGCGGGGGTTGCCGGTCCGTACCGCCTGCTCGCCGCCTTCCTTGGAGGCGCCATAGACGCCGATCGGCGCCACCCGGTCGTCCTCCACATAGAAGCCGCCTTTGGTGCCGTCGAAAACATAGTCGGTGGAGAGGTGGAGCAGTGGGATGCCGGCCGCATCGGTGGCTGCCGCCAGCGCCGCCGGCGCGAGCGCGTTGATCTGCCACGCGGCAACGATATCGGCTTCGGCCCTGTCTACCGCGGTATAGGCCGCGCAATGGACGACGGCCGCCCAGGGTCGTGACGCAACCATCGCCGCGATGGCGCCCGGGTCGGCCAGATCCAGTTGCAACCGATCGGGCGCGACCAGTTCGATGTCGGCGGGTGCCAGCCGCAGCAGCGCGCCGCCGACCTGGCCGCTGCCGCCGGTGACGAGGATCGGCCCCATCAGCCGCTGAGCCCGACGCGCTTGATCGCGCCTTTCTGCTCGACCAGGGGGCGCCACCAGCTTTCATTGTCGAGATACCAGCGGATGGTGCGTTCGATGCCGCTGTCGAAGCTTTCCTGCGCGACCCAGCCGAGCTCGCGCTCGATCTTACTGGGATCGATCGCATAGCGATGATCGTGCCCGGGACGATCGGCAACATGCGCGATCTGGGCGGCATAGGATCGGCCGTCCGAACGCGGCCGGATGCGATCGAGCGTCTCGCAAATGCGCGTGACCACGGCGATATTGGTGCGCTCCGCCCGCCCGCCGATGATGTAGCTTTCGCCCGGCGTGCCGGCTTCGAACACGCGGGTCAACGCGCGGGCATGGTCGTCGACGAACAGCCAGTCGCGCACGTTCAGCCCGGCGCCGTAGACGGGCAGATCCTCCCCCGCGAGCGCCTTGATGATCATCAGCGGGATCAATTTTTCGGGGAAGTGATACGGCCCGTAATTGTTCGAGCAGTTGGTGATCAGCACCGGCAGGCCATAGGTATCGTACCAGGCGCGAACGAGATGATCCGACGCGGCCTTGGACGCCGAATAAGGCGAATGCGGATCGTACGGCGTCGCTTCGGTGAAGAAGCCGTCGTCGGCCAATGATCCGAACACTTCGTCGGTGGAGATATGGTGGAAGCGGAAGCCGGCCTTGCCGTCGGCATCCAGGCCGCGCCAATAATCCAGCGCCGCCGACAGCATCGTGAAGGTGCCGACGACATTGGTCTGGATGAAATCGGCCGGGCCGTCGATCGAGCGATCGACATGGCTTTCCGCCGCAAGGTGGGTGATCACCTGCGGCTGGAAATCGGCGATCGTCGCCGCGACCGCCGCGGCATCGCCGATATCCGCCTGGACGAACGTATAGCGCGGGCTGTTGGCGATCGGATCGAGACTGGCAAGGTTGCCAGCATAAGTGAGCTTGTCGAGATTGAGCACATGGTGGGGCGTGTCGCGCAGCAGATGGCGGACGAGCGCGGAGCCGATGAAGCCGGCGCCGCCGGTGACGAGGATGCGACGCGGGGACTGTTCGGTCATGCCGCGATCGGCTCCAGCGGCTGGCCGTCATAGGCGAACGGGCTCATCTCTTCCGACAAGGGCGGCAATATCTCATCCTTGGGCGAGAGGGTGGGGCCGTGGGGCGGCAGCGGCCAGAGCAGCGCCAGGCTGGGGTCGTTCCACACCACCCCGCCTTCCGCATCGGGGGCGTAAGGCGCGCTGACCTTATATTCGACTTCGCTGTCCGGCAGGAGCGTGACGAAGCCGTGGGCGAAGCCGATCGGCACGAACAGTTGGTGGCCATTTTCGGCGGTCAGTTCCGCCGAGACCCAGCGGCCGAAAGTAGGCGAGCCGCGCCGTGCATCCACGGCCACGTCCCAGATCGCACCGCGCACACAGCGGATCAGCTTGGCCTGGCCATAAGGCGGTGCCTGCCAATGCAGCCCCCGCAACACGCCCACATCGCGCGACATCGAATGATTGTCCTGAACGAAGGCGCAGTCGATCCCGAGCTCGGCATAGCGCGCTTTGTTATAGGTTTCCGAGAACCAGCCGCGCGCATCGCCGAACCGGCGGGGGCGCACCAATCGTACCGGCATGTCTCTCCTGAACCCCTTGTCTTCCATTGCGATAGGCGCTGCAGCGGTAGCGCGAAATCCCCGTCGGCCTGCAAAGAGCGGGAACGGGGTGCGGATGCAAGACTTTCCGTGCCGCGCCTCTTCCCGGGCCGGCTGGATCCTCAGGGCAGGCGCTCGAAGCTGATGGTGCGTTGGGCGGGGTCGGCGGCGGTCAGGCGGACCTGGATGGCATCGCCGGGGGCGACATCGTTGGTAGCGACGCGGGCGACCACGGGTTCATCGCGCAGCTGGATGCGGGCCCCGCGATCGTCGACGTCGGTGACGATGGCGGGGAAGGATTCCCCGACGCAATTTTGCAGCATGACCGCTTCGGCCAGGTCGATCACCGCCCGGTCGATCTGCCCGCCCAGCGCATCGGCGCGCGCCATGACCGGCGGCAATTTGGGAAAGGCCTGGGTCACGACCTCTGGGACGGGCTGGCCGTTGGCGATGGCGAGCGCGGCCTGCACGACATAGCGATCGGCCAGGCGGCGGAGCGGCGCGGTGGCGTGGGCATAGGTCGCCGCCATCGCCGCATGCCAAGGGGTGACGCCGTCCTGATAGGGGGCGTAGGACGCGCCCATGCCGGCGCGGCGGATCGCCAGCATGAAGGCGGCCTGTTTGGCGTCGGTGCCATCCAGCGTGCGCTGATAGTGATCGAGCGTTTCGTCCTTGGGCCAGGCCAAGCCGAAGGCGCGCGCGGTGAAGCGCAGCCGGCGCACAGCGCGCTCGTCCGGCGCCGCCATGACCCGGAACAGGCCGGTATGATGCGCCTCCATGGCGTCGGCAATGGCGAGGTTGGTGGCGAGCGACAGAGCGGCGTTGCGATCTTCCGAGAGGAGCCGGGGCCGGAACAGCAGCTGATAGTCGCCATCGCTCGTCGCCGACACTTCCTGCTCGGGTGGATCGACGCGCGATGCACCGCGCCGGTCTTCCGCGCCCTGGATGCGGTTGGAGAGATCGATGAAATCCGGTGGCAGATCGCTATCCTGCACCGTGTCGTACGCCAGCTTGGCACGGCTGCGGATCACGGCCCGCTCGGCGCGCGCCAGAATGACGGCGCCATCAGGCGCCACCCGGATGGTGAAGATGATCGCGGGGCGCGGCCCGTCCGGCAGCAGGCTGGCCGCACCCTGGCTCAGCACCGGCGGATAGAGCGGCGCCTTGCCGTCCGGCAGATAGAGTGTCGTCCCGCGCGCCCAGGCTTCGACGTCGATCACGTCGCCATCGGCGACGAACCAGGCAATGTCGGCAATGGCGTAATGGAGGAGCAGATCATTGCCGCTGCGCTCGATCGCAAAGGCCTGGTCCAGATCGGTCGAGCTGGCCGGATCGAGCGTGACGAACGGGGCGTCGGTGCGATCGACATGCGCGGTCGGCGTACGACGCGCGGCCCGATCCGCCGCGGCGAGCACCTCCGCCGGGAAGGCGGCAGGCACTTTATACTGAGTGCGGATCGCCGTCAGCCCCCGGGCGAGCGCGTTGGTCGGATCGAGCAAGGTCTTCATGGCGTCGCGCTACAGGGACGGGGGCGGGAGCGCAAAGCGTGCGGTCGTATCGCTATCCGTCGATCCGGAACACGCGCAGATCGCCTTCCAGCTGGAGCGCGCGATCGCGCACGAGCTGCATGTCCGCCTGACCCTGCATCGGCACGTACATCGTCCCTTGTCGGGTTTCGTAGAGCGCCCCGCGCGCCGCCACGTCGGCATTGCGGAACACCAGCCATTGCCGCTGCGCCGTGCGGAGCTGCGCCGCCGCGGGTGCTGGGAGCAGGCGCAGCAGGGTGCGATAGGCGGCGTTGAGCCGGCGATCATAGCTTTGCGTCGCCCGGCCGATGCAGGCGCTCTGCCCGGCGGTCGCGCCGTGGGCGGGATCGTCCAGGCAGCGTTGCAGCGCCGCCGCCGTCGGATCGGCCGGGGCGGCGAAAGCTGGCGCTATGGCAAGGAGGCAGGCGAAGAGGGCGGCGACGGCGCGGTCGATCATAGGAACGCCAATATCATCGACCCGGCCCAGCGGCACAGGAATGCCGCGATCAGGAACGAGGCGCCGAACGAGAAGAGCCAGTTCAATTCCCCTTCCAGCTCCAGCGCCTCGCCCGGATCGAGCTGCCCCGCATCGCGGCGGTTCAGTTGGCCATGGCTCAGTAATGCGACGATCAGGCAGAAGATCGCGAAGGGCAGATAATCGAACACCAGGCGCGCGAGGCTGCCGCGCGAGGCCGATCCGGCGCTGAATCGATCGAGAAAATGCGCGATCAGTGCCTGATGTCCATAGGGAGCGAAGGTGCCGATCAACACGGCGATCGCGACGACATACATCAGGACATGGCGGATTCGGAGCGGCGTCGACCAGGCGATCGCGGGTGGCGATGGCGCCGCTGCGTCACCGTCCTCTGACGTGCCGAAGGCGCCACGATTGCGCCCGGCCGCCCAGAACATGCGATATTGGCCATGATGCATCAGCGGCAGCCCCACCAGCGCGATCAGCAGCACCAGCAGGAGGTTCAGCACCGCGTCGGCCGACATATCGAGGCGCGGATTTTGGGCCGCCAATATCGACAGCCCGATCCAGGCGGCGAGCAGGAAGGCCGTGATCGGCATGGTCATCAGGACGAGCAACGTCGCCTGCAGCCATGGCGGGAAGCGCCGAAGGCTGGACAGCCTGCCCCCGAAAAGCGGCTTATACTCAGTCACGGCGCAGCATCAGCGGAAACGCCAAGTGATGGAAGCGATCATCGCTTCGTTTCACTGTGGCGGCCGTCGGGCACGGCTTTGCTATTCTTCCCATACGGCCCGTCACCATCCTTGCCTGTTTAGACCATTGGGCGAGAAAGTCTGCAATCGGCGAGAGCATTGCGATCCGCTGACGCCTCCCATGAGTCAGGCATGCGAGTTGGTGCGTGCCACTCTCGGCTTCTGCTTTTCCGTTCGTCGAATCCGCATCTTTTAGCGCGGTACCTTTTCGCTGGAACAACGTTGATGCAGGTTAAATTGCGTCCGGAGGGTGGAATGATGAAGAAGAACCCGCTGCTGCTGTTGATCGTCGGTCTCGCGCTACTCGCGATAGGCGGGTTCATCTCGTCGGGCAGTGGCCCGGCCAAAGCCGATTCCGCGTTGATGGCGCAATGCCAGGATCGCATGCGCGATCAGGGCGCGGACATGATGGCGAAATGCCGGGAAAAGGCCTTCGCGACCGCTATGACCGCTACCGATGCGGATGAGGCCGCGCGCGCGATCAGCTCCGCCAACAATAGCGAGGTCGGCGGCAATGCGCTGGGCATGTTGCTGATCGGTATCGGTTTGGTGGCGGCCGCGGCGGGCGGCTATCGGCTGTGGCAGCAATCGGCCGAAAGAAGGCGCTGAGCGACGGCGCTTCTGCGTCGCGTAGCGCGGCTTTTGCAAATGATCGTCGATATTGTCGCCTGGCTGGCGTCGCTCAGTCTCGCGGTTTTCCTGTTGTGGACAGCGCGCCGTCGCGGCGGGGCCTTTGTGGCGAAGGCGGCAATCGCGTCGATCGTGCTGGGGATGGCATTGGTCATCGGTGTCGGTGTCGTGCTGCGTCGGCTGGAGATCCGCCCGTCGGATGACGTGGTCCAGATCGCGATGCAGCTGCTGATGACATTATTGGTCATCGCCATGCTCAACATTATGAACATCCTGTTTCATGGTTTGGTGGAAATGCAGATCGCGTTCCACCAGCGCTTCAATGTCGCCAATCTGCACCGTTTTCCCGTCCGGTTCGTGATCGCGCACCGGCAGCGGCTGAAGCGCGTGGCAACGATCCTGTGGTGCTTCGCGGCGGCCCTTATGCTGTACGGCGTCTGGTTCGATATGCGGACCTCGCACACCGTATAACCTTAATAGCAGTAGACAAATTCGTTTCGGCACCGGAAGACCAAGTATGGAACCAGCAGCGCCGATCCCGCATGAGGATGTGAAACAGCCCGAGCGGCCCAAGCTGCTGCAGGTGCTTGGGCCGGGCCTGATCACAGGTGCCTCGGACGACGATCCCAGCGGTATCGCCACCTATTCGCAAGTCGGCGCGCAATTCGGGTACCGGCTAAGCTGGGTGATGCTGTTCAGTTGGCCGCTCATGTGCGCGATCCAGGAGATCAGTGCGCGGATCGGAAGGGTGACGGGCCGGGGGATCGCCGGCAATCTGAAGCATCATTATCCGCGCGGGTTGGGCTATGCGATCGTCCTGCTGGTGGTGGTTGCCAACATCATCAATCTGGGCGCGGATCTCGGCGCGATGGGCGCGGGGCTGAAACTGCTGATCGGCGGGCCGGCCTTGCTCTATGTCGCGGGCTTCGCGGTCGTGACGGTGCTGCTGGAGGTTTTCTCCCGCTATTCGCGCTATGTTTCGGTGCTGAAATGGCTGACGGTGTCGCTCTTCGCTTATGTGGCGGTGGCGCTGATCGTCGACATTCCGTGGGAGACGGTCGCCGCCAACCTGTTCGTACCGCACATCACCCGATCGGGCGCCTATCTGACCGCCGTCGTCGCCATTCTCGGCACAACGATCAGCCCCTATCTTTTCTTCTGGCAGGCCGAAGAGGAGGTCGAGGAGATACGGGAACGTCCTCGCGCCAAGCCGCTCTCGCGCGCACCGGACCAGGCCGCGGCCGAGTTCGGGCGGATCCGCGTCGACACCTATGTCGGCATGGGCCTGTCCAACTTGGTTGCCCTGTTCATCATCCTGACCGCCGCCGCGACACTGCATGCCAATGGCGTGACCGACATTCAGACATCGGCCCAGGCGGCCGAGGCGTTGCGGCCGATTGCGGGGCGCTTCGCCTTCTTCGTCTTCGCCCTGGGGATCATCGGGACGGGCATGCTGGCGCTGCCGGTGCTCGCCGGATCTTCGGCCTACGCCTTGGGCGAGACATTTGGCTGGCACGTCGGTCTGGCGCGCAAGCCCAACCGGGCCAAAGCTTTTTACGGCTGCATCGCCGTTGCGACGCTGTTGGGCGTATTGCTGAACTTCAGTCCGATCGATCCGATCAAGGCGCTGTTCTGGAGCGCGGTGATCAATGGCGTTGTCGCCGCACCGGTGATGGTGCTGATGATGCTGATGTCCACCAACCGTGCCGTGATGGGCGATTTCCGCCTGCCGCCGATCCTGCGCGCCATCGGCTGGCTGGCAACGGCGGTGATGGCCGCCGCCGCGGTGGGCTTGTTCGTGACCTGGCAGTGATGGCTTGTCCCGCCTGATGCGCCCGGCCAGCCTCTCCGCGCGTTAAGCCGGGAACGATAGAGAGAGGAGATGATCATGGCGGACGAACCCGACGATGCCGTGACCGAGGATGTCGGCGGCGTGCAAGGCACGCAAGAGGATGAGGCAGCCGCGAATGCCGGCGGCGCAACCCCCATCATTACCGGGGAAACACAAAATCGGCCGGCGCCGGATGCAGGCGAGATCGAATGGGCCGGAGGCCTCTTGAAGAAACCGCCGGCCCCCCGAAATTGAGGTGTGGCGCCCCGTAGGAACGGGCGCGCCAGGCCGTGCCCGGCACGGCCTTTGTTGGGAAAGATGGGCATATGAAACGCTATTTCACCATTTTACCGGCTCTTGCCCTGATTGGTGCGGCAGTGCCGGCACAGGCGGTTTCGCGGATTGCGCAGACGGGCGAGGCCAAGCTTGCCGAAGCGCTGAAAGGGCGCGTGGCGGGAACCCCCGTCGATTGTATCAACCTGCGCAACGCGGAATCGAGCCAGGTCTATGACGGGACCGCGATCGTCTATCAGGATGGCGGCACATTATATGTGAACCGCCCCACCAGCGGCGCGGACTCGCTGCGGCGCGACGACATTCTGGTGACCAAGCTGTGGGGCAGCGACCGGCTGTGCCGGATCGATACGATCCGCCTACTGGATCAGGGCACCCGCTTCGAACATGGCTGGGTCGGTCTGGGCCAGTTCGTGCCCTACACCAAGCCCAAGTCCTAGGCGCGGGCGGCCATCCGGTTGGAACCGGCAGGCCGAATTCCTATTTTCTGTAGAGAGTTACAGGAGGTAGGGCGAGCATGGCCGGTGGTTGGACCCGCGATGGCGCGGTGCAGGACCAAATTGACGATACGGTGCTGGACGCCGTCCTGAGCGCCCGCGCGCGCATCCCAGCGGGTGAGAGCGCGGATTATTGCGCGATGTGCGGTGAGGATATTCCCGAGGGCCGCCGCCGCGCATTGCCTGGCGTCCGCACCTGCGTGCAATGCCAGTCGGATCGCGACCGCCATACCAGCTTTTCCGTGATCAACCGGCGCGGTAGCAAGGACAGCCAGCTTCGCTGATGGCGTCGATCAGCGGTCCGACGCCTTGCGCTGCGTATAATCGATCCGAATGCGCACCCAGCTGCCGATCAGCGGACGCCCACCGACACGCGGTGGCAGAACCAGGAACTGCCACGCTGCCTCGCGGACCGCGCGGGCATAACCCGATCCAGGGGTCTCTCCCAGCTCTTCGCAATTGTCGACGTGGAAGCGCGCGATCGTCTGACAGGCGATCATGCCATAGCCGGATCCGGGTCGCGTATTCTTGAGGTAGAAAGCCAGTTCCGCGTCGGTCGGCTCGCGATACCAGGCCGCTTCGTAAAGGGGCTGCCCGGCGCTTCCGACCCCCACCGGCTTATCGGATCGCGAATCGCCACTGCCATTATTCCCGCCCGCATCGGTTGCGCTGGCGTCGCTCAATTGCTGGCTCGGCGGGGCGCTCGGCAATTGGCGCACGTCGAACTTCTCAAGCCCCGGCGTAAGCACCCAGGGCGCGGCCGTCGTGGGCAGCTTGATGGGCGGTGGGGGTGGTGCGGTCGGCGGCGGCGTTGTCGGCTGAGTGCGGGCAGGCTGCTTGGCCGCGCTCTTGGCCGGAGAGGATTCTTCCTGCGCTTCCGGTGCGACCGAGAAGGTGGTGAGCCGGCTGCCCGATCGGGACGATCCGAAATGCGGCGGTGCCAGTCGGATCAACAGCAGCAACAGCAGCAGATGCGCGAGGATCGTCAGCAGGATCGACGTGACGCGCCGGCGGGCGGCGGGCCGATCAAGCTCCAACGAAGGCAGGAAGGACGCCAGACGCATCGGCGAATCGCCTAGGCGGCGGCGCGCCCCGCTGCAATATCCTCCGCGATGGATTGAAGCGTCCTAAGCCAGCGCCATTCCGCGGAACGCGAGCAATCGCCTTGGCTACTTGCTCTCGATATAGCGCGCCCCAACTTTGGTGAAGCGGATCGCGCCGATATTGTAGCCGCGCCCGCCCTGTTCGCGCTCCACGACATAGCCGGTCGGTGTCGCATAGCCGCAGATCAAGCGCAGGAACGGCAACCGCTCCCGACCGGGCGTGATCACGTCGGTTCGGTTAAAAGCCTGCCCGCGATCGGCCATGCGGTGCGCCAGCGCTTGCTGGATGGACGGCGGCATGGCGCGCAAGGCGTTGGCCACAGGTCGGTTGCGGACACTGCAGGGTGGCGTGACGGGCGCCGCCACCTGTGTGGAGACCAGCAGGATCAACGACAGCATCGCCTTCCTCCGCGCTTATCGAGGCCTTCTACAGCTTCAGGCTACGCCTTTCGTCAAGCACCCGGGCGATGGCTGCGTCGGCCTCGATGAACAGGGCCGTTATGGCGGTGTCGAGATCGGCCGCCGAGGGCATGTCCCATGGCAGGGAATGTGTGCCGCTTTCCCTGAAACTGTCTGTGCCGACGCCCTGCCAGACCCGCGCCGTCCAGCGCGCGACGAAGCAGTGGACTGATCCCGGTGCCTGTGCCTCAAGGCGGATTTCAGCGATGCGCCGCCGCTGTTCGAACCCGGCGTCCTCGGTTCGCTCGAGCTGGATGCTCCACCATGGCCCGTCGCGGTTGGACCGGTTGGACGTGTCGCGCATGATCCCGGCGGCAAAGGCACCTTTGCCCCGGCATTGCGCGACCACCGCGTCCAGATCCGCCATGCGCGACAGGAAAGGATCGGCCATGCTGACTCCCTATATGGCTTCGTGCACGGCGGTAGCGCCGCATCCGCGCGTTGTAACGCTGCACCCGCGAATGCTCCGCCCGCGGCGCGACGCGCGTTGCCCTAGGCTGCCGGTCCGCGGTACCATGATGGCTCTAATGTCGCCGAGCGGCGACAGGGAGGTCGATATGCTTTGGCTCACGCTGGTAGCAACGATATCCGGGGCAGCACCTCTTCCCCCGATCGTCGCGGATTTCCAGTCGGTATGCGGCGCGCAGAATCAGTCCCGCGATGGTATCCTGGCAGAAGCGAAGCGTGAGGGTTGGACAGCGCGGCCTTCCGCGCCCGCCGATGATGGCCAGACGCAGCGATTGATCCATGCCGGGGCTGATCGATTGGGGTTAGCCGTCACAACCACCCACAGTGCAGGGGAGGTGCGGCAGGCGTGTGGACTGACGTCCGCGACCGCCGTGCCCGGCATCGCCGCCGCCGCGCAGAGTGCGCTTGGCTTCAAGCCCGCAGTCGATCTGGGTTCGGCCGCCACTTTCTTTGCCGTCAGAACCGGGAATAGGTGGCGTTCGGCGACGGAACTGACGTCCGCGGAACGCGCCGCCGCCAAAACGGCCGGACGACTATACACGATCGTGGCAAGCAGCACCGGTACAAGTGCTTCCATCTACACCCTGCACGTGACGGCTTCGACCAGGCCCTAGGGAGGATGCGCCGCCCTCCCAGGGTCTATGTTCATCTGAGCGCCATGTCGGCCCTGTATACCAATCCTGCGGACCGGGCCCCTCTGGCGGTGGCTTTCCCAAGCCTCCGTGATGTCGGACCGCATCGAGCATGCTCGGTGCAGGTTGGACGACCTGATGTCTCCCCCTTCATCGAGCCTCGAATCGAAGTCACTTCGAAGGAGGATGTAGATGAACTCGCTTATCGAACGCCTGATCACCACGCACCGGATGCTCAATCATGAGATCCGGCGCGAGCTGAAGCGGCGTATTCCGGACAGCCTGCGTCTTGCGGATCTGAAGAAGCGCCGCCTGGCGGTGAAGGATCAGCTGTTCCGGCACAGGCCGCAGGCCGGCGATTTCCGCGCGGCTGCGCGGCAGGTTGTGGCACGCTTCCGATCGAAGCGCCCGGCGAACGCGCTGTAACATGGCGCCGACGACCAGCCCGCATGTTCGGGCTGGTCGGATGGGCGGCTAGCGCCGGCCGTAGACGGCCACGTCCGCCGTGCCGCGCAACCAACCTTTGGTATCGTACCAATATTCGATCTTCCGAACCGCGCGCTTGCTGCGGGGGAGGTGGATCGCCCGCACGCCATTCTTGGGAATGTCGGCGTTGATGAGCACATTTTCCGCGTCGCGATTGTCATAGGTGACCATCATCCGCTTCATGTGGAGCGGCGCATCGGTGACGCGCAGCTGCAGCGCCGTGAAGCGGCTATTGGGTCCGGCGACGAGCAGCGTATCATGATCGTTCATATGCTGGGCGTGCGTCGTCGCGATATAGACCCAGCCCGTCCCCGCTTCCGGACGAGCGGACGTGGCGCAAACGCCAGGCGCTGCGGTGAGCAGCGCCGCCGTCACGGTCAGCCTAGCGGCGCGCACAATGTCCATCCATTACTCCTCGGCCCCTTCGCCGGCCGAGAACGGGCCACGCGAATAATCTATCACAACGCACGGCGGCCATTTTCGTGACGGGGCCGCCGAGGCCCAGGCTAACGAACCCGTGCCGACACGCAATCCGCCCGGATGACGTATGCCGTACGGATCCCCAAATGAACGGCGCGGTTCGGCGAGCTGCGCTGCGGAAATCGTTGAGAAGGTGTTTCCATGTCGAGAACGAGCCGCATATTCGAGTTGCTGAATCTGCTGCGCGCCCGCCGGATGCCGGTGACGGCACCGGACCTCGCCCTGGAACTGGGGGTATCGCAACGCAGTATCTACCGGGACATCGAAACGCTGCGATCGCTGGGCGCGCCGATCGAGGGGCAGGCGGGTGTCGGCTATTCGTTAAGGGCGGGCTTCTTCCTGCCGGAATTCGCCTTCTCGCCCGACGAGCTGGACGCCGTGATCCTGGGCCTTGGCTGGGTCCAGCAGCGCGCCGATCCGGCACTGGCGCGATGTAGCGAAAGCGCGCTTGCCAAGATCCTGGCTGCCCGGAGCGACGCTGCATCGACGAGCCACCCGCCCTCCGCTCTCATCACGGCCGCATCCCTGTCGCAGCGCCTGGATCCGCCCGAGGTGGCGGCATTGCGCGATGCGCTGCGGCGGCAACGCAAGGTGGCAATCGGCTATGAAGACGGCAAAGGCGCGGCGTCGGAGCGCATCATCTGGCCGATCGCGATCGTCTATTTCGACGATGTGCGCGTGCTCGCGGCCTGGTGCGAGCAGCGATCCGCCTTCCGCCACTTCCGCGTCGATCGCGTGCAGGTGAAGGCGGTGTTGGAAGAGCGCTACCCCGGCCGACGCCAATCTCTGTTCACACGCTGGCGGCAACAGGACCGAGACTGGCGTGCGCTGCTGACAGTTTCTGACGCACCTGCCGGCTAGAAGCCACGGCCTACCCAATCATAAGGATAAGCCAGATGGTCGCCTTTTCGCCCGACGTGTTCGATTCCTTCCTTGCAGCAGAGGACAATCTGCCGGTCGTGATGCTGAACCAGATACGCTTTCAGCCCGACGGCGGCCGCGACCGATATCTGGAATATCTGGCCATGGCACGGCCGATCCTGGCGCGGTTTGGCGCGAAGATCCTGCTGGGCGGTGACGGCTTGCCGGTGTTGACGACGGGCGATGCGCAGGAGTGGGACGCGATCGTCCTCGTCCAATATCCCAGCAGATCCACCTTCAAGGCGATGGTCGACGACCCGGATTATCAAGTTGCTTTCAAGGTGGGCGCATCCGCCATCGCCGACATTGTCCTCCAGCCGTTGAAGCCGAACGCGGAGATGCAATAATCAGTCGGCGCGGCAGGCATCAGAGCTTGGACGGGCCCAGCGGCGCCTTGGAGCGCGGCAGACGCTGCAGCGGTGATGCCTTCCTGCCGAACTGCTGGTGCCAAAGGCCGGTCATGATCGGCACGAGGAGCGATGTCACGATCACGCAGATGGCGACCAATGCCGTCGCGTCTTCGGCGGTCGACTGAAATTGCGGGGCAACGGCCGCGATCGCCACGGGATTGGCGACCGCGGCGCCCGCCGTCGAGGATGCCGCGATCCCGGCGGTGCCGTTACCTTTTCCGATGACAATGTCGGCGAGGATGAGCGGTATGCCGGTGACGACGATCACCGCGAGGGCAAGGGCGATGCCGAGGGCCGCCAAAGGCGACAACAGCGTATGCAGATCGATCGTGTTGCCCAGCGCGAAGGCAAAGAAGGGGATGAGCAATTTGCAGCCCGGTGAGAATAAGCCGCGCAGCTTGGGATCGAGGTTTCCCAGCGCAAAGCCGGCCAGGAAGGGCAGGATGGCGCCGATAAAAACCTGGAGCTTGAAGTGCGCCACGCCGGCGGCACCCAAGATGATCATGCTCATGAGCGGCCCGGACTCGATCGATAACAGGACGAACGCGCCCGCTTCTTCGCTGCTGCCGAAGCTCTGCATCAGCGAGGCGTAAAGGCCGCCATTGGTCATATCCATCGCGCAGACGATCGCGAGGACGGACAAACCGGCCAGAAGCCCAGTCTTGATGCCCTCGGGTGGAATGAGATGGGAGACGAGGAAGACGATTGCCCACGCCGTCAAAAGCTTCGTCAGCACCAGCGTACCCGATTTGCGGAGAACGGTCGCGGCGGTGATGAAATGGACCGACGCGCCGATGCAGAAGAGCCAGACGGCGATGATGGGGATGATCCCGGTCATCAGCCCTTCGGTGAAGCCGCTGAAATAGGCGGGCGCGGCTGGCGCGAAGGTTCGGAACAAGGTGCCCAGAAACATGGGCAATATCATCATGCCGCCGGGCAGGCGATCGATGCCATCCTTGATGTTCATGATGCCGCCATCGTTCGGTCGCCAGCAGCAGCGCCGAACCGCGTCCTAGCGCATCCTCACAAGGGCAGCATATGGCCGCATCGGTACTTTGTCGTGGCCGCTGCCCGTTCTGGCGGATGGTACATCCCGCCTAGGGTGCGACGATCCGGACAGGCACCGCCTTGCCGGCCGGCGTCTTCGATTCCTGATCATGATACCAGAGCGGGACGAGCGGGTTCATTTCCGGATAATAGCCGCCGATACAGCCTTCGGGCAGATCGAACGGCGTGATGCGCATGCCGTCGACCTCGCGCACCTCGCCATCTTCGGCGTCGCCGACCAGCTTGACGATCTGACCCGGCTTCAGGCCGTCCTTCTCCATATCCTTGGGATTGATCAGCACGACATGGCGCGTGCCGCTAATGCCGCGGAAGCGATCGTCATAGCCATAGATGGTGGTGTTGAACTGATCGTTGGAGCGCAACGTCATCAGCCGGTAGCGGCCCGGCGCATCCTTGACGCCCGTGGCGGACAGTCGCGTCGGCGTGGTGAATTCGGCCTTGCCGCTTTCCGTCTTCCACACGCGCTCGCGTGCGGCATTGCCCTTGTAGAAGCCACCGGGCTGCCACATCCGCTCCTCGAAATCGTGGAACATCTCCGGATAGGTCTGCTCGATCAGCGTGCGGACCTTGGCATAATCGCCGGTCCAATCCCGCCAATGGACGTTCAGGTTGGGCGGCAGCGTCGCCTCCGCAATGCCGCAGACGATGGCGAGTTCGGACATCAGATGCTCGCTTGCGGGCTTATGCTTGCCGCGTGAGGCGTGGATGCAGGACAGCGAATCCTCGATCGTCACGACCTGTTCGCCGCCGGTCTGCACGTCGCGCTCGGTGCGGCCGAGGCAGGGCAGCAGATAGGCAATCTCGCCATTCACCAGATGGTTGCGGTTGAGCTTGGTCGCGATCTGCACGGTCAGGCGCAGTTTGGGCCACGCGGCTTCCATCTTATCCTGTTCCGGCACCGCCCGGATGAAGTTGCCGCCCAGGCCGAGGAAGGCCTTGACCGTGCCGTCGATCACGCCCTGGCAGACATCGACTGTGGTCATGCCATGTTCCATGGGTGGTTCGAAGCCGAACAAGTCCCTCAACCGATCGTTCGGAACCAGATCGGGCTTCTCGGTGATGCCGACGGTGCGCTGGCCCTGCACGTTGGAATGGCCGCGCACGGGTGAGATGCCGGCGCCCTGGCGGCCGATATTGCCCTTCATCAGCATCAGGTTCACGAACATCGCCAGATTGTCGAAGCCGTGGACATGCTGGGTCAGGCCCATGCCGTAAATGGCGATGCTTTTCTCCGCCTCGACATAGACCTGGCCGGCCTCTTCCAGTGCGGCTCGGGTCAGGCCCGATTCCGCCTCAATCTCCTCCCACGATGTGGCGCGTACGCGCTCGGCGAATTCGTCGAAGCCGTGCGTGTGCTGCTTGATGAAATCCACGTCCAGCACGTGGACCTTCTCGGCCGCCCATTTGGCATCTTCGGCGGCCAGCACATGCTTGGCCAAACCGACCAGCGCCGCGATGTCGCCGCCGGCCTTCACCTGATGATATTGGCAGGAGATGGGCGTCGCATTCTGCGTCACCATCTGCAGCGGATCCTGCGGGTTCACGAACTTGACGAGACCCGGTTCCTTGATCGGGTTGAACGTGATGATCTTGCAGCCGCGCTTCACCGCCTCTTGCAGCGGATGAAGGAAACGCGGGCTGTTGGAGCCGGTATTCTGGCCGAAGAAGAACATTGCATCGCAATGATCGAAATCGTCGAAGGTGCAGGTGCCGACCGGCGCACCGATCAGCTTCTTGAGCGCGACCGAGGTCGTCTCGTGGCACATGTTGGAGCTGTCGGGCAGGTTGTTGTGGCCATAGAGCCGCGCGAACAAAGCGTAGAGATAGGACGTCTCCAGACTGGCGCGGCCGGAGGCGTAGAAGACGGTCTCCTTGGGCTGGAGCGCCTTCAATTCGCTGCCGATCGCGGCGAACGCCTCTTCCCAGGCGCACGGTACATAGCGATCGGTGTCGCGATCATAGCGCAGGGGATGGGTCAGGCGCCCTTGCTGCTCCAGGTCGTAATCCTTCCAGCTGCGCAACTCGGTAAGCGTGTGCTGGGCGAAGAATTCTGGTGTGCAGCGGCGCGGCGTCAGCTCCCACAAGGTCGCCTTGGCGCCATTCTCGCAAAATTCGAACGGATGGGGCTTGGCGGGCTTGCCCCAGGCGCAGGATACGCAGGCAAATCCGTCGGGCTTGTTCTGGCGGTAGAGCTCGGCGGCGATCGCCGGGCTGTTCCATTCCTTGCCATAGACTTTGGCGATGCCGCTCAGCGAGCCGAAGCCACCCGCCGGCCCGTCATAATGGGCAATATCCTGCTTCTTCGCCATGGCACCGGCTCCCGATCTGATCCTGCCGGGAGAGATACGCCCGAACCGCACGGACGGTCCATGGTCTCGGTGCAGATTGAACCGGTTAGGCGGCCGCCCGTGCCAGCCGGTCGTTGATGGCGACGCCCAGACCGACGTTGGGAATAGGCGCGACCGCGATCGCGTGCACAGTGCTGGCATCGGCCTGATGCAGCAGATCGAACAGCCGGGCCGCCGCCTCGCCCAGATCGCCCAGGGGAGAGAGCGACGCATGGCCGGCGATCGCGCCGAAGCCGATCAGCCACTCGCCGTGGCGCGGGGCCTGGACGTTGAGCCGGATCGGCTTGGACGGCGCATAATGTTGAAGGAGCTGGCCCGGTGCCTCGATCCGATCGCTCGGCACGGTCGCGATGGGCAGGCCGGCCACCTCGGCGAGTTGCTCGGCGGTGATCGGGCCCGGGCGAAGGATACGCAGGCCGGCCTGGTCGACCGCGACGATGGTGGATTCCAGGCCGACCGCGGTGGGGCCGGCATCGATGATCAGCGGAATGGCAAGCCCCACGGACGCGGCAACATGGGCAGCGCGGGTCGGGCTGATGGTGCCGCTGGCATTGGCGGACGGTGCGGCCAGCGGGACGCCGGCCGCCGCCAGCAAGGCCTGCATCGCGGGATGGGCAGGGACGCGTAGCGCGACCGTAGGCAGGCCGGCTGTGGCAAGAGTCGCGATCGGCGCACCTGGCTTAAGCGGTGCGACCAGGGTCAGCGGGCCGGGCCAGAAGGCGTCGGCCAGGTGCCGGGCGGGCGCGGGCAGATCGGCCAGGCGTTCGGTGGTGGCGCGATCGGGCACATGGACGATCAGCGGGTTGAAGGACGGGCGCCCCTTGGCGGCATAGATGGCCGCAACCGCATCGCCCCGCGTCGCATCCGCGGCGAGGCCGTACACCGTCTCGGTCGGAACCGCGACCGGCTTGCCCTCCGCGATCAGGCGCGCGGCCTCGGCAATGGCGAATTCGTCGAAGGGGAGGATGCGGGCAGCGCTCACGCCAGAGCGCCTAGCAAAGCCGGGCCATGTACCACCTCAGGCGGTAACGCGATCGATCAGGTCCGCGGGATCGATATCCAGCCGCCGGATGCGCGAGACGATTTCCGGCCATTCCTCATCCAGGAATTGCGAACGGGCCGCTGCGCGCAGCCGCTGCGTCGCGCCATGATCGACGAACATGCCGACGCCGCGCCGGACGGTAACCAGCCCGTCTTCCTGGAAGGATTGATAGGCCTTGGCGACGGTGAGCGGGTTGGCACCCTGATCGGCGGCAAAGGCGCGGACGGAGGGCAGCGCGTCGCCCTCCTGAATCCGCCCATCCAGGATCATCGCGACGATCTCGTCACGGAGGCGGAGATAAACGGGGCGATCGGAAGCTGCCATTGCGTTATGCTGTGGTAACACAGTGCGGCGCGGGCATGCAAGGATCGCAGGTGCCGGTCATCGGCAGGGGCAGGCGCTTGACCGCTTATCCCTGCCATTCCGAGATGACCGCCGCCGGCTCCGGCCGCGGCCGTTCGTCGAGCGGGCGGCCTGCCGTGCCGAGGAACATGAAGCCGGCAATCCGCTCGCCGGCCTGGCCGAAGGCGTGGCGTACCCTATCCGAATAGGCGGCCCAGCCGGTCAGCCAGCCGCCGACCAGCCCTTCGGCATGGGTGGCGACGAGCAGGTTCATGCAGGCGGCGCCGGCCGACAATTCCTGCTCCCAGATCGGGATGTGGCTGGCATGGGCGGGCGCGGACAGCACCACCACCAAGGCGGGTGCCTGCAGTGCGAACTGGCGGATCGCCTCCAGTTCGACCTTGCCCGGATCGGGCCGTTCGGCGCGATAGGCTTGCTCCAGCAGCGTGGCGAGCGCCTCGCGCCGGTCCTGCGGCACCACCACGAACCGCCACGGCGCGAGCTTGCCGTGATCGGGCACGCGGCTGGCGGCGGCGAGGATACGTTCGAGCTGCTCCGGCGTCGGGCCGGGTGCGATCATGTCGCGCGGCTTGCCGGATCGACGGGTCGCCATCAGCGCGGCGGGGGAGGAGAGATCGTTGAACATCTGGGGCATGGCGGCTGGGTATCAGCCCGGGCGGTGCGCAACAATCTTCTTCCCACGCGCAATTTCCAAGCTAGTCTCCGCCGCAATCGCGCCAAATGAGCGCATGTACCTTCTGAAAGGCCCGCATGGAGACCCCCACCGAAGCCTCGCCCGTCGAGCCGGATATCAGCCATATCAATCCCGCTGATGAGAAAACCTGGTTCGGGCACCCCCGCCAACTCGCGCGCCTGTTCACGACCGAGATGTGGGAACGGTTCGGCTTTTACGGCATGCGGGCGCTGCTCACGCTGTATCTGACCAAGCATTTCGTGTTCGGCGACCGCGAGGCGACCGGCCTTTATGGCGGCTACACCGCGCTCGTTTACCTGACGCCGCTGATCGGCGGCTATCTTGCCGACCAATATCTGGGCTTCAAACGCGCGGTGAAGTTCGGCGCGATCCTGATGTCGTGCGGCTATTTCGTGCTGTGCTTCGGCGGCCCGGCCGCCAAGCCCTATGCCACGATCGAGGGCCAGCGTTACGAGGTGCAGATCGAGACCGTCGCCGGCGAGGAAACCCAGTTCCTGGTCGATCATGGCAAATTGCTGCGGATCAAGGGCAATGAGGATGGCTCGATCGCGCTGATGGATGGCGCGACCGTGGCGCGGTCCTTGCCCAAGGGCGGCCTTGTTCCGGGCGGCGAGCGTAATCCCTTCTACGTCATGATCCTGTTGACTGCGCTCAGCATGATCTCGGTCGGCAATGGCTTCTTCAAGCCGAACATCTCGACCATGGTGGGCGAATTGTACGCGGTCGGCGACCGACGACGCGATACCGGCTTCACCATCTTCTACATGGGCATCAACCTCGGCTCCTTCTTCTCCCAGCTGCTCTGCCCGCTGCTGGCGGATACGGTCGGCTGGTGGGCCGGCTTCGGTCTTGCCGCGATCGGCATGGCCTTTTCGTGGAGCCTGATCCAGTTCGATGGCGGCAAGCTGAAAGGCTATGGCGATCCGCCGGTCCGCGATGGGCCGAACCGCGCCATCCCGATCTATATCGGCGCGCTGTGCGTCGTGCCGATCTTCTATTTTCTCTACGTCAACCTGATGAATGCCGAGCCGCAGGTGCCGGGTTCCGGCATCATCGGCTATATCGCGTCGCTGTCCTTGATGGGGAAGATGCTGTTCGGCACCTTCATCATCGCCGTGCCCGCAATCCTGATCTGGTCGGCCAGGGTGGGTGACAAGCGCGAGTTCCAGATGATGCTCGCGGCGATGGTGATGATCGTGTTCAACGTCGTCTTCTGGACGCTGTTCGAACAGGCCGGATCGTCGCTGACCCTGTTCGCCGACCGCAACACCGATCTGTATGTGTTCGGCCTGTTCCGCATCAGCGCGGGGCAGACGCAATTCTTCAACGCCGCCTTCATCATCATCTGCGCGCCGATCATGAGCCTGCTGTGGAATGCGCTCGCACGGCGCAATCTGGAGCCGTCGGTTCCGGTCAAGTTCGCGGTGGCGCTGATCCTGGTTGGTGCCGGCTTCCTGTTTCTGGTATGGGGCGCATCGATGGTCGGGCCGACCTTCAAGGTCGCGATCTGGTGGCTGGCGGGCCTCTACCTGATCCACTCGGTCGCCGAGCTCTGTATCTCCCCGGTCGGGCTATCGATGGTGACCAAGCTCTCGATCGTGCGCATCGTCGGCATGATGATGGGCCTGTGGTTCCTGTCGATCTCGGTCGCGCAATATGTCGCCGGCATCGTCGCCCAGGTCGCCAGCGTCGAAACCGTCGGCGGGCAGGTCACCAACCTGCAGGTCAGCCTGAACACCTATACCAACGTCTTCTGGACGATCGGCTGGGCCTCGGCGCTGATCGGCGTCGTCCTTCTCGCACTCTCCCCGCTGATCAGGAAGTGGATGCATGGTGTCCAATAAGCTCGCTTTCTTCACTGCCGCCTTGCTTCTGGCCGGCTGCGCCAGCCAGCCGGATGCGAAGCCACGCAGCGCGTCGGCGAGCAACAGCAACCGGGATCGTGTGGCGGAGCCGTGGACGACGGATCCCTACCCGTCGACCTATCATGCCTATCCCGGCGCCCCGACGCTGGTGACCAACGTCACCATCTATGACGGCGAGGGCGGCCGGATCGATGGCGGTTCGGTACTGTTTGCCGACGGCAAGATCAGCGCGGTGGGCAAGGATGTCGCCGCGCCGGCGGGTGCCACGGTGATCGACGGGACCGGCAAATGGGTGACGCCCGGCGTGATCGACATTCACAGCCATCTGGGCGTCTACCCCTCGCCCAGCGTCAAGGCGCTGTCCGACGGCAATGAGATGACCAGCCCGACCACGCCGGAAGTCTGGGCCGAACATAGCGTATGGCCGCAGGATCCGGGCTTCAGCCGCGCGCTCGCCAATGGCGGCGTCACCACGCTGCAGATCCTGCCGGGCTCCGCCAACCTGATGGGCGGCCGATCGGTCGTGCTGAAGAATGTCTATGCGCGCACCACGCAGGCAATGAAATTCCCCGGTGCGCCCTACGGCCTGAAGATGGCGTGCGGTGAGAATCCCAAGCGCGTCTATGGCGCCAAGGGTCGCGCGCCGTCGACGCGGATGGGCAATATCGCGGTCGATCGCGCGACGTGGCAGCAGGCGGTGGAATATAAGCGCCGCTGGGATAAATATGAGAAAGATGGCGGTGATGCGCCTGGCCGCGACCTCGGCATGGATACGTTGGCCGGCGTGCTGGACGGCAAGATCCTGGTGCACAATCACTGCTATCGCGCCGACGAGATGGCCAACGTGATCGATATGGCCAAGGAGTTTGGCTATCACGTCACCGCATTTCACCATGGGGTGGAAGCCTACAAGATCGCCGATCTGCTGAAGGCCAATGACGTCTGCGCGGTGGTGTGGGCGGATTGGTATGGCTTCAAGATGGAAAGCTATGACGGCATTCCGGAAAACCTCGCCATCCTGCAGAAGACGGGCACCTGCGCGATGATCCATTCGGACGACGAAAATGGCATCCAGCGCCTCAATCAGGAAGTCGCCAAGGCACAGGCCGCCGGCCGCCGCGCCGGCATCATGATCCCGGACGAAGTGGCGTGGGAATGGCTGAGCTACAATCCGGCCAAGGCGCTGGGCATCGCCGATCGCACCGGCAGCCTGAAGCCGGGGAAGATGGCGGATCTGGTTCTGTGGAACGGCAATCCGCTGAGCGTCTATACCCGGCCCGACAAGGTCTGGATCGACGGGGCTTTGCTCTACGATGCGCATGACCCCAAACGCAGACCGGTATCGGATTTCGAGCTCGGCCAGCCTGGCGAAGGAGACGTGAAGTGAAGCGTCTTTTGCTCTGCGCCGCCGCGCTGATCGCGCTCCCCGTATCGGCCGAGACGATTGCCCTGACCGGCGGCACCGTCGCGATCGGCGATGGTTCGCAGCCTATTCCCAACGGCACTGTCGTCATCCGGGACGGCCGCGTTGTCGGCGCCGGTGCGAATATCGCCGTTCCGGCAGGCGCGCGTGTGATCGATGCCAGCGGCAAATGGGTTGCAGCGGGTCTTGTCGCGGCCTTCAGCAATGAAGGCATCGTCGACGGCGAAGGCATTGACGAAACCTATGACGCCGGCGCCGGCAAATCGGTCTTCAATGCCGCGATCGACGTGTCGGCCGCGATCAACCCGACCAACCAATCGATCGCGATCGATCGCGCCGGCGGCGTGACCCGCGCGCTGGTCGCACCCGAAGCCGGCAATTCGCTGTTCGCGGGCCAGGGCGCGGTGATCGATCTGGGCGCCGACGATGCCCCGGTCACCCGCGCGCGTGCCTTCCAATATGCCGAGCTGGGTGAGGATGGCGCGGGCAAGGTCGGCAGTCGCCCGGCGGCCTATGTCATGCTCCACGATGCGCTCGCGCAGGCGAAAGACCTAGCGCGGGGCGGCGAATGGGGCCGCAGCAAGGAGTCGCTGATCACGCGCACCGATGCCGCGGCCTTGCTGCCGGTGATCGACGGCCGTGTCCCGCTGATCGTCCATGCCGAACGGGCGAGCGACATCCTGCAGGTGCTGTCCCTCAAGCAGACCTACCCGGCGATGAAGCTGGTGCTGCTGGGCGCAAGTGAAGGCTGGATGGTCGCGCCCCGGATCGCGGCGGCGCGGGTGCCGGTGATCGCGGCGGGGCTGGCGGATCTGCCGGCTGCGTTCGAACGCGCGGCTGCGACCGAATCCAATGTGGGCCGCCTGGTTAAAGCAGGCGTTCCCGTCGCCATTTCGACCGTGGACGTGTCGACCGAGGGGGGGCAGCGCAACGTCCGCCAATATGCCGGCAATCTCGTGGCGATCACGCGCGTGCCGGGCATGACCGGGCTGGATTGGGGCGCGGCCTTCGCCACCGTCACCTCAGGCCCGGCCGCCGCGATCGGCATGGACGGCGAAATCGGCTCGCTGCGGCCCGGCCGTCGCGCCGACGTGGTGCTGTGGGATGGCGATCCGCTGGAATTGTCATCGGCGCCGGTGGCGGTGTGGATCGACGGCGTCCAGCAACCGCTGACCAACCGCCAGACCCGCCTGCGCGACCGCTACCTCACCCCGCAGGAAGGCGCCTTGCCGAAAGCCTATGAGCGATAAGGCCGCATGCGCGAGGCCGTCCGGCGGAGACGCAGCTTTTGCGTCGGGCGGCCTCTTCGCGATAAGAAGAAGAGCTATACAAAAGGCATAGCAGGAATGACGCGCAAATATTTCGGAACGGACGGCATCCGCGGCCGCACCAATCAGGACCCGATGACGGCCGAGATCGCCATGCGGGTCGGCCAGGCGGCGGGGGCTTTCTTCCTGCGCGGTACGCATCGCCATCGCGTGCTGATTGGCAAGGATACGCGCTTGTCCGGCTACATGATGGAAAGCGCGCTGACGGCGGGCTTCACGTCGGTCGGCATGGACGTGGTGCTGGTCGGGCCGATGCCGACGCCGGCCGTGGCGATGCTGACCAAATCGATGCGCGCCGACCTGGGGGTGATGGTCTCCGCCAGCCACAATCCTTTCTCCGATAACGGCATCAAGCTGTTCGGGCCCGATGGCTATAAATTGTCGGACGAGGCCGAAGCCAAGATCGAGCGCGCGATCGAGGCACCGCCGAAGCTGGCCGCGGCCGAGCAGATCGGCCGCGCGCGGCGCGTGGATGACGCGCAGGGCCGCTATATCAGCATCGCCAAATCCACCTTTCCGGATCGACTCCGCCTGGACGGACTGCGCGTGGTGATCGACTGCGCGAACGGAGCCGCGTACAAGGTCGCGCCGGATTCCTTGTGGGAATTGGGCGCGGATCTGATCCAGATCGGGGTCACGCCCAACGGGACCAACATCAACGACAAGGTCGGATCGACCGCGCCGGCCGCGCTGCAAGCCAAGGTGATCGAAACACGCGCCGATATCGGCATCGCGCTGGACGGCGACGCCGATCGCCTGATCGTGGTGGATGAGAAAGGCCAGATCGTCGACGGGGACCAGTTGATGGCGTTGATCGCGACATCGGCCGCGCGCACGCAGACGTTGAAGGGTGACGGCATCGTCGCGACGATCATGTCGAACCTGGGACTCGAACGCTTCTTATGGGGCCAGGGCATTGCGCTGCACCGGACGCCGGTGGGCGATCGCTATGTCGTCGAGGCGATGCGGGCGGGCGGCTATAATATCGGCGGTGAGCAATCGGGGCATATCGTGCTGGCCGATCATGCGACGACCGGGGACGGCTTGATCGCGGCGCTGCAGGTGCTGGCTGAATTGGTGACGCAGGGTCGCCCGGCGAGCGAGTTGCTGAAGCTGTTCGATCCGCTGCCGCAGCTGTTGAAGAATGTCCGCTTCACCGGGGGTCAGCCGCTGGAGGACGACAAGGTGAAGGCCGTCATCGCCGGCGCGGAAAAGGAGCTGGAAGGCACTGGCCGCCTCGTCATCCGCAAGTCGGGCACGGAGCCGCTGATCCGCGTGATGGCGGAAGGCGAGGATGAGGCGCTGGTTGGTGCGGTGGTCGATCGGATCTGCGACGCGGTGCGCAAGGCCGCCTGATGATCCCCCGCATTCTGGCGATCGCCGGATCGGATTCCGGTGGTGGCGCGGGCATCCAGGCGGATATCAAGACGATCACCATGCTGGGCGGTCATGCCATGACCGCCATTACCGCCATCACCGCGCAGAACAGCCTGGGCGTTCAATCAGTCTTCGCCATTCCGATCGAGGAGATCGCGGCGCAGGTACGTGCCGTATCGGACGATCTGGGTGTCGATGCCGTCAAGATCGGCATGCTCGCCACGGGCGAGATCGTCCTTGCCGTCCGCGACATGCTGCGCGCAACGAACGTGCCGATCGTGGTCGATCCGGTCATGGTCGCCACCAGCGGTGCCGCGCTTAATGCCGAGGGCACCGCTGCGGCCATGCCCGCGTTGTTCGAGATCGCGACCCTGATCACGCCGAACATGCCGGAGCTGGCGGTCCTGAGCGGCCTCCCGGTTGAAGATGAAGCGGGAATGGCAAAGGCGGGCCAGGCGCTAGCGGCGCGCCATCGCTGCGCCATCCTCGCCAAGGGCGGACATATGGCCGGTGCGGAGGTGGTGGACCTGCTGATCGAGGCTGACGGCGCGATCACCCGCTGGTCGGGCAGCAAGATCGAAACGCGGCACAGCCATGGTACCGGCTGCACGCTCTCCAGCGCGATCGCCACGGGGCTGGGCGCGGGCCGTCCGCTAATCGATGCGGTAGCGGCAGCGCGCGACTATGTTCGGGCGGCGTTGCTGGCGGCACCTGGCCTTGGTGCCGGGCACGGTCCGATGGGCCATGGTCTTGGCCGGGCCTATTTCCCGCACCCTGCCTGAAGGCGGCTAATTGACGGCGGCCGTCGGCGTCTCTGCGATGCGGTTCGCGCCGGCGATATAATCGCGCCACAACAGGATCAGCATCGCCATGACCGCCGGCCCGACGAACAGACCGAGCAGGCCCAGGCTCTCGACCCCGCCGAGGATGCCGATCAGTACCCACAAGAAGGGCAGCCGGGTCGATCCGCCGATCAGATAGGGCCGCACGAAATGATCGGCGATACCGACCACCACCAGGCCGATGATGATGATCGCGATCGCCCAGCCGACCGCGCCCTGGCCGACCAGCATCAGCGCGGCGATGGCGAACAGCACCGCGGCACCGAACGGGATCATCGCCGCCACCGCGGTCAACAGGCCCAGCAGCAGCGGATGGGGGACCCCGGCGATCAGGTAGAAGACCGCCATTACCGCGCCCTCGCCAATGCCCACCAGGACGAGACCGTCGATCGTTCCGCGCACCGAGCGTACCAGCTGGGTGCCGATGCGGTCGCCGCTGTCGCCGAACATGCGCTTACCCGCAATCTGCAGCTGCGCGATGAAACCGTCGCGCTCGCGCAGCAGGAAGAACAAGGCGACCAGCGTGAAGGTGAAGACGACGCTGCGGTGGAGCAGGTTGCGCCCGACCAGTTCCGAATTGCCGTCCAGAAACGATCCGCGCACCCGATCCCATTGCAGGGCCGTTCCTTCCGGTGTGGCGAGATTGTCCTGCCACCAGCCCGAAATCTCATTCGCGAACGGCAGCTTGCTGACCCATTCCGGCTCGGCCAGGCCGTTGGCGCGCGCATCGGCCAGCCAATGGAGCAAGGTGCGCGCCTCCCGTGCCGCCTCGACCACGCCGATCGTCAGGGGCGCCAGCACCAGCAACGCGATCAGAAGGGTCGCGATGGTGGGCAACCACACGCGGCGGCCCGCCGGCCAGCGGCTTTCGGCGCGCGCGTAGAGCGGGTCGATCGCAATCGCGATGATCGCCGCCCACAGCAAGGCGGGAATGAAGGTGGCACTCAGCCAGACCGCGAACAGCCCCAGCCCGACCCCGAGCGACGCCTTGGCAATGCGCTGGGCGCGGCGGTGATCGGGGGTGGGCTGCTCTATCATGAAGGGTTGTCTGCGCCGGGGCGCTGGCGCGTGCAAGCCGTGGATCGTGGGGATTGTAGCCCAAAGGGGCGTGACGAGGCGATTCCGCTGCGGCATAATGACGGCGTGGCCGTGAACCGCCCCTTCTTCCGCAAGCGCGCCAGCCTGTTCCCGCCGGTGATCGGCTGTGACGAGGTCGGGCGCGGTGCCTTGTGCGGACCGGTGGTGGTGTGCGCGGTGTGGTTCGAGCCGGAGGCGCTGCCCAAGGGCGTGCTTGGCCGGCTGGACGACAGCAAGCGCATCGACCGCGCCGAGCGGGAGGAATTATATCCGGTGATCGCGCGGGTCAGCCGGGTTTCGTTCGCGGCACGATCGGCGCGCTATATCGATCTCTACAATATCCGGAACGCGACGCTACAGGCGATGACCCAGGCGGTGACCCGACTGGAGATTGACGCGCCGGTGCGGATCGACGGGATCGATGTCCCGCGTGGCCTGTCCGGCGATGCCAAGGCTGTGGTGAAGGGCGACGGCAAGGTGCCGCAGATCGCGGCGGCCTCCATCCTTGCCAAGGTGTTGCGCGATCGGCTGATGGTCAAATTGGGTCGGCGCCATAGCCATTATTGCTGGGAGGCTAACTCCGGCTACGGCACGCAGGTGCATCGCAAGGCGATCATCGAACATGGCCATACCCGTCATCATCGCAGCTCGTTCGGCGATCTGTTTGCGACGCTAAACGGTGGCGAGGGCCTCGTCGCGCAGCCCGCACCAGACGCGCACCGCCTGGACGGTTTCGAAGACGTCGTGAACGCGTAGCAGTTGTACGCCCTGCGCGATGCCGAATACGGCCAGCGCAACCGAACCACCCAGCCTCTGATCGACCGGCGCGCCGCCCGACAAGGCCGCGATCGATCGCTTGCGGCTGACCCCCAGCAGGATCGGGCAGCCCAGCCCATGAAACAGCGATAGGCCGTTCAACAAAGCGAGATTGTGGCTCAGCGTCTTCCCGAAGCCGATGCCCGGATCGATCATTATACGGGACCGATCGATCCCCGCGGCGACGGCGGCGTCGATCCGCGCGGCCAGCCAGTCATAGACGTCGATCAGGACATCGTCGTAGCGCGGATCCTGCTGCATCGTCTCCGGCGCGCCCTGATGATGCATCAACACCACCGGGCAGCCGCGTGCGGCCACCAGGGCCATGGCGCCGTGATCCCAGGTCATCGCCGACACATCGTTGATCAGCCCCGCCCCCGCATCCAGCGCGGCGGCCATGACATCGGCCTTGCGCGTGTCGACCGAGATGGCCGCACCGGCGCGATGCAGCTGTGCCACCACCGGTGCCACGCGGGCGATTTCCTCCTCGACCGGAACGAGCTGTGCGCCCGGCCGGGTGGATTCGCCGCCCACGTCGATCAGGGCCGCGCCCGCCGCGCGCATCGCATCGGCACGGGCCAGCGGATCGCCGCCGCTGCCGCCATCGGAGAAACTGTCGGGCGTGACGTTGAGGATGCCCATCACCTCCGGCCGATCGAAGGCTAGCTCTGTCGTGCCGAGCATGAACGGCGTGCGCGGTGCGGTGAGGCGGGCAAGCGTGGCTTTTGCCTGATCTGCCAGAGCGGGCGGCAGTCCGTCCGCGGCGTCGGAGAGCGCCGTGACCGGAACCAGCGTCTGGCGCACCCGCCGACTGCCCTCCACGACGATCAGCTCGACCGCGCTGAACCAGGTCAATCCGCCGGCGAGCCGCAGCGCCCCGGACGCTGGCACGTCGACGAAGCCGGTCGGGCGCAGATAGACGCGGCTCTCCGCCACGCTCATGCGGTGGTGCCCAGTAATCGCCCCAGCCCGATCGTGATCATCATCGCCGCCGCGCCCAGGATCAGGACGCGCAGCACGGCCGGCACGATCGGCGCTCGCCCGGTACGGGCCGCAATCGCGCCGAGCGCGCCCAGCATCGCCAGCGACACCAGGATCACCGCGACCGCCACATGGCGGAACGGCGAAATCGCCGCTACGCCGAGGGGAATAGCGGCACCGACCGCGAAGGAGGCGGCAGAGGCAAGCGCGGCCTGCACCGGCCGGGCGGCATTATGCTTGGACAGGCCCAGCTCATCGCGCGCATGGGCGCCCAGCGCGTCATGATCCATCAGCTGGGTCGCGACCTTGCCCGCCAGCTGCGGCTCCAGGCCCCGCTTCACGTAGATGCCGGTCAGCTCGCGATGTTCGCCGACCGGATCCTCATGCAGCTCGCGGGCTTCCCGCCGCAGATCCGCCTGCTCCAGATCGGCCTGCGAACTGACGCTGACATATTCCCCCGCCGCCATCGACAGCGCGCCCGCGACCAGGCCGGCGCTGCCCGCGATCAGCATCGCGCGCGGTTCGGACGATGCGCTGGCGACGCCGACGATCAGGCTGGCGGTGGACAGGATGCCGTCATTCGCGCCCAGCACCGCCGCGCGCAGCCAGCCGATATGGGTGATGGCGTGGGTTTCATGGTGGCGAACATGATATGGCATGGCGATCCCTGTTCGGCCGAAGGCAGCTTTCGGCCAACCTTCTCGCACGATGGGGGGTGTGGCAAGAGCGACGCCGGGAGTGAGCGTCGTCGTGCAGCGCCTTTATCCCGATCGCGCGCCGGTCTAGGATCGAAGCCATGAGGATGTGGCCCAAGGCGCGATCATGGGGCGCAGCTCTGATCCTGCTGATGCTGGCAGCCTGTTCCGGCGGCAATTTCCGCCCCGTCAGCGATACGCCGGTGCGGATCGGCGCGCCCTATTCGGTCCGGGGCACCACCTTCGTTCCAGCGCCCGATCCCAGCTATGACATGCTGGGCTATGCCAGCTGGTATGGCGCGGAATCCGGCCGGCACACCGCCAACGGGGAGCGCTTTCGACCTGATTGGATCACCGCCGCCCACACCACCCTGCCGTTGCCGACCTATGTCGAGGTGACGTCGCTGGCCACCGGGCGGCGGATCATCGTGCGCGTGAATGATCGCGGGCCGTTCGTACGTGGGCCGCGCATCATCGATCTGTCTCGGGGGGCGGCGACGCAGCTGGGAATCAAGGGGATGGGCGTCGCGGCGGTGCGCGTGCGCCGGGTCGAGCCCAGCGAGCGTGATCGCGCGCGCCTGCGCCGGGGCAAGCCTGCGCGCGAACTCGCCCCGGTGTCTCAGAGCGCGCTTCAGAACTTACGGCAGCAGCTCAAGACCGCCGGCTACTGAGATCGCGTCGCCGCGCGGGCGTGTCAGCCCTTCTTGCCGCTGTTCCACTTTTGCCGCCGCCGCCCCGGCCTGTGCCGGTGCTGCCGCTGGCGCCATCGCCGCCTTTCTTGGTGACCGCTCCGGGATTACCGCCTGCGCCTTTCTGGGCCATGTTCATCTCCATCTCTTCTTGAGATGGGGTAACCCATTGGAATGTTTGGCTGTTCCCCTGAAATTGCCTATCGCAGGTTAGGATCTGGCAGGATTGGCCGCTTGCCCTTGGTGCGGCTGGTGAGGTGATAGCGCCCGCACCGATCGCAGCGATAGCTTCTCAGCACCACGCTGGCGCCGCGTGCCGCCTGCACTGCCTCTTCCTCCGATGCGAAGCGCGCCTTCCTGCGGCAGATGCTCAGCCGGGTCCGCATCGCCATGGCCCTGGCTTAGAGGGAAAGCCCCGCCAGATGCTGTTGGCGCAGGGCGTCGATCGGCACGAGGTTGCCGCTTTGCTCGATATGCCAGAAGGTCCAGCCGTTGCAGGACGGCGCATTTTGCAGCGTCGATCCCAGACGATGGATCGACCCGCCCTGGGTGCCGCATAAAAGCGAGCCGTCCGCCTTTACCTCTGCCTGCCAGCGCCGCTTGGCATCGGTCAGGACGGTGCCCGGCGTGATCAGGCCGCTTTCCACCAGCAGGCCGAACGCCACGCGCGGAGTCGCCGCCTTTTCGGGCACGCCCACCATCGCGCTCTCATCCAGCGGCAGGGTGGAGGCGATGCGCGCGCGGGCCGCATCGACATATTTGGTTTCGCGATCGATGCCGATCCAGCGACGGCGCAGTCGACGCGCGACAGCGCCGGTGGTGCCGGTGCCGAAAAACGGATCGAGCACGATGTCACCCGGTTTGCTGGCGGCCAGCATCACCCGATACAGCAAAGCTTCAGGCTTTTGCGTCGGATGCGTCTTGTGCCCGTCATCGTCCTTCAGCCGTTCCGAGCCGCCACAGATGGGCAGGCTCCAGTCGGACCGCATCTGGACGTCGTCGTTGAGCCCCTTCATCGCGCGATAATTGAAGGTGTAGCGCGCCTTCTCGCTCTTGGAGCACCAGATCATCGTCTCATGCGCGTTGGTGAAACGCGTGCCCTTGAAATTGGGCATGGGATTGGCCTTGCGCCAGATGATGTCGTTCAGGATCCAGAAGCCCGCATCCTGCACCGCGGCGCCGACGCGGAAGATGTTGTGATAGCTGCCGATCACCCACAAAGTCCCGTCATCCTTCAGGATGCGGCGCGCCTGTTCCAGCCAGGCGCGGGTGAAGCGATCATAAGCGTCGAAGCTATCGAACCGATCCCAATGATCCATCACCGCGTCGACGCGGCCGCCTTCCGGCCGGTGGAGGTCACCGCCCAGCTGCAGATTATAGGGCGGATCGGCAAAGATCATGTCGATGCATTTGTCGGGCAGCTTGGCCATTTCGGCCACGCAGTCCCCGGTCAGGATCGTGTCGAGCGGCAGCAGCGCCAGGGAGGGGCGCAGTTCCGCCTTTCGTATCGGCCTTAGCGCACCCACCCAACCAACCCCCGGAATCTCGAACGAAGCCTGCCTGATGGCGGTGCGGGGAGTCCGCGGTCAAGCCCATGTCGGCGCACCGTCGGCTCGGCTGGACCCGCCGGAAGCGGGGGTGGTAAAAAGTTATCCACAGGATGTGGGAGTCCGCTGCGCCCGGGATCCTCTACGGGTTGTGGGTGTTGCGTAAAAGACTCGCCCTCTGGGTGATCGGTGGATACTCTCCGCTTGAGGCCGGTACGGCGTGCCGCTAACACGGCGGACAGACGTCAATCATGGGGACGAACAGATGGCCGAAAGCGGCGCACCTATCGATCTTCCCGCACACGAGCGGGCTTATTCGCGCTTCATTGGCCTGTTTAAGTACGGCGCGATCGCCTGTTTCCTCGTCGCTTTCTTCGTCATCTTCCTGATTACGCGCCACTGATCGCATGGCCATCCGTCTCGCGGTTTTGAAAGAAACAGCGGACGGGGAAAAGCGCGTCGCCGCCACGCCGGAGACGATCAAGAAATTCCTGGGGCTGGGCGCCGAAGTCGCGGTCGAGGGAGGGGCAGGCGAAGCCGCGTCTCTGTCCGATCAGGCTTTTGCCGATGCAGGCGCATCCGTCGCGGATCGCGCTGCCGTGCTGGCGGGCGCCGACATCGTCTTGGGCGTCCAAGGTCCCGATCCGGCAGCGCTGGCGGGCGTGAAGGATGGTGCGTGGATCGTGGCGGGGCTCAACCCGTTCGGCGATCGCGCCCGGATCGATGTCTATGCCGCCGCGGGCTATGAAGCGCTCGCGATGGAATTCATGCCGCGCATCACGCGGGCGCAGTCGATGGACATATTGTCGTCCCAGTCGAACCTCGCGGGCTACAAGGCCGTGCTCGATGCGGCATCCGAATATGGTCGCGCCTTCCCGATGATGATGACGGCCGCCGGCACCGTATCGGCCGCACGCCTGTTCGTGATGGGGGTGGGCGTGGCCGGGCTGCAGGCCATCGCCACCGCACGGCGCCTCGGGGCACAGGTGTCCGCGACCGACGTGCGCTCCGCGACGAAGGAGCAGATCCTGTCGCTGGGCGCCAAACCGGTCTTCGTCGAGAATGTCGCGGGGATCGAGGGTGAGGGGTCGGGCGGCTATGCGGCCGAAATGTCGCCGGAATATCAAAAGGCGCAGGCGGAACTCGTCTCCAGCCACATCGCCAAGCAGGATATCGTCATCACCACCGCGCTGATTCCAGGGCGGCCCGCGCCTCGCCTGATCAGCGATGCACAGATTGCCGCTATGCGCCCGGGCAGCGTGATCGTCGATCTGGCGGTCGAACAAGGTGGCAATGTCGAAGGCGCGCAGCTTGGCGAGATCGTGGAACGCCATGGTGTGCGCATTGTCGGCCATCGCAACGTGCCGTCACGGCTGGCGGCGGACGCTTCCGCGCTGTTCGCCCGCAACCTGTTCAATTTCCTGTCCGCTTTCTGGAACAAGGATGGCGGCCTGCCCGTGCTCGATGACGAGATCGGGGATGCCGTTCGCCTGACCCGGGGCGGCAAAGTGGTGAATGCCCGCCTGTTGAGCTGAACGAAGGACGCGCCCGCATGGACTTCATCTCGATCCTGTCGATTTTCGTCCTCGCCTGCTTCGTCGGTTATTATGTTGTCTGGTCGGTCACGCCCGCGCTGCACACGCCGCTGATGGCGGTTACCAACGCCATCTCCTCCGTCATTATCGTCGGCGCCCTGATCGCGAGCGCCGCCGGCATCTTGCCGATCGGCCGCGCGCCCGTCCCAGCGTCCGCCCCCGTCGCCAGAACCGTGCCGGACCACGCGATGATCAAGGACAAGGATATCGCGCCGACGGGCACCCTTACCGAGCAGAGGCATGTCGCCGTATCAGCGGCACCCGCGCCGTCCGGCGCCGGTCATGCTGTCTCCAAGTGGTTGGGCCTGATCGCGGTCGCGCTGGCGAGCGTCAACATCTTCGGGGGCTTCGCGGTCACCGCGCGCATGCTTGCCATGTACAAGAAAAAGGATCGGCCGGCGGTCGCCAAATAAGGCGGGCGCGGCAGGGGAGTGAAGGGAAGCAGATGGAGCAGGCGGTAAACCCCTGGGCGATGCTCGCGTATCTCGTGGCCGGGGTCTGCTTCATCCTCGCGCTGCGGGGCCTGTCCAGTCCGACCAGCAGCCGCCGCGGCAATCGTTTCGGCATGTTCGGCATGGCGCTGGCGGTCGGCACCACGCTGATCACGCACCATGGCGGTTCGCTGTGGGAAATTGCCGTGGCGATCCTGATCGGCGGCGGCGCCGGCTTCCTCATCGCACGCCGGATCGCAATGACGGCGATGCCCCAACTGGTCGCCGCCTTCCACTCACTGGTCGGGCTTGCGGCCGTGCTGGTCGCCTGTGCTGCCTATCTCAATCCCCAGGCGTTCGGCATCGCCGACGCCGACGGGCTGATCCACCATGTCAGCCGCATCGAGATGGGATTGGGCGTTGCGATCGGCGCGATCACCTTTTCCGGTTCGGTGATCGCGTTCCTGAAACTGAACGGCAATCTGTCGGGCAAGCCGATCATGCTGCCGGCGCGCCATGTCATCAACCTGGGCGTGCTGGCGGCGATCCTTGGCCTGATCGCCTATTTCCTGGCGGACCAGTCGCCATGGATCTTCTTCACGATCACGCTGCTCAGCTTCGTTATCGGCTTCCTGCTCATCATCCCCATCGGCGGTGCCGACATGCCAGTCGTGGTGTCGATGCTGAACAGCTATTCCGGCTGGGCCGCCGCGGCGATGGGCTTCACGCTGCATAACAGCGCGATGATCATCACCGGGGCACTGGTCGGCTCCTCCGGTGCAATCCTCTCCTACATCATGTGCCGTGCGATGAACCGCAGCTTCCTCTCCGTCATCGCCGGGGGCTTTGGTGGGGAGGCCGGTGGTGCGGCCGGCGCTGCGGCGATCGATCGTCCGTGGAAGCGCGGCTCGGCCGAAGATGCGGCCTTCCTGATGAGCCAGGCGGAACAGGTGATCATCGTGCCCGGCTATGGCATGGCCGTGGCCCAGGCCCAGCATGCGCTGCGGGAGATGGCGGATCAGTTGAAGGCGCAGGGCGTTACCGTGAAGTATGCCATCCATCCGGTCGCAGGGCGCATGCCAGGTCATATGAACGTGCTGCTCGCCGAAGCGAACGTGCCTTATGACGAGGTATTCGAGCTGGAGGACATCAATTCTGAATTTGCGCAGACCGACGTCGCCTTCGTCATCGGCGCCAACGACGTCACCAATCCTGCGGCGAAAACCGACCGTAGTTCACCCATTTACGGCATGCCGGTACTGGATGTCGAAAAGGCGAAAACCGTCCTTTTCATCAAGCGCAGCATGGGCGGCGTTGGATATGCCGGGGTCGATAATGAACTTTTTTACCGCGACAACACTATGATGCTGCTCGCCGACGCCAAGAAGATGGTCGAGGAGATCGTGAAGGCGTTGGCACATTGAAACGGCCCAGGGGAACGGGTCCTTACAGGAGGCATGAATGGTATCAGCAGGCGCGATTTTAAATGGCACCTTCGCCTTTGTTCGAAGGGAATGGAAAGCGGTGGCGATCTGGACGGCCATCCTGTTTGTGGCCTCGCTCCTCTCCGGCGCCCTTTTCATGGGGCCCATCTACGTAGCACGATTGCAGGCCCTGCAGAACGGGATCTCGCCGGCGCCTGCGATCGGATCGTTCGTGCTGATCGGCCTGCTGTTCATACTCCTGATCACCGTCCTGTGGGCGGCCGTGTTTCGCGCAGTGATGCGTCCCGAGGAGCGTAGCTTCGCCTATCTGCGTCTCGGCATGGACGAACTGCGGCTTCTGGCGGCCGTCCTGATCATCATGGTCGGCGGGTATCTGGTGTTCCTGATCCTGGCCGTGATCATCGGCTTCATTGGCGGAATTGTCGGGCAGGCCGCCGGCCTCTCTGCAGGTCTTGCGATCGGTGTGTTGCTGGGATTGGCGCTGCTGGTGGCAAGCATCTGGGTCGGCGTTCGCCTGTCCGTATTTGGCCCGCTGACCATCCTGCGTCGCAAGATCGCGATCGGATCGGCTTGGTCGCTTACCCGGGGCGCCTTCTGGCCGCTGTTCGGCGCCTATGTGATCATCGGTCTGATCCTCTGCTTCGTCTATGGCCTGGTCTTCACCGTGCAGATGGGGTCGCTGTTCAGCGACATGGCGAACCCGAACGATCCGGCGGCCGCGTTGCGCATCGCTGAATGGCAAGCGGCCCAATATGGCAGCCCCTTCTCGGCATGGGGATTTTTCAGCGTCATCCTGCAAGCGATCATCGGCGGCGCGGCTTTGGCGCTGCAGGCAGGTTCAACCGCGATCGCGGCCGATCGTCTGGTGGGCGGCGGCGGCGCGCCGAACGATCTGCGTGCGGTCTATGAATGACTTGACACTGTTATCGATGTCAAAAAGAACAGTGCTGAATTAGCGATATCGAACCAAAGCGGATGATCCGGTCTGATCCTCCTTAGCCAGGAACGCATCGGATATGTCCGCTTTGGCGATAATGGCTAGCGCGCCGGCCAAAAGTGCCGCTAAGCGGTCCTTATGTTGCTAGGGGGCGTGATAGCGCGACCATCGCCGGTCGCATCGAACGACAATCGCCGATGAGCGAGCCGACGGACGAAGGTTCGCCTCAGCTGCGTCAACTGAGCGCAGAGGTCGATCGGATCGCACGGGCGCTGGCCAAGCTGTCGGCGCCGAAGGCGAGCGAACCGCCCCCCAATATTCTCGAACGGCGGCATCAGCCGGATCGTCGTGCCCAGCCCGATCGTCGCGATACTGCACGTGCGGAAATGTTGTCCACGATTCGTGGCATCATCCGGGCCCGCCGCATGCGGGAGCAATTCTTCAACGCCGATCTCTTCGCCGATCCTGCCTGGGATATGCTGATCGATCTATTGCACGCCCGGTTGGAACAACGGCCGGTTGCCGTGTCCAGCCTGTGCATCGCCGCGGCTGTTCCGCCCACGACCGCGCTGCGCTGGATTAAGCGGCTGACCGACGAAGGTATTTTCGTCCGCACCGCCGATCCGCTGGACGGCCGGCGGATCTTCATCGATCTGTCCGATTCTGCCGCCGAGAATATGTCCGCCTATATCCAGCAGATTGGCCGGATGGGATTCGCTTTCCTCCAGGATTGATCGGCGATCATCTGCCCGCTGCGGTAAGGATCGCCGCGACCAGCGCGATCCGATCAACATCGGCATAGGCTGGCTTTTCCAGCTCTTCGCCGAACACATCCGGATCCAGCTCGCGATAGCGCAGCCGGCAGCCACGGTGGGCGGCGCGCTGCGCCAGCGCTGTCTGCAGCCGATCCTGACCTCGCACGATCGCGCTCCCGGTATACAGGATGACGCGGCCCCCCGGGCGAAGCCGCCCCAAGGCGGCATCGGTCAGGTCCAGCGACAGCTGAGCGCCATGCATGCCGCCGCCGTCGCGATAGGTCCGCGCATCCTCGTCGATGATATAGGGCGGATTGATCATGGCGACGTCGATGTCGCCTTCCACGCCCTCGATGCCGGGCGTCTCCATGGCGTCGATCCGAACATTGGCGGCCCGTGCATTGATGCGCGCGAGCCGCAGCGCTTGGGAATTGATGTCCGTCATCGTAACGCGCGCCTGCGGGCTGCATTGTGACGCCACGATCGCGCCCACCCCGGCACCCGTGCCGATATCCACAATATGCGCATCCGTCTGTACGGGCTCCGCATGCAGTTCCCGCGCAATCAAATCGGCGAAACGATAGCTGTCCGGCCCAAAGAAAACCGCATCCTGCGCGTCCGTGGGATAAGCCGAATGGAGATAAAGCGTGTCGTGCAGGGTGGATACGCGCACACGGCTGCGCCAGCCCTCCGCCGTCCGTTCGATCATGCCCGCCGCGTCCAGGTAGGTCAGCAGAGGCTGCGGCAGGGTGTCACGCGCGAACGGGAGGCTCCAGCCCAGCGCATCCTCGATCGACCTTGCCATCGTTCGATCCGCACGCGCGATCACCCGGGCATGGGTGGCCGGGGTCGGCGTTACGAATCGATAGCCTTGCTGGTGCAACTGGCGGAGCAGGTCGAGCAGGGCCGTGTCCGTTTCGTCCGGGCGGACGGCAGTTTCAATTTCCATGGCGCGCGATTGCCGTACGGCGCATCATCACGCAAGCAGCGGTGGCAGGATAAATCATGCGCTTTCTGGGAGTTACGGAGACTTGCGACCTCTCGGCCCTTTATGTGCGGCTACGGGAGGAAGGTCATGACGTGCGCGTCGCCATCTGCGAACCGCTGGCCACGGGCACGCTGGCAGGCATGGTCGATCAGGTCGATGACTGGCGGGAAGAGCTCGCCTGGATCCGCGCCGCCGGCCGCGACGGCATCATCCTGTTCGAGAGCGTGTCCGAAGGGTTTGGGGCGCTGCAGGATGAATTACGGCGCGACGGGTTTCAGGTCGTCGGCGGCAGCGCTTTCGGCGACCGGCTGGAAAATGACCGCGCCTTTGCCCAGCGGCTCCTCGCCGATCTCGGCTTCTCCACCGCCCGCAGCTGGGAATTCACCGATGCGGCTGCGGCGGACGCGTTCCTGCTCGCCCATCCGGCACGCTATGTATTGAAGTTCAGCGGCGCCGATCATGGGGCCGACGATACCTATGTCGGGCAGTCTGCCGACGGCCGCGATGTACGGGCCATGCTCGCCGCCAAGCGCGAAAGCCGGGATGGTGTGCGCTTCATCCTGATGGACCATGTCGAAGGTGTGGAGATGGGGGTGGGCGCCTATTTCGACGGCAGCCGTTTTCTCCGTCCCGCCTGCCTCGACTGGGAGCATAAGCGCTTCTTCGCCGGCGACATGGGCGAGCTCACGGGAGAGATGGGGACGGTCGCGACCTATGATCGCACCGGGCTGATGTTCGATCGGACGCTGGCCAAGCTGGAGCCTGTCCTGTGGGGCCGCGGCCACATCGGCTATATCAACCTCAACCTGATCGTGAATGATGCGGGGATCTGGCCGCTCGAATTCACCTGCCGCTTCGGTTATCCGGGCTTTGCCGTGCTGGAGCCGTTGCAGGCCATCTCTTGGGGCGCGCTGCTTCGATCAATGGTCGACGGGTCTGGCGCGAGCTTTCCGCATCGCCCAGGCTTCTGCGTCGGCATCGTCATGACGACGCCACCCTTTCCTTACTCGCGCCATCAGGTCGCAGCGCCGATCGGCCTGCCGATCCTGCTCGATCCAACCTTCGACGCGACGGACCAACGTCACCTGCATCCGGGCGAAGTCGGGCTCGCTGCCGGCCAATGGGTTACCAGCGGACTTTATGGCTGGACGTTGGTCGTCACCGCGGTTGCCGACACCATCGCAGCAGCCAAGGCAGAGGCCTATGCCCGCGCCGGGCGGATCGTCGTGCCGCAGGCGCGCTATCGCCTCGACATTGGCGATCGGCTGATCGGGGGAAACCTTGCCGAAGTCGAGCGGTTGGGCCTGTTCGGCTAAAAGGCCAGTCCATTGGTGCGGACATTGTCGCAGATCGTACGATAGTCCGACGTCAGCTCCGTACCGGCAGGTAGGTCGTCCGCAGCGAAATCGCGGCCGAACGCAATCCCGTCCGATATCGTATTGGGCGTGTCCGAATGGTTGAAGTGGCGGCCATTGTCGCCGCACAGCACCCACAGGCCGGTCGGCGCATGCCAGGTGGAATAGGTCCGGAGATAATCCTGCATCTGACGTGGCAGGCTGGCCATTTCCGCGTCGGTATAGACGCGATCGACGCGGCTATCATATTGCCAGATCAGGTCGCCTTTGCGGACCGGCTGTAACAGGAAGATGCCGATCCCATGAATGCCGCTAGGCTTCAGTTCCGTATCAACGACCATCATAGGCTTTGACCCTCACGCCGATGCGGCTTGCATCGTCCGCCGGAGCAGAGAGGTCAATTAACCTACGCTAATCCGGTCATTTCCCTGGCGCCGGACGCGCATTGCGCCCGGCGCCGATCCGCGCCAATCCTTTGGGATGACGTTACCGCCTACGCCCTGTCTGATGCTCGATTGCGACGCCCTGGACCGCAACATAGCCCGGATGGCCGCCTTCGCGCGGACGCAGGGGCTGCGGCTACGGCCGCACGCTAAAACGCATAAAAGCCGTGCCATCGCCGCGCGCCAGGCGGCGGCAGGTGCCGTTGGTATCTGTTGCGCAACTTTGTGGGAGGCGGAGCAGCTCGCCGGAGCCGCGCCCTCGATCCTGCTGACCTCGCCGATTGCGGGCGCGTCTGCTGCTGCCCGGATCGCGGCGCTGTTGAACCGCGACGTCGCGCTCTCGATCGTGGTCGATCATCCGGCATTTCTGGACGCATTAGACGCTCAGCTTCCCGCCGGCAGGTCGCTCGGCATCGTTATCGATGTCGATCCCGGTATGGGGCGCAGCGGCGTGGCCTCCCCGCAAGATGCAGTTACGCTGGCACATGTCGCCGCCGGCCGGTCGGGCCTGCGCTATGACGGTATTCAATTCTATTGTGGGAGCGAGCAGCATATCCCGACGCTTGCCGCGCGCAAGGCGGCGATCGCCACGCGCAATCTGCGGCTTCAGGCAACGATCGGCGCTTTGACGCAGGCTGGCCTGCCGCCTTCGATCGTGACCGGCGGCGGCACCGGCACGCATGGCATCGATGCGGACGCGGGCTTGCTCACCGAATTGCAGCCGGGCTCCTACATTTTCATGGATCAGGATTATGGCGCCTGCGAGCTCGGCGGCGCCGGCCCGTTCGAGACGGCATTGCGCGTACACGCGACCGTCGTCAGCGCCAATCATCCCGGCTGGGTGACGATCGACGCTGGCATCAAGGCGCTCGCCACGGATAGCGGGCAGCCGCTCGCGCAGGCAGGGATTTCGGCGGGGAGTTCGTACCGTTTTACCGGCGACGAATTCGGTCGGCTGGACCTCGCCGACGGGGCATCATCACCCGCCGTCGGCGATCGCATAGCCCTCACGGCATCGCATTGCGATCCCACCGTGAACCTGCACGATGTCTACCATCTTACCGGAAGTGCGGTGGGCGGGTCCGTCTGGCCAATCGATGCGCGGGGCTACGGCGTGCCTCGCGATTAGTTGCGCAGGTTGCGCTCCGCCTCGTCGATCGCGGCGAGAAGGCCGCTAAAGTCATGTCCCTCATCGATGCGATAGGCGCGCTTGAACCCGCGGCCCAGAATGGCAAGGTCATATTCGGACAAAAGGCCCACCGCGACGACGCGGTGCTGCTTCCCGTCCTGCGGGTTTTCGTCCGGATAAGCATCGCCACTCATATTCATGCATCTCCAAACCGGCCAAGCGGATGTAAGTTGCCATCGTTTAACGGCCGGAATGGCGCCGTGTTAGATGGTCGGCGCAGGCCGCCGCCGGAACAGCACCGGATGGCGACATGTCGTGCAGCGCGCGAACGTGCTGGCATCCTGCCGTGCCGGTGCACGCCACCGATGCAGCCCCACCCAACATAACCAGCGCATATCTGATCTCCCGGACGCATGGGAGCGTTAGACGCGCGCCAGACGGAAACGATCCAAAAGCGGCGAACGAATCGCAAATGCGACGAACGGCGTTACGATTCGTCGGCTGCGGCCGGCTGTGGGTGGTGCGGCACCAGGATCAGCGATCCTCCCTCGACGCGCCAGCTTTCCAGCCGCGAGAGGAAGTTCATGCCGATCACCTCGGTGTTGCCGAACGCGGGGGATACCACCACCGCCAGCCGGCGCGCGACGATGTTGCCGATCTGCAATTCATCCACCGTCGCCGTCTGTGCGGTCACCGGCCCATTGGCGGTGTTGAGGATGACGGGAAAGACCGCCGGATCAGGCTTTATACCGAGCGCCGCGGCAGTATCGGCCGACAGCGCCGTGATCGTCGCTCCGCTATCCACCAGCATGCGCCGCTTCACGCCGCCGATCCGCGCGGTTACCCAGAAATGCCCATCGGATGCCATCGGCACGCGTAACTCGCGCCCGGATACCTGCTGTTGCTCCCCCTGCAGATTGAAGAAGCGGGTGAGCTTGGCGAAATAAGGGTCGAGCCGCTGGCGCTGCTGGACCGCGCCGAACAAGAGCAGCAGCAGCACGCACCAGGATGCCAGGCGGATCAACGTCCCGATCAGCGGAATGCGCCGCGTGATCAGGTTGATCAGGATCAGACCCGCGAACCCGCACAGGAAATACAGCAGCAGATTGGGCGGCAACGAAGACATGAATGGCAATGATCCTGACCCAGGCAACATGTAGCGGGCCGGGCTTTGGTTCAATGGGCGTCTGGTGGCGCACCCTGGCGGGACGGCATCGTCGCGGACGCCTGGTCTTCGGTGAGGAATAGGATCAAGGCCGGACCCAACAAGGCCGCGCCCGTCAATGCCGTCATCCACCAGCCGCCGTGGCTGAAGGTCCAGCCCGCCAGCGACGAGCCGATCGCGCCACCGAGGAAAACGCAGGTCATGTAGCTTGCATTGATCCGGCCACGTGCTTCCGGACGGATCGAATAGAGCACGCGCTGCCCGACCACCTGGTTGAACTGGGTGGCGGCATCCAGCGCGATCGCGGCAATCGCCAGCGCGATCAGGGCATGGGCGGCAGCGCTCCACCCTGCCAGCAGACATGCCGCCATTGCCGCTGCCAAAGAGGCAAGCGTGCTGCTGCGAATATAATGGCGGTCCGCGGCACGCCCCGCAATCGGCGCCGCCAGCGCCCCGCCGGCGCCGGCCAGGGCAAACAAGCCGATGCCGATCTGGCCGAGGCCAAACTGGCGCGCCAACAGCAGCGGCACCGCCGTCCAGAACAGGTTGAAGGCGGCAAACAGGCTCATCTGATAGGCCGTGCGACGGCGGATCACCGGCGTGCGGAGCAGCAAAGTCAGGCTCGAATGCAGGATCTGGCCATAATGCAGGCCGGGCGTGGGTCGTCGCTGTGGCAGCGCGAACGCCAATACCGCCGCCAGGATCAGCGAAGCCGCAGCCGATGCGCCGAAGATCAGACGCCATCCGCCGATCACCGCCAGCCCGTTGGCGACGGGCCTCGCCAGCATGATTCCTGCGATAAGGCCGCCCATGATATTGCCCACCACACGACCGCGCCGATGCTCGGGCGCTAGATGGGCTGCCAGCGGCACTAGCACCTGCGCCCCGACCGAGCAGAAGCCGGTGAGGAACGAGAAGATGAGGAAGGTCATCGCATTGCGCGCGAACAGAATGCCCAGCAGGCCCATCGTGGCGCCGCCCAACAAGGTCAGGATCAGCCTCTTGTTCTCGACCAGATCTGCCAGCGACACGATGAACAACAGTCCTGCGCCATAGCCCAGCTGTGTCAGTGTCACGATCAACCCGGCGATCGTATCGTGCATGCCCAATGCCGGTGCGATCTCTCCGATCAGCGCCTGTGCATAATAGAGGTTGGCAACCATCAGGCCGCAGGCGACCGCAAACACGGCCGTCAGCCCGGCCGGCATCGCTTCCTGTCCTTCGTTCATCGGGCGTGCGTTAGTGGGTCGGCCGGCCGCTGCCTAGGCGCTTGGCTGCGCCGGTTACAGCGGTGACGATGGCCATGCCGCCCGATAGCGATCGCGATCGGCGCGGCATTGGGCCAAATCCTGATCGCCCTGTCGGATCGCGCGTTCGGCGTCCGCGCTGGTCAGGCTATGGTCCGGTCGCGTCACGAACGGCGTCGGGCGGCAGGGATCCGGTATCGCCGTCGCCGGCTTGGGCAATGTCGGGAAAGAGGACGGCGCGATCGCGTTCGATCCCGCGCACGCGCTCAGTGGCAAGGCAAGGAGCCCCGCCAGCCACGGTCGATGCATAAGCCTTCACCTCTTCATGGGCAGTCAGGATGTGCGGCAGGATCCGCGTCATCTCCGCCAGCCGCGCTGCGTCCGCCGCGATGATGCGATCGCGTGCGGTATCGCCCGCGCGCGCCCTCGCCTGTTCCGCGACGATCAGCCCGTTTGCGTGCGTGGCCTCTGCCTCCGCCCGTCCGGCGGCATAGCGCGCCGCCCCGTAGAGCGTCACGATCTTCACCATCATGAAGGCCGCGATAGCCAGCGCCAGCAGTCCTGCCAGCGCCGCCAGGATCTTCCCGCCCATCAGGAACGGCGCGCCCGGCTCATGCGATTGCGTGCTTGGTGAGCAGGCGCAGCGCCACGTTCACCAGCGCGACGATCCCCATGATGGCGGTAACCACCATGTCCTGATCGATGTCGCTCGGCAGCATCTTGGTCGCGCCCAGTAGGGCGAACAGCATCGCCACCATGTTGACCCACAGGGTGCGGCTTTGCCACCAGGTTTTCGTATCGGTCATTGGAATCTCCTTGAGCAAGTGAATGCCGCCGACCGTCGGCACCACGATGAAAGGTGACGAGCGGTCGGACCGGAAAAGGAAGGGTGAAGGCGGGTGGCTGCCGCGTTAGGCGACGATGCCCGGCCGATAGGTTGCGCCGTGGGATGCGATCGTCATGGTCAATGCCTGCCGCCGAGGTGGTCGGCGCAGAGTGTACGAAATATGGACCCACCCGGATCGCGGGTCACCCGCACGATGGGCTTCCAGGATGAGCTGATCGAACGGAAGATCGCTGGCGAGGATCCAGCGTGCCACATCGGCATTGCTCGGCCCGAGTGGCAGCGCGATATCGGCCGCTTCGCCGCGTCGATGCTGTGAATTATCTTTGGATCCGATTGCCCGGTTCAGCGCCAGGCTGCGATAGCCCGAATTGATCAGAACCGGCCCACCAAGGGCAGCCCGGATCGGCTCAAGGATCTGCACGCACAAGGCCCGCGCCGCCGGCAGAAGCTCGCTAGGCATCCGGTTCACGATGTTCCGTGCCGCCGCAGTAGCGCTCTGCTCGAATTCGGCGCGGCTGAAATGCGGGCTCAGCATCTCCGGCATAAGCCTCTCCTGAATTGGGGGGGCGGCGGCGCGCGCCCGCGTGTAGGAAAGCGCTATCTGGCACACGGCGCTAGCCCGGCGGCAATGTTGGAGCTGGTCAACCGGCTCGGTTAGGGCAGGGCCGCATGTCACACGGCATAGCGCGCGTTCACCTTGGCGACCACTTCCGCCGCACGTTCCGGCGCAACCTCGATCGCCAGCAGCAAGGCGGCGAAATTCCCCTGCACATTCTTCAGCTCGTGCCGTAGCGACGATAGCTTCGCATCGCACAGCGCGCGTTCGGCCAAAGAGCTTTCCTCCAGCCGCTCGATCCGCGCCTGAAGCTTCTCCACCAGCCCCATTGCGACCTCGTCCGTCTGCTGCCGCCGGCCCTTCCAATAGTCCAGCACCGGCCGCAACCCAGCCCCAATCCCCCCACCCCCAATAGCCGCGCCAAAAAGCGCTGCCCACGTCTGGGAGAAATCAATCTCGAACATAGATCCTCCCATCGTATTTCAATGTATTAGAGAAATGTTTATTCAGTTGAGCGTTCAGCGGCGCAAATTTCTAGAGCCCTTATCATTTCTTCTCCGAAATTCGGTCCAGCATGAGTTGCATCTCGAGCTTGAGAAGGGCGTAAAAGGCCGACCTCTCCGCACATGCTGCTCGGGACCGAAACGTATCCACATCCGAGTTGTGCGCATGCTTCGCGCACGATACGGCATTGCAGCCTCCAAGTGCGATATCGAACGCCCGCGGGCGCCACACCAAGCTCGGCAAACGCAGGCTGCGATGTGAAGAATTCTTCAGCATGAGTTTTGACCCACTCGGAGTCTCTTACTGGTGGCGGCGGCTCCAAGTGCCAAAAGGGTCCCGCTAAGTCTCGCAGTAGACGGAGTTGAAGCAGGTCACGTTCCAGTAAGCGGGTGAGTTCTGATCGAACGTCGCTTTCTGATCGGAGCTCGGCCTCTCTGTCGATTGGCAGCGCGTCATCGGCCGAAAGAACGAAGTCAAAGCGACGATGTGGGATCAAGGTCATCGCAGCATGAACGTTACCGCCAATTGCCGATGCGACAATCGGGCGGTGTCGCTCTATTTGATCCCTAACAGCATCACGTATAGCCGGAGAGAAGTCTCCGCCTTGCATCTCTCGCCCGAAAATTGGGTCGCCGAGGTATATCGTTCTCGTGCGCGGTTGATCGGGGTTTGCTTCTCGTCGCCTGATAGCAGCGGAGCGTATTGCTCCGACGTGGCTATGTCCAATTACGAGGATGTTGCGAGTGCCCATCATGCTCTTTTGCCGCCCCAGCCCGCCCCTGAATAGAGCCCTCCGCCGGACAGGAGAGATATAGAAGCGCCCCTCAATTTGAGTACCGATATGGAGGGGGCTAAATCAAGCTACGAAGTGATTAGCTGTATCTAATAAGAATATCAATGAGATTTAGGAAGAAAAATCAATGAATAAAGAAATTTACACAAGTTATAATACAGCCTAGCTGATCAGCTTGATCAGGCGATACGCTTGATGACCGTTGAGTCGGAAATGCTGCGAGTAGTCCCCGCGGCGTCTGTTACGTCATACCGCACAGTCAGCATCTGAGTTTCGTTAATTGCCATGCCGTTCCAGGCAACCCCAATCTGCGACCCGAATGGAAACAAACTGAATTTACCGCTCGGGTTATAGGTGATGGTGGGGCCGCCGGTAGTAGGCTGGACGCCGCCCTCCCTAAGCGCGTAAAAGTAATTAGGATATCCAGTCTCGCCGGAGACGCTAGACACGTTCAGCGGGACGGCGCCGTTCCAGCGGAATGTTAGCGTCAAAGGTCCGTCATCTGGATCGGGGGTCGAGGTTGGTCGATTTCGCGCGCCTGCCAGGGCGATACCGATCCCGCTCATGATACACCTGCGCCGCTGATCACCCACTCGTCATTGCCGACCTTGATCAGCGTCGCGAGCCCGCGTGTAGCCAGCGTCCGCGTGCCGGTGGTGCTGGATGCGACAAGCCGCAATGTCACACCGCTCGCAGCGGTGATGCTGTTGTTGCTGCTGCTATTATTATAGACCGCGATGGCGTCGCCAATTGCAAAGGCGGTGGTCGCGTTGGTCGGGACGGTCAGGGTCGCGCTGGTCGATACTCCTTGGCCGACATCGCTAAGCGTGATCGTATAGGCGGAAGTCTTCGCCGTGAGCGGAATGTTGCGATAGCCGACGCCGCGCGCCACGCCGCTGGCATCGAGCACGGTCGATCCATTGCCGATGCCGGTCAGCGCCCCGGTCACGGCACCGCCCGATTTGAGCAGCGGTCCTGCCGCGCTTGCCAGCCAGCCCGCAAACTGCGCCATCACGGCACGGATAGCATCGTTGATGCCGCCGGCGGGACAGCCTTCGGCGATATTAATGCCGGCAATGTCACTATTGTTGGCGGGTGCGATATCCCACTCAGTAATGGCATTTCGAGCCATGAGAGACCTTTCTATTAAGGGGGCCATATCTCAAGCGTTTAGGCTTGGATGATTTTCGTTCGGTGCAGCCGATCGGTATTAAACCGAGGCTAACGGATGAAGCGGCTGTGACCTGTTGTCGGAGGCAGCCAGTTTGGACCATATCAACCTTGGCTGCCTGAGCGGTCTTCTAGCGTCCGAACTTGACGCCCAATCCATTGAGACCGTTCATGACGCTACCAGCGCCACTCAGTGCGCTGCCCAGCCCACTCAGACTACTCAGGAAGTTGGTCAGCCCGCCGCTCGTGCTGGTCTCGGTCGATTTGCTGTTGCCATATTTGGACGTCAGCCCGTTCACCAGGTCGGCATAATTGTTGACCCCAGTATAGGGGATGGAGGCTGCCGACGACAAAGCCTGCAGCGCCGGGCTGACGCCGGCATATTGCGCCTCGGCCAGACCGCCCGTGAGCCCCAGCGCCTGCAGGATCGAGGAAACGCTGCCGTTCGCCGCGCCCAGAGCGGTCGTGTTATTCGCCGTATATTGATTGCCCAGCGCCTGCGCGGCATCGATCTGCTGGCCCTGTTGCGTCAGATACTGATTGCCGAGCGTCGTCGCCGCATTCAGCCCCAGATTTTGTCCGGCCATATATTGCGAGCCCAGCCCCTGCGCCGCCGCCAACTGCAATTGTCCTGCGGCATTATGCTGGTTGCCCAGCTCGTTCGCTGCCGCCAGCGCGCGATCCTGATTGGCATTATAGTTCGATGCGACCAGTCCGTTGGCCGCATCCATCCGGTTGCGCTCGCCGCCCCAGACGGCATCCGATTGCGCGCCGATCGCGCCCATGCGCGCCAGTTCGTCATTATAGGCGCCATAACGCAGCTTGGTTTCGCTATCGGCCAGGTTGCGGCTGAGCAGGTCAGCATAAGGCGTCGACATACCGGCGCCCATCCCGGCCGCGCCGAAGCGCTGGTTCACGGCCTTCGTCGCGCTCTCATTGGCCTGGCGCACCATCGCGTCCAGATAGGGATTGCCGTTCAGATATTTGCCCGACAGCGTGTCCTTGTAGAAATCGGCCGAGGGCTGGGCGTTGAGATATTTGCCGCCCGCCACCGCTGTCGCTTGGGCATCGGCGGGATTGGTCCCGGGCACCATCATGCCTTGCAGCGTGGCCAGTCCGGGGTTGGTGCTAGCACCGCGCGCGAGCTGGCCGAGAATGTCGAGCGAGGGATCGGCCCCGCCCTTGGCATATCCGCTCAGCATCGCCGCCGCCGGATTGGTGCTGGCGCCGGCAAAGCGCGTCAGCAATCCCATGCTGGGGTCCGCGGCGCCGGCCTGTTGCAGCCGATCGAACGTCGCCGCGCTCGCTCCATTGCCGTTGAAGATATTGGCTGCCGCCTGTTGCGCGCCGCTGACGAACCCGCCGGGATTGTTGATCGTGCCTGCCAAATTGTTGAACAGGCCATAGGCGTTCTGGCTCATCTGGCCCAGATTGGCCTGGTTCGCGTCCAACACCCCCTGCGCGCTCTTCAGTCCCTGATTGATGTAAGGGGCATATTGGTCGAGCGGTGTGGTGCTGCTGGTGGTCGTCTTCTTGGTCTTGCTGGAAGAAATGCCCATCGGCCAAATCCTTATTGTGGGAGCTAGGCCTGGCACGCCAGGACCGAACGAAACCGTGTGTGATGTGCGATGGCGAGGCGCTGTCGGGGCCGGAGCCGCCTACTGCGCGCCGCGAACTCTGATCACGCGGGGGCAGAGGGGGATGGGCGCGGCGCCCACAATCCCTCATGCCAGCGGAGGCTGGCATCCACGAACGTTGCCCGGATCTGCTTCGCTATGAGGTGCTGCTGGTCTAACCTGCAGTTCGGGCGAGGCGTCGAGTTGGCCGGCCAAATGCACGTACGCCGAGCAGAGGTGTCATCTGGTCAATAGTTTAGAGCCGGCCGCCGAAGCCGGGGCACGCCGCTTGGCCATGCCGCGTCGCACGGACTTTATCGTGCGACATGTGGGCCTTCATCATAGGAATCGTAGCATGGCCGTTTGCTGAGCCAATCCCCGGCGGCTCATTCCCGCAATTCCTTGCGGATCGCCAATTGGTGCGGGGCAAATCCGCTTGGCTTGAGCACGCGCGCCCATCCCGCACGGCTTTCGATCACGATGCCGACCGCGCCGATCGCGCGCCCCCAGCGCTCGAGCTGCGGGATGATCAGATCGCGCACCTCGTCCACATCACCCGCCGCGATCAGCCCATGCACGTCGCAGGCGCCGGTCGGATAGGTCCGGATCTCGGTCACCGCCGCTGCATTGGGGCTGCTCCAATATTGCGCTTGGCCGGACGCGAGCTGCGCATCCAGCCACTCGGGTCGATACAATCGCAAGTCCATCGCTGCCGCAAAGGCCGGGCGCCACCGCCGATATGGGCTTTTGTTGCGTGCCATTCCGAAGCTCCCCGGAAAATTTGTGTCGCTGACGGGCTCAGTGCATCCGATTGCGTAAATGCAATTGTAGTATTTCGACGTTATAAAGAGTTTATAGATTTTCAGGTATATAATAATGTCACAATCTATGAGCCGTTCAATGTCCCACAACCCTGGGTTAACTTAACCTGTCGCAGGAATTTACGAAACTCGATCAGGTCGCGCTGAAACCTGTCGCGGTAAGTGCGCAGGGTCATGGTGTAGCTGAAGCAAGGCTTTCCCGCTTCGTCTTCCCAGGATCGATCATAGGAGCCGGTCATCGCGAGCAAATTCAATTCGATCCTGCCGTCCTTGGTGCGGAAGACGCAAGTTCCCCACGACCGGACCCTGTTTTTAAGCTCGCGCCGCAGGGAGGTTCCTAGCGGTGACCGCTTGCAGCCCTCCCACGTCGGATAGACGCTGGTCGCAAAACCGGCATTATAGTCTGCCCAGATTCCAATCTCGGCAGGATCCCCTGGTGCGGCAGGCGTATCCGAAACGCACTTCGGCGTCCTGTCGATATTGAAGGTGAGGCCGTGGGCATGCGATCCGCCCGTCGTGCCTACGCAGACAGGGCGGTCACGCGGCACCGCGATCTGGAACCCATATTCTTCATTGCGATAAAGACGGTCCGAAGCATGCAAGGCGGAGGAGCAGGTCAAGATGCCCGCTGCAACCATTTGCCCCCATCTGAAAGTTTTTGGCATACCCCCCCCATGCTATGAGAAAAAGATCATAACAGGAACAGAGGTGGTTTACAAAGTCATTGTGCCGACCGGGTCAGCAGCGATACTTCTTCCAATCTTCCAACCGTTTGCGCACGCTGGCTACGCCTCCGGCCACGCCGCTCGCCCACTCAAGGGGATGTTCGGAATTATACGCTCCGTGATGGTCGATAGCGCCCTTCTTCTTCCGATTATCTTCCAACAGCCTCCGAATGAATAGAGCTTGGTCTCCACCGAAGTCGCGTACGCGCGGACCCCATTGCCGCCCCCAAAAGTCCCAAGCTGTTGGGATCGAAGAGAAGGACCTGCCTGTCTTGCCGTCGGGAGTGGTCCCGTGGGGATTATTCTGCTCCTGCGCCATTCGGCTCAATCCCCATCCGGACTCGAAACTGGCTAAGCCGAGTGGAAGGGTTGCGTCGTTACCGTATTGATCCGCCATTTTTGCCACAGGCTCATAATTTTGAGCAAAGAAATTAGCATATTTCGACCCAACGCAGCGTCGATTAGGATCCTGTCCAGCAAATAAGCCTGGCTTTTGCGGTGTCGGTCTTACAATATTCTTCTGCTGCGGTCCTGCCACTTCGATCTCCTTTGCTTTAAACCACTGTCCCACCCGCATCCCGCCACACGCCGCTTGCGTGTCGCCAGATCGGTTTGCCCAGCGTCGTATCGTAATACATCTGGCCGACCACCGGCTTGGGCGGACGGTTGGCGCTCGGCCCGCTGCCCAGCATGCGGCGCGCGACCGCGTTGATGCTGTCGCGCGCCTTGCGGTTCCACTCGGCCTGGCCGCGTTCGCTGTCCTTGATCAGCAGGCTCATGGCCGTCCTCCCGGCACCGCCTCGACGTCATAGCCCTGGGCATAGGTCCATTGCGCGCCGGCCGGGATGGCCAGCTTCACCTGTGCCAGGCTCCAATTCTCGCGGCAGCGGTAAAAGCCGTTCGCCGTTGCGACGTCATAGCTCGTCTCCTGCGGCGTCGCGGCCAGGCTGTTCGATCCGCTGATCGCGACGGTCGCCGTTGCGGCATCCGTCAACGGCCGGATCGTGCGGATCCGCGCCCGCGCCCCGCCGGCAAAATCGCGCCGCGCATCCACCAAGGTTGCCGCGATATTGGGGCCGGACAATTGGCCCAGACGATGTGCCCCGTCGAACAGCAGCAGAGTCGGCGCGCCACCCCGCAACGCGAAGCTGTCGAGCGAAAGGGTGGTCGCATCCAGCGATCCGTATACCGCGTCCAGATCCTCCAGGCTGGAGGATAGCGACAAAGCGGAGAACATCAGCTCGTTGGACAAGGCCGCGGTGGTCCACCGGCCCTGCGCATAATTGTACAGGAACACGGTCGATGTCGGATCGGCCGAGGGCAGCGCCACGATGTAGAGCGCCCGGCGTGGGTCGACGACCGCACTCATCGTCTCGAAATACGCGCGCTCGGCCAGTGACTGGAAGGTACGATCGATCTTCTCGTCGCCGATCGCCTGCACGCTCACGCCATCGCACATCATGAAGCCGCGGTCCGACCAGAAGAAGCTCACCTTGCCCCAGCTCGCCAGCGATTTGGGCGCGATACAGCCCGCGTCGGTCACGATCTCGTCGAACTGCCAGATCGTATCGTCGGCGGTGTAGCTCATCCGCAGGATACGCCGTTCCTGAAAGATCAGCCCATATTCGCCGCCGACCACGCCGGTGATGTCGCCGCCCGACGGCATGTCGTACAGCCCGGCTTCCGACGCGCCGCCTGCGGTCCAGTTGGCGGGATTGCCGTTGTCGGACCAGGCGATGCGCAGCGGATTGCCGCCGGCATATCCCGCCACCACGAACCCGCGGACTACGCCCAGATAGCGCGCGGTCGGCGGGCTTCCGCCCAGATTGGTCATGGCGCCCGGCGATGCCGGATCGAACTTCTTGATCGGATCGGTGCCGTTGGTGGCCAGCATGAACGGGCCATAGGGGCAGAATTGGACGCCCACCGATCGCGTGCTCGTCATGCCGGCGGCAACGCTGACATAGCCGGATGTCGAATAGCTGTAGATGTTGGTCGTCGTCGCCGCGAACAGATAGGATGCGGCCGCATTGCGATAGCCGGCCGCGCCGATGCAGCGTGTCTGCAATGTGCCGTTGCCTGCCGGCACGAAGCTGCTGATCGGCGCATAGCCATTGGCGATCGGCACCACCCCATCGGCGATCTCCAGGCTCTCGCTCAGATGCACCGGCTGGTCCGGGCGATATTCGCCGAACAGGATCCGGGTCATGCGGCCGTCCCCGGGGCCGGGCGCCCCGGGGCGCGCGGCGTCATCGCCGATCCGTCCGTCACGCGGGCCCGCATCCGGATCGTGCCTACTGCATAACGGGCGCGCTTCCCGGCATCGTTCACCTCGGCGATCAGCTCGTCATACCAACCCTTCAGCATCGGCAGTCGGCTATCGTTCCAACCGCGGAACTCGGCCATTGCCAGGCTCGCTGCGATGTAGAGATCGGGGTGTTTCGCCAGCAGCCAGTTGGTCGGGTTCTGATCCGACAAAGCCGGGATCGACTGTTTGTAGCTGATCGTGATCGCGTAAGGCGCGTCCGGGGCGGGGCCGACCAGCAGGGACGATCCGCTCAGCGCATAGACTTTCGGGCAGCCCGGCCGATTACCGGGAAAGGCGGTGCGCAGCATGGCGGGCGACGTCGGTTCCAGCGCGCTACCGGCTCCTGTCGCCAGGCTGCAGTCGCGCATCGCCCAGAAATCTTCCGGCAGGTCGATCGTGCTGCTGTCCGCGGCCAGCGTCGTCTTGCCTTCCATATCGGGCGTATCGAGCAGGCGCGTCAGCCGGCGCTCGGCCAGCGCGATACATTCCGCCGGATTCACGTTCGCCGCGCTGTCGTCCAGCCAGGCGAGCAGGCACGCCTGCAATTCCGCATAGGTTCGCGGTTCGGCCATTTGGCGCTCCCTTGTTGATGATGTGCGGTACGCCCGAACGTTCGGGCGGGGGCGTCACAGGATGATGTGCTTCACCTTGCACCAGCGATAATCGCTGGAATTCAGCAGCTTCTTGACCGCACCGGCATGGCCGGGGTCCCACGCATTCACGCCGAACTTGTGCAGCCACTCATACATGACCGACGTCGGGATGGAGGCGGCGTGCCACATGTCGGCGCGACGGTTGAAACTCTCGGTTTGCGCCGCCTTGTTGCGGGCGACGATGGCATGATCGTTAATCTCGGTCCGCACCGTCACGCTGTCCGGCTCGTCGCCGGCGGCGATATATTTCCGCACGCCACGCGCTGGATCGTGATCGATCAATTCCCAATGCGGCATGTCTGCTCCCGCTGGATAAGATGATCGGGCGTAAGGGGGAGGGCAGCGCGTGCGCCGCCCTCCCATGCCGGCTCAGGTCAGGTCGGCGACCACGCCCGATGCGGCCTCGTTCAGGCATTTCAGCGCCCATTCGACGGACAGCATCTTGCGCGTCGAAAGCCCGGTCTTGGCCAGATCCTGCACCGCCAGCGGGTCCAGCGTGCCGATCTCCCAATATTCCGGATCGACGATCAGCGCGTCACGAGCGGAACAGAAGCGCGACGGCACGAACTGCACCTCGCCAAAGTCGGACACATAGATGTCGGCACCCGCGACGATCGTCGCCTTCTTGGCGCCGGTCTCGCGCCGCTGCTGGGCCAGCCCCGGAAAGGCGGCGGCGGTCTGCTTCTGGCCGCCCGCGGTGATCACCATCTTGGGATTGCCGCCCTTGGCCCAGATCGCCTGCAGCATCGTCTTCAGCAGCGCTTCGGTATAAGCGCGCTGGGTGCCGTTGGTCGCCGCCGCGACGATGCCCGTGCCGGCATTGAAGCCGCCGCTGGCACCCGTCGCGCCGCGCGACGCGTTGCTGGTCAGCCAGGCGAGCGCACCCGCCGTCTGCCCCGCCACACCCACGGTCGGCGCGACCGAGGCGTAATTGCCCGATGCCCGCATTTCCATGTCGGTCCGCAGCTCGCGCCCGGCCTTCATGATCTCGCGTGCCAGTTCGGATTTGCGGCCGGCCTTGTTGGTCGCCTCGACGGTGGAGGATACGCCCACCACCTTGGTGGAGATCTGCGTATAGGCGCTCACCCGCGCCGTGTCGGTGCGCACGTCATTGGCCAGGTCGTCGCCCTGGATGCGGGCATTGGCGGGGTTGGCGGCGGCCAGCCCGTCGGTCTGCCATTCCGTCTTCGTCGCGGAACATTTGCCGGTGCCGATCGCGTTCAGGAACGGCGTATCATCCGGGAAAAGTTCGGCGATCTTGTTGCTCAGATCTTCGCGTACGCCGACGCGATTGACGTTCTGGATCACATTCGTGGGTACAGCCATGTTCGGAATATCCTTGCAGGAAAAGCCGGCTCCCGGTCGGAAGCCGTGGGGTCAAAGAATGATGCCCATGCTGTCGAGGACGGCGGCATAGGCGTCGCCGGATCGTTCGGCCTTGGCGCGCGCCCAGGCGGCGTCGCGGCTGCGGGCGGAGTGTTCGGCCCGGGTCGGGGTCACCCCCGGCCGGGCCACGCGCGGTGCGGCGCGGGCGGCGCGCATCGCCGCCGGCTTGCCGGATTGCAGCGCGTCGTAACGGTCGGCCTTAGCCTTCCATTCCGCCGCCGCCTTCAATGCCAATATGTCGGTGGCATTGGCCTGGCCCATCAGCTCCATCGAATAGCCCAGCGTCGCTCCAACCTGTTCCAGGTCGGTGAGCAAAGCCTGGCGCCGCGAAACGTCGGTCCAGTCGTCGCCCAGATGCGCGCCCAGCAACGCATGATCCTGGGCTAGGGCATAATGATGGTTGATCGCCTCGCGCTGGGCGGCCTCCGCCTGCACCTCCAGCGCCCGCTGCGTCAGCGCCTGATGGTCGGCCGCCTGGCTCTCGAACATCGCCTGCAGCTGGTAAAAGGCCTGGGGATCTTCGGCCAGCAGGGCAGGGTCGGGGGGTTGGGGCGCATAGTAGCCGGCAATCTCTTCCAGCTGCGCGGCATAGGCCCGCTGCTGTTCAGCCACCGCGGCATTGGCTTCGATCAGCGCGTGGCGCTTCACTTCGGCCGCTTCCATCGATGCCGACTGCAGGGCGCGTTCGCGCTGGGCTTCCCGCGCGGCGACCTGGCTTTGCAGGTCGAGCGGCAGCTGCTCGAACAGCGCCTTGGCCTCGCTGTCCCAGGAAATAGGTGGCACGATGGCCGGATCTTCCGGTTCGGCCGCTTGCTCCTGATAGTCCTCGCCGGGTTCGGCCCCGGTCTCGTTCTGGTGAAACTCGTCCGCCTGATCTTCCTCCATCTGGTCGAGGAAGTCGGCGAATGCCTCGACCCGGTCGTCGGCGGATGCCGGCGCGGCGGCCTCCGCACTGTGCAGCTCGGCCATGCGCATCTCCTGTTGGTTGCGATTGGGAAAAGAGTAAAGGCTGTCGACTTGGGCTCGGACGACGGAGGCGGCAGTGCGCATCAGGGACAGGCAGGCGGCGCTCGTCGCGGCGTTGATGCTGGTGGTGGCGTTCGGCGTACTGTTCCTGCTGCCGCCCGCGACTAATGATTCCGAGAAGGCATTCCGTCTGGTCGTCGCGATCGCGGCCTTCCTGGCGGCGCTGCTGCGCTGGCGCCGCGCGATCCGGCCGGTCGACGGCGGCGGAGGTGCGGCGTGAAGCGTTTCGACGGGCGGTCGCTGACGCTCGGCATCACCCTGCTGATCGTCGGCGCGGGCCTCCTGCTGGCCGCGCCCAACCCCTTGTTACGCTATGCAGGCGGGATCACCGCCTTCGCGATCGGCCTAAGCGTAATCCGGCACGGCCTGCGCCTCGATTGACCCGTCTTCGCTAAGGCGCGCTCACCGCGCCGGGCGGGGCCCGCCGGGATTGGCCAGTTCCTCTGCGGCGATCCGCTGCAGCGCCACCGCCGTCTGCGGCTGCAGGCCCAGATCCTCGGCCGCGCGTTCGCGTATCCCCAACGTCCGCGGGTCCACTCCGGTCACCCGGCCAAAGATCACCAGCGCCGCCAGATAATAGCCCGCCGCGCTCGCATGATAATGGTCCCACGTCCACAGATTGACCTTGCCGAAGGCGATGCCGTCATACGGGTTGGGATCGGCCACCCCCTGGCTCATCGCGCGCAGCCACGCTTCCCCCACCGGCACCGTGCCGGCGAACAGATCGCGGGTGCTGCCGATCGCCAGCGCATTTCCGCGCGCAATATCCTCGGTCATCGCGCGGATCGATTTGCCGCGATAGGGCGCGCCTGGCGGATAGGTCAGGTCGGCGCGCGACCAGGTCGTTTCCAGCAGCACGCGCACGCGCGGATTGGCCGCCTTGAACAGCATCGCCAGCCGCTCGGCATCGCGCACATGCGCCGCCGGGTCGCCCGGGCGCAGCTTGTCCAGCGTGCTGTAATCCTGCAGCACCACCACGTCCCATACCCCGGTCAGCTGGGCGCGTTTGTTGGCCAGATGATAAGCGAAATCCTGCCCGCTCGCCGTCTCCAGGCTCACATCCCAATTCTGCCCGGCCTGTTCGGCGAAGCGCTTGAACAAGGCCGGTACGCCACCAATCCCTTCGCGGTTCAAGTCGCGCACCAGATCGGGCCGATAGGTCCTGACCGGCGATCCCGCGCCAAAGGTAAAGCTGTTGCCGACGAACAAGATCCGTTCGGCCAGCGCCGGCCCGGCCATGGCCGCCAGCCATGTAATGGCGAACAAGGCCGTCAGCGTGCGCAACAGGGTCGGGCGGGACAGGATCGACATTCTATCCCTCTATCCGTTTCGTCGGGCGGAGCAATGACAGGCGCACGGCAAGGCTGCGGCGCGTCTGCCGCGGTCAGCCGGCGCCAAACCGGTCACGGCCGCCGCCGGCGATCCGGCCGATTAGCCGCTCCGCCAGGAACACGCCCGCCTCGGCCGCCAGTCCCACCATCAGTCCCGCCGCAACGTCGCTCGGATAATGCGAACCGCGCGGAATCTGGATCGCGCCGACGGCCCCTGCCGTCAGATAGGCTTCGGCGGCATGGTCGGGATAATCGCGCACGAAGGCCCGCGCCACCGCCACCGCGCCCGCCGTATGGCCGGACGGGAAGCTGTTGAGCGCACTATCCTGGGTACCGCTGCCCTTGCCCGCCTTGTAACGCCCGCCATCCGCGCGGACGTGCGGCCGGGTCCGGTCGATCCGGTGCTTGATCATGCTCTTCATCTGCGTCGCCAGCAGCTCCGCCGCCAGCATGCGCCCGCCCGCGCGCGCGATCCTTTCCTTGCCCAGGATCAGCCCGATCGCGAAGGTGGCGGCGCAGATCGTGATCAGCGGCGGCTGATCCGCCAGCTCGCTCACCTGGCCGGCCGCGCGCACGATCAGGCTGTCCTGCCGCGGCGCGACCGCATCCCCGACAGCAATGTCCGCATTCTCGGCCTTGGTCCGCTTCCTCATCTGCTCTTAATGCTTTGAGCGGTCATCCGTGCCCTTCCTCCGTTCGTCCTGAGCCCTTCGACGCCGCCTGCGGCGGCGCTCAGGATAAACTGCGTCGAAGGACGCATCCGTAACGCCCCGCTAAAGAAACCGCCGCCGCGCCTCCGGCAACCGCGCGATCCGATCGGCATGGTCCTGCGCCGCCTGCTCCACTTTGCCGGCGGTCACGATATGCGTCACATGCGCGTCGATCTGGTCGACGATCTTGGCCGCCATGCCCAGCTTCAACAAAGCCGCCGTGTCGTTCGGCATCAGGTCCGCCGCGCGATCGAAATAAGCGCGGCGCAGCGTGGCCAGCACGTCGCGTAGCCCGCCATCCTCCTCGTAAAAGGCCTGCCAGCGCGCGGCGCGGTGGATCGCATCCTCGCTCATTGGTCCAGCGCTCCGCCATTACGCATCGGCGTGATGCGCGCTTCCGCCCGGCGCCCGCGGCCGCGCCGGCGCGGCACCGCCTGCTCCGCCTGAAAGCGGCGCTCGGCCAGGCCATATTCCAGCTCCATCCGCTCGCGCGCCAGCGCCGCTTCCGCCGCCGCTTTCTCCCGTTCCAGCTGCAGCTTCAGCGCATTCTCCTCACGCAGCGCATCCAGCTTGGCCTGCCCTTGCTGGCGCTCCAGCATCAGGTCGGCCTCGGCCTTCTGCCGGTCCAGCATCAGCCGCTGGCGTTGTGCCTCGGCCTCCGCCTGCGCCTTCAGCACCGCCGCGTCGGGCGCGGGCGGGGCAGGGGGCTGCTGCCCCTGCGCGGCCGGATCCTGGAAATAATCGGTCGGAATGCCCAGGCCCGCATCGCGCACCATCGCCGCCAGATTCTTGAAGATATTGCGCGGTGTCGCCAGCCCCACCGGCAGCGCCTCCTTCTGCATGTCCAGCATCTGCGCGCGATAGGCCAGCCTTTGCTCCTTGCGGCCCGAACCCAGCCCCACGCGCGCGCTGGCGGAAAGGCCCGCCGGCCACTGCGCCGGGTCCACCATCCGCGCCTGCCCGTCCACCCGGATCGGGAAGGGCTTGCCCACCGCTATCATCAGCCGCAATTTCTTGGCGAACAATCGCGCCAGGGCTTCGGCGAAGTTGCGCGCGACATATTCTTCCATCTGCTGGCCCTGCGCCTGCATCAGCGCGGTGCCGGTCGCGGTCTTGTTCAGCGCATCCGCATCCAGCCCCTGGTTCAGCCGGGTGATGCCGGTGCGGCTCTCCCGCTCGCCGGTGATATACTCCAGCATCGTCATGCCCTTGGCCATGTCGAACGCCTCGTACAAAGGCTCGGGCTTGGCGCCGCCGCGCCCACGCACGAGCCCACCCGGCCGCACCATCAGCAGGTCGTCGATCGTGTCCTCGGTCAGGCATTCCTGCGGTACGTACATGCGCGGATTGTTGGTCAGATACAGGCCGTTCAGCTGCTGGCGCAGGATCACCGATTTGATCCGCTGCAGGTCCATCACCTTGTCGGCCAGGCTATGCCCCACCATCCGGTGCGCGCGCGGGAAGGGGCACCACACCACGAACGGATTTTCGTCCACTTCCTCCACGTCCAGGATCACGTCGTCGACGCGAAAGATCTTCACCAGCTCGTCCACGCCGTCGCCGTCCAGGTCGACGCGCTTATACTCCTCGCGCAGCCACACCTTGCGCGTGCCGGTCGGCGCGATCTGCGTCTCGTCCAGCCAGCGCGCATTGCCGCGCATGTCCAACCAGGTCGCACGGTCGTCCGCCGGCAAACTCTCCACCACGTCCCGGTCAAAGCCCATCGCGATTAGGTCGCTGATGCTCTTGGACGATCGGTGGCACAGATAATCGCTGTCATCCTCGTGCCGCGTGCGGCTGGCGAACAGGAATTCCTCGGACGGGATCGGGTAATCGACGAAGCGGACTTCCTTCGTCCGCTCGATCGCCTCGATCGTGAAGCTGCCGTCGCCATGGTCGGTCGCCGCCGCAATCTCCGCCCCGCCGGCATGCAGCGCCGCCAGCTGGTCCTCGCTTACCGCGCCGCGCCGCTTCGTCACCGTCTCGTGCGTCTCGGCACAGGTCTTGGCGATGCCGATCTTCTCGATCAGGCCGGATTGGATCCAGTCATGGATCACGCGATAGCCGTCCTGCCCCTTCATGAAGCTGTACGTCACGGCCGCCGTCGCCTCGTCCGCCGCCGCCTCGCCCTCGGCCACCGCGCTCTCGAACTCGACCACGCGGTCCCCCGCGACGATCGTGCGCGACGTGCTGATCGTCATATAATCGACCACCTCGGCCACGTCCGGCGTCACCACCTGGCTCAGGCCCTCTTCCTCGTCGCCGAACGGCCGTGCCTCATAATAATCGATCGCCACCGCCTGCTCGTCCGCCAGCGTGCTGTCGCGGAAGGACAAGGCCAGCCGCTCATCCTCCGCCAGCATCGCCGCCAATTCGGCATGCGTCATCGCCGCGTCCAAAGCCGCCATGCGTCATCCTTTCAAAAATATCGTCGCCCCGGCGGAGGCCGGGGCCGCAAGAGCCGGCGCGACTCGCGCCCCACGCTCCAAACCGTCACTCCAGCGCAGGCTGGGATCCATTCAGCGGCCAGGCAACGCCGCATATGCCCTGAAGACAGCCCTTGCACCCGGCGCCGTGCACGGCACTATTGCACCCGCACGATCGACAACGGAGCCCAACCCGATGCCCGAAGAAAAAGCAAAAGGCCCCGCCTCCTACTTCCCCTCGATCGAACAGAAATACGGCCGCCCCATCGCCGAATGGCAAGATATCGTCCGTGCCCACCTGCCCGCCAAGCACATGGATCTGGTCGCGATGCTAAAGACCGATTATGCCATGGGCCACGGCCACGCTAACGCACTCGTCGCCCACACGCTGGCGGGCAAAGGTGAGTAACTGAGTACTACAGCAAGTAAAGTCGCTTACCCATCTGCGGGCATAGCTGGCAACGTCACCTCTTACCGCTTTCCTCGAATTTCGATTGATTGTCGTACCGTTGCGCCAGTCAATGGTAGAGGTTCCGATTTTTCTCGGCGGAAATGGTTCTCTAAGGCCATGTCGATTACACGATGCCCGTAAGCAGTCACGGCGCAAACCTTAGGTCTTGTCGCAAGGTGCTGGGTAGCAGTCGATGACATAAGGTTCAGGTATAATAAGCCGCCGAGTGGCAGCCGCCCTTCAATCGGGGGCAGGTAAATGGCTCGCGATACGTTCCGAGCGCTCAGGTTCGAGAGGAAGGACTTTAGCGTCGTGTCAGCAACGCCCTGTTCCGATGCTTCTGCAAGAAAAGATTCGAGGTCAAGGACAGGACAAACGAGCGCGAGCTCATTAAGAAGCCTATCGTTTGCTGGCTCTAGATCGCATTCGTGAGAGAGCACGTAGACAAGACCGCTCTCGACGCGAAACCGGTCATCCACCTCATCGAACCGGGCAAAATCAACGCTGTCGATCAGCAAGCCGACGCCGGTGGCAAGGCCTTCGACCGAACCGTAAAAGACGTTGGCACCGTCTCGCGCGGAATGTGTTAGTATCTCGTGCGCTGCATCCGGCCCCACTTGCGAACTCTCAAAGCTGGTACTTTAGCTCGAATGAACGTCGAAAGGCGGAACGAATTACGCCCCTTAGTTCAGGTCCGATGTCGTAGTGCGCTGTGTGCAATTTAATCGGGGCGCGTCCAAAAGACATGCTGTCGGACAGCAGTCGACCTGCCTGTCGAAGCGCCGGCGTATGGTCGAGCGGAGGCTTCGCGTAGATTGCCGGCTGACCAGTGGCAATCGCCGCAGTTATCCCAACCGAAAGCAAGCTCATTTCATTGCTCCGTCATGGAGTTTAGAATGGCGTCGGGCCACAAAGAGAAAAACGCTTTCTTCTCTTCGTCGTGAGCCCGCTCGATCCAAGCGGAAGCTTCGTGCAGACTAACCTGGCCCAAGCTGTCTGGAGTAAAAACGTCAACATCCACCACTGCGCATACGCGGCTGTCGATCGCTCCCTGCACGAAGGCGGGCGTTGCTAGGGTAACCTGCGCAACCGCATCACTTGCGACATCGTAGCGGTACGCGGCCGTTAAATCGCGCACAGGTCGCCCGCCAGCAACGAGCTCGAAGTTCAAATCTTGTAGACCGTCGAAACCATGATCCGGCGTCAGCGCGTTGATATAGCGCAAACCAATGCGGGCGATCGAAGGATCCTTGCACACGTCAAACAGGGCGGCGAGCATCTGATCTAGCATCGGCTTAAAGGCGGCCCAGCCAACATATGGTGCCATGAGGTGCATCGACAGAACGTGCGAACCGATACGTACTGTTCGGCCTGCGTCGGGGCCAAGCACTTGCATAATTGGGGCAAAGCGCATCTCGGCGTTGCTTTCCCGCGCGGAGGCGGGGAAATCAGCGAGCGGAAGGCGTTCCGCCCGAGCGCCGGCCCACGCAGGAGCACCTGCAAGCTGTCCGACGATTACCTCGGCAATGCCTTGGCTTTCAAAACGCACCTCGCACAACGCTTCAACGATGGCGTCGCGGGATAACTTTGCTGGTGGCGTGGGCATCGCGGTTGGCCTTGAATCATACTAACTTGGCGCCGTCTAGTGAAATCCAATTCTATCGAAAACCGTTGATTTTCGCCTTGGCCAAGTAGTCAGCATAGCGAACCCTTTAAGTTGCTAAAATAGAACGGCTCATCTCCGGGGGGGCGGCGGCGGCCCCTTAAAAAATCCCCCTATTCGAATAACTAATCCGCCGCTTCGCCACCGGCGCCTCATACGCCACGCACATCAGCCCGAACGCGTCCGCGCCATGGCTGGACCAGTCATGCGCCGGCCCCAGGCCGATGCCGCGCACATCGTCCTTGCGCTCATGGTACCAGCCCAGCGCATCGCGCCCGCCGCTGGTCGTCTCCGCGTCGAACCACACGCTCGGCATCAGCCGCCGCGCCGCCTCGATCCGGGCCGCCGCCGCGCCCTTGCCCTGGTTGGGCACCACCGTCACCTGATAGCCGGCGGCCCGCAGCGCGCTTTCGTAGGACACGTCATACACCTTGTCCTGCGTCGCCCCGTCATGCGGCAGCCAGAATTGCGCGCGCTCCGGCCCATAACCGTGCGCGCGCAGCCAGTTGATGTGCGCGCTCAGCGGCTGCCCCACCGCCTCATAATAATCGCGCACGCGGATCTCGCGGCCCACGAACTGCGCCGGCCAGCAGGCAAAGGCATCCGCCCGCGCGCCCGTGCCGCCAATGTCGCAGAACAGCCGCACCGTCAGCAGCGGGTCGAACGCCACCGCGCCGATCCGCCGTTCCGCCTTGGCCTCCGCCAGCGCCCGCGCCAGATAGGCACCGGCCGACGCGCTCACATAGGCGCCTTCCCAGATATGGTCATATTGGTCGGGCTGGATGCGCAGGCAATCCTGCCGCTCCTGCTCAAGCTCGGGTGTGAACCAGGGGTTGTGCCGCCAATTGGCCTCCACCACGCAGGCCCCGGTCGGCAGCTCCGCCCCGCGCAGCATCACGTCCACCGGATCCGCCTTGCGCCGCGGGTTCCAGCTCCACCACATTTGCGCGCCGCTCGCGCGCATGGTCGGCCGCAACAGGTTGATGCTGTGCTGGGTCGCGCCCTGCGCTTCCTCCCACCAGCTGCGCTTGAAGCCTTCCAGCGATTTCACGCTGTCCGCCGTCGCATCCTGCATGCCCTGAAAGATGATCAGCCCGTCGCCCGGCGTGCGGATCGACTCGCGATACACTTTGAACCCGTCCCGCTCGCCCAGCAGCCCGAACGCGGCCAGCTTGGCCTCGATCAACGCCTTGGACGATTGCGCCAGATCCTTCTGCGTTTCGCGGATGCACACGCTGCGCAGCCCCTCGCCGCCATTTTCGCCGGGATGCGCCATACTGTCCTCGATCAGCAGGCCGGCGAAGAAGTGGGATTTGCCCGATCCGCGCCCACCCCACGCCGCCTTGTCGCGCGCCGGCGCCAGCAGCGGCCGAAACACATTAGCCGTCCTGATCGGGAGCTTGGACAATCTGTCGCTCGATAACGTGATAGGTGGGGCCGGCAGCGGCGTCATTCGGGTCCTCCTGCTGCAGCATCGCGGTGATCATCTTCAGATAATCGACCGGCTTGTCCGTCCGCATCTTGGCGATCACCTGGGCGCCATGGGCATCGAAATCGCTGATCAGGTGCTTGGTCAGCGCCCCGCGCAGCTTGGCGTGCGCTAAAGCCGGAGAGATACGTTTCGTCTGTGCCATCTTATCCCCCATGCTGTGGATAGTGCCGCCTGATCGGCCCGTCAGCCGCCGGTCTGGCGCCGCGAAACACGGCGCGGATCGCCGCCGCCACGCGCTCGCCCTCGGCAATCCGCCGCTCGGCCTCCTCGGCCGTCCGCGCCGGCTCCGCGCAGCGCGCGATCAGGCGATGGAGGTCGCGGCTCAACGGCCCCAGCCGCCCGGACGTGTCGGATCGAACCTCCGCCATCGCGCGCCCTTTCCCAAAACGCAGAAAGCCCGCCGGGTGGGCGGGCTTTCTGGCGCAGTCCTACTGCTCAAATATCGCGGTACATAACAAGAACGAATTTGTCAAGCTCGTTATGCACGCCGCGCGTGGCGCAAGGATAAGCGCCCGGCCGCGCACTAGCGTCAGAACTGATAGCCAATCCCGACATTCCACGTGACGCGCTTCGTCTGTGTGGCAAAGCTGCCCGCAGCCCGTGCGATCACATGCGTGTCGAACGACTTCGATGCGCCGAACGCGAAGGCGGTCGCATCGCCCGCGCCGCCCATGCTCATGCCGATCATCCCGGCACCCGGCGTCATCGCCTGGGCGAGCCCGGCCAGCGCTGCGCTGCGCGCCTCGCCGGCCTCCTGAATAGGTTTCAGGCCATCGATGATCGATACGCCGAGCGCATGTAATTGGCCGCCGTTCACCGCATCGGTAGAATTGGGGGATATCGATCCGGGCGCCACGTTCAGAACATAGCCGGGCTGCCCATCAAGATAGCCGGTATAAAAGGCGTTGGTCGAGCCATAGGCGCCAGCGACCCCCCTGCATTCCGTTGCGCCCTGTATAAAACCTTCGAAGTGCGGCGCGCGCGGGTCCGGGCAGTCAAAGCTCGACTGCGCAGACGCTGCCGCAGAGCAGAATAGCCCAGCCGCAAGGACGCTCGTCAAAAGCCCGGCGCGCAGATGAAAACGGAAATTTGGCTGTCGCATATCATCCTCCTGTTGAGTGGTTGTTTCGAGACGAAATTGTCGATGGGGAGCGGCACGCCCCTCACTACGTGGGGCAGCGCGACAGGGCGCAGGCGCTACCGACGGGGATGATAATGGTCGCCTGCTTGCCCCCGGCAATCCGCTACGTAGTCTCTAGGGGCCGTCCAGGCCGGCTTTGCTGCGGTCAGGCGTGGTATGTCGGGGCGCAACGGCCCACCACTCGGGCCGCGCCGCGACGAGCCTTCGCCGTCGCGCGCCCTTTCCGAAAACGCAAAAAGCCCACCGGGTGGGCGGGCTTTCTGGCAGTCCTTCTGCTCAAATATTGCGGTACATAACAGGAACGTATTTGTCAACGACTGAATGTCAGCGCGCCATGGATTGGCCGCCGGAGGGTGGGTGGGGCGTCGCGAATGCGTGCCAATCCACGCCTGATCCCTTGGCGCCCGATGCCGCGCAAAGGAGTGTCGCATATGCCGCACGCTCGCGGCCGGGCTGCGGTGCCTATAATTCGCTGCCCGGCGCAAATTGATAGACCACCGGCACGCCATTCAGCTTGCTCTGCTGCCTGAAAACACGAACCGGCGCGAGCAGGTCCAGCTTCAGCTGGTGCGTCTGCCAATGCATCGTCACGAGATGCGCATCATCGGGCCAATCGACCGCATGGTTGGCATCGAATCTCAAAACGACCTGGCTGCTGCCGTCATGATCAATCGCTTTGACCTCGTACACATAGCCGACCGTCGCGTCGCAATTCTTCTTTTCCAGTCGCGCGGTGACCCCGTCCGGCCCCGAGACGGATTGAACAGGATCCGAGGAGCAAAGGTCGCTACAGCCGGTCAGCGCCAACAGAATGGCGGTATAAAAGTGCTTTGACCTCATCCGCATCAGTCCACCCATTTCCACGCCACCGGCTCTTCAACTTCCGATCCCCCTGGCAGATATGGCACCGCCGCCAGGAAGATTTCGCGCTCGGGGAATTGAAGTACAAAACAAGAACAGATAGGGCAAGCCCATCTCTGCGTTTGGGCGACAGGGGGTTACGAACGGTGCCGCATATATCGCTCTGTTCCCGGCTATTGTCGGTGATCTTGTATCTCCGCGCCTCTCACCGCCGTCCGCGCTGGCATCATCAGCTGATTGCGTCGGTCATGCTCGTTCTGCTTGGCGCAATGCCAACGCTATTGCATGCCGCCTCCAACGGCGCTCTCGATCACCTCCGCCGCGCCCAGGCTGCTCTGGCGCCGCACATCACCGCCGACGGTCTTGGCGTCGACAATAGTTCGGCGGCAACCGCGGCCCTGCGCGCGCAATGGGCGGCGGCGCGGGCCGTGGCGCTGGATTGGCTTAACCGGCGGCCGGCCGGATCATCGGCCGCACTCGCCCGGTTCGCGAAGCCGGCCGGCCTCGCCCTCGACATCACGCCGCTCGATCGCGACACCCTGCTCGTCAGCGCCCGCAGCGGCGCGTTCGCCACCATGTTCGTCCTGCACCGGGCCGCGGGCGCGCCCTGGCGCGTGGTGCTCGCCTTTGACGATCTCCCCCCGGCCATACTTCGTGCGCATCCCGCGCTCGCCGCGTGGAGACCCGATCGGGCTGGGGACCAATGCCGGACCATGCCCGGCGCGGACGCGTGGAGCCGGTGCGGCCCTCAGGGGCTCACCCGCGTAATCCCGCTGCCGCAGGAAACGACCGGGGCGCGGCGTTTCGCCGTCATCGGCGATTATCTAAGCTCCCTGGGCGGTACCGAGGCCTATCAGCTCTCGATCTGGCGGTGGGACGGCCATGCCGCCGCGCCGCTGCTGGTGCGCACGCTCTCGCAATCGATCGAGGAGCCGCTGATCGTGCGCGCCGACAAAAGCGGCCTCACCCTGCGCAGGCGGGATGAGTTCGCCGGCCTTGGCTGCGGCGGCCCCTGCATCGGCCGGCAGATGGAAATGCGGTTCGATATGCCGCCCGTCGGCGCCGCCCCGCCGCGCGTCCGCAGCCTGAATCCGGATCTCGACCTTATCGATCAGCTGTTCGCGCGCCTGTCCACCCACCGGCCGACCGCCGATCTCGCATCCCCCGCCGTCGTCGCGCACATCAAGGATCTGGAGGCTAGCGGGGTCGGGCCCTGGCGGATGCTGGAAACGGGCCAAACCGGCCGTCGCCTCTGTCTCGACGCGATCGCCTTCGATCGCCCCCGCATCTTCCACATCACCACCCGCGCCGGCCGCCCCTGGATCGCGCAGGTCACCGTCGCACCGCCCCATGCGTGCAGCGGCCCGAATTCGAAGTCCTGAAAATGCAGAAAGCCCGCCGGGTAGGCGGGCTTTCTGGCGCAGTCCTACTACTCAAATATCCCGGTACATAAAGAGAACAGATTTGTCAAGCATGATTGCTTCAGGCACCATGGGCGATATTCCCCCACGCGCGGGGAGAAACTTTGCCTGCCATGGCTCGTTGCCTGGATGTCATCTCGCGAACATATGAAAATGCAGAAGGCCGCATATTTCACGGTGGAATGGCAACAGCGGGAACCGAAACCCCGTATTACTTTGCGCGCGCCGAACAGGACCTCTTCTCTGTCGATCGATGCCGCGCTCTTGCTTGCGCAATATGCGCTTCCATCGGGTGATATATTGCTCATTCTGGAGGAAGACTGCCCTTATGAAGAGCAGCTTCATATCGTTCTGGTCCGCAACGTCGCGGTGGCCGATCACATTGTCATTGGCGGGATGTATGAAACCGGGTCTTATCGGGAAATCCGCATCGAAGGCGAACGGCTGAACTTCAGCTTTGGGGGCGAGGGCGTCTGGACGTTAACCTGCGAGGCGGCCGGCACCTACAAGCGGAGCGGCCTGCCGTCCGGGGCGCGCCGCCGGGGTGGCCTGCTTGCGCGCCGCTATCTTGTCTTATCACGAACAGACGCGGCATGAACCGACCGCCTGACCCTGCCGCCCAATGCGGCAATTCGCTAGCCGTCATCGACGTGCCGTATCGCGGAGCTGCGCTTATTGGGTGACGGTCTACGCGCTCGCACCGGCGCAGGCCTGTCGCCAGATCCCGCGCTATCGCAGCGCCACCCTGTATGGCGACGGCAATGGGCTGGGGGTGATCGATTCCGAAATGCCCAATATCCGGCGCCGGCTGGGCGTCTGGCGGCCCGGCATGACGCTGCCCTTGCCGCCGCATTGCCCCCGCCTGCATCTCGTCCGCACCGCGCTCTGGTGCGGCCCGGCCATATTCTGGTCGCGCCGCCGGCGCCCGTCAGGTCAGGGGTGTATCTTCAGATGATGCTTCGCCAGCGATTGGCCTTCGCCGCTGTTCACCATCGCCGTATAACTGGGGAAACGCTGCTGGATATAGGTGGCCTTGTCACTGCGCGACCAATGACTGTGTGGGGCCGTGTCGTCGATGGGCGTCAAATTATTGCGTTTGCAGAATTGCTGGATCATCTCCAGCCATACCGGACGGACGATATCTTCGGCCTTGCCCATTGCCAGCTGTGACGCGGCATAGGGCAGGAGCGAGAAGCGCTCCATCGCCGCGGTTTCGAACACCCAGCGCTCATCGCCCTTGGGGTAGCCGCCCAGCTCCGCCGCGGGCAGAAAACGGAAGGATCGGCGCCCGGCCAGAAAATGGTGCTGGTTGACCCAGATGGCATAACGGGAGGCGATCTCTTCCAACGCATATTCCGTCGCCATGGCGACCGGGTTCCACCAGGAACTCGCTTCCGCATCGATCAGGGCCGCCAACGCTGCCGCCTTGATGAGCAAGTCGGAGCTGTCGTCGAAATTGCGCTTCAGCGTCTGCGCGGTGAAGCCGGTTCCGGTTTTGCTGCCCGGCTGAATGCCCACCCAGTCCGTATGGATGTCCGGTATCGCCCAGTCACGTAATTTCTCCGGTACCGGCACGTCCGGCAAAGGGAACAGCATCGGCGCGACGAGCCAAATCGGTATGCTGAACGGTTTGAGCTTGGCGACTCCACGGAAACGCAACGTCTCCTGCCCATTCCACTTTATCGTGCCTGCCTGCACGGCTGCCGTATGGGCGTTCATGTATTTCGGCATGTCATGGGCCAGGTCTGCTGCAATAGCGCGATAGCGTTGGAGCTGTGCGCCCGGCGGTTCGACGCAGATTCTGAATCGATTTAAATGGTACACCGTCGGAAACATTGCCCGGGTCGCCGTTGTCCCGGTAGTATCTGGAAACACTGGCAAAGCCGTGAAATTGCCCAAGCTACTCTCCCGTATCGTCGTGCGCTCAACACTTGAACCACCGGAAACGTTGCCGTCGAACCAATCCCATGGACTAAATCATTAATTCTGTCAGCTGCACTGTTATCAGATTGGCGCGCAGATAAGGGCGTTCATCTTATTCATCCCGCTTTAGCGCAACCTTCGACCAGTCAAACACCGTACATCGCTAGTATCTCAGCTGCGGTATTGATGCGCATACGGAATTAGGTTGAGTCAAAGGAAGTCAATAATATTAAAGGATATATCATGCGCAGGTAGTGCGCAGCGCCGTCTCTCCTCCAATGGCCGTGCGGGGAGTTCGCCAAGATGATGCTTGCATCCGCGTCACTTGACGCGCATGGGGTAATTGGCTATTTCCTGCGCCATGGAAGCTGCCCGCGCTCTTGCTGATGCCGCGCCGATCGAGCTGCAGACTTTTGCCCGTGTCGAAGACCGGCAGCGCTTGACCGCGCCGACCGTGAAGGCCTTCCGCAACCTGTGTCAGCATTGGGGCCTCGCCAATGCGGAGGCGGCGGCATTGCTCGGCGTGTCCGAAAGCACGTGGGACAGGATCAAGCGCGGCAGCTGGGATCAGCCGCTGTCGCAGGATCAGATGACCCGCGCTTCGGCCGCGATCGGCCTCTACAAGGGCCTGCGCCTGCTGTTCGCGGACGACATGGCCAATCGCTGGCCCCGCCTTCCCAATAGTGAGGCGATGTTCGGGCGCCGCAGCCCGGTCGAGGCGATGGTCGAAGGCGGTATCCCGGTGATGCTGGATACGCGCCGTTATATCGATGCGGTCCGCGGCGGCCTGTAACTGCCGGTGATCCAGGGATTGCCCGTCACCCGCGTGGCGCTGCCGCGCACCGTCCGGCTCGTCACCACCGCGCGCCTGCGCGAGCCTGTGCTGCTCGGCCTGGGCGATCCGGAAGATCAGGCCGCCCTCGCCGAAGTGGAAGGCGCCACCAGCAACCGCCTGATCGCGCAGGCCCGCGGCGCCGGCGCGGTACAGCCGTTCGAGCTCGTCTATGGCGTGCCCCACGCCGCGCACATCAATGCGGCTTTCGCTTATGCCAAGCCGCGCGCGCCCAACCGCTTCAACGGGGCCGATCGCGGCGCCTGGTATGCCGCGACCGAAACCGAAACCAGCCTCGCCGAAGTCGCCTACCACCTCACCGCCATGCTGGCCGCGACCGGCGTCTACCAGGCGACCGTGGATTATGCCGAACTCTATGCGAGCTTCGCGGGAGAATTTCTCGATCTGCGCGGCCACCCGGATCATCCCGCGCTCCACCCCGATCCGGCCATTGGATATCCGATCGGCAACGCGCTGGCGCTGGACGTCCGCGCGGCCGGGTTGAACGGCCTGCTCTATCCGTCGGTGCGCCGCGCCGGCGGCACCTGCATCGCCGCCCTGGTGCCGCATGCGGTGCAATCGGTCGCGCAGGGCGACGTCTATCGCATGGTCTGGCGGGGCGCGCCGCAGCCCCGGATCGAGCGCCTCGCTTAGCGCACCCCGGCCGGAACCGATTGCCGCCCGGCGCGCTTCTCGGCACGATTGATCCGTTGGCCGAACCGCGCATGTGGAGGATCCTTTGGGCGACGTACCGATGAGGGCGAGTGTCGGAGAGGGCGGCAAGAACAAGCCCGCGGACGTCGCGATTGTGCAGGATCTGCTCAACCGGCAGCCCACCACCATGACGCAGCTGAAGCTCGATGGGCTGACCAGCCAGGAGCTGACCGACGCCATCAAGAAATATCAGGAAGAGGTAATGAAGTCGCCCGAACCGGACGGGCGCGTCGATGCCGGCGGCGGCACCTACAAGCGCCTGCTCAAGGATGCGGCCGAAAGCACCGCCGATCAGCTGTTCGGCTCGCGCCGCGCCAGCTTGCAGCCGACCACCCGCACGGCGGTGGTGGAGGATCTCTACAAGAAGCAGTTCGGCAGTACGCCCGCGGGCCTGACCACCGTCGTCAGCGCCCTGATCGCCGATGTCGACATCACCGATATCCGCTGGGCGGCCTATATGATGGCGACGGTCAAGCGCGAGACGGGTGACACGTTCCAGCCCATCGAGGAATGGGGTAAAGGCAAGGGCAAAGACTATGGGGATGCGGTCGACTATGTCGACAAGACCGGCAAGAAGCACAGCAACGTCTATTATGGTCGCGGCTATGTGCAGATCACCTGGCTCGCCAATTATCTGAAGCTAAGTCAAGCGCTGGGCCTCGATGATCAGCTGGCCATCGATCCGGCCAAGGCGCTGGAGCCCGCCAATGCCTACAAGATCATGAGCTATGGCATGCGCAACGGATCGTTCACGGGCAAGAAGCTGTCCGATTATATTTCCGGCACCGCCTGCGATTATCCCCATGCCCGCCGCATCATCAACGGCATGGACCATGCGTATGAGATTTCGGCGGCGGCCGAGGCGATCGAGGTGATCCTGCGGGTGGCGGTATTATGATCGCGTGGCGCGCGGCGGCAGCGCTGGCGGCGGTCACAATGTCCGCTGCGCCGGCAACCGCGGCACCGGACTGGAGCGCGAAGTGGGGCCGGTATCACCTGTCGATGAACGATCGGGATATCGTCGTCACCTACGGCATCAAGTTGCTGTTCAGCGCCAAGGCCTGGGCGCGGGCGGATCATGCCCAGGCGGTGCGCGATGCAGATGGCGATGCCGTCCGCACCGAACACCGCTTCAGCATGGTCGCGCTGGCTGGGCCCTATCTGTCGCTGAAGGACGAAAGCTACACCGACATCACGCCTTCGGCCCATCCGGGTGGCGAAACGCGGCTGTGGACGATCGATCTTCGCCGGCTGCGCGGGCCGGGCAAGATCGCGCCGGAGCAAGCGGTCGATCTCGCAACGCTCGTCGGCGCGACGCCGCTGTCGCGCGCGCTCGTCGCCGATCCGGTTGTACGCACCAGCGGTGTCCGCCCCGGCGCGAGCCTCGATGCGATCCGAACCGCTTTGCCCCAGGCCAATTTCGGCAAGGGCGATGCCTGTTTCGACGTGCCGGAGGATTGGACATCCCGCTTCGCCATTCGCGGCTGGCAGGGGGCGCAGTTGCAGGTCCGACTGGGTCTACCCGGGCTTGGTTCCTGCCGCTACAATCTCACGCAGCTCGGCCTCGCCGTCGCCGTATCGCCGACGCTGCGCAAGACCATTGGCCCGATCCAGGCCGCGCCGCCTAGCCGCGCGGTGAAGATCACATTCGATACTCCACCGCGCCGCTAAGCGGCGGCCGCGCTCCATCTCTGCCTAAGGTCATGCGCGAAGCGCGTGGCTGCCTGCCTCGATTGCAGGACGGTGGCGTTGTGCGTGCCGGCGTCCCTCTCTTTCGAGCGCCCCAAACATGTGACGCCCGTTGGCGCGGCCGCTTGCGTCGGCGCGCGGGCAGGCTAGGCTGATCCTATGGCTGGCAATACGCTCGATACTGCAGCTCATGTCGTCCAGCTCGCGCTGACGCCGATCTTTCTGCTCGCCGGAATCGCGTCGCTCCTCAACGTCTTCTCGACGCGGCTCAGCCGGATCGCGGATCGGGCGCATCGGCTGCGGTCGGAAACGCCGTGCAGCTATGTCGAGCTGCGCCGCCTGACGTTGCGCTCGCGCATCCTGGACGCGGCCGTTCTGTTCGCCGCCTTTTCGGGCGGGCTGACCTGTTGCGCGGCGCTGACCATGTTCCTCGGCGCGCTGAAGCAGGTGGCGTGGGGGGCCGTGCTCTACAGCGCGTTTGGTGGTGCGCTGGTGTGCGCGATCGCCGCGCTTGTGGCATTTTCCATTGAGACGATCCTGTCCGGGCGGACGATTCGCGACAAGGTCGACGAGGCGATGGATCGCTAGCGGCAGGGAAAGGGAGGTGCGGCCGCCAACGTTCCTAGGGCTGTAATCACGCCGACGACCGCATGTCCCTTTTGCCGTCATGCGCCTGAACCGGTACCCAACCACGATTGCAGCGCGCATTCATCTGGGCGCAGGCGTTAACCGGCCGATCCCGTATCTGTTTCGGGCAATTTCGCGGGGCTCCCGGTTGCAGTGATAATGTCACGTGAAATCCAATAGTTGCAAACGCGTGGGGAGAACCAATATCCAGCCATCACACTTTTCGGTCTAAAACGGGGTGAGGGGTCGCATGGCGACTGACGACGACATCTTCGGTGCCGCCATTACCAAGCTTGAGCGCCTCGCCCTGTTGGACGAGCAGGATCGTGCTGCCATCCGTGCGCTGCCCCATGAGCTGCGCACGGTGCGCGCCAACACCTATCTGATGCGCGACGGCGAAGAAGCAACCCATTGTGCGATCCTGCTGGATGGTTTTGCCTGCCGGCAAAAGGCGGCCGGCGACGGGGGGCGCCAGATCGTATCCTTCCACCTTCCGGGCGATATCATCGCGCTGCAGACCCTGATGCTGCCGCGCGCGGATCATGACGTGCAGACGATCGCCCACGCGCGCATTGCGCGCGTGCCGGTGCCGGCGCTGCGATCCCTGGCGCGTGCGCGGCCCAACATCCGCGACGCCTTCTGGCGCGACACGCTGATCGATGCTTCGATCTTTCGGGAGTGGGTGTTGAATGTCGGCCGGCGCGACGCCCGTTCGCGCATCGCCCATATGTTGTGCGAGCTGGCTGTCCTTGCCTCCGCCAACGGCGAGGCGCCGGATCGCATTCACCTGCCGATGACGCAGAGCGACATTGCCGACGCGACCGGCCTCACCTCGGTCCACGTCAATCGTATGCTGCAGGAACTGGATCGGATGGATGTGATCCTGCGAGACAAGCGCGACATACGCATTATCGATTGGCCCACGCTGCAGCAGATTGCCGACTTCGACGCCGGCTACCTCCACCCCGCCAGCTGATCCGGATGACCTGACGGATCGATCGCCCGCTCCAGATGTTCATGCTATGTACCCTTGGCGTTCGGGAGCTGGATGATGAAGCAGATCATAGCGATCGCCGGCCTGTTTGCGGCGGGTGTGGCACAGGCGCAGGTCTCGTCCCAGCGCGTCGGCAACCAGACCTATTATAGCGATGGCACCACTGCCACGAAGGTGGGAAACCAGACCTATTTCAGTGATGGCACGACCGCCCAACAGGTTGGTAACCAAACCTATTATTCGAATGGCACCACGGCCCAGCAAGTGGGTAACCAGACATATTATTCGAACGGGACGACCGCGCAGCAGGTCGGCAACGCGACCTATTATTCCAACGGACGGATCTGCCAGACAGTCGGCACACATCGTTATTGCAACTGATCCGGCGGAGCGGCTCTGTCGGGATAAGCCCGCGCTACCGCTTGGTCGCTCTTCCGCAAGCGCAGCATGTGGCCGCGCGCAGTGCCGCCGCATCGTTGCGGACGTGCCGGTTCCTAAGGGCGACTTCGCGCCCCAGCGTTCCAAGATCCGCATAATAAAGGTCCGATGAGGCCTTAAAAAATCGACCAAGTTGCGGAAATATTTGGATGAATGAATGCTGCCAGCATCGTTCGCAACGCGTTCACCGGCTATCCTCCACAAATGGATCAACCCAGTTGATCGGGTAAGGAGAGTAACATGAGTAGACTTTTCAAAGGAATCGTCGCCGCGACTGTTCTTGCAGCGAGCGGTCTTGCCGCCGCCGCACCTGCCGAGGCGCGCCACCACCATGGTAATGGCGACGCCGCCCTCGTTGCCGGCATTGTCGGCCTGGGCGTCGGTGCCGCCATTGCCTCGGACAATGGTTACAATCGTAGTAGCTATTACGGCTATGATAGCGGCCTGGCTTATTATCAGCCCGCCGCCTACGGCTATGGCTACGGCTATGATCAGCCGCTCTATTACGCCCATTATGGCTATGACCGGCGCTATTATGGCCGCGGCCATCGTCGCTGGGACAATCGTGGTTATGGCTATTATGGTCACCGCGGCCATTATCGCGGCTATCGCGACCATGGCTGGCGCAATGACGGCTGGCGCGGTGATCGCGGCCATGGCTATCGCGATCATGGCCGCCGCTACCGCGACTATCGTCGCTAATCGGATGTGCGCCCGGCCGGCGGCCGGGCGCCGTCCCGTCTCCCTTCAACCATCGTGACCAAGGTTTCGATCGCGGCGTTCAGCCGCGCGCGATCGGCGGGCAGGGCCCGTTCCTGCGCGGCCGGTCCACCCGCATCCGCCACGGCTGTTGCGATCAAGCGTGCCACCCACGGCTGATCCACGTCGGGAAACCACCAGCCGTCGACGCACAGGCCGTGCATCGACGCCACCGCCGGCCGCCCGACTTGCCGGGCCAGGCCATCCAGCAGGCGGAAATAGTCGCCCGGCCGATCGTCCCCGCCGTCATTGGCGGCTGATCGGTCGCGGCGTTCCAATGCGCCGATCTTGGGCGCCATCGCGGCAAATTCATGCCAATAGAGGCTGCCATAGCGTCGGCCCATGTCCCGCAGGATCGCGCCGTCGCACATCTGTCCGTCGAGCAGCCCGACGGCCCAGGCGCGACCGATCTGATCGCCAACCTGCTGATCGGCCTTGCCGTCCTGGAAACGGGCGAAGCGCGCGGCGCGTGCCTGCACGACATCGTTGCCGCGATCGGGCAGCGCGATCAGCCGCCCCTTGGCGGTCCGCGGGCCGGCTTTGCGGGGGCGTCCCCGTCGTGCGAGTGCCATCACATCTCTCCTTTGCTGATTGGGGCGGCGCGCAATTGCTGGGCGGTGCGCCGCATGTCGGCTGCTTCCTCACTGCGGCCCATTTGATCGAACATTGCGGCCGGTCGCTCGGCGGCTTCCGCCCGCTGCTGCAGGGTCATGGGCCGGGCCAGCGCATGGGGCGGCGGCGCCAGCTCCAGCATCTTCTGGAAATTCTCGGGCGACGTCAGCAGCCAGCCAAGACTGGCCCGCCATCCGCGATCATTCTTGCCGCAGTGGAACGGGCTCGCCGCCAGATTGGCGATCGCCTCCAGCACGGCGTGCGGCCCATGCTCGCGTAGCCGGGCTTTCAGCGACTGGCGCCGGCGGGGCGTCAGCCCGCGTGCCGGCAGCGCCCCGGCAGCGGCTGCCTGGGCATTCCACGCCGCCACCGCCTGCTCCTCCACCCCGCTGTCGGACAGGGGCCGATCCTCGTCAGAGGAGAGGGAGAAAGGGGGGTTAGATATATTCTCATTGGGGGATGCGTCCGTGCCGTCCCGCGGAGTCACGCGGACGGCCCCCGACGTAGGCACGCTACCCGTGCCTGTGCCCGTGCGGCGCGTACGGCGCACGCGACGCTGACGTTCGGCATCCTTGGCGCGCGCATCCGCTTTACGCATGTCGGCCTCGCGGCCCGCAGCCTTGACCGCCTCGACGATCATCTCGGCCGATGCGCCTGCCGCCAGCAGCGCGTCCAGAACGGCGGCGGGGATCATATCGCGTCTTCGTGCCATGTGGCCGCAAAAGCTGGAAAAAGTTTGGCCCGATCTGCCCCCTCCCGTGCGTTGGGGTCGAAAGGCCAGGCAGAAGGCGAGCGATCATGACCGGACGAGGACGAACGATCCCATGCGCAACCGCGCTGATCCTGCTCGGGGGATTGGGTGGCTGCGGCAGCGACGCATCGATCCAGCACACCAACGCCAGTACGACCGAGCAGCTGAATCAGATCGCGGACAATACGTCCAACACGGCCGGCGCCGACGAAAGCTCTCCTGGTTCCGCCCACGACGCCGCCACCCAGGGCCGCCGCCCGACCAAGCCGCGAAAATATTGAGAGGCCTGTCGCGGTCGCCTTATCGGACTGACGGATCGCCGCCTTCATGGCCGGTATGCGCCTTCCACGCGTAGGTGGCTCGCTATCAGGACATGGGAGGCCGTTCGCGCCCGGCAAGGCCGATGCGGGTGAGGGGATCTGCATTGGGTCCTCGAATCTGCTGCCGGGGACATATGTATAAAACGTACAATAGTCAATCTAGACTGCGTACGTAATATGTCCCATATGGACGTACATGACGAATCAGGAGACCACCGGAGCCGCGGTCAATCGGCTACGCGATCGCGCTGGACTGTCGCTCAGGGCATTGGCGGCCAAGGCGGGCTATGCTGCGGCGTCGAGCATCCAGCGTTATGCCGATCCGGCCTTCGATAGCCCGCTGGGCGTGGAGGTGGCGACGCGCTTCGCCGATGCCATGCAGGGGCTGGGCGATCCGCCGATCATGCGGGGCGAAGTGCTGGCGCTGACCGGGCTGGTGACGGACAGCAATGCCGTCACCTTTCGCATGGAAGGCGCGAGCGCGGATCGAATGCAGCGCGATCTGCCGATCTATGGCACCGCTTTGGGTGCGGATGAGATCGTCGATGGCGAGGCGATCGAACAGACCACGCTCAATCGTGGCGAGGTGATCGAATATAAGCGCCGACCGCCGATCCTGGACGGCCGTGCCGACGTCTACGGCCTTTATGTGCAAGGCTCGTCGATGCATCCGCGCTTTCGCGACGGCGACACGGTGTTCGTGGAGAGCCGCCGGCGGCCTGCAGTGGGGGACGATGCCGTTATCTATCTGCGCACGCCGGACGAGGTCGAGGGCGAACGCACCAGCTCGGTTCTCATCAAAACGATCGTGCGCAAGACGGCCTCCTATGTCGAGCTGGAACAGTTCAATCCGCCGCAGACCTTCCGCATCACGATGGATCGGGTCGATCGGATGGATCGCGTGCTGACGCTGGAGGATCTGATCGGCTGAATCCGCAATCGCGGTAGCCAGATCACAGCAAACGTAATTGATCGGGATCCGCCGGTGCGTCCTCGTCGCGCCGTTCGACGATGCGCGCGGCAATGCAGTCGGCGGCACGCGCCCGCAATCGCGTGTCTCGAATGGCCAGACCGAGTCGCGCCCACAAGGGGGCGTCGATCAGGATATCGGAGATGCGGCGGGCTTCGATTCGTTCCATAGGGCATAAGAACAAATATAGAACATGCTCGCAAGATGATTCGTGATCCACGGAGGTTCAGGCAGGCGGCCTTGCCTCAGGACATACGTGGAAAACGTATAAATGCTTGACTAGACGTACGCTTAAATAGTACATACCCAGAACATCGCCGCGCAGCCATGGGGGCAGGACGGCGAATTTGGGAGATGACGATGCTGGAGCCCTCGGTCCTGGGTGCGATCCGTGCTGTCCTGTGCAACCGGATCGATGATGCGGCGCTCGTCGCGCAACGCCAGGCGCGGCCCAACATCTCGATGCCATCGGCCCTGCTCGCGGCCGCGCTCTACCTCACGGATGCTGGTGCCGCGGAGGAGCCTGCCAGCGCGGGCGAGGAGTATTTCGCGTGGGGGCCCCGTGCCTACCGCCGCTACCTCGGTAAGCTCACCGATGCGGCGCGGGCGGCGGAAGTGGAAGCGGGGCGGCGCGTCCTGTTCGAAGGGCGCGGCTGTCGCCCTCCGCTCGCCGAGGGGCTGATCGGCCCGATCGACAGCCTGTATCGCGATGCTGCCTGATGAGCCGACCCTTCCTTCCCGTGCTGTCCGTCACGGATGCCGCCTGCCGGCTGATCGCGGCGTCCGAACAGATCGAGCATCGGCGCCAACAGGCGGATGCGACGGTGGCGATGCTGGAGGCGCGCTGGGCGGCCAACCGGGACCGGCAATATGCAAGGGAGAGAATTACGACACCGACCGAAGCGCCATCGTCTTGCTGACATTGGTTGCGACTTGGCCGAAGCACCCGCACATGTCGGGCGGTTGCGGGATCGAGGGCCGCCTGCAAAAATAATTCTTCCCATGCCGTGCCGATATGGTTGGCAGGCAAGTCCAATGTTCTTCGTCGCTTATCTTAAATCAATCCACATCGACGCCTTGCCGTTGCGCGATCAGTAAAAGCAGGACGTTCCGGCGAAGCAACAAACTCCGGATTGGAGGGTTATCGGGCCAGCCGGCTGTCTGTCGGCTGCCAGAGATATGTACCAACAGGAGGCATTATGGGTTCGATGAAGCTGGGTTCGATAGTGTTGTTAACCGGCGCGGCCATGCTCGCGGGTTGCAACAAGAAGCCCGACGACGTTTCCCTCAAGGACGCTTCGGTCGAAAAGGTCGCCAACACCGCGCAAAATGCCGTGAAGATGCAGCCCGGCCAGTGGGAAATGAGCTTCGCGATCGACAAGATGGAAATTCCCGGAATGCCCGCGGGTTCGAGCGCGCCGAAGGCCGAACCGACCAAGGCCACCACCTGCGTGACGCCCGAACAGGCCGCCAAGCCGGCCGGTGACATGTTCGCCGGCAAGGGCATGGGCGACTGCAAGTTCGATCATTTCACGATGAATGGCGGCAAGATGGATGCCGCCATGACCTGCAAGATGCCGCAGGGCGAATCCAAGACGACGATGACCGGCACCTATTCCTCGACCAGCTTCAGCAACGAAGTCACCTCCACGGTGAACATGCCGAACAATCAGAAGGTCACCGTGCACGCGACCTCTGCCGGCAAGCGCATTGGCGAGTGCCCGAAGGCCAGCTGATCTGATCCAAAAGAAAGCGGGCGTCCTGGCTGGGGACGCCCGCTTTTTTTGTGCCCGGCGCCTGGAGCGGCGGCGCTAACCGGAGGTCTGCCGGACCGGCGGGTGGGCAGGCATGCCGCCACGGGTGCGATTTAGGAAAGCGGCGTGGCGTCCAGCGTTCGCTGATATGGCCTCGTATCTAGAAAGAAGAGGAACGCCCCTGCGCGGGGATGACCAACCCGCACTCACTCGTCATGCCAGCGTCGGCTGGCATCCACAGACTTCGCCACGCTCTGCTCGGTTGGCTAATACGCGCCAGGAGGCGGCAGAGCCTTCAGCCCGTCGCCGCCATAATGATGCGGGCGCGCGTTGCTGTCCGGCGCCGCCATCCAGCGGACACGCTTGCTTCAGCGCCGTTGCGGCCGGACGCCTCCGACCCGAAGGATGGATGCGCCTGGCCGCGCCGCCGCACCGCTGCCAACGCGCCGCCACTTGCACGGCAGGCGCGTTGGCGTCGGGGGTCAATTGGCGGTCGTCGTGACCGTGGTTTTGGTGGTCTCGGTCGCAACCGGGCGGGTGCGCACGGTGGTGCGAACGGGGGCCTTCCGGACGCGGGTGCGCGTGGCGGGGGCGACGCTGCTGTGCTTGGTCGTCTCGGTCGTGACGGTCGTGGTCGGCGCGGGCGTATTGGCGGCGACGACGATCGGGGGCGCGCTGCGGGCAGCCTGGGCGTCGGCGGCGGCAGCAGCAGCGGCCTGTTCGGCGGTCGCCGCGCGCTCATTGGCGGCGGCGGCTTCCTGCTGTGCGGCGGCGGCCGCGTCGGCGGCGTCGGCGCGCTGGGTCTGCTCGGCAGCCGAGCGGTTCTGCTGGGTTTGGCCGATCGCCGTATCGGCGAGCTGCGAGGCGTGGATCGCCTGCTGGATCGCCTCTTCCTTGTGGCCGGAGGCCAGCGATTCGCGCGCGAGCTTCAGCGAAGCCTCAGCCGCAGCGGTGGAGTGCGGTGCTTCGCCGGCGGTGCCGACCTTGTTGGCGGCGTCGATCTTGCCACGCGCTTCGGCAATGGCCTGCTCGGCCCGGTCATGCTTGCCAGCAAGCGCCGGCGCGGCGACCAAAGCCAGGGCCGACGCGGCGCAAAGGCTGCGAACCATGGAGGGGAACATACGCATATCGTCTCCTGAAGAGATGGGATGGCGCAAACGTGCTCCGAAGCCGCAGGTTCCTGCCGCACCCGCCGCACGGTCCGCCTCAATGCGGCGTGGCCGCGCTGCCTTCCGGCGAAGTTTCGTTCGCTTTCAAGGTGATGCGGAACAGCAGCGCGCCGGCCTCATCCACCATATCGAGTTGCAGCATACCGCGATCGAGCAGCGCTGGATCGTCGCGCAACGCCTCGCCCAGCGATCGGATCGCCTCGTCGCGCGCGGTGGCATAGCAATTGCGGACGATACCGCCGTCCACCATGTCGGGTGCGGGGGCAGCATCGCGGCCGAGGGTGACGAAATAACGCGACATGCCAGTCAGATTAAGGCCGCGCGGCTTTCGCCTGCCTGATCGGCCCGTTCATCCCCTGGCATGGTGGCAGCGACGATCCTGAGAGTAGGATCAGCAGCGGGAACCGGCCTGCGCACGGCGCGTAGCAGGGGAGGGAGATTGCAACGCCTTGGCTTCCGATCCATGCCTTGATGGACGCGCCATCGAATCGCTCCCTACGCCGATCGCCGTTGCCGGGATGGAGCGCGCGAGGGAGGTCCGTTGATGGCGCCGCGGCCTTTGCGCGAACGGCTCGCGGCGGGTTTTGGCGTCGCCGCGATCGAGCTGGCGATCGGCCTCGCCTTGCTGTTGGGGCTCGCGACGCAATTGGCGCCGCCGGCAGAGGCGCCGGCGACCCTGCTGGACGTCCCTCCGCCGTTGCCCATGCCGACGGCGCGAGAGCGACCGCATGCGCGGGCGCATACCGGCCGGCCGGCCCCGCGCAATCTGCGCGCGACCCCATCCGCTTTGGTCGTGCCGCCGCCGATCATCCCGCTCGCGCCGCCGCCCCCGATCCTTGCCCCACCGGTTGCCGCCACGGGTGCGGCCCCGCAGGCAGGCGCGTCCGATCTGCCGGGGCCGGGAACGGGGGCGGGCGGCGTCGGCAACGGGCTGGGTGGCGGCGGCAATGGCGACGGCGACGGCTACCCGCCGCGCCATATCCGCGGCCGCATCCGCGACGGCGATTTTCCTCGTGCGCTGGCCGAAGCCGGCGCGGGCGGCACGGTCGGGGTGCGCTATCGCGTCGGGGTGGATGGGCGCGTCAGCGACTGCCTGGTCACCGCGTCCAGCGGCAATGCCGATCTGGATGCCTTGACCTGCCGCCTGATCCAGCAACGCTTCC
>NZ_JBMDXN010000048.1:0-5142 GCF_048595155.1 Sphingomonas sp.
AATATCGTCGCGGCCACGATGCTGGCAATTGCCGGGGGCGGCATGGCCGCCGCCCAGACGACGCCGAAGGCACCATCACCCACTGCGCCCGCGATCGTCGAGGATTTCAAGCCGTCGACGCTCAACCAGCCGGGCCAACAATATCCGCAGGTCAATTCGCAAGGCTATGCGCGCTTTCGCATCACAGCACCGGAGGCGCAGAATGTTAAGGTGAGCTTGGGGCTGGGTGGGCGTGGCGGCACGACGCTTGCCAAGGCTGCAGACGGCAGCTGGACGGGTACCACCGCTGGCCCCCTCGATGAAGGCTTTCATTATTATCACCTCAACGTCGACGGCGGCACGTTCAATGATCCCGGCGCCTTGAACTTCTACGGGTCGGTGCGGTGGGAGAGCGGGATCGAGATCCCCGCCCACGATGCCGATTTCTACGCGTTGAAAGACGTGCCGCACGGCCATGTCGATCAGGTGCTTTTCCCCTCGCCGAGCACGGGCACGGCGCGCCGCGCATTCGTGTACACGCCCCCGGGCTACGACAAGGAGTCGCGGACGCGTTACCCGGTTCTTTACCTGCAGCATGGCTGGGGCGAGGACGAGACCGCCTGGTCCAACCAGGGCCATGCCAATCTGATCATGGACAATCTCATCGCGGCGGGTGCGATCCGGCCGTTCATCATCGTCATGACCTATGGCATGACCAACGATATCAAACCGGGCAGCCCTGGCGGCCTCGCCGCTTTCGATATCAAGCCGTTTCAGACCGTCTTGATCAACGAACTCATCCCCTATGTTGACGCGCACTTCCGGACGGTTGCGGATCAGCGCCATCGCGCGATGGCGGGGCTCTCGATGGGCGGCTTCGAAACCAAGCTGATCACCGCGAAGAATCTCGATAAGTTCGCCTATATCGGCCTCCTGAGCGGCGGCACCTTCTCGCTTGACGATGTCAACAAGACGCCAGGTTTCAAGGAAAAGGTGAAGCTGGCCTTCGTAAGCTTCGGCAGCCGGGAACTGGATGGCGGCATGCGCGGTCCTCCCGGCGGTCCGCCCTCCGATCCGCGCGCGAATGCCGCGGCACTGAAGCGGGCGGGCATCAACAGCGTGTTCTACGTCTCGCCCAACACGGCTCACGAATTCCTGACCTGGCGCCGTAGTCTGAAGGAACTCGCACCGCTGCTGTTCCGCGACTGAGGGGAAGAGGTTCCTGGAGTGTCAGGGCCGCCAGATCGCGAGCCCGGCGGCGATCAGGAGCGATGCACCGAGGGTTCGGGTGAGCAGCATCGCCAGCCTGCCGGGCCGAGACAGGACTATCCCCGCAAGGATGAGGGCGACGGAGCCCAACCAATAGGTCGTCGCCAACGGCGCGTCGTTGCCGGCAAGCTTGCGGAGGAGGAAGGTCGCCGTGAGCATCAGCGGCGAGCCCCACACGACGGCGTCCCACACCGATCGAAGCCGCGGCTCCTCTAGGCCGCGGCGGCGGCGTTTGCCCAGCCAGATATAGGTGCCTGTCGCGCAGATGGCGGTCAGCGCCAATCCCAATATTGCGTAGGCGATCTTCACCGGCAGCCCCCCGAAATTGCCGAAATGAAGATCGTAATTGGACGCCGCCGCCTGCTGCCCGAGCGCCCCATCGGAGAGACCTGCAGTGCCCAGAAAGCGGCCCTGCCCATCGAAATTATAATATTCGCCGAAGATCAGGCGGCGCGGCGGCGTGCCCAGGATCTGGATATGCTGCCCGCGCGTCAGCGGGTCATGCACCGTTACATATGTCAATCGCAGGCCAGGATGATGTGCGGCCATATAGGCAAGCGCGGCCGGCACGTCGGGGGGTGGCGCAGCCGTCTTGTCCGGCTTGCCTTCCGGTCCGAAGATCGGCGCGAACACGGCCTCCTGCTTGCCGCCATAGTTGGTCTTGGCGAGGCCGAACGCCATGACGCTGCCCAGGCCGATGACGGCACCGGTCAGGGCGATGCCGACGGTGAAGGGAAGGGTCCACACGCTCAGCCGGTTATGCCAGTCGGCCAGACCAAGTCCGTTCTGGTCGCGCGCGCGCAAGCGAAAGGCGTCGCGGAAGATGCGCGGGTGCGCGATGACGCCGGACAAAGCCAGGGTCAGCATCATCACACCCAATATTCCGACGATTGTGATGCCGACCATCCCCGGTATGTTCAGCAGATAGTGGAGCTGGACGACGAAGTCCGACCAGGCGATTTCCTCCTTGCCGGAAATATCGCCGCGCGCATCGATATGCAGCGCCTGATGATCCGTCGTGATGGTCGTGCGGGGCAGCGCGGCCACGGGCAGATGTGCGTAAAGATGGGTCGTAGGCGGCTGGCCGGCCTCTTTTGCAAGGACGGCGATGATGCCGCGCTGAAGCGCCTGGGGGTTGATCGCCGGCATCTCCGGCGCGCGTGGCTGCTCGATCCGCTGCCATTCCTCGAAAAAGACGGCAACCGTGCCGCTGAGGCTGACGATGTAGAGCAACGCGCCGGCGATCAGGCCGATCGCGGCATGCGCGGACAGCGCCCGCTTGACCGTGCTGCTATCGGGGATGAGCTTCACGCCAATCCGGCCGCCAACGCCAGCATGCCGGGTGCTGCGGCCAGTGCAAGCAGCCGCCACTGCCGGGCACGCTCCTCTTCCAGCAGCAGGAAAAAGGCCAGCATCGCCCATGCCACGGGCATCAAAAAGAAGCTGGCCACATTGGCGTTGGCTTCACCCGCGCCGCTCCAGGCAAGCAGTCCGCGTGCGGCAAGCCCAAGCCCAAGCGCGACGATCATGGCGGCGAGAACGACCATCAGGAACGTCACGATCCTTCGGCCCAGACGAAACGGCTCGCGGCCCTCCGGCAGCGCACCGACGCGGCGATTGGACGCGCGCGCGCCCGTGGCAGGGGGCGCCGTCACAGCGGCATGCGCGAGTAGCAGCAAGGCCGCCCCGATGCCGCCGATCGTCGCTATGGTGCTGCCCCAGGCACCCCCTGCGATCCAGCCCAGCGTGATCCCAAGCCCGAACAGGCACCAGCCGATCGCATTCCAGCCAAGGGAACGGCGGGGCAGGGACCAGGCCCGGCGCAGCACAAGGGCAGCACCCATGCTGGCGATGATCGCCGCGGGCAGCATCGTCTCGTCCATCATACCCGCCGGCGGGCCGGGCGTCGTTGTAGGAAAAGATTGAACCCGCTCACGCCTCTGTCCCCGTGCGCGGCCGATGTCGGCCCCGTTACATCCGCAACGTCTAATGCGATTGAGACGCGCTCGCAATAAACAATGCGCAACTTGCCGCTTTCGCCAGCAGTGGCAGGCAGGGAAGCGCGCCCTATCTGGCCTGACACGGCGCGGCATCATTGCCATCGGCGCGCCCGCCACATTACGGAAGAACGATTATGGCTGCCCCTATCCGCATTCTGCTGCAGACGACCATCCCGCCAACGCTCGATGATTGGAGCATCGCGCGCTTTTCGATCCTGCGGCAGTATCTGTCCGGTTTGCGGGACGCCGCCGGCGCGCCTTTGTGTGAAGTTGTCGCGCGGGATCGCGCGACGGTCGGGGCGCCAGATCCGGTGCTATCGACCCTCGATCAAACCGATTTCGATCAGCTGTGGCTCTTCGCGGTGGATACGGGCGATGGCCTGGAGGCGGAGGATTGTGCGGCAATCGGGCGCTTCCGCAAGCGCGGAGGCGGCCTGATGGTCACGCGCGATCACATGGATTTGGGAAGCTCCGTCTGCTCGCTCGGCGGCGTAGGCGAGGCGCATCATTTCCATAGCAAGAATGTCGAACGCGATGAACGCCGCCATGTGATTGATGATCGCGAAACCGCGGCGATCCTTTGGCCCAATTATCATTCCGGAGCGAATGGCGATTATCAGCGGATCGAGCATGTAGGCGCCCCGCATCCTGTGCTGCTGGACCCCAGCTCGGCCAGCGGCATCCTCTCCTATTTGCCGGCGCATCCACATGAGGGCGCGGTCGATGCCCCGCCGCTGGATCCCTCGGCACGCGTGATCGCGACCGGCGTCAGTCAGGTTACCGGCACGCGCTTCAACATTGCGGTTGCGTTCGAACCAACGGCGGAAAATGGTCCCGGCATCGCCCAATCGACCTTTCATCATTTTGCGGACTATAATTGGGATGTCGCGGCCGGCTGTCCCAGCTTCGTTACCGAGCGGCCCGGTACGGCCATGGCGCATTCGCCCGAAGCGCAGGCAGCCGTCCGACGCTACGTACGTAACCTGGCGCTTTGGCTGGCAGGCCGCCCGACCACCGAAAGCGCTGCCTGATCGCGTCGAGCCGCCCCCCAACAAGGATCGGATCGTTATGCTCGGGCCAGACAACCGCGTCGTGCTACCGATCCAGTCGGCCCAGACCGCGCAGGCTCGCCTGCAACGCCTCGTGCAGGGGCGTTTCCGGTAGCGATCCAAGAAAGCGCCGCAGCTTATCGTCGATCAGCCGCAGCGGCTGCCGCCACAAATAGGTCATCTCGCGCATTTCTCGTGCCGTCTCGTTGAAGGGCGCCATCAGGTGCACCAGCGCCCAGGGAAAGGGGTGAATGGGCGCCTGCGGCGTGCCGGCGGCCTGTCGCACGGCATCCGCGAAATCGCGATTGTCCGCCACCCATGTGCCGCCGAAGTGGAACAGCTCGAAATCGCTCAATTCGCTGTCCCGTTCCAACAAACGGACCATCGTTTCGGCGAGATCGGGCAGATAGGCCCAGGCATGGCCGATCCCCTTGCGACCGGGGTTGAACACGCGTCTGACCCGTCCTGGAAAGGGTAGCATGCCCTGCGCCAGCCAGCTGTTGCCGCTGCTCGGGCCGAAGAAATCCCCGGCTCGTACGATCAGGCTACGTGCACCGGATTGGCTTGCTTCCTGCAGCCGCCGTTCCATCTCGACGCGGATCTTGCCCTTGCGCGTGATGGGGTTCTGCGCCGCATCTTCGCCGACGGTCGCGCCCGCGTCCGGTCCGAAATTATAGACCGTACCCGGAAAGAGGATGCGTGCGCCGGTTGCCTTGGCGGCCATGATCGTGCTGTCCAGCATCGGCAAGGCGAGGCCCTGCCAATTGCGGTAGCCGGGCGGGTTCACGGCATGAACGATAACATTGGCCCCCAGCGCGGCCGCGCCAACGGCAGCCGGGTCCATC
>NZ_JBMDXN010000049.1:0-47236 GCF_048595155.1 Sphingomonas sp.
CTCTTCCAGCGCGCTGGCGAGAAGACGCCCGTCTTCGTCCGCTTCTCGACGGTGGCCGGCGCCAAGGGATCGTTCGATCTGGCGCGCGACGTTCGCGGCTTCGCGGTGAAGTTCTACACCAGTGAGGGCAATTGGGACCTCGTCGGAAACAACATCCCGGTGTTCTTCATCCAGGACGCGATCAAATTTCCGGACCTCGTCCACTCCGTAAAGATGGAGGCGGATCGCGCCTATCCCCAAGCGGGCAGTGCCCATGACACCTTCTGGGACTGGGCGAGCCTGATGCCCGAGACGACCCATATGCTGATGTGGGCGATGTCCGACCGCACATTGCCGCGATCGTTCCGCACCATGGAGGGGTTCGGCGTCCATACCTTCCGCCTCGTCAACGCCGAAGGGAAATCGAGCTTCGTCAAGTTTCACTGGAAGCCGCGCCTCGGCCTTCAGTCGACGATCTGGGACGAAGCGCTTAAGCTGCAGGCCGCCGATAACGACTATCAGCGGCGTGATCTGTGGGAAGCGATCGACACCGGCGCCTTCCCCCAGTGGGATCTCGGCATCCAGGTGTTCGACGAGGCGTTTGCGCGTGCGCAGCCTTATGACGTGCTCGATGCGACCAAGCTGGTACCGGAGGACGACGTGCCGGTCCGCATTATCGGTACGCTGACGCTCAACCGCAATCCGGACAATTTCTTCGCGGAGACCGAGCAGGTTGCGTTTCTGCCGTCCAACGTCGTGCCCGGCATCGATTTTTCCAACGATCCGCTGCTGCAGGGCCGCCTCTTCAGCTATCTCGATACGCAGAATTCGCGTCTGGGGACGACGAACTTTCACCAGATCCCGATCAACGCACCGCGTTGCCCATTTGCGAACTTTCAGCGCGACGGCAAAATGCAGACGATGGTGCCCAAGGGCCGCGCCAATTACGAGCCCAACAGCCTGGCGGCGCATGGCGAAGAGGGCGGGCCGCGTGAGAGCCTGGAGCGCGGCTTCGTGACTACGAATTCGGAGACCGGACCTGACGAGCAGGGCCCAAAATTGCGCATCCGTGCCGAGCTGTTCGCCGATCATTACAGCCAGGCGCGCCTATTCTATCGCTCGCAGACCGCGAATGAGCAGGCGCATATCGCCTCCTCTTTCGTCTTCGAACTATCGAAGGTCGGGCTGCTCGATCAGGTTCCGCCCCGCATGGTTGCCAACCTGCGTAATGTCGATGAGCAACTGGCCCAGCGCGTCGCCGACGGGCTCGGCATCGATTTGCCGGAGAAAGCGCCGGCGGCTCGCGAGCCCGTGGACATGCCGCCGTCGGATGCGCTGTCGATCCACAAGAATATGAAGCCCACGCTGGAAGGCCGTTCGGTCGGGATCCTCTATGCCGACGGCAGCAACGGGGAGGCGATCGACGCCGTCGTTGCGGCGGTGCAAGCGGAGCAGGGGAAGGCCGTGCTGGTTTCGCCGAAAGTGGGCGGCGCCACGCTGGCAGACGGTTCCAAGCGCAAGGCCGATGGGCAACTCGCCGGCACGCCCAGTCAGATCTTCGATGCCGTTGCCGTGATCCTGTCCGAGGATGGCTGCAAGGCGCTGCTGAAGGAGGCTGCAGCCGTCCAGTTTGTGATGGATGCCTTCGGCCACCTCAAGGCGATAGGCGCAAGCGACCAGGCGCAGCCTTTGCTCGACAAGGCTGGGGTGGAACGGGATGAGGGCGTCACGGGGCTAGGCGCTGACTTCGTGGCTGCGGCAAAGCAGCGCTTCTACGCGCGCGAACCGAAAGTGCGCACGCTCGCGTGAGCGTGAGGGGCCTTGGACGCCAGGGTTCGCGACCAGCGTCTAAGGCCCTTCGATCACCCTGTTACGGCCGCCTTGTTTGGCGGCATAGAGCGCGTCGTCCGCGCGTTTCGTCATGGCTTCCGCTTCATCCTGGTCGTTGCGAACGCAGGTAATGCCCGCGCTGGCGGTGACATTGAGGCCTGGCCCTACTGCAAAGGGGGTGTCGCCGATCACGCGGCGCATCCGATCGGCCATCTCCATGCCGTTGTGGATGTCGGTATTAGGTAGCAAAATACCGAATTCCTCACCGCCGAGACGCCCGAGCCGGTCGCTGTCGCGCAGGGACGCGTGGATGCGGTCTGCCACCCCTCGCAGCACGAAGTCGCCGGCCGGATGCCCGTAGGTATCGTTGATGCTCTTGAAGTGATCCAGATCGATCAGGATCAGGCTGAGCGGCAAGCCGTGCCGCCGGGTGCGTTCCAGCTCCGATCGAAACGTCAGCTCGAACGCCCGGCGGTTGAGAGCACCGGTCAGATGATCGGTGGTGGCTAACTGACGAAGTTCCTCTTCCATGCGACGTTCTTCGGTGATGTCGTAGAACGTGCAGATGCGGCCGCTCAGACCATCGGCGACCCAGCGTGTGTCGGCTTTAAATGTGCGCGCGCCATGGCTGATGTAGAAGGTCGCAGCGGCCTCATGATCTCCAGAAACCGAGGCGTTAGATGTGTTTTTCTCCTTCGCGCCGATCATGGCAGCAAGGGCTTTGGCGATCTTCTGCGGGTTGGTCTCTGCCGGGGCCAGCCCCAGCAATGCGCGCCCCCCTTGATTGATGAAGGCGTTAGAGGCCTCTGCATCGATAAAGACAAAAGGCACGGCAAGACTGCGGACGATCGATTCGATCTTGGTTTCCGCGAGGCGTGCGCTGGTCGACTGGGCGCCCTGGTCGGCAAGAGACGCCAGAAGTGAGGCGCCCGCGACGACATGGTCGCCCATATGGGCACCTGCGCGGGAGCAAAGAGCGATCAACACCATCTCCGTGCCCGCGACAGGAGCGGTGAGCACGCGTGCCGGCCGGCCGTTCATCGCGACGGTGAAGGTGAGGGGGAGGCGGACCTTGCTCGCATCCTGGTCAGGACATTGCAGCAGCTCAGGATTTACCCGGATGTGATGGCCGATCTCCTCTGTCCGGGGCCAAGCCTCGATCACCTCGAATTGATCATTATCTACAGGATGGAGCAGCAGCGTCGCTTCGATCCCGTCGACGCCGAGCAGCAAGCGCAGCGCCGGACGCAAATCTCCGCGGGCGGGTCGGGGGCTCGGGGGACTAGTGAAGGCGTTCATCGAGCGCCTCGATAATCGCGTCAGGCGCGGACAGATGCGGTAAGTGCCCCTGCGCATCGATCCACACCAATTCGGCGTCCTCGATCTGCTGCGCCATCCAGCGCGACGCCTCCGGCGGCACGGCGATATCGTCGCGTGATTGCAGAAGAACCGTCGGCACATGGACATGCGGCAAAAGCGTACGAATGTCGGTCTGGAAGATCATTCGCGAAATTTGCACGCTCACCTCCGGCCGCATCGCCAGCAGGCTTGCGGCGAATTCGCTGACTGCCTCCGGCCGCCCGGAAGGGATTGCCTGCGGCGTGAACCCTGCCACCCAGCCATGATAGTTGCGTGCCATCTCGCCGAGAAGATGCTCCAGCGCAGCCTTTTCGAACCCTCCCACATAGGAGGTATCGTTAAGGTAGCGCGCGGACGCGTTCAGCAATAGCAGTTGATCGAACCGGTGCGGCGCCTCGATCGCAGCGAGCAGCCCGATCATCCCCGAAACAGAATGGCCAATATAGCGGCATTTCTCGATTTCGAGTTCGTCGAGCAAATTCAAAAGATCGTCGGCATATCCTGCGATGGAGCCGTAGAGCCTCGCATCGAAATCTTCTGGCAGAAGCGGCCCTGCCCCAGGCAGATCGAACAGGATACAGCGGGCGCGTTCCGCAAAATGTGGCGCCACGGCCGACCAGGCACTCTGGTCGGTCCCGAACCCGTGCGAGAAGATGAGAGTGTCTTTGCCCGAGCCTTGCGCGTGAACATGATGACGGGATGCGCGCTTGCCCGTCACCTCTTGTCCGATGCGATAGTCTTGAACCAACCAGATCCTCCAATTCGGCCTTACCCCCGACTTTTAGCGCCGCGTCGTGGTGAATTGAAGGCTTCCACGTCGCCTTCCGGCCCGTGCAACGATGCTTCTGTGCGGTGGAGGCGCGTAAGTTCGGCCATTTCGGCTGGCGCTCCGAAGACGCCTTGAGAGTTACCGGCTGCTATACTGATCGCAAGCGGGCAGAGGCATATCCGGCTTATATCGGCCGCTTGCCTTGTCGAAGGTGAAGGTTCGTCGATAGGAACAGGTGCGATCGTTTATCCAGATCAGATCGCTTTTCTTCAGAGGCGGCAGGGTTAGGGAATCTGCCGTGCGGGACACGCCGCGTGGGAAGGATTGGGCGGTGGCGGCGTAGACCAGCATCGGTGGCGCCGATGTCCTCGACTTTACCGCTGTAAGCTTACCGTCAAACGCATATTCGTCGTGACAGGCGCCGGCACGTGCCGCTTCATCTTTCTCGGAAAAACAGGCGCGGATCATCAGGTCGGTATGCCAGGGGACGATCAGTACCGTGCGTGGGGCCATGCCTGGGCGGACGTGTATCAGGTGCAGCCGCGTTATTTCGCCGCCCCCGCCGGAATACATGACCGGCTCCCGCGCCTCAACGGGAACAAGCGCGCTGCCGTCGCGAAAGCGCAGCATGTGCGGCAGAGGCTGCAACTGGAGATCGTCTTCCGGTGCGTCTGGTGACCACCGGGCAATCTGCTTGCCGTTCACCGTAATGACCAGCGGCGTGGCTCCGTGTACGCCGCCAATGCACCAGGTGCGATCCCGCGTACAAAGGGCCGCCTGACCCGGCCGCGCGGTCAAAGGTTCAAACCCGGCCATTGCTGGCGTGGCGGGAGGCTTGGCAGCGATCGAGGCGATTGCGATCAAGGGCAGCAGGGCCACGCGAGGTCGTGTGAACACGGTGTCAGCCCTCACTTCAACCATTGTGTGAGCTTCCAGCAACCACCCGTCCACGCAAAGATGTAGGCCTTGGGTTTGCCTATCTTGCGGATCAGCGTCTTGCCGTCACCCTCGCCGTCATCCTTCATCAGCGCAGACTGGTACGTCACCGTCCAGGCACCGCCGGGAAGCGCCTTCCTGTCCAGCGCAAGATCAACCAGCGGCGTGCCTTGCTTTTCCCACCGTTCCGCCGAGGCCTCATCGACATAGTAGAAATCGATCATCGCGATCTCGAACCGTTGCGACGAAGCCGGACGTTTTACGCCGGGCTTGGCCGGCGCCCCGAAAGCCCGCTCCTCGATGACTGGAGCGCTATATTTACGCCGCACATCGGGAGACCAGACGAACGCGTCAAAGAAGGTATCGAAGTTGCGGGCCTGGCACGCGCCAGCTGCATCCTTCAAATAAGTTTGGGGCTGAACCTCGTCCTTGTGGGGCGCCGCGCCGCACGCCGTTGCCAGTGATGCTGCGATCAACAACGCCTTCGCCTTGATCATCATCTTATTCCTCGTTGAACCACGCGGTGTTTGGCCGCGGTAGGGCCATGCCCGGGCAGAGCCGATCTTGAGTTCAGCCACCCTCATTAACCACCACATGAACGATGTTCAATTGAAATGGTTTCGATGTACCTGCGCGCTGGCGCTTAAAATAGCCGTTTCAGCATGGTCTGCAGCGCGTTGTGATAAGATGCTTCACCCACACCGTTGGTATTCGCCCGTCAAAAATTGAACGGCGTAAATTTTTGTTGAAGGGCTATGGTAAGGCTGATAGCGCCGTCAAACGGTCAGGTGCGCCGTTGCAGTGAGAGATCGAACATGATGCGACATTCCCCGCGCGAAGCGGGCTTCGTTTCAGGTGCTGGTACACTCGTGCCGGGGCGCAATCATCGAACGATAGGCTACTTATGCATATCGGTTGCAGCGCTCTCGCTTGCTGCATGTCCAATAAGAGCTATGGCTGCAACCGGCGACGCGGTCTCGCCCACAGCACCAAGCACTGTACCAGGCATTGCCGAACTCGGCGTGACGATGCAGCGCGCCAAGGATCTCGATGCTGCGGGATATCATAAGAAAGCGGAGCGCTGGTGGCGCGAGGCACTTCAGCGACGAATCGCCCTATTGGGCGCCGACGTTCCGGATCTTGCCCCGGCATACGAGCGGCTGGCCAGCAATCTGGAAGCGCAGGGGCGGTGGCGAGATGCCGAGCGCTATCGCATGAATGCCGTCGATGTGCTCGAAAACAACAAGGCAGCCGATCCAGCCGAACTTGGGCGGCAAGCGACCCGCCTCTCGCGAAACCTGGAAGCGCAGGGACGGATGGCGGAGGCGGCGACCGTCGCCTATTTCGCGATGTCCGCACTTTGCCGGAGCGGTACCGACACGGTCGACGCAGCATGGGGATACAATAACGTCGGTGCCATCCTGTCTGCGCAGGGCAAGCTGGTGGAGGCAGAGCCTTTTTATCGTCGCGCCCTGGAAATTCGTCGCCAGCGGCTAGGGGCGGCCGATGTCGATACGGTGACCAGCTTCAACAATTATGGCGCGCTGCTTGGACGATTGGGGCGGGTGGATCAAGCCGTTCAGATGCTCCGCCTCGCGTTCGAGGCCCGCGAGCGTGACAATCCCGTCGGCGATCGTGCGGCTGAGAGCGCCGTGAACCTGGGTATCACGTTGGATGCCAATGGGCGTGCTGCGGAAGCAACGCCCTGGCTGCAAAAGGCGGCTGCGATCTGGCGGGCCCGAAAAGCAGAGGATGATATTCTCGGATCGGACACCGCGCTGGCGGTCAATCTCGTCCATTTGGGGCGGGCGGCGGAGGCGGAGCCGGCCCTTCGGCGTGTTTTGGCAGTACGGCGCGAGCAGCAGGGCGAACATGCGGCACTCACCGGGCAAGCCTGGTCCAATCTCGGGGTCACGCTCGACGCACTCGGGCGCCACCGGGAAGCGCTGTCCGCGCAGGACAAGGCCTTAGCCATTGCGCTTGGCGGTGGCCCGACGGAGATGTTGCGGGTGGCGGACTATCGGGCCAATCGCGCCGCTTGTTTGAATGCTTTGGGGCGCAAGGCGCAGGCTATCCAGGAATATAGGCTGGCACTGCCGATCTACACTGCCACGCTGGGCGCTGAGGCGCCCCGCACGCAGAATGCTCGACGGGGCGCGGCAGGGGAAGTGCAAGGCATCAACGAGGACAATCCGACACGCGTAATCCTGCCGGCCGCACGCTGATCCCGCTACCGACGCCGTGCCCGAGAAGGGTCGCTCGGCGGATCGAGCGCCTCTTTGCCGTGCTGCCGCTCGTCAGGCGGGATCCTGATTGCTGGCCGGAACGGGGGCCGCTTGCGTCGTCATGCGGCCTTTTTCTTGTTCCGGCACTCGACGGCATAGTCCGCTACGGGCCGGTCGCCGTCACCCACCGTGGTTATTCCCAGCGCCCCGGCCGGCCCCGCATAATCGAACCGGCAGAACCCAAAGCCGGTACCGCTGCAATCATCCACCTCGGTAACGCCATGGTCGATCAAATCAGCGATGGTGTAGCTTATCTCACTCTTTGGTCGTTGATGGACGACCGGCTTCCAGCCTTGTCGCGCCAGCAGCCTCCGCGCCGTTGCAATAGGGACGCCGTAAACATTGGGGACCTGGGCAGCACCACCGCACACCGTATCCTGCACGGCCATCTCGCCGACCGAAATAGAGCGTGCATCATCGGCTTGGATATCGGCGAAAGGTTGCGACAGGAAATCTCCATCCCATAGCCGCGCACCGCTTCTGCCGTGTTGCTGGATCTTCGCAATGGACCGGCTGGCGCCCGGCTTGGCCCAGGCCAGCGCCACCAGCTTTTCGCCCAGGAAGAAGCCGATATTACCATTTTCAAGCAGGCATGAACCGCTCGTTCCGCGCTGCATCTTGCCGATGAAGCTCACGGCGCGGTAGCGGCCCACTTGCGCTTCGCCAGTCACTGCCCAGCCAGCGGCTGCGACCTGACGTGCCGCCGGCGACTTGGCGCTGCTCAGCAGGTGCCCGCAATCATCGCGGTTGGCAGCGCTTGCTGGCGCAGCTGGCAGGACGTCAATGGCCGTCAGCACCAAACCTGGAATACTGCTGGTCAGATGCGGTGGTGCGGCGGTCTGCGGTCTTGCCGGCGCATGCTGAACTGTTTGCACAGCCGCTTGCGCATGCGAAGCGGCTGTGCAGGACATTGCCAAGGCGGCCGCTATTGCCAGCGGCGATGCCGGCCGAAGTGTCGTTAGAAGGGACGTGCGCAAGATCATCTCCGCTGGCCAAGTCGGTGGAGAGATCGTGGAAATTATATTGAACGGTGTCAATATGATTGTCCCACAAGGATTGAGACGAGTTCCTAGCTGAAATCGGTCGAGACACTCAGCGCACGCCAGCGCGCCAACTCGTCGAGACGCGCCCGGTCAAAGGCTTCGATAGCGGCGACCGCGTCCCGCCCGAGTGGCAAGCGTAGCGGCGGATCCTCCATCGCGGCGATCTTCAGGATCGCGGCTGCGGCTCGCCGGGGGTCACCAGGCTGTTGGCCGTCATAGCCCCGCTGCATACGCGCCGCTGTCCCGACGACGGCATCATAATCGTCGCGTCCGTCCGCGATTTGCGAGGACGACCCCGCGAAATCCGTTCGGAAGCCGCCCGGCTCAAGGATCGTAACATGCACGCCGATGAGCGCCATTTCCTTGGCCAGCGCCTCCGAAAAGCCCTCAATGCCCCATTTTGCGGCAGAGTAAGGCGCGCGACCCGGTGCCCCAAGTCGCCCGCCTACGGACGAGAATTGAATGATGTGCCCGCGCCGCCGTTCCCGCATCGCAGGGATGACCGCCTTGGTCATGATGATTGTGCCGAACAGGTTTGTCTCGATCTGGTCGCGAAAGGCGGACAACGGTGTGTCTTCGACCGATCCGACATCGCCGTATCCGGCGTTGTTAACCAAGACGTCGACGCCGCCGAACCGAGCGATTGCGGCAGCAACAGCGGCTTCGGCCTGATCTTCGTCGGTGACGTCGAGCGGCATGACCAGCACTTGGCCTTCATGCGCATGCATCAGATCAGTGAGCGTGCCGGGATTTCGCGCGGTTGCGACCAGCATGTCGCCGGCATCCAGAACCTGTTCTGCCAAAGCCCGTCCGAGCCCGCGCGAACTGCCGGTGATCAACCAAGTCTTTTGCATGCCTGTCATTCCTGCCGGAGGGTCGAGGCGGTCGTTTGGTGCGCATTGGCTCCTCCCGCCCCGTTTGTGTCGGGCCCTAGAAGCCGAAGCTGCTCAAACCCGGATGGTCGTCGGGCCTGCGGCCCAGCGGCCACCGAAACTTGCGTTGCTCCTCGCTAATCGGCATTTCGTTGATGCTGGCATGACGATCGCGCATGAGGCCATCGGGATCGAATTCCCAATTTTCATTGCCATAGGCACGAAACCATTGGCCGCTATCGTTACGATATTCGTAGGCGTAGCGCACCGCGATGCGGTTGCCCGTGAACGCCCAAAGCTCTTTGATGAGGCGATATTCATGCTCCTTGTTCCATTTGCGGGTGAGCAAGGCCTGGGCTTCTTCACGGCTGTTGGCGAATTCGACGCGGTTTCGCCATTTCGTGTCGAGCGTGTAGGCCAAAGCCACTTTCGCAGCGTCGCGGCTGTTCCACCCGTCCTCCGCCAATCGCACTTTCTCGATGGCGGTTTCCTCGGTGAAGGGGGGCAGGGGCGGGCGGGACATCGGCATCTCCTTGGAATGAAAGAATTGGCAAGCCCGATCGTTCAGAGGATGTGGCCAGCTCTCTTCGGTATTGGAAGATTGAAAGCGGGCACGTCTCTCTTGCGTGAGCCGCAGTGATGAGGTTCGTCTGCGCCGCTGGCGATCAATTGAGCATGCGGTTGGCGCGCAGTTGCGATACCGCCATGTCGATGAAGGCCCGCACCTTCGCCGGCGCGTGCCGTCCTTCCGGATGGATCAGGTGGATCGGAAGGGGATCCTCCTCATAATCCCTCAGCACAAGCTGAAGGCGCCCGTCCGCGAGCGCATCCTCCACCTGATAATGCAGTGCCCGCGTCAGCCCGAACCCAGCCATTGCCGCGCTGATGGCCGCCTCGTGGGTGTTGCATTGGAGCGTCGGGCTGATCGTGATCCGGTGATGCTCGCCAAAGCGCCACTCTGGCGACGTGCAGGCACCGGTTGACACGATGACGCCATGATCTTTTAGATCTGCCGGTGCTTGCGGTACACCATGTTCCTGGAAGTATTCCGGCGCGGCACAGACGATGCGTCGCGCGTAGCCCACCTTGATCGCTGTAAAGCCGGAGTCGGGCAGATGTCCGATCCGCAATGCGACGTCGATGCCTTCTTCCACGATCTTAACCGGCCGGTCGACGAACAACGCACGACCCGACATGGTGGGATACGCCCTGAGATATTCGGTCAGGATGGGAAGGACGAACATCTCGCCGAATACGGGCGAGGCCGTGACTGCAAGGGAGCCCACCGGTGCCGCGTAAGCGCCGGCGGCGGCGGCCTCCGCCTCTCGGATCTGGATCAGGATGCTGCGGCAATCATCGAAATACCGGCTACCGGAGTCTGTAAGCTTGACCGATCGCGTCGTGCGAACAAACAAACGCGCGCCGATCACGCTCTCCAGCGCCGCCACCGCCCTCGTCACGGCCGGTGCGCTCATGTGAAGGTGGCGGGCCGCCTCGGCAAAACTTCCGGTCTCCGCCGCCGTCACGAAAATTCGCATCGACTGCCATCGGTCCATCGTAACTCTCCGCATAGTTCATCTTCTGGATGTCCGACGAACAGTTAGACCGGTCCCAGAATGCGCTTCTTGAACGAATATCTCGTGCCAATTCTGGATTGTGTCGGCTGCAATGCAGGTGCTCGGTATCACCCCGACGTGCGGCGTTGTGCTGCAACAACGATTATCGAGGTGACGTAAATTTGTGGCCGGGCACTTCACGTTGGGGCGCAACACCCGGCCTGGATTATCACTTGTCGGAGGCTGCTTCCTCGATCAGGTCGGCTACCGACTTCGGATGAGAGATCATCACAACGTGAGATGCGCCAGGTATGACAATCGTCTTCTTCGCGCCGGCGCGCTTCGCCATGAATGCGTGAACGGCGGCAGGAATATTGCGGTCCGCCGAACCATAGATGAAAAAGGAGGGCTTGGTTTTCCAGCTCGCGACGACGGTTGGCTCGCTCAGTGCTGCGGCGGTGATGGGGCGCTGCGTGGTCGCCATCAGAACGGCTTGGGCCAGCGGTACATCTGCCGAGAATTGCTGCGGGAACTTGGCCGGATCGATGTAAAGATCCTGGCCTCCGTCGGCGAGCGGAACGGGTGGTAACAGGGTCGGGCCGAGCGTTGACCCTGGAAATTTCGCGCTCAACCCTTGGCTGCTCTCGCCCGTGTCAGGGGCAAAGCCCGCGACATAGACCAGCGCTTTCACGTTAGGCGCCAGACTTGCTGCGTCGGTGATCACGGCGCCGCCATAGGAATGGCCCACAAGGATAATTGGGCTCTTGAGTGAGGAGGCCAATGCCGCAACGGCTTGCGCATCCGTTTTCACGCTACGCAACGGATTTGGCGCGGCGATCACCTGATAGCCATCGGCGCGCAGCGCGGAGATCACGCCATTCCAAGAGCCAGACTCCGCAAAAGCGCCATGCACCAGCACGATCACCGGGTGCTCGGCTCCAGCCTGGGCATTGGCCGTGGATAGAGGGGCCGTCAGTGTCAGCGCCACGGCCAAGCGCGCAATGGTCTTAAGCATCTATCATCTCCCATAAGATAGCTCTCCCGGTGAAATGACGTTCGATCATCCGCAAATCTTGAAGAAGCATGCGCTATTGTCCGCTGCGAGCGCCAATATCGGCAGCAGTGTCATGGTCCTGCAATGCAGGAGAGGCACTATACGCTGTTATGACCGCCCAAGATCGTCATCATGCAGGTTGTTGTAAGCAATACAGAGGCTTATCAAATAGGTGCAAGATCTAGTTAAATGCACTGTTGTGTAAAATGACGATAATTGATCGTCGATGATCTATCCTTGGTCGATGGTAACCTCGACCAGAGTCGTATTCTCGAGCTGTCCGGCTTTGAGCATCATCGTTGACGTACTAAGGAGGGCTATATGGAACGTCGGGTCTGTCGTGGAGCCGCGGGGCCGGTCACGGTCTTGCCGGCTGATCCATCGGATCATCAGGAGGTCGACCATCGCGTTGCCAACAGCCTCCAGCTGATTACGGCCCTGCTTTCGTTGCAGGCGCAAAGGTCACCCGATCCTATGCTCCGCGATGCGCTCACGGCGGCGATGCATCGGGTCACCGCGATCGGGTCGGTTCATCGTCAGCTCTGCCAATCGGGTTCGCCTGGCAGCATCGACATCGCCTCCTATCTGGTCGACCTTGCGGTCGGCCTGGAACAGGGCGGGCGTGGCGGCTGCAGGCAGGTCTATGTCCACGCCGAGCCGGTGCTGGTGCCCGCCTCCTTTGCCAGCATACTTGGCATTCTTGTGACCGAGCTGGTCATGAACGCCCTCAAACATGCTTATGCGCCAGGTGGGCCGGGTGACGTGGATATCTGTCTCTTCTTTCCGTCAGCGTCGGATTTTTGGATGGAAGTGCGCGATTACGGCCAGGCTAGTACCGGCCCTGAGACGCCGCACCATGCCGGCCTCGGCACGGATATTATCAATGTCATGAGCCGCAGGCTGCAGGCGACCCATTGCTTGCGGCGAGACGATCAAGGCATGCGGTTTTCTATCAGAGGCAAAGTGCCCGTCGCATAAGCCACCGTTACGACGCCTCTTGCCGCGTGCGCATTATTTTCCGTCCGGCACGATGTCGCGCCAGCTGCCGATCCGAGCGGCCTCGCCATGCACATGGCCGTGCGCATCGCGCAATTGCCAGATGACCGCCTGTTCAATGCGAAATGGTTTGCCCGATTTTGTCACTCTGGTGCCGCTATACGCGGAGGAGAAGCCTTTGCGGCCGACCTCCTCGAAGAGCCGCGCCCGCTCCGCGCGGTGAACCGGCGCCGCCGACAGTCGCGACGGCAATCCGATAAACTCTTCCCACTCATATCCGAACAGGGACTGTGCCGCCCGATTGGCATAGATGAACACAGGATCCGGAGCGGTATTGTGCGCAAGAACCGGGAAAGGCGCTTCGTGATAAAGCCAGTCGCTGTCGCGGCTACCGGCAAGAGGCTCGCATCCCAGCAGTCGACCGTAGCTGGTGTTCAGGACATCGAAAATCCGAGGATCAGCCGGGTTCATCACTCTCGCTCCGTTCATACGTGGGTGTTGAGCCTGATCGATTTGCTCCTGGCCAGCTTTTCCCAGGGCGGCTCACATTCGGGCTGTCGCATGGTTTGTATGGATGCGGCGGTCAATCAAACAGGTGCAGGTGCAGCGCGAACGGCCAAGCAGGCTTCCAGGGCGGTTGCCAATCCGGCCGGCTCTGAAAAGAAGGCAGAGTGATCGCAGTCCAGCTGTCGAACGTGTGTTCCTGGGTATATCTGGTGCATGGCACGTTGCGTCTCGATCGGAATCGCACGGTCTTCAAGGCATTCGATATAGACGCGCGGAACCGATCCAAATCGCTTTTCGGTGACGTTGATAGGGCTCACGAAAGCCGAAGCCGGTTCGACCGAGAAACGGTCGCATACGGCGCCTACCAACTCCTCTGCCGTGCGGTTGAAAAGCATCGGGCGGAGCGCAGTTTGGCTAAAGCTGAGCAGCCCCTTTCCGTTATGCTCAAAGGCAGTCGCTATCTGCGCGGCGTTTGGGGCTGTGTCGGCCACATCTTTGAGCGTTTGCCCGTCGCGGAGCAGGAAAGCGCTAAGGTAGACAAGCAACGAGATTCTTTCCGGGATCCGTTCAGCGACTTCGCTTAAGATCAATCCCGCCCTGCTGTGGCCGACGAGGACAACAGGTTCCGGTTGCGCGCGAACGATCGCGGTGATCTGATCCGTCCAATAGGCCAGTGGTGTCTCGAGCGGCAGTGTGTCGGCATCGGCACTTGCGGGAAGATCAGGGGTAATCGTCCGATGACCGGCAGCGTGGAGCATTGGAACAACGTGAGACCAGCACCAGCTTCCATAAAAAGCGCCTGAGAGGAGTACAAATACAGCCATGGCTATTGCTCCCAGAATAGTTGCCCGGTGGCAGAGGGGATTGAGCGATTTCCCACTGGCGTCGCTTGTCGCCTACTGGCCGTGTCTCAAGACACGCCGTTTTCGCTGAAGAACCATCTATAGATTGGCTCGCGTCCAAGCGACGTGCTTTCTGCTACGCTCGTAACGCATGATCAGACGGCTTGCCGCGTCAGCAGCCATGGCGCGGAGACAATTTGGTCCGATCTATGTGCCAAATGTAACTTTTAGGCGGTGTTCCCGCAGCGCGAAGCGGCACTATCTGCCTGCCGTTGAACCTGAGGAACCGTGCGTTGCCCAAATCAGTAAAAGAGCCCGTTGCGATTGTCGGCGGCGGTATTGCAGGGTTGGCATTGGGGCGGGCGCTGCAGGCCTCGCAGCAGCCCTTCCTCATTCTCGAACGCAGCCTGGCTGCGGCGGACGCCGGATTGGCGATCGTTTTGCCTGGCAATGCCATCGATGCATTGTCGACGCTCGGGCTGAGGGCGCAGATCGAGCAGCTCGGATATCCGTTCGGCCGCCGTGAATATCGTACCGCCAGCGACAAGCTCCTGTGCGAGATCGATGAGGACGGCTTCTGGGGGGAGTTGCGGCGACCGCGCTGTATCAAGCGCGCGGCGCTTCTGGCGATGCTGGCGGACGGCGTGGCAGATAGCGCGATCCAGCGCGAGGCGGAGCTGCGCTCCGCCGAACTCAGTGCAGATCGCGTTACTCTCCGCATGGCGAACGGCAAAAGCCTGACGGCTTCTGTGCTGGTCGGTGCCGATGGCGTTCATTCGGCTGTGCGGAGGCAGATGTTTACGGCCAGTGCTGCGGTGAAACCTGCGCTGCTTGCCCAGGCCAGCTGGCGTTTCATGGCGCCGAACCCCGGCGTGGATCGCTGGACCCTCTGGGCGGGTAAAGAGGGTATGGTGCTGCTGGTGCCTGTCTCGCAGGATGAGGTCTATGGATGGGCCGCGATCACGCGACCGCAGACGGACGTCAGTTCCAGTGAATCCCTGACAAGGTTGATCCGCAAGTTTCCCGACCGCGTCCGGCAGGCGGTGATGCACGCCATTTCGGGGCAGGGGCGGCTGCACTGGTCTCCGCTCGAGCAGGTGAATGTCGATCCTTGGCATCAGGGACGTGCGGTTCTGATCGGCGACGCGGCGCATGCCTTGGCGCCCGTGTGGGCGCAGGGCGCGGCACTTTCGATGGAAGACGCGATCGTGCTCGCGCGGTCGCTGGGCCGTCATCCCGATGCTCCCGCGGCATTGTCGGCGTTCGAGGCGGAGCGGCGGCCGCGTGTGGCGCACGTCCAGGCTATGACCGATGCCATGTCGAAAGCGGGTAAGTTGCCGCCACTCATCCGTAACTTGCTGTTGCCGCTGATTGGGCCAAAACGATATCGTCAGACGTATCAGCCGCTTAAAGCTAAAATCGAATGAGCCTGCTGCCATATTTCAATTGAATCACATTGAAGTTTAAACCGAGCTCGGCCTGCATTTATCAACGTAAATGATCGCATGATGGTGATCGATTATCGTGTGGGTGACGAGAATGATTTCAAATAGATTCAAGGATGACGGGCTGTTCGAGTCTTCGGAGCCCGCCGAATCCGTGCACGCACTTGCCGACGTGTGGCGCCGTGTCGTGGCAGATCGCCGAACAGGCGAGATTTCCGATCAGCCCGGTCTGGCCGTGCGCTGGGCGGAGAGCGACTTCATTTTCTGGAATTGCCTGACCTCCATCGATCGCGTGACGGAGCGCGATCAGCTGGAAGACCTATTTTCCAGGTCGGCCGCGTATCTGCGGGCGCAGAGCAAACCGGGTTTGCTCTGGTCGTTTACCGGAATGGTGGCGCCAGAACATCGCCCGCTCATTCCTGAAATTGCGGATCGCGCCGGGCTGAAATGTACCAATATGGGTTTTGGCATGGCCGGCGACATCCTGCCTGTGGCGCCTCCTTTCCGTCAGGATATCGAGTTCGTCCGCATCAGAACCGAGGATCATTTGAGGATGTATGCCGATCTCAACGCGATGGCCTATGGTTTTCCGCTGGAGGCCGTGCGCAGCGCGCTCCGGGGATCCGATCTGTTCACATCGGAAGCTTTTGCCTATCTCGCCTTGGTGGATGGTGAGCCCGTCAGCGCGGCGGCGGCTATTGCCAACGGAGCCAACCTTTTCCTGATACTCGTCGCAACAGCGCCGGCCGATCAGCGGCGCGGGTATGGCGAAGCGGTGGTGCGGAAGGCGCTATCGGAAGGTGGACGGGCGACGGGACTGACACGCACGACCCTTCACGCTACCCTAGCCGGCGCGCCGGTCTACGAAAGGATCGGATATCGCAAGGTAAGCGACATCGGCTTTTACGGCCTTAAATAGGTGTAGCGTGATTGGCGCGAGGTGCCATCCTCGCGCCACTTGCGAGCGGCTTCCGTACCCCGCGGGCGTCAGCCGCCGCTCAGATGATCTCGACCTCGGCGTCTAATTTATAGCCGACGCCACGCTCGGTCAGGATGAGGCGAGGAGCGCGGGGTTCTTCTTCGATCTTGCGCCGCAACCGAAGTACTTGAACATCGACGCTCCGATCGAACACATCTTCGTGAAGTCTTGTGGCCTGCAGGAGGCGCTCGCGCGAGAGAATGACCCGCGGTGCCTGAACGAAGGCGCTCAGCAACGCGAACTCGCCCTTGGTCAGGGAAACGCGGTTGTCGTCGGGCGAGGTGAGCAGCCGCTCGCGGGGTGTGAAGGACCAGCCGGCAAAGCGAAAGATCATCCCGCGCTGCTTTGCAGGGTTCAGGCGATCCATGGCGCGCCGCCGCAGCGCCGATCGGATACGGGCGAGCAACTCGCGATGATCGATTGGCTTAAGCAGATAATCGTCCGCACCCAGTTCAAGGCCGGCGACGATGTCGACCTCCTCATCGACATCGCCCGTCGTCGCGATGACAGGAATGGCGCTTCTGCTTCGTACTTCCCGCAGCAATTCCAACCCTTTGTCCGCATCGATCTGCAGATCAAGCACGAGCAGATCCGGTTCACGGACCGCGAGCACCTGCATCAATCGGTCATGCGTTTTGACGGTGAGAACATCAAAATGATGCTCGGCCAACAGAGAGGTTAGGTTGCGCCTTACATCGGCGTCGCGATCGGCCACCAATATGCGGGCGCCTTTGTCATGCGTGACCAGATCGGCCGGATTGAGGAAGTTCATAAACGGTCCAGGTCTTCGTGAAGGGGGAACGACTGCATCTGAAATGCCCGATCATAGACGTTGCGGCGGTCCCCCTGCCTTGAGTGTCGGGCCATCGCCGGCTTCCCCTGCACGCGATGGCATCATTGCGGCATCCGGCGGGCGCATGAGCGCTCGCAGCCCGCGCGTGCGGCCTGCACGGGTCAATGCGCGTCCCTCTATCGGGGGAAGGATGGACGATCGGGCGAGCATGTTTCCTGTAGCGGCGGCGGGCCGGCGCCAAAGCATCTGCCATTCATCGCGTGAGGTATTGAAACTTGATGCGGAAGTGGAACTTCGCCACCGGGGCATTGCCGCTGACGCTAGACACCTTCGCTGATGCCGCTGCGGCAAGTCGACATCTTCTTACCGCAGTACCGCATGGCAGCTGAGCTGCGTCTGGATCGCAGGCACTTTGGCGATGCAACCATTGTGACCCGATATCGGAATACCTATACTCTATCGTGCTTGGTGCGTCGGCACATCCATTTCGGACTAGTCTCGCTGGCGGCGCACGCGCGGTGACTGCGGTCATTACACAGAAGGCGAAAGGTACTCTTTGAAGCCGTCGTTCCAGATCCACGGCGAGGATCATGTTCGCTTCCTATGCGGCGAGATGGACCTTGTTTCGCCGCAAACCGGTTCGGCGAAAACTGACGTCAGTCATATTCTGCTGATCATACCGGTTGGAGAGCAAGGGCCGATCGGCATCTTCGACCGCTTTGCGCATGAGCTGAGCCTAAAGAATGAGCTTGATCCGTCATGGGCGCTTATCCCGCTGGAGCTGCGGCGCATGGGCGATGTCACCGCCTTGGCGCTGGCGGATCAGGGCGGGGATTTCCTGGCGAACATTCTCAATGGACCTATGGAGACAGGCCGCTTCCTTCAGCTCGCGATCAGCATCGTCAAGGCCGTGCACTGCATGCACCGGCGCGGTCTCGTTCACAAAGATCTCAAGCCGTCCAAAATCATTGTGGACCTGCCGGATGGTGGCGCGAGACTAACTGGCTTCGGTATCGCGAGCTGCGTCACCCGCGAGCGGCAGGCGCCGGCTTCGCCCGAGACCATTGATGGAACGCTGGCTTATATGGCGCCGGAGCAAACCGGCAGAACCAATCGCTCGATCGACGTCAGAAGTGATCTCTACGCACTTGGCGTCACTTTCTATCAGATGGCTACGGGCGAGCTGCCTTTTGCAGCGAGCGATGCGATGGAATGGATCCATTGTCACCTCGCGCGGACACCAGTCGCTCCGGACAGGCGCGTAAAGACTGTTCCGGCCTTGCTTTCGCAAATCATCATGCGCCTTCTCGCGAAGGCGCCGGAGGATCGCTACCAGACTGCGGGCGGGCTGGAACGGGATCTCGAGTTCTGCCTCAGGGCCTGGGCGGCGCGGGGCGGTATCGACGCATTCGATCTCGGCCGCCAAGACGCACCCGATCGGCCGCTGATACCCGAAAGACTATATGGGCGCGACAGCGAACGCGCGATTATCGCCGCTCGCTTCAACCAAGTGACGGAGCAGGGATGCCCCGAACTTCTGCTTGTCAGCGGGCCTTCGGGTGCGGGCAAATCGGCGTTGGTGCATGATCTGCCCGAAAACGTGCTGTCATCGGGCACGTCATTCGCGTCAGGAAAATTCGATCAGAACCAATGTGACATTCCCTACGGCACGTTGGTCGAGTCTCTCCATCAATTGGTTCACGCTTTGCTTTCCCAGAGCGACGCGGGGCTTGCCCAATGGCGCCAGTCCTTTGCCGTCGCGCTAGGCGCCAACGCGCGACTGATGACCGACCTAATCCCGGAATTGAAACTGATTATCGGTGATCAGCCGGCGGTTCCGGATCTGCCATTGGCACAGGCACAAGTGCGCTTCCGGTCGACGTTCCAGCGCTTCATCGGTGTCTTCGCCCGTCCTGAGCGTCCCTTGATCCTGTTTCTGGACGATCTGCAGTGGGTCGATGCCGCGACGCTCGACCTGCTCGAGGATATATTGCTCCGACCGGAGCTCTCCCATCTCCTTCTGATCGGCGCATATCGGGATAATGAGGTGGAGCCGGGTCATCCGCTGTCGGCGCGCATCCGAGCAATTCAGGCTGCTGGCGGCAAAACGACCGAGATGACGATCGCGCCCCTTGGCTTGGAACCTGTCGAGGAGATGCTGGCAGATGCACTACGTACATCCGGCGGGGACGTGCAGAGCCTAGCCAGGCTTGTGCATCGCAAGACCGCGGGCAACCCGTTCTTCATCATCCAGTTCCTCTCCGTGCTGGCTGACAATCACCTGCTTGTCGTCGATCACCAGCAGGCGCGTTGGTCATGGGATGTCGACCGGATCGAGGCGCAGCACCACACCGATAATGTTATCGATCTGCTCGTGGAGAAGCTCGTTCGGCTGCCGAAAGAGGTGCAGGTCGCGTTGCGGATGATGTCCTGTCTCGGCAATTCGGCGGATCTATCCACGTTGGCGATGATCTTGGGCATCGACGGGGATCAGGTCGAAACATTGCTTATGCCGGCCCGGCAACTGGAGCTGATCGAGCGCCTTTCGGGAACGTATCGGTTCTCCCATGATCGCATTCAAGAGGCGGCTTATTCGCTGATCCCGGAGGCGTTGCGGCCCGCCGCGCATCTCCAGATTGGCCGGCTCATGATGGAGCAAATGTCCAGTGCGGCGCGAGAGGAGGCGATCTTCGACATCGTCAACCAATTCAACCGCGCAGCGGGCCTGATTCTCCCGACCGAGGAGCGCGAGACGCTTGCCGAAATAAACCTGATGGCGGGTAACCGTGCCAAGGCCGCTGCCGCTTATGCCTCTGCAGCTACCTATTTTGCGGCAGGCGCGGCATTGTTGACAGACCAGACGTGGTCGGCGCGACCGCACCTTTCCTTTACCCTGACTTTCAATGCGGCCGAGTGCGAATTTGCCGCGGGCGATCCTGACCGTGCCGAGCAACGTCTTGCCGCGCTCTGCCCAAGAATGACGAGCCTGGCACAATCGGCCGCGGTGTCACGCCTGCGGGGCGAGATCTACGTGACGTTGGGTAGGCATGATGACGCCTTGGCGGTCGGCCTCGAATATCTGCGGCAGATCGGCACCGACTGGTCGGCCCACCCTAGCAATGATGAAGTCCAGGCGGAATATCGCGAGCTGCGCGACAGGCTTGCCGGGTTGGATGTCCAATCGCTCGCTGATTTGCGACCGGCCTCCGATCCAGCCGTGGCTGCGACGATGGAAGTCCTGCTCCAACTCGCACCGGCGGCCTTGGCAAGGGACGTCAATCTCTTCTGCATCACCGTGTGTCGCATGGCGAACTTGAGCCTAGAAAAAGGTAGTAGCGACGAATTCCAATTCGCCTGCGTCTGGCTGGGCTCGGTATTGGGCCCCTATTTTGGTGATTACGATCTAGGCTTTCGGATCGCGAGTCTTGGCCTGAAGCTTGTTGAAGAGCGTGGGCTGGATCGCTTCCGGGCACGGGCCCGCCTTCTCCTAGGGGCCCACATTAACCCCTGGTCGCGCCATGTGCGCAAGGGCCGTGAGATGGTTCAACGCGCCTTCAGCGAAGCGAGTGATGTCGGCGACGTCATGTTCGCGGGCTATTGCTGCTGCGACCTTATCACCATTCTCCTTGGTGCCGGCGAAACGCTGGATGCCGTTAAGGTGAACGCGGAAGAAGGGCTGCAATACGCACGGGATCATCACTACAGTTTCGTCATCGATTTGATCGAGCCGCAACTGCAATTCGTCCAAGGACTGCGCGGCGTGCTCCCGTCTTTCGGGCGTTTGGATGGGGAGGGTTTCTCCGAAGCGCTGTTTGAGCAGCGGATGGATGCACCGCCGCTGGTGACGTGCTGGTACTTCATCCGCAAGCTTCAGGCACGTTACTTTGCCGGATCCTATCATGCGGCGTTGGAAGCGGCGGAAGAGGCCCTGCCCATACTTTGGACGGCAACCCCGACACTGGAGATCGCCGATTATCACTTTTATACCGCGCTGACGCGCGCCGCGCTCCACGATGAAGCACCGCCAGGGGATCGCGCGAGCCATCGCGATGCAATTCCCGACCATCATAGACGGCTTGCCGAATGGGCGGAAAACTCGCCGGAGACATTCGGGAACCGTGCCGCGTTGGTAGGGGCGGAAATGGCCCGCATCGATGGCAATGCGCTTCAGGCGATGCACCTTTACGAGCAGGCGATCCAAGCTGCCGAAGAGCATGGGTTTACGCATATCCAGGCGCTTGCCAACGAACTAGCCTCCCGCTTTTACGCGGCGGAAGGGTTTGAAACGATCGCGGCCACATATCGGCGTGAGGCGCGTCACTCCTATCTGGGCTGGGGCGCCATCGCCAAGGTGCGACAACTTGATCGCGGCGCGGCGCACTCCGCCGATCTTCAGGTCTCCAGCGCGACCAGCACCGTCGCCTCGCCGGCCGAAAGCCTGGATCTCACCACCGTGATCAAGGTCTCGCAGGCAATCTCCGGCGAGACCGCGCTGGACCGCCTGGTCGATACGCTCATGCGCACGGTGATGGAGCATGCCGGTGGCGAGCATGCCGTGCTGCTGCTGGCGGATGGAGACGGATGGCGGGAAGAGGCACATGCGCTTGTCGAAGCCGATGACATCCTTGTGCGCTCCCAAGAAGACGGCGCTTTGAACATCCCGTTGCCGCGATCTCTCCTGCGCTATGTCGCACGCGTGAAGGAAAGCGTCATTCTCGAGGATGCCCTGCTCCCCAATGCGCTCTCCGGAGATCCCTACTTCAAGGGGCGCTACGTTCGATCCCTACTCTGTCTTCCGCTTATTAATCGCAGTAACGTGATCGGCCTCCTCTATATCGAGAATAACCTGGCGCCCGGCGTCTTCACCAGTAGTCGGCTGGCCATTCTCAAGCTGATCGCGCTGCAGGCGGCCATTTCTCTGGAGAATGCTCGCCTTTATCAAGATATTGCAGAGCGCGAATCTAAGATCCGGCGTCTGGTGGAGTCGGATGTCATCGGCATCGTTATCTGGGATTTGGATGGACGTCTGGTCGACGCCAATGATGCTTTTCTCAGCATGCTGCAATGCGACCGCGCCGATCTGAAGGCCGGGCTGCGATGGTTCGATATGACGCCGCCCGAATGGCAGGATAAGCATATCCAGGAGGAGGCTGAGGAGCTTCGCACCACCGGCGCAATGCGGGCACGCGAGAAGGAGTATTTCCGCAAGGACGGAAGCCGAGTACCCGTTCTGATCGGTGCCGCGGTTTTCGAGAGCCAACCCAATCAAGGCGTCGCCTACATACTCGATTTGACGGATCTCAAACGTGCAGAGGCGGAGGCGCGGGAGAATGAGCAGCGGTACCGCGAGGCTCAGACGGAGCTAGCACACGCTAATCGTATCTCTACCTTGGGCCAGCTGACCGGTTCGATCGCGCATGAGGTCAACCAACCGATCACGGCCACGGTTACGAATGCGCAGGCCGCCTTACGCGAGCTGCGCAGCGCCGCGCCGGATATGGCTGAGATTGAGGATGCGCTGGACAGCATCGCCAAGGACGGCATTCGCGCTGGCGAAATCATCGCCCGCATTCGCGGTCTTGTGAAGAAATCCCCGCCCAGCGAAGTCTTGCTGGATTTGAACGACCCCATCAGGGGCGTGATCGAACTCACGCAGGCAGAGGCGGCAAAGCATGCGATCAGGGTCGTCACGCACTTTGCCGAGGGCTTGCCCGCGATCTTTGCCGATCGGGTGCAGATTCAGCAGGTGATGCTCAACCTCATCGTCAACGCGGTGGAGGCGATGACGGAGGCGGGGATGTCCGGGGGCGACCTTGTGATCAGCACCGAAAGGGCGCCCATGGGAGGCGTTCTGGTCAAGGTTGCGGACAGCGGACCGGGCCTCACATTGGACGAACCAGATCGGGTTTTCGAAGCGTTCTACACGTCGAAGACGAGCGGGCTGGGCATGGGGCTGTCAATCTGTCGCTCGATTATCGAGGGCCACGGAGGACGGATCTCGGCGAGCGCCAACATGCCGCGGGGCGCGCTTTTCCAGTTCACCATACCTGCCGCCGTGCGGCACAGTCTTACCCCCCCGACGACCGCATGACCTGTTCGATGAAGCTGGTTAACACCTCTGCGTCGAACGGCTTGCTCAGGACGCATATCGCTCCTGCTGCCAGTGCCCGTTCACGATTCCTGTCCTCCGCGAACGCAGTGATGAAGATCATTGGGATATGACGGCCCTGCGCGATCAGACGCGCTTGCAGGTCCAGCCCGCTCATGCCCCGCATCCGCACGTCGGAAATCAGGCATCGCGTTTCGTCCAGCAAAGTCGAACCCAGAAAATCCTCGGCTGATGCAAAGCTTTGCACCGCATAGCCGCAGAGCCTGAGCAGCTTGGTCGTCGCGCCGCGAACGGAGTCGTCGTCATCGACGATCGATACCAACCCCTGATGCAGCATGTCGCGCATGTAGCCTATCCCAATGCCACGCGGAAAACCAAACCAAGCATGAGTGCGTTGTGCATTGTGAACTTGGACTTGCCCGTCTGCGCGTTACGGCCGACGTCAGGTCTGCAGAGGTGACGGGTCGGAACCCCGCACTTTCAGACTGTCCGCCATTCTTACAAGCTCTGCGATCGAGCGGGCATCCATCTTCCTCATCACGTGCCCGCGGTGCATCTTCACCGTCATTTCGCTAACGCCAAGTTCCCACGCAATCTGCTTGTTCATCAGACCGTCGGTTGCCAGCATCATCACATCGCGCTCGCGTGCGGTGAGCGATGCGAACCGCACGCGCAGCCGATCCAACGCCTTCGACTGCGTGCGGCGCGCGCGATCCAGCTCGAGCGCCGCCGCGACGGCGTCCAGCATGTCCTGGTCGCGAAAGGGCTTCGTCAGAAAGTCCGACGCGCCCGCCTTCATGGCCTGCACCGCCATCGGGATATCGCCATGCCCGGTCATGAAGATAATCGGGATCTGAGTTCCATTCCGGGCTAACTCGGCCTGCAAGTCCAGGCCGCTACGTCCTGGCAGCCGGATATCTAGGACAAGGCAGCGCGGCGCATCGGGAAGCTCGCTTTGCAGCAGTTCAGCGGCCGAGCCATAAGTTTGAACCTGCTGCCCGACCGTCCCGAACAGGCGGCGCAGCGCGCCGCGGATCGAGGAATCATCTTCAACGACAAGGACGATCGGCTGTTCGGTCGCCGAGCTTGGAAAAGGGGACTCGGCTTCTGTCATGTCAGCTCCGACCGAATTGTGGGCGGAACGTTCCTGTCTGACAAGTTTCGTGAATTCCATAACTGCCACGCTTTACGCCCAATTTCCGCCGTGAGCATCGTCGGTGCTGTTCGCGGAAGGGCTCGCGGGCGCTTCCGTCCTCACCGTGCGGGCTCCTCTGCGAACCATGCATGCTATGCGCTCCGCGCCGCCCCCATGGTCTTCTGGATCATGTGCTCGCTGCCTCGCCGGATATTGGATTTTGGTGCGCAAGTGGAACGTGCGTGCTGCCGCGGCGCGGCCATTGCGGAATCGATGCTGCTGCAGGCGGCCGGCGTGCTAGCGACTCCAAGCAGCAGAAGAAGGACGCGTGTCCGCCCTTGCTGCGGGGCTTGGAACGGCCCGCCCTGACCAAAAATGGTCATAGTCTCCCACCCATCCGTCTGGGATGTCGCCACTTAAGTATGGCGGTGAGCGCCCTGGAGTTGAATGGCGCAGTGCCCATGCCACCGCAATGATGGATGTCATGGCAGGCCCTGTTTTGGCTTGTCGGAGATTTGAAATGGCGATCCATCATCTTCGATCCATATGCGGGGGGCAGGGCGCTGAACGGCGCGCGCCGCACGGCGCATGACCATCGCAGGTCAGCAACAGGCGCGAGGGTCCGAACCGGACGTGCCAAGCCGCGGCGACGCGCGGCGGGACATTCGCTCGACGTCTCAGATGCCGCCGCGCCAAACCATCGATCGAGACAGGGTCGACAATCTGCTCGGTCAGGCTCTCAGCCTGCTGAGCAAGGATGGCGAAGCGGCCCGCCGCTACATTCAGATGGCGCGACAGCTGATCGATGGAGGCGGGGCTTGTCTTCCCAAGGGCAGGTCGCTGTTGGCGGACTGGCAGGTGCGGCGCACCAAGCATTTCATCCACGAAAATCTGGCGACCAAGCTCCGGATCGAGGCCGTGGCCGCGTCCGTGCGCTTGAGCGCTAGCTACTTTTCGCGAGCGTTCAAGGCGACGATCGGCATGTCCTATTCGGATTATGTCACGCAGGTTCGCATCGACGAATCCAAGCGGCTTCTGGTCGAGTGCACGTTGCCGATATCAGAGATTGCTCTGGTCTGCGGCTTTGCGGACCAGTCCCATTTGACGCGCTTGTTCCGACGGCTCGTCGGAGCGCCACCAAGTGCATGGCGGCGCGAAACATTATGCGCTTTGGGATCAAAGGCAGTGTTTCCAGATGACGGAGCAATAATTCCACTCAATCGGGAGAGTTGTAGATAATCTAAAGTATCGTATCGCACGACCTGGGTTTATCTTCCTGATTTGATCTCATTTGGCGACAAGATAGATGCGCAAGCATTGCGCGTACCTTCCAGAAGGAGTCGCTGCGAGGATGCCGATAGTCCATATGGTCTCTGAAGCCGGGCAACGGTAGGATCGCGACGCTCCGCTCATCGGGGATCGTCATAATGAAATACTGGCTAGATCATATGCCCTCGCAGGTCGCGGCGTCGCTTGTCCTGCCCCTGCTCTGCGGCTTCGCGACGCCCGCATCGGCGCAGCAAACGCCCTATGACCAGATCAACACGGCGGCTGCGGAGTCTCCGATCACCGTTACAACGCTGCGGGGCGGCGTCACGCTCTTACAGGGCTCGGGCGGGAACATGCTTGCGATCGCCGGCGCGAAAGGCCTTCTGACCGTCGAAGACGGAATTGCGGTGTCGCAAGCGAAGATCCAGTCTGCGCTCCGGCAGGTTGGGGCGGGGCCGATCACCTACGTCATCAATACCCACTGGCATTGGGATCACACCGACGGCAACCGCTGGGCCAACCAGAATGGCGCGACCCTGATTGGCCACGTCAACACGGCCAAGCATCTCACGCAGACGATCCGCGTCGTCGAATGGGGGCACACCTTCCCGCCGCAGCCGGCAGGCGGCCGGATCGCGATGTTAGTGGGTCAGGAGAAAATGATGGCCTTTGGCGGCGAGACGATCAGGATGCGCCACTATGCACCCTCGCATACCGATGGCGACCTGTCCGTCCATTTTCAACGCGCCGATATTCTCGCCACGGGCGACACATGGTGGAACGGCCTTTACCCCTTCATCGACTATGTCGCTGGCGGCAGTATCGACGGAATGATCCGCGCGGCGAACGACAACATTGCGATGGCCGGACCTGATACGATCGTCATACCCGGGCACGGTCCGTTAGGCGGCCGTGCCGAACTGATCGAATATCGCGACATGCTTGTCGGAATTCGCGGGAATGTCGCTGCGTTGAAGCATCAGGGTAAATCGTTGGAGGAAACGATCGCGGCACAGCCGACAGCAGCCTATGATGCAAAATGGGGCCAAGCCATCATCAGCCCCGCGCTATTCACGACATTGGTCTATCGGGGCATCTGACAAAGTCGCAGCCGGAGGCCGTGCCTTCCTCCGTCCAGCAGCTGGCTGAGCGGCGCATCGTGCCCGGCGCCTGAATACAGGCGCCGGGCAGGGTAAATCAGACGCGGGTCAGTGCACTCCTGCGCTTTCGAACGTTTCGACCAGCAGTTTGCCGGATTTCACGAAGTGCCTTGGCTGCATGAGATTGTGCTGGGCCGCCATATGGATGTCGCGCAGACGCCGTTGAAGCGGAGAACTGTCATACATGACCGCGCTGCCGCCGAGGGCGAAGAGCTCGTCTACTGCCCGCCGGCACTGATTCACCACCCAGATCGCGCTCTGGCTGCCTTCTACCAGAAGCGCATCCGTGGCCAGCGTCTGGTTCTGCGCATGCTGCCAATGGCTCTGTGTCTGATTCTGGAGCACCGCTTCTGCCGCCCGGATATCGGCGTGAACTTTGCCAAGGTCGCGCTGAAACGCCTCGGTATCCCGCATCGGCGCTGCCGCGCGCTGCTGTCTCCGGCCACTCGCGGCAATGGCGAGAAGATCGTTCAGCGCGCCTTGCGCAATACCCAACGACACCGCGGCGTGGAGCAGGGCGATCATGTGCGGCACGCCCGCATAGAGCGGGCCCTTCTGCCATGGCTGCGTACCCTCGATGTCGAAGATATCTATCTCCGGATCGAGCGGGGTGTTGAGCACGATGTCGTCGCTGCCAGAGCCTTTGAGGCCGGGCACATGCCACGTATCCAGGATTGTCCACCGATCCGCCGGAAGCACAACAACGCGGACCTTGTGCGGCCCCGCCTCGTCCCCTTCGGTCACCAGTCTGCAGAATCCCAGCATCCAGGTCGCGTGGTGACACCCGCTGGCGAAGGGCCAACGCCCCTTCCCATGCCACACCCCACCGCGCTGTTCGATCACGCCGAGAAGCTGCGTTGACCCCGCGATGATCGCATTCTCATCAACGCCATAGATGCTCTGGAACGCCTCGCGGGGCAGCATCGTGGCGAACAGCGCCGATCCCGCACCGATCATGGTCGTCCAGCCGACCGATGCGTCGGCGCAGCTTAGCCGACGAACCGCATCGATAATCTCCGGCAGATCGAGTTCCAAGCCGTTATGCTCCTCCGGCACGAACATTTTGAAGATTCCGGCCGATCGCATCTGGGCGATGACGTCGTCGGGTATGCGACGCATCGCCTCAAACTCCGCGGATCGCGCGGGGATGGACGCGATCAGATCGTTCAAGGCGATGGCGAAATCGGTCGGGCTGGCTGCGGTCATGATACCTCCGGTACGCGCCTACGGTGTCCCAGGTTCATTAGGGTGGATTCAGGCTGCAGCGGGCCGGCAAGGCGTTACTCTTGAAATTGGAAGGCTCGGTTCCCCGGCCAGATAAGGCGATCTGGCGCGTCGAGGGTCCGGCCGCGAGGCGTCCGCGCCTTCAGCGGATGATCGGCTGCTTCACCGACCTGCTTGCTCCCGTGCGGGCTTCCGGTAGGGAGGGGCGATGACGGACAAGTCGGCAATCGAACGGGCTTTTGATCTGGCGCGATCGGGCCATTACCGCAGCGTCTCCGAGATCGTTCGCCGGCTATCGCCTGACGATCGCGCTGCTGTGGAAGCGCATCTCGCGCAGCCGTCTGCCCGACGCGAGCTCATCCTGATGTGCAGCGACGCCTGGTTGGCGAGCGGCTGACGGGCCGGTCGCCCCGTCCCTCGTTCGACCCTCTGTGGTCGACCTGGGGACGGAGGCGGTCATCGTGGTTCGTTGAAAAACGTCAGAATCGATAGCCGATCGTGCCTTGCACGGTCCGTCGGCTGCCATACCAGCACCAGCCATAATTGGCGTAGCAGGAGGTAAGATACTTCTTGTTGAAAAGGTTGGTCGCGTTGATCGAAACGCTCAGGCCATTCAGGCGATCGGACACGCCGGCAAGATCATAGCGCACCAGCGCGTCGTACACGGTGTACGATGGAGAATAGCGGGCGATCCCGTCCGACGGGGCGATCCCGGCATAGACGGGCGAAACGTGACGGACCGCGCCACCCAGCGCCAATCCTTCCAGCGGCCCCTGCTTGGGCGACCATTCCAGGTTGGCGGACATATTGCCCTTGCCCACGGTTTCCAGCGATTTGCCGACCCGCGCCAGATCCGCATCCTCCAGCACCTTCACCCGCTGACGGCTGAACGCGAACCGCCCGTTGAAGCCATAAGGCAGGGGAAGGGTGGCTTCGACCTCGACACCGGTTGATCTTACCTTGCCCGATTGAAAAGAGATGTTCGTAAGCGGGTTCGGCGTCACCACGTCATTCTGGATGATGCGGAACCAGGCGGCGGTGACGAGGATGGCGGTTCCCGGCACCTGATATTTGGCGCCCGCTTCCAGCTGCTTGCCGGTGGAGGGTTTCGCCAGGCCGGTCGTGCCATCCGGATTTGCCACGATCGCCGTCTGCGGCTGGAATGAGGTGGCGTAAGAGACATAGGGGGCAAGCCCCATGTCGAACTTGTACAGCGCGCCCGCACGCCAGGTGAATTTGCGGTTCTTCTGTGCGTCGGGCAGCACCGTATCCTGCGCGTTGGTGCCTAGGCCGTTGGCGATGCGCGTCCAGTCTTCACGGCCGCTCAGCGTGACCCGCAACCCGCCCCAGGAAAGCTCGTCCTGCGCATAGACGCCCTGCTGGAGCGATCGCACATTGTAATAGCCGCCGAATGGATTCGGCACTTGTGCCGGGGTGCGGGGCACCGCGATCGTGCCATAAACCGGGGCATAGACATCAATCGAGGGCGCCGTGCCGAACGCGTACAATTCGCGCGCATGCAGCAGCTGGCGGTCATAGCCGATCAGGATATTGTGCGTGATCGGCCCGGTGTCGAAGCGGCCCGTCAGCTGATTGTCATAGGTCCATGCATTCAGCCGCTCGCGCGTGGAGTAGCTTGCCCGGGAATAGAGGCGTTGCGCCGTATCGTCGGGGTCCAATCCACCGGACACGTAGATCAGGCCGAGCTTCGACGTAATCCGCTGCAGGCGCCCGGACGCGCGGAATGCCCAATTATCGTTGAATTGGTGGGTGAAGATGTAGGTGCCCGCCGCCTGCTCGCGCGCATAGCGATTGCCCGCTTCTCCGCCATCGAACTTGCTGCTGATCCGGCCATTCGGGTTGGGGATCAGAGTTCCCAGCGATGGGAACACGCCATAGGTGCCATTATACGGGTCGTGCGAATAATTGCCGAGCAGGGTCAGGGAGGTCTTGCCGCCCGCGCCTACCGTCACCGCGCCGGAGATCGTCTGTCGCTCGCGCTTGCCGAACTTCTGTTGGGTATCGGCGCCATTGGCGCTGCCATAGAGCCGCCAGAGAACGCCCGGCGCGGCGCGCCCGCCAACGTCCGCGTCAAATCGATAGAGATTGAAAGTGCCATAGGTACCCGAGGCCGCCCCATAGAGATCACGATCCAGCGGGAGTTTGCTGGACTGGGCGATGATGCCGCCGGGCGTGGATTGCCCGTACAGCGTCGATGCCGGGCCTTTGACAACCTCGATCCGGTCGAGGCGGGAAATGTCGGTCTGGGCCGAGGCGTAGCCGGTCGGGCTGGTGAACTGCCGCAGCCCGTCCAGATAGATCAAGGCATCGAAGCCGCGCAGCTTGAACAGGTCGTAAATCTCTTCGCTCGCGCCGCGCTGTTCGGGCGTGACGCCAGCCACGAAGCGCAGCGTCTGATTGAGATTTTGCAGTCCCAGGCCGGCAATATCGGACGCACTGATGACCGAGATCGATTGAGGAGTTTCGGCAAGCGGAACGGTGCTCTTGGTGCCGGCGCTTGACTCGGTCACCGGCCGTGAGCCGGTGACGACGATGACGCCGGTATCCTGATCAGCATCCGTCGCGACATCGGCCGCACAAAGCGGCGCCGTGACAAGGACGGTGGATGCCAGCAGCCACCGCAAAGCATAAATCTTCATCGTCTTCGAATCTCCCTGAGGAGGCTCCGGTAGATCAGTTGATAATGACTATCAATAGCGTGCTGTGGTTCGGCTACATGTCTTCGCGGCGCGCCGAGATGGCGCGCCGCGCGGACGGCTACCAGTTGTACAGGGTTCCGTCTTCCAGGCGGTTTACCGGCAGGAAGGCGCGCTTGTAGGGATATTTGGCGGCGAGCATTTCGTCGAGGTCGACGCCGAGGCCGGGCCTGTCGCCGGGGTGCATCATGCCGTCGGTGAAGCTGTAGGCATGGGGGAAGACCTCATCCGTCGCTTCGGTGTGGCGCATATATTCCTGCACGCCGAAGTTCGGCACCGAAATGTCGAAATGGAGGGCTGCCGCCATGCAGACCGGCGACAGATCGGTCGCGCCATGGCAGCCGGTGCGGACCTGATAGAGGTCGGCGAGCGCCGCGATCCGGCGCAGATGGGTCAGGCCGCCGGCATGGACCACGGTCGCGCGGATATAGTCGATCAGCTGGTTCTCGATCAGCCCCTTGGCATCCCAGATCGAGTTGAAGATCTCCCCCACGGCGAGCGGGGTGGTGGTGTGCTGGCGGATCAGGCGGAAGGCATCCTGGTTCTCGGCCGGTGTCGCATCTTCCAGCCAGAAGGGGCGATAGGGCTCCAGATCCTTGCCCAGACGGCCCGCCTCGATCGGGGTCAGGCGGTGGTGGATGTCGTGCAGCAGGTGGACGTCCCAGCCCAAAGCCTCGCGCGCGGCTTCGAACAAAGGCACGACCGAGCGCATATATTTCTCGCTCGACCAGACATTCTCGGTCGGCAGATCGGCGTCGGCCGGCTCGTAGAAATAGCGATCCTTGGAGACGCCGTAGGTGGAGGCAAGGCCGGGCACGCCCGACTGGATGCGGATCGCCTTATAACCCTGCTCCTTGTAGAGCAGCGCATTGTCGATCGTCTCGGCAATGTCCTTGCCGTTGGCATGGCCATAGACCATCGCGCCCTCGCGGCTGGCGCCGCCGAGCAACTGGTAGACCGGCAAATTGGCGATCTTGCCCTTGATGTCCCACAAGGCCATGTCGACCGCCGCGATCGCGGTCATCGTCACCGGCCCACGCCGCCAGTATGCGCCCTTGTACAGATACTGCCAGATATCCTCGATCCGGTGCGCGTCGCGCCCGATCAGGCAGGGGACGACATGATCTTCCAGATAGGACACGACCGAAAGCTCGCGGCCGTTGAGCGTCGCATCGCCGAGGCCGTACACGCCCTCATCCGTCTCGATCTTCAGCGTCACGAAATTACGCCCCGGGCACGTCACGATGACGCGGGCAGATGTGATCTTGGGCAAAAGCCTCTCCAAAAAAGAAGCGGACGCGCGGGGCGGCCGCCGGTTACGCTTACTCCGTCCTGGCAGCGCGACATCGCCAAAGCCTTGGCGTCGCGCCTTTATTGTTAGCGCTCCCATGATATAGCGGCCCCCGCCGAGTCAATCGGGCACGCGTCTGCGTGACGACAGCCTACCGTGAAGGAAGAGGATTCTGCCGATGCGCATTTCGCGCCTGTTGCTTATGCTTTGTGCCGCGATTGGCCTGGCCTCCCCCGTGTTCGCCGACGACGGCTATGATCTGTGGCTGCGCTATCGGCCGCTGCGCGGGGCCGCGCTGACCCAGGCCGAAGCCCATGCCAGCGGGATCGTTGCCGGGGATCAGCCCTCGGCGACGCTGGCCGCCGCGACAGGCGAGTTGCGGCGGGGGCTGAGCGGTTTGCTGGGCCATCCGGTCGGCAGCAGCGAGGGCAATGGTACGATCCTGATCGGCACGCCGCGCAGCCTGCCCGCCATCGCCCAGTTGCGGTTGCCGCTCGGCAATCTCGGGTCGGAAGGCTATCTGATCCGCAGCGTGACGGTGGCAGGACGGCCGGTGACCGTCATCGCCGCCAATGACGATCGCGGGCTGCTCTACGGCAGCTTCGCCTTGCTGCGCCTGTTCCAGACCGGCGCCTCGCTCGACCGGCTCGACATTGCGTCCGCGCCCAAGCTGATGCTGCGCGTGCTGAACCATTGGGACAATCTGGATGGCCATATCGAGCGCGGCTATGCCGGCAATTCCCTGTGGGATTGGTGGAAGCTGCCCAATTATGAGGATCCGCGCTACACCGATTATGCGCGCGCCAACGCCTCCATCGGAATCAACGGCACGGTCCTGAACAACGTCAATGCCGCCGCGGCGAGCCTGACCCCCGACTATATCGCCAAGACCAAGGCGCTAGCGGATGTGTTCCGCCCGTGGGGGATCAAAGTCTATTTGTCGGCCCGTTTCACGGCGCCGATGGAGATTGGCTGCCTGAAGACCGCCGATCCGCTGGACCCGGCAGTCGCGGCCTGGTGGAAGGCCAAAGCGGACGAGATTTATCAAGCCATTCCCGATTTCGGCGGCTTCCTGGTCAAGGCCAATTCGGAAGGCCAGCCCGGCCCGCAGGATTATGGCCGTACCCATGCCGATGGCGCCAATGTGCTGGCCGATGCGGTGCGCCCGCATGGCGGCATCGTGATGTACCGCGCCTTCGTCTATGCGGCGCAGGACAGCCACACGGTCGATCGCACGAAGCAGGCCTATGAAAGCTTCAAGCCGCTGGACGGTCAGTTCGCCCAGAATGTCATCGTGCAGGTCAAGAATGGCCCGCTCGATTTCCAGCCGCGGGAGCCGGTATCACCGCTGATCGGCGCGATGCCGAAGACGCCGCTGATGCTGGAACTGCAAATTACCAAGGAATATCTGGGGCAGGCCACCCACGCCGCCTATCTCGGCCCCTTGTTCGAAGAGGTCTTGCGCTGGGATACGTTCGCGAAGGGCCGTGGCACCACCGTCGCCAAGGTGTTGGAGGGCGAGCGCATTTCCGGCATCGCCGGCGTCGCCAATATCGGCAATGACCGCGACTGGAGCGGATCGACCTTCAACCAGGCCGATTGGTACGCCTTCGGCCGTCTGGCCTGGGATCCGGAAGCTTCGGCGCAACGGATCGCGGAAGAGTGGGCGGCGATGACGTTCACATCCGACCCGGCCTTCGTGAAGCCGATCGTCCAGATGATGATGGCATCGCGCGAGGCGGCGGTGAATTACATGACGCCGCTCGGCCTTGCGCACATCATGGCCACGGGCCATCATTATGGCCCCGGCCCATGGGTAAACAACCTGGCCCGCGCCGAGTGGAACCCAGTCCATTACCATCAGGCCGACGCGATCGGCATCGGCGTGGACCGGACGGCGCGCGGCACCGATGCGATCAGCCAATATGCGCCGCAGATCGCGAAGGTGTTGGCCAATCCCAAGACGACGCCGGACAGTTTGCTACTGTGGTTCCACCATGTGCCGTGGGACTATCGCATGAAATCCGGCCGCACGCTGTGGGACGAGCTGGCGCTTCATTATCAGGCCGGCGTCGATCAAGTGGTGGCGATGCAGCGTCAGTGGCAGGCAGTGAAGCCGTTCGTGGACCAGCAACGCTTCGAGAAGACGGAGGCGTTCCTCGCCATCCAGCTGCACGAGGCGGAATGGTGGCGCGACGCGTGTCTGGCCTATTTCCAGACCTTCTCGAAACGCCCCCTGCCGGCAGGCGTACCCGCGCCGGCACATCCGCTAAGCTATTATGAGGCACTGGAATTCCCTTACGCACCGGGGCATTGACGTTCCGCCAACGAACGGGCCCGGGCGAGAGCCGGGCCCCGAGACCGACGGACCCTGACCGCGTTATTTATAGCGGTATAGCCGAACCCGATAGGCGATCCCCTTAGCAGCATCGCCCGATTGCAGCCGCAAAACCTGGCCTTGCCCGTTCTCATCGCCGTTCAGCCGCCGGCCGGCGATTTGATCACCGGCTTGCAGGACCTGTTCGTCGATACTCTCGATGCCGACCATAGGTGGGCCGGGCCGATCGCTGGTGAAGGTGAGGACGGAATCGCCGCTTCCGACAATCAGATATTCGTCTGGGCCAGTTTGTAGAAATAGTGCGCCGACCCGGCTGGCAGGATCGACGTTGCCATCGGCCGACGGGGCCCGGGTCATATTGGCGATATAGTCGCCAATCCGCACCCGAGCCGCACGCTGCGGCTCCCCTTCCATGACCACGCCGCGAATGGCACCGGCAGCCTGCTTTTCCAGGATCAGCGGCGCGAGTTTGCTGAGCTGGCCGTACACGTTGCCGATCGCGTCATCGAGGCCACCGTCGCCCCTGCCATTCCCTTCGCGATCGCCCTCTCCCGCGACGCCATCGATCCCGAAGGGGGAGAAGCCCAACGCCTTTTGCGCGCCGAATGCGTAAAGCGCGTTGGCCGCTCCACCCTTTCCGCCGCGTGCTTCGGGAATGAACAGCGGATTGTCTGGTCGCGTATAGGCCTCGGCCCAAGACACGAACCCATCGAAGTAAATGTCGGGCGACACGAAATCGAGCGACGGCGCCCCCGCTTTCCACAGATCCATCGACTGCGGCAGCGGGCCACCGGAATTATACTGGCCGGGCTCGTAATTGGGCCTGATCAGCGCCGCGTTGGTAAACATCGGCAGCGCATATTCGGCCTTCCCCGCCGCCGTAACCCGATCGACAAACCTGGCATAATACCAGGACATGAAAAGATGATCGGTCAGGGCGCGGTCGCCGAACACCTGCTGCCAGGTTCCTTCGGTCTTACCGCCGGCCGCCTCCCAGGCGGCCCGTAATTCGGGGTTCAGCTGGCTGCGACGTTCCGCCAGCGCGCGCAGCAACAGATCCGGGACCGGGCCGGCGAAAGCAGCCTCGGCAACGGCGGAATGATCCCGCGATTGGGGGATCACGCCGACCTCATTCTCAACCTGAACCATGAGGACAGTCTGTTGCTGCCCGTCCACGGCGCGCACATGGCGCATGAGTTGCGCAAAAGCCCTGGCATCGGCGTCGCGGACAGCAGGAGAGAATGGCGATAGACGCTCGGTACCGCGGCCATCGCTCGTTTCCACACGCGGGAACCGCGCACCGTCCCGTTTGACCCAGGCAGGCGCGTAGCTGGAATAGGTGTTCTTCCAACTGCCGAACCAGAGCAGCACGAGACGAAGCCTGTTCGCGCGAGCGCCCTTGATCAAATCGTCGACGATCGTGAAATCGTAACGCCCCTCCTCCGGCTCAAGATGCTCCCAGGCCACCGGGACCAGCGCGGTATTGAGGTTCATGGCCGTAAGCCTCGGCCAGATCGGCCGCATGTAATCGGCGCTGCTGAAGCTGGAATTATGCGTTTCGCCCCCGAGGAGGAGGAAGGGCTTATTGTCCACGATCAGCTGGGTGGCGGCGCCACGTCGCTCCAGGTGGGGCAGGCCGCCAGGGGCCGCGGCACAACCGGCGGCTGCGCCAAGACAGGCGACGACACCCGTTACCGACAAGCCCAACCTGCATCTTCTCATGTGTGCGTATTCCGTTCGGTCAACATGGCATCAAACCTGGACGCCTGCCCTGCGTGCGAAATCGAAGCGCCGTTCCTCGACGCGCAGCCGCGCGCGATCCATCACATCGGCTTCGGTGGCGATCAGCAGATTTTCGGTCACGCGGGCGAGATGATCGCGCATCGCCCGGCGCGCGGCATCCGGATCGCGCGCCCGGATCGCGTCGAGGACGAGGCGATGTTCGTCGACCGGCGGCTGGATCCCGGCCTCCCGCGCGCGGCTGAAGAAATAGACGCAGAGCGGCGACTGGTAGCGCTTGTCCCACAAGGTCTCGACCAGGCCGACGAGCACATCGTTGCCCGTCGCGCGCGCCAGCGCCACGTGAAAGGCGCGATCCGCGCGCTCCCGCGTCGGCTGATCGCTGCGCATATCGCCGATGCGGGCGAGGATCGTTTCCAGTTCCGTAATCTGCTGATCGTTGGCGGCGGTTGCGGCGAGCGCAGCCACTTCCCCTTCGAGCAGGCGCCGCGCCTCGGTCACCTCAAACGGCCCGTCCGCTTCGTCCGAGGGACTGAGCTGCAGCGACGCCTTGGGCGCGACATAGACGCCCGCCCCGTGCCGCCGCTGGACGAGCCCCCGCAATTCCAGCACGATGATGGCTTCGCGCACAACCGGACGGCTGACGCCGAACTGATCCGAAAGCTCCCGTTCGGATGGCAGCCGATCGCCCGGCCGATAGCGCCCCACCTCAATCGCCTGTTCCAGCGCACGCGTGATGCTTTCATATAAACGTGGACTGGCTGCTTCTTCAGTCTTTGCCATGCTATCCTCCCCCGAAAGCCAGACTAAGGTACGCGGGAATATCGGCACTCGCAAAAGGGGATTTTTCGCTATGTCGAGCCCTGTCCGATACGGTGCATTCCGCTCGAAACCATTATTTTGCCTAAGCCTCCAACTCGCGATAAGCACGAACGGTAAGGGGCCATGACCCCGCCTTTCGGGGGGAAGCACAGGTTGAACAACAGGACGTCCCGCCGACAGCGCAGCGCCCCGACAATCAGCGATGTCGCGGCAAGCGCGGGCGTATCCCCCATGACTGTCAGCCGCGTCATCAACGGGGAGGCCAACGTCAAGGCGGCGACCCGCGATCTTGTCAATGCCGCAATCACGCAACTGGGCTATGCCCCGAACCGCGCCGCGCGCAGCCTGGCGGGCGCCGAAGAGCTGCGGATCGGGCTGCTCTACAGCAATCCGAGCGCGGCCTATCTGAGCGAATTCCTGGTCGGCGGACTGGATCAGGCCAGCCGCGGCAACGTGCAGTTGATGGTCGAGCAATGCGAGATCGGCGCACGCGAGGTCCAGGCGGCCGAACATTTGATCCGTATCGGTATCGACGGTGTGATCCTGCCGCCGCCCTTATGCGATTCCGGCGACGTTATCGAGGTTTTGCAGAAGGCCGGCATTCCGATGGTGGTGGTGGCCAGCGGCATGCCGCCGGGGGAGATTTCCGCCGTCAGCATCGACGATGAGCGCGCCGCCTTCGACATGACCTGCCACCTGGCGAAGCTCGGCCACCGGCGGATCGGCTTCATCTCCGGCAACCCCAACCAGACGGCGAGCAGCCGGCGGCGGGAAGGCTATCGCCGCGGACTGGAATCGATGGGCATCGCCGCCGAACCCGAACTGATCGTGGAGGGATTGTTCACCTATCGCTCCGGCCTGGATGCGGCGGAGCGATTGCTGGAGCTGAAGGAGCAGCCCTCCGCCATTTTCGCCGCCAATGACGACATGGCGGCGGCGGCGGTGGCGGTCGCGCATCGCCATGGGCTGGACGTGCCGGGCGACATCACCGTGTGCGGCTTTGACGATACGCCGCTTGCCACCACGATCTGGCCCGAGCTGACAACCATCCACCAGCCTATTCGCGAAATGTCGCAGGCGGCGATGGAGCTGCTGGCGGCGGAGATACGCGGGCAGCGCGGGCCAATGCGGGCCGCCCCGCGCCATATCGAACTGGATTATACGTTCGTGCGACGCCAATCGGATGCGGCGCCGCGGCGGCGACCCAGCGCGCGCGGTTGATCGCAAGACGGCGCGTCAGCTGTCGTAACAAGGCATTGATCTCTATGGTTTCCAACCTGCTTGACACGCCGATCGTGTCGCCCTGTAGCGCGCACAGTCTTTCTGGAGAGCCGCGTTGAGCCGAGTAGCCGTACGTCCCTTCCGCTCGCGCGACTGGTTCGCCGATCCGGCCCGCAGCGACATGGTCGCGCTCTATCTGGAGCGCTTCATGAATTATGGGGTGACGCCGGACGAGCTTCGATCGGGCAAGCCGATCATCGGCATCGCCCAATCGGGCAGCGACCTTTCCCCATGCAACCGCATCCATGTCGAGCTGGCCAAGCGCACGGCGGCGGGCATTCGCGATGCGGGCGGCATTCCTATGGAATTTCCGGTTCACCCGATCTTCGAAAATTGCCGCCGGCCGACCGCCGCGCTGGATCGCAACCTGCTGTATCTGGGCCTGGTCGAGATTCTCTACGGCTATCCCATCGACGCGGTGGTGCTGACGACCGGCTGCGACAAGACCACGCCATCGCAGATCATGGCGGCGTCCACCGTCGACATTCCCGCGGTCGTGCTGTCGGGCGGCCCGATGCTGGACGGCTGGCATGGCGACGAACTGGTCGGATCCGGCACCATCATCTGGCGGTCGCGCCGCAAGCTGGCCGCCGGCGAGATCGACGAAGAAGAATTCTTCAAGCGTGCGACCGAAAGCGCGCCGTCCCCCGGCCATTGCAACACGATGGGCACGGCATCGACCATGAACGGCGTGGCGGAGGCGCTGGGGCTGTCGCTGCCGGGCTGCGCAGCCATCCCAGCGCCCTATCGCGAGCGCGGCCAGATGGCATATCGCACCGGCCAGCGCATCGTCGACATGGCGTATGAGGATTTGCGGCCGTCCAAGATCCTGACGCGCGAGAGCTTCCTCAACGCGATCGCCTTCGTCACTGCCGCGGGCGGATCGAGCAATGCCGAGCCGCATATCATGGCGATGGCGCGACATGCCGGCGTCGAGCTGTCGCCGGACGACTGGACGACGCACGGCTATGATTTGCCGTTGCTGCTCAACATGCAGCCGGCCGGCAAATATCTGGGCGAACGGTTCCATCGCGCGGGCGGCGTACCGGCGTTGCTGTGGGAGCTGCTCGAGGCAGGCAAGCTGCACGGCGGCTGCGCCACGGTGACGGGCCGGTCGCTGGCGGACAATATCGCCGGGCGCGAGAGCCCCGACCGCGAGGTCATCAAGCCGTTCGCGGCGCCGCTGAAGGAGCAGGCCGGCTTCCTCGTCCTGTCGGGCAATCTGTTCGATCATGCGATCATGAAGACGAGCGTGATCTCCGAAGAATTCCGCCGGCGCTATTTGAGCACGCCCGGATCGGAGGGCGCGTTCGAGGCGCGCGCGATCGTGTTCGATGGGGCGGACGATTACCACCACCGCATCAACGACCCGTCGCTGAACATCGACGAGAATTGCATCCTGGTGATGCGCGGCGCCGGCCCGATCGGCTGGCCGGGTTCGGCCGAGGTCGTCAACATGCAGCCGTCGGACGCGCTGATCCAGCGCGGTGTGATGTGGCTGCCGACGCTGGGCGACGGGCGCCAATCCGGTACGTCGGACAGTCCGTCGATCCTCAACGCCTCGCCCGAGAGCGCGGCAGGCGGTGGCCTGTCGTGGCTGCGGACCGGCGACATGATCCGGATCGATCTCAACACGGGCAGTTGCAACGCGCTGGTCGACGAAGCGGAGATTGCTCGTCGCAAGACGGAGCCCGCCCCGCCGATCCCGCCCAGCAATACGCCGTGGGAAGAGTTGTACCGCGAGAAGACCGGGCAGATGCACGAGGGCGCGGTGCTGGAATTCGCGGTGAAGTATCGCGGCGTGGCAGCGAAGACGCCGCGGCATAACCACTGAGCTTCGTTTAGCGCCTCCTCGGTCATTGCGAGGAGCGAAGCGAAGCAATGACGGCCGGAGAGCGACGGACCGTTCGCGCCTGCCCGCCGGATGCTGAAACGCATTCGGCACGCCCATTTCGTAGGTTGCTCGGCCACGAAAAGCCCGCCGTTCCGGAGAACGGCGGGCTTCTTTTTTGGGCCGATAAGTGACGGAGGGGCTCAGCCCTCCATCGCCTCCAGTTCCTTGCCCTTGGTTTCGTGAATGAACTTCTGGACCAGGAAGAAGCTGATCACCGCACAGGTGCCGTAGAAGCTGTAGCTGGCGGCAAGGCCGATGCTGCCCAGCATGACGGGGAAGCTCTGCGCGATCAGGTAGTTTGCGAACCACTGGGCGAAGCCGCAGACGGCGAGTGCCGAGCCGCGCAGCTGGTTCGGGAACATCTCCCCCAGCATGACCCACATGACCGGGCCCCAGCTGATGTTGAACAAGGCCGAATAAGCGAGCGCGGCGCTCACGGCGACCATGCCCATATGGCCGGGCAGGTTCAGCGTCGTGCCCGTCATGGTGCCGGTCGAGAAGGCATAGACCATGATGAACAGGGTGATCGCCATGCCGGCCGAGCCGATCAGCAGCAGCGGCTTGCGGCCGATCCTGTCGACATAGAGCACGGTGACGAAGCAGGCCGCGATCGAGATCGAGTTGTTGATGATGTTGGTCAGCAGCGCCTGCGATTCCGAGAAGCCGGCGGCCTGCCACAGCGTAGCGCCATAATAGAAGATGACGTTGATGCCGACGAGCTGCTGGAACACGGCGATGATCAGGCCGGCCCACACGATCGGGCGGAGCACCGTGCCCTTGGCGAGCACGTCCGACAGACGGGGGCGGTGATCGGCCGAGAAGCTGCCCTGGATTTCCGCCAGCTTGTCGCGCCCTTCGGTCTCGCCGAAGAGCTTGGACAGCACGACCGAGGCTTCCGCGTTGCGGCCCCGCGCGACCAGGAAACGCGGGCTTTCCGGAACGAAGAAGAGCGCGATCAGGAATACCGCTGCCGGCAGTGCCTGGGCGAGGAACATCCAGCGCCATGCGGCCAGCCCGAAGGCGAGTTCATTGGTCGAATCGTTGCCGGCGGCCTGCTGGAAGAAATAGTTCACGATCGCCGCCGCCGTCAGGCCGGCGATGATCATGATCTGCTGGATCGTCGTCATCCTGCCGCGGATATGCGCCGGCGCGACTTCCGAAATATAGGCCGGCGAGAGCACGCTCGCCGCGCCGACGGCGATACCGCCCATCAGGCGGGAAATGACGAAAATCTCCTGATTGTGCGCGAAGCCCTGGACGAGCGCGCCGATCAGGAAGAGCAAGGAGGCGAGACGCATCACATTGCGCCGGCCCATCTTCTCGGCAAGCGCACCGGCGAAGAAGGCGCCGATGAAGCAGCCGATCAGCAGCGAGCCGACCGTGAAACCCAGGCCAGCCTCGCTCAGGCCAAAGGCCGACTTGAGGCCGTTCTGGGTGCCGTTCACGGCGCCGCTATCATATCCGAATAGGAGGCCGCCAATCGTCGCAACCGCGACGATCGCGCCGATATAGGCCATATTGGCCTGCCCCTTCCCGCTCTGCATCTCCCGCTTTCTCCTTATCCTTTGTACCGTCTGCCGGTCAGCGCAGCTTGACCAGGTTCCCGGCCAGTCCCGGCGTGTCCGTTTCGAAGGCGAACACGTTCCCCGCCAAAGGTTGGCTGGCCAGAGCGTCCGCGTCGAGACCTTTTCGCGCGGTGGTGGCGTATGCGGTGCGCAAATCTGCTCCACCGAAGGCAATCTTGGTGACATTGGCGGCGGGCAAGCGCACTTCGGCGGCAATCGTCCCGTCAGGCGCATAACGGCGCGCGCGCCAGCCGCCCCACAATCCGGTCCAGACAAAGCCCTCCGCATCGCACACCGCGCCGTCGGGCCAGCCGTCCGCTTCGTCGATGACTGCAAACTGCGACGGCGTACCGAGGCTGCCATCGTCGTTGATCGGCACGCGATGGATGATCCGCCCGAGCGTGTCGGTATGGTAGAGGGTGCGGCCGTCCGGGCTGATGGCCGGACCGTTGGTGATCGAAACGGGCGCGAGGCCGCTATCGACGACCGTGCCGCGATCGAAGCGATAGAGGCGACCGGTCGCGGCGCCCTCTCCGTCGTCCATCGACCCGAACCAGACGCGTCCCCGCCCGTCTACCGCCGCATCGTTGAGGCGGTTGGTGGGAAGGGCGGCCTCGGGCGTGGCGATCACGTCGAAGACGCCGGTCGCGGGATCGAAGCGGGCGACGCCCTGCTGCAATCCGGCCAGAAACGCGCCGTCGTCCGCCGGCAGGACCCAGCCGACCTGCCCCGGCGCATCGTAGGCTCGGTGATCGCCGCTCGCGGGATCGAAGCGATGGACCTTGTGGTTCTTGATATCGACGAACCAGAGCGCCTGTTCGCGCTCTACCCAGACCGGCCCCTCGCCCAGGGTCGCCTGAACCGACAGAACGCTGCGCGCCTCATCCATTTATCGCCATCCCGCATCGACGAAATAATCATGACCGGTGCACATGCGCGCATCGTCCGACGCGAGAAACAGCACCATCGCGGCAACATCGGCAGGCTGGATGCGGCCGTCGATACATTGCGCGCTGACGATCTCCGCCTCGCCTTCCGGCGTATACCATTTCATCTGGCGCGGCGTCTGGACGTTGCCCGGCACGATCGTGTTCACGCGGATGCCGAGGCGGCCCAGATCGCGGGCCAATGCCCGCGTCATGCCTTCGATCGCGGCCTTGGCGGTCTGGTACAGGACCAGATCGGCCATACCGAGATGCCAGCTGATCGAACCGAAATTCAGGATCACGCCGCCGCCCGCACGCTGCATCGCCGGCACCACCGCCTGGGCGGCGAAGAACAGGTGGCGCAGGTTCACCGCCATCCGATCGTCCCAATACGCCGGCGTAACCTCTTCGACGCTATGGCGATCGTCGTTGGCGGCATTGTTGATCAGGATATCGATGCCGCCCAGCGCCGCTTCGATCTCGGCCAGGGTGCGCTTGAAGCCCTCGATATCGGTCAGGTCGCACAGGCGGTAGATCGGCTTGTGCGGCGCATAGCTCAGCCGATCGACCAGAGCGCGCGACGCTTCATCGGCGATATCGACAAAGGCGACCTGCGCGCCCTGGCGCACAAACGCCTCGACCACGCCTTCTCCGATGCCGCTGCCGCCCCCGGTAACGAGAACGCGCTTATCCTTGAGGCTAGGATAGACCGCCCGCTGGGCTTCCCCCTCAATCGCCGACATAGACGGTTTTCATCTGCGTATAATATTCCACTGCTGCAAAACCCTGTTCGCGCGCGCCATAGCTGGAGCCACGCGTGCCGCCGAACGGCACGTGATAGTCGACGCCGGCGGTCGGCTGGTTGATCATCACCATGCCGGCCCGCACGTTCTTCTTGAAGTGGCGCGCATGCTTCTGGCTGGTCGTGACGATGCCTGCCGACAGTCCGAAGTTGCCGCGATTGGCCAGCTCCAGCGCGTCCTCATAGGTCTTGGCGCGGACCGTCGAGACGACCGGGCCGAACACTTCCTCATTATTGATCCGCATATCCGGATTGGTATCGGCGATCAGGGTCGGCGCCATGAAATAGCCGGGGGTGTCGAGGCTGAGCTTGTCCCCGCCGGTAACGAGGCGACCGCCCTCACTGGTGGCGATATCGACGTAGCGAAGATTCTGCTCGAACTGCGTGTCCGAGGATGCTGGGCCCACCTGGGTCGAGGGATCGAGCGCAGGGCCGACCTTGAGCGCCTTCGCGCGCGCCGCCAGCGCGTCGACGAAGCGGTCGTGGATGCCATCCTGCACGATCACCTTGGAGGAGGCGGTGCAGCGCTGGCCGGTCTGGAAGAAACCGCCATCGAGCGCGATCGCGACCGCTCGCTCCAGATCGGCGTCGTCGAGCACGACCAGCGGGTTCTTGCCGCCCATCTCGAGCTGGACCCGCGCCTGGCGCGTGACCGCGGCAATGCCGACCTTGGCGCCGACACCCTGGCTGCCGGTGAAGGAGATGCCATTGACGTCCGGATGATCGACGAGCGCAGACCCGACGCCGCCCTGGCCGAGGATCATGTTGAAAATGCCGGCCGGCGCATTGAGCGACGCGGCGACCTCATGAATGATCGAGGCCAGCGCATGGGCGATGGCGGGCGTGGGATTGGCGGGCTTCAACACCACGGTATTGCCGAACGCGAGCGCGGGCGCCGCCTTCCAGGCCGGAATGGCGATCGGGAAGTTCCACGGCGTGATCAGGCCATAGACGCCCACCGCCTCACGCCATACCTCGACATCGAGGCCGGGCCGGGTGGATTCGAGTGTCTGGCCATGACGACGGAGCGCTTCGCCTGCGAAATATTTGAAGATGCGCGCGGCGCGCATCACTTCGCCCATGCCCTCCGGCCGCGTCTTGCCTTCCTCTCGCGAGAGCAGTTCGCCGAGTTCGGCCGCACGCGCCATGATCGTGCTGCCAACCCGGTCGAGCAGATCGGAGCGCAGTTCGGGCGAGCCCATCGACCAGGCTGGGAAGGCCGCGCGGGCGGCCGCGACGGCGGCGTCCACCTCGGCCTTGCCGCCGGCGGGATATGAGGCGACCACCTCATCGGTATTGGACGGGTTGATGCTGTTGAACGGCGTGTCGGCTTCGACCTGCTGGCCGCCGATGAAATGGGTGAGCTTCATGGTTCCCCTGCCTTGTTAGCGCGCGCCGAGCAGCCCGCGCGACACCAGATTCTGCATCAGCCCGGCGATGCCAAGCGTCCATGGCGGCGCATTCTTAGAATAGACCACCCGGTTGACGAGACGGCCCAGCTTCGGGGTCGAGATGGAGACGACGTCGCCCACCTTGTGCGTGAAGCCCCGGCCCGGATCGTCGCGATCCTGCGTCGGCGCGAACAAGGTGCCGAGGAACAGGATATAGCCATCGGGATAATGATGCTCGCTCATCGCCTGGGTGACCAGATCGACCGGATCGCGGCTGATCTCGCCCATCGAGCTATGGCCCTTGAGCACATAGCCGTCCTCCCCCTCGATCAGCAGATCGACCTCGGCCGTGCGGACATCGTCCATGGTGAAGCTTTGATCGAACAGGCGCACGAACGGCCCGAGCGAACAGGATGCATTATTGTCTTTGGCCTTGCCGAGCAGCAGCGCCGAACGACCTTCGAAATCGCGCAGATTGACGTCATTGCCGAGGCTCGCGCCAACCGGCTCGCCGTGGCTGTCGGCGAGGATGGCGATTTCGGGCTCGGGATTGTTCCAGGACGAATCCGAACGCACGCCGATGTCGGCGCCCCAGCCAACGGTCGAGAGCACCGGCGATTTGGTGAAGATCTCCGCATCCGGGCCGATCGCGACCTCTAGGTACTGCGACCACATGCCCTCGTCGATCAGCGCCTGCTTCAGCGTCATCGCTTCGGGGGAGCCGGGCTTCAACCCACGGATGCCGCCACCGATGCGGCTTTCGAGCATTGCGCGAACCTCGGCCGCCTTGCCGGCGTCGCCACGCGCACGCTCTTCGATCACGCGCTCGACCGCCGACACCGCGAAGGTCACACCAGCCGCCTTGACGCACTGGAGATCGACCGGGCTGAGCAAGCGAAGGTCACCATCGGCCGACAGGGTCAGACGATCGAGATCGCCAAGCGGCGTTCCGGCAGATGCATCAAACGCGCGATCGGAGATCAGCTGCGACATGGTCGGCGCGACCCGACTCATGTCATGCAGCACGCCGCCGTGGACGAGCACGGGCGTGGGCCCTTCGGAGGTTTCGACACGGCCCGCGAACAGGCCCTCGCGCCAATCGTCCGCCAGCATCGTTGCCGGCGCGAAAGCCTTCATCCCGCACTCTCCTGCACGCGTTGACGCCACGCTGATGCGCAGCTTGTTAGCGCTATCAGTCGTCGCGCAACGCGTGCAAGTCAAGCCGTCGGATGATCAGTTACGTTCTTTATCGACCAGCTTGTTCTTGCCGATCCAGGGCATCATCGCACGCAGCTCCGCGCCGACCTTTTCGATGCCGTGTTCGGCCTGCAATTTCCGGCTCGCCTTCATCTCCGGATTGCCCATGCGGTTGTCCGTCATGAAGCGCTGGACGAAGCGACCTCCCTGAATGTCGGCAAGGACGCGCTTCATTTCTGCCTTGGTTTCATCGGTGATGATGCGCGGGCCGGTATGGTAATCGCCATATTCGGCGGTGTTGCTGATCGAGTAGCGCATGTTGGCGATGCCGCCTTCATACATCAGGTCGACGATCAGCTTCACCTCGTGAAGACATTCGAAATAGGCCATTTCCGGCGCATAACCGGCTTCGACCAACGTCTCGAAACCCGCCATGATCAGATGGGTCAAACCGCCGCACAGCACGGCCTGCTCGCCGAACAGATCGGTCTCGCATTCTTCCTTGAAGGTCGTCTCGATCACGCCCGAGCGGCCGCCGCCGACCGCCGATGCGTAGGACAGAGCAACATCGTGCGCATTGCCGCTGGCATCCTGATGGATCGCGATCAGGCAGGGCACACCGCCCCCCTTAACATATTCGCCGCGCACGGTGTGGCCAGGACCCTTCGGCGCGATCATGAAAACGTCGATCCCCGCCGGCGGCTCGATCAACCCGAAATGGATATTAAGACCATGGGCAAAGGCAATCGCCGCGCCGTCCCGGATATTGTCCTTGATATCCTTTTCCCAGATCCCGGCCTGATGTTCGTCCGGCGCGAGGATCATGATGATGTCGGCCCAGGCCGATGCTTCGGCGACGGGCATGACCTTGAAGCCGGCGCCTTCAGCCTTGGCGGCGCTGGCCGAGCCCGGACGCAGACCGATGGCAACTTCGGCCACGCCTGAATCCCGCAGGTTCTGGGCGTGCGCATGGCCCTGGCTGCCATAGCCGACGATCGCGACCTTCTTGCCCTTGATCAGGCCGATATCGGCATCGGAGTCATAATAAACGCGCATGGTTATATGCCCTTTCAGGTCAATTCGTCGCCCCGGCGGATGCCCGGGCCGCAGGAGATGAAGCGTCGCGCTTG
>NZ_JBMDXN010000050.1:0-17136 GCF_048595155.1 Sphingomonas sp.
GACGAGCAGGGCAACACCTACATGAAGCGGTTCGAGACGACCGCCGGCCGCATGCTGCTCGGCGAGACGCTCCCGAAGAGCCACAAGGTGCCGTTCGAAATCGTCAACCGCCTGCTGACCAAGAAGGACATCGGCGACGTCATCGACGAAGTCTATCGTCACACCGGCCAGAAGGAGACGGTGCTGTTCGCCGACGCCATCATGGCGCTGGGCTTCCGGCACGCGTTCAAGGCCGGCATCTCGTTCGGCAAGGACGACATGGTGATCCCGGACTCGAAGGAAGCGCTGGTCGACGAGACCCGCGCCCTCGTGAAGGATTACGAGCAGCAGTATCAGGACGGCCTGATCACCCAGCAGGAAAAGTATAACAAGGTGATCGACGCCTGGTCGCGTTGCGGTGATCGCGTTGCGAACGAGATGATGAAGGAGATCCAGGCGGTCAAGAAGACCTCCGACGGTCGCGAAGCCGACATCAACTCGATCTACATGATGGCCCATTCCGGTGCCCGCGGTTCGCAGGCCCAGATCAAGCAGCTCGCCGGCATGCGCGGCCTGATGGCCAAGCCGTCGGGTGAGATCATCGAGACGCCGATCATCTCGAACTTCAAGGAAGGCCTGACCGTCCTTGAATATTTCAACTCCACCCACGGCGCCCGTAAGGGCCTCGCGGATACGGCGTTGAAGACGGCGAACTCGGGCTATCTGACCCGCCGTCTGGTCGACGTGTCGCAGGATTGCGTCGTCGTCGAGATCGACTGCGGCACCGAGCGTGCGCTGGAAATGCGTGCGATCGTGCAGGGCGGTTCGACCATCGCCTCGCTGGGCGAGCGTATTCTGGGCCGCACCACGGCCGAGGATATCGTCGACAGCAAGACCGGTGAGACGATCGTTCCGGAAGGCACGTTGCTCGACGAAGCGATGGTGGCATCGATCGAGGCGGTGTCGCCGCAGGCCGTGAAGATCCGCTCGCCGCTGGTGTGCGAATCCAAGGGCGGCGTCTGCGCGGCCTGCTACGGCCGTGACCTTGCCCGCGGTACGCCGGTGAATATCGGCGAAGCGGTCGGCGTCATCGCGGCGCAGTCGATCGGTGAGCCGGGCACGCAGCTGACGATGCGGACCTTCCACATCGGCGGTGCGGCACAGCTCAACGAGCAGTCGAACCTGGAAGCCGTGTCCGACGGCAAGATCGAGCTGCGCGGCCTGCCGACGATCACCAACGCACGCGGTCAGCACATCGCGCTGTCGCGTTCGGCGGAAATCGCGATCGTCGATATGGACGGCCGCGAGCGTTCGACCCACCGTCTGCCGTACGGCGCGCAGCTGCTCGTCAACGACGGCGCGATTGTCTCCAAGGGCGATCGCATCGCGCAGTGGGATCCGGCCTATATGCCGGTGATCACCGACAAGAAGGGCATGGTCCGCTTCCAGGATCTGATCGAGAACCGCACGGTGCGCGAGGAGTCGGACGAAACGACCGGCCTGACCCAGCGCGTGGTGATCGAGGATACGGGTCGCGCCAAGAAGGAGGATCTGCGTCCGCGGATCACCCTGCTGGACGAGGCTTCGGGCGAGGCGGGCGTGTCCCGTCTGGCACCGGGCGCGGTCATCGCGGTCGAGGACGGCCAGATGGTCGAAGCCGGCGAAGTGCTGGCACGTGTTCCGCGCGAAGCGGCACGTACCCGCGACATCACCGGTGGTCTGCCGCGCGTCGCCGAGCTGTTCGAAGCGCGCAAGCCGAAGGAAAACGCGATCATCGCGAAGATTTCCGGCCGGGTCGAGTTCGGCAAGGATTACAAGGCCAAGCGCAAGGTCATCATCCGTCCGGATGATGGGTCGGAGCCGGTCGAGTATCTGGTGCCGAAGTCGAAGACGATCGACGCGCAGGAAGGCGATTACGTCAAGCGCGGCGACAACCTCATCGGCGGCTCGCCCGATCCGCACGATATTCTGGAAGTGCTCGGCATCGAGCCGCTTGCCGAATATCTCGTGTCGGAAATCCAGGAAGTCTATCGACTGCAGGGCGTGAAGATCAACGACAAGCACATCGAGACGATCGTTCGTCAGATGCTGCAGAAGGTTGAGATCACGGCCGCCGGCGACACCACCCTGCTCCCCGGTGAGCAGGTGGACCGCGAGGAGATGGACGAGATCAACGCGAAGCTCGAAAAGGGCCAGACGCCGGCGGAGGGCAAGCCCATCCTGCTCGGCATCACCAAGGCCTCGCTCCAGACGCGCTCGTTCATCTCGGCGGCGTCTTTCCAGGAAACGACGCGCGTCCTCACCGAGGCTTCGGTGCAGGGCAAGATCGACAGCCTGAACGGGCTCAAGGAGAATGTGATCGTCGGCCGTCTCATCCCGGCGGGTACCGGCGCGGGCATGAACCGCCTGCGGGTTACGGCATCGTCGCGCGACGCGGCGCTGCGCGCCTCGCAGCGTAGCCTGGCGGCCGCGATCGTCGCTCCGAAGACGGCGGCTGAAGAGCATGAGGCCGAGCTGAAGCGTGCGGTCGAGGCCGATACCGGCAACGATCCGCTGGGCGAGGTTGTGGGCGAGACCCACGGCACCGACGCGGATGCAGGCGATTACCTGAACAGCTAAGACCGCTGTCAGGTTGACCGAAAAGAGCCGTCGTCCACTCCGGTGGGCGGCGGCTTTTTCGTGGGCGACAGTCGCCCTGGACCAAGCGATTCTACGCCGTCTCGCTGGCACATCGCTGAGCGTGACGGGCGTCACCGTGGCGTCGGCGCTCGTTATGGACGCCGGTAGATGGCATCCATCTTGCGGCGGGGCGCAGGCGCTGCGCCACCTCTGTTGTTCAAGTCACCCATTCCGCTCGCGCCCAGATGGAGCAAGGCAGGCCATATGGCGCTTTCCTGCTCTGCCTGGCGCGATGACGGCGGAGCAGCCGTACGATTCCTAATCCGGCAATATATAGCGGAACTGATAATCGTGCCGGCCGGGTGTGACGACGATGTTCATTGTGCCGGTCAGGCCAGCCAGCCCGTCCGTGCCTGAATCCGGCACGACGATGACCGTCAAGGAGGGCGAGCCTTTGTCCATCAACCCGCTATGCTGCAGGGTGAAGGCGCCTTCCCGCCCGGCAAGCGAGGCCGTGACCCGCTCCATCGCGACGTAGCCGGCGGAACCCTCGACGTCGCTGCGGAACGCCAGCATCTGGCCGGCGCTGGTGCCTTGCAGGTCGCCGTGGAAGATCTTGTCGATCGACAGGCTGCCGATCGGGCTCGGACCGGAGTCGATCGGCGCAAGCTTCACATCAAAGGTGCCGATCGCTTCAGCTTCCATAGCATCCCCCTGTATCCGCTCGCCCCCAATTTACCGTGGTAATGCGCGCTTTGGAATGCGGACGCACAAATGGCTGCTCGCCAGGCGGACGTTCGCGCCGGCAACCGTCGCCGGATCCTCCGGGTCTGGCTGGCAGCTGCCCGTTCTCAGCGGCGATCGATGTAGATCGGGTTGCCGATCAGCAGCGGGTGCCCCGCGCCAAGGATGTTCACGCTGATCCAGCGACGCACGGACGCCGCATCGATGGCAAAGCGAGCGGATCGGCGGGCGGTGTCGATCGGCTGGGGTTCACCGCTTGCCTTGCCGTCCACGATCAGGACTGCCTGGCCGTCGGCAACCCCCTGTACCTGGGCCTCTATTGCTATGGTCCGGGCGAGGTGCAGCGATCCACCCATGACGGCACGGGACGAGCCCGAGCTTGCCTCCACCTCCAGGAGACGGTCGCGCGTGCCGGCCACGTCGATGAAGACGTTGCCGGCGCGGATGCCGGCGAGGATGGCCGGCGTCGACAAAGCGAGGGCGTGAACGACGGTAGTGGGGCGCCCGACAGGCGCGCGTTTCGGGTCAGGATCGGAATCGTGATTGTCGCTCCCGCCAACCCCCGTCAGCCTATGCCCTTCGTTGAGGCGCGCATACCAGAAGCCGAGCCCGGCATAGGCCCCTTCGGCGATCGATCCGTTCACCGCCTCGATGGCGGTGATGCCCGTATAATCGGTGTCCGGCCACGTCCAGCCGCATCCCATACAGGTCTCGCCGGAGGGCAGATTGGGATGGTTGATGGTAAGAATGGCGCCCGCCCGCGCGACGGCGCGTTCGAGCGCGACGATGTTCGGAACATCCGGGGTGCCGACGCGAAAATCCAGGAAGCTCTGCTGCCCGATCGCATTGGCGTGGCCGTGGAAGGTCGTGATCTCCGTCCCAGGGATCAGGAGCGTCCGGTCGAAATAGGGCTGCAGCTCCCGTAGGCCGCCGAAATGAGAGACCGTATTGTGATCGGTCACGGCGATGAAATCGAGGCCGGCCTGCGCAGCGGCCGCGACCGTACGGAAAAGCGGGCAGGGCACGCGCCGGCCCGACGCGCTGGCGCAGCTGCCATCGCTATTCGCGTCGTGCATGTGAAGATCGCCGCGATACCAGTCGGGCGCAGCGCGGAGCGGGGCATCGGCAATGGCGGAGCTCGCCCGGCGATCGGCGTCTCGATCGAAGAAAACGCGAAGGCGATAGCCGCTGTGGCTGTTGGCACGCGCATTGGGAATACCCAGTTCGACATGCCATCGTCCCGGCAGGATCGCGCCCGGCAGATAGCCGGGCGAGGCATCACTCGGCGCTACGGTGAAGCGGTCCCGCGCGCCGCCGCTCCAGCCGCGGAACCGCTGATTGTCCCATAGCCCCAGATCGATGACCGTCTTGTTCGATTTGTCATAGTCGAGGACGATCGTGACCCGCTCAACCCCCGGCGGGACATCGAACGGGATCTGACGATAATGCTGATGGTCTGCGGCCGTGACCTGTCCGCTGAACGTCAGATCGGCAGGCGGCGCAGGCAGTGCCTGCGCCGCTGCCGCCAGTATGATGGGGAAAAGACCCATCAGAATTTGAAGTCCACCGCGAAGCGGAAATTGCGTCCGACGATCGGCCGGCCGATGAACAGCAGGTCGTTCGATTGGCCGCTGGTCAGTTCGCCGGCGCGCGGATTGCCTTCGGTCAGCCCGATCGTGTTGGTGAGATTGTCGCCATAGGCCCACAGCGTGATCTGATCGTTCAGCGCGAAGCGAATGCTGGCGTTGAGCGCGGTGTAGGACGGCAGCTTGGACGTGTTGGCGGCGTCGGCGAAACGCTTCCCATAATATTCGACATCCATCTGCGCGCGCAGGCGGTTGTCGAACAGGGTGAGCGCGGGCGTGGCGCGCAGCGCGAATTTGGGCACACGCAGCAGTTGGTTGCCGGAATAATCGCGCGGGATCAGCGTGGTGCCCTGCAATTCACCGTAGCGCAGGTTACGGAATGTGGGATCCTGCCAAGTGGCGTTCAGCGTGAAGTCGAACCACGGTGTTGGCCGGATCGTCCCTTCGAATTCGACGCCATAAGCGCGCGTGTCGGTATAGATGGTCTGCTGTGTGAAGCCCTGCGTGACCGGATCGAACTGCGTGTTGCCGATCGAATAGGCATCGAAATCGGTCAGAAAGCCGGTCGCATAGAGGCTGAGCAGCGGGGTCGCATATTTGAGGCCGGCTTCGTACATCTTGATGCCTTGCGTGCGGGGCACGGCGGTGGCGCTGGTGATGAAGCTGCCGACGCTGGGAAGACGGAAGGTGGAGGTATAGCGCGCGAACAGGCCGGCATGACGAGCGAACTGCCAGTCGGCGCCCAGCGTGTAGCCGACATGATCGAAACTGCGATCGAAAGGCGTGAAGATGCCGTTGCCGGTCAGCACCTGATTGTCGGCGAGCGTGGTCGGATCGCCGAGGTCGACCGTCTTGGATCCTTCCTGCGCACCGCTGGTGTTGACCTTTTCCCAGCGGACGCCGCCGTCCACGCGCAATTGCGGCGTGATCTGCCATTCGTCGGAGGCGTAGAGCGCGAACGTATCCTGATCGCCCGAGCCGTTGGCGAATTCCGATCCGTAACGAGAGACGCCATTCTGGGTGAGCGCACCCACCACCTGACCGGCGGCGTTCAGCGCCACCAGATCGAGCAGGCGGGAATTGCCGGACACGTCCTGAATGGTGGAGGCGGAGTAACGGCGGAACCTCTCCTTGATATGGGCATAGTAAAAGCCGACCGCGACGTCGTGCGTCATGCTGCCCATGTCGAAACGGTGGGCCAGGCGTAGATCGTCGAGAAACTCGTCCTCGTTGACGGTGACCGGCCGGGCCGCATTGATGAAAACGTCGCCATTGCCGTTCTGGTTGGCGATATCGAACGCCTGCCCGGTATCCGTATAACGCAGGGCGATGCTGCTCGCGCCGGGATAGGCGCTGAGCAGGGTCGGCTGATATTGGGCGAGCAGCGCAGCCGCGGTGCCGACCGAGGCGGGATAGACACCGTTGCGAACCGTGTTGCTGGTTCGGTAGCGCGCCTTGTTGGAGAGCTTCCAGCCATCGGCGACCTGCCAGTCCACCATCGCCGAATATTGGTTGAGGCGGATGCGGGTGCCGTCTGTATTGTTGAAGAAGACCGGCCCGTTGGCATCCCTCAGCGTCAGGAACGCGGTCGCGCGGCTCGCGGTGGTGTCGTAATGCGGATCGAACCCTGCAATGCCGACGATCTTGCCGTTGCTGTCCTTGGTAAGCGGAATGCCCGTGTAGAAGATCGCGTCGTCGGCAAGTCTCTTATAGCTGAGATTGACCTGGACGTTCCCGAAATCCTTGCCGAGATCGGCGCGGATCTGGCCGCCCTTATTGCCGGTGAAGCCCGGATCGCGCACACCGCGCTCGTTGCGGTAGAAGCCACCCACGTCGAATTTCCAACCGCCGCCGATCGGTGCGCCGATCCATCCGTCGAACCGGTATAGGTCGGCGGTCGGCCCATACAGCAGCCGCGCATTGCCGGAGAGGCTGTCGCCGGGGCGCTTGGTGATGAAGTTGACCACGCCGCCCGGGGCGTTGGGCTCGAAGATCGAAGAGGGGCCGCCGCGCACGACCTCGATCCGCTCGATCGATTCGTCGATGCGGAACGCCTGGTCCGCGTTGAGATAGCCGAGCGCGGGATCGTGCTGCACCGGCAGGCCGTCTTCGAGCAGGTTGATCGAGCCATAGCCGTCGACGGGGATGCCGCGGGCGCGGACATTGCCGCTGCCTTCGCCACCGGAGGCTTCGACCCAGAAGCCGGGTACCGATTTCAGCGCTTCGGTCACGCTGGACGGCGCGCGCGATCGCAGCATGTCATTGCCGATCGTCGTGATGGCGTAGCTCGTGTCCAGCTTCGTGCGCTCGCCCGCGCCGGCGCGGCCGGTGACGACGATCTCTTCGTCCTGGGCGGGGCGGGCACTGCTCCCCGGATCCGCCTGCGCAAGCGCGGCGGCGCTGCAGCTTGCCAGCAATGCGAATATGACCGGGCGCGCAACATGACGGACCTTCATTCCAATCCCCGACTTGACCTGGTGTGAGGGCCGGCGCGCTAGGATCGGTGGATGACGGTAGGGCTACGGTTCCGCGACAAAGCCGTGAAAGACGGGCGCTGTGGTACCTCCGCCATAGGAACGGCGGCCAAATGGGGCGTGGCCGCGCCCGAAGGTGCGTCAGCTATGCCCTGGATGCATGGGTGCTCGTGCGTCCGCTGCCACTTCCTGTTATGCCCGGCTTCATGAAACGCGCGCTCCCTTTGCTTCTGCTGTTGCCGCTTGCGGCGTGCGTCTCCACCGTCGGCCATGTCGTGACCGCGCCGGTGCGGGTGGCCAGCTGGTCGGTCGACAAGATGACCACCAGTCAGAAAGAGGCGGACGAGAAACGCGGCCGCCGGGAACGGAAGCTGGATGAGCAGCGTGCGAAGGAAGCCCGCAAGGAGGCCAAGCGCGAACGCAAGCTCGCGCGCGAGCAGGCTCGCCAACAGGCACAACAGGACGATCAGCGCTGATCCCTTCCGCGATGCCGTGCGTTGCATGCTCTTGAAAGATGGTCGCGGCGGGTGCCGCGCATCTGACGCTGGGTCGGCCGTGTATCGGGGCTGAGCAGAAGGAGGAGGGAAGGCATGACCGCTTCGTCGATCTCGTCCGAGGATGCGCGAGACGCTTTGGCGCCCTTTGGTGCGTTGCAGGCCCAGCCCGCTTCAGACTGGACAGGCGATCGGCCGCTGCATCCCAGCCTTCTGCGCTTCTATGAAGAGGTCGGGCCTTATGGAAAGCATCGCCCGCATGGTCCCGAAGGCCTCGAAATCCCGACCCTAGGCAATCCCTTCTGGTTGCCGCCCTTATCCGGTCTCTGGGCGTTTCAGGCGGGCTATCGCTGGGACGGCCGCAGCGGCGCACGGATCCCGGACTGGCAGGAGGAATGGCTGGTCGTCGGCGACCAGGGCGGCGATCCCTTCATCCTCGATGAGGCGAGCGGGCAGATCCTGCACGACCGGCAAGGCCGCGGCAGCTGGGCACCGCTGCGCCTGTTCGATGATCTGTTCGCCATGGGCTTTGCGCTCGGGACGATCGGGCGCCTGCACGAGGAAGCCGGCGAAGACGTCTATAATGAGGATTTCGAGGTGCGCCCGGAATGGGCCAGCGAATTGCGGGCGCGGCTCGGACGACGCTTCGCGGCGGCCGAAGCCGATGCGATCGCAACCCGCCTGGAATGGTAGCCGGCACGCAGGCCTGACGCGCTAGAACGCCACGACCTAGTCAGGCAGCGAGGTCGTACAGCTCCATCTCACCCGACAGATAGAGGTTGCGCGCCTTGGAGCGGCTGAGCTTGCCCGAGCTGGTGCGCGGCAGCGTCTTGGGCGGGATCAACTCCACCACGCAGTTCATGCCGGTAATGGCACGCACCTTTTCGCGGATCTCGTCGCGCAGACGCGTGCGCTCGTCCGGGTCGGACGTGCGGCACTGGACGAGGACGGCGGGCGTCTCTTCGCCGCCGGGCGTCGTGATCGCGAAGGCGGCGATGTCGCCCGCCTTGAAGCCGGGCAGCTGCTCGACCGCCCATTCGATATCCTGCGGCCAATGGTTGCGGCCGTTGATGATGATCATGTCCTTGGCGCGGCCGACGATATAAATATAGCCGTTGGACATGTAGCCCATGTCGCCGGTGTCGAGCCACCCATCGACGAGGCAGGCATCGGTCGCCTCGGGATCGCGGAAATAGCCGACCATCACCGATGGGCCGCGACACCAGACCTTGCCGATCGCGCGTTCGGGCAGCTTGCTGCCATCCTCGTCGCGGATCGCGATTTCCATTTCGCGCGCCGGCTTGCCGCAATTGACGACGGCGCGATAGCGCTGCGGCCGGCCGACCGTGGCGAGGCCGCCGCCGGACAGCTCCGTCTCTTCGACCAGTTCGACGACGATGCCTTCGCCCGGCGGCATGATCGATACCGCCAGGGTCGCCTCGGCAAGGCCGTAGGACGGCAGGAACGCCTTGGCGTCGAACCCGGCCTCGGCAAAGGCATCGACGAACGCCTGCATCACGTCCGGGCGGATCATGTCCGCACCATTGCCGGCCACGCGCCAGCGCGACAGGTCGAACCGGTCGCTCGCCCGCGTCTGGCTCGACATGCGGCGCGCGCAGATGTCGTAACCGAAGGTGGGGGAGTAAGAGAGGGTCGTGCCCGGATTGCGGCTGATCAGATCCAGCCAGGCGAGCGGACGGCGGGCGAAATCCTCCGTCTTCAGATAATCGGTCGAGACCTGGTTGGCGACCGGCGATAGCAGGCAGCCGACCAGCCCCATGTCGTGATACCAGGGCAGCCACGACACGCAGCGATCGCCCGCCTGTACGTCCATGCCGATCGAATGGGCGGCGAGGTTCGACATCAGCGCCCGGTGCGTGATGGCGACGCCATGCGGGAAGCGCGTCGAGCCGGACGAATATTGCAGATAGGCGATGTCGTCCGGTTGGGCGGGCGCGAGATCGACCGCCGGCGCGTCTTCCTGCGCCAGTTGTTCGTAGCTGGCCGCAACGACGCCGCGCGCCTGGGCGGCGGCCTGCGCCATGCCCTCAAGTTCGGCCGGATAGAGCAGCAATGTCGGATCCGAGCTGGCCAGCTGTACCGCCAACTGATCGATATAGGCGTCCTTGCCGCCGAAGGAGGTCGGCAGGGGCAGCGGCACGGGCCATATGCCCGCATAGATGGCGCCGAAGAAGGCGGCGGCGAAATCGGCGCCGGTTTCGGCCAGCATCGCGATCCGCGCGCCCGGTTCCAGACCGCGCGCAACCAGCCGGTGCGCGATCCGGATCGCGTCGGACCGCAGCTCGGCAAAGCCGTAGGCGCGCACCAGATTTCCACGCGGGTCGTGAAAATTCAGGCCGAGCGTGCCCTGCGCAGCATAATCGAGCGACTCACCAAGCGTCGCGAAGTCCGCATAACGGCGCGGGAGCGCGTCATCGCTCGGCGTCGGCGTCAGCTTACAATCCGCACTGGCCGTGTGCACCCTCGAACGTCTCCTCTCTGGTCCGCGCCCTATGCGCATGGCCAAACGCATACCGTAAGCGCCATGCCGCGTTCAAATTCCGGCCCGACTGTGGCACAAAGATGGCACATGTCACGCCGCAATTACACGTCAGGGCCCCGCACGGCGAAACCGCTGGATGCCGAGGCCCTCAACCAGATCGCGCTAGCCTATCTGGGACGCTATGCAACCACGCGCGCGAAATTGCGCCATTATCTCGTTCGCAAGCTCGCGTCACGGGGGTGGGATGGCGAAGGCGATCCGCCGGTCGATCGGGTCGTCGAACGCTGCGCCGAGCTTGGCTATGTCGATGATGCCGGCTTTGCCATGGCCCGCGGGGCGGCGCTGACGCGGCGCGGCTTCGGCGAACAGCGGGTCGCGGCGGCGCTGCGCGCGGTCGGGATCCATGCCGAGACGGCCGCCCCGGTGCGGGAGACCGCGCGCGCCGAAGCCTGGGAGGCAGCGCTGCGCTTTGCCCGGCGCAAACGCATCGGCCCCTTCGCGCAGGAGGATGCCGACCCCGATCAACGTCGCCGCAACTTGGCTGCATTGATGCGCGCCGGTCATTCTCTTGACCTCGCGCGGCGCATCGCCAGTGCATCCCCAGGGGCTTTCTTGACAGACGATGAATGAAAGTTCGTTTCGGCCCTTTTTGGTCTTTCCCAATGCTACAAACATGTTAACCTACACTGTTCGTGCTTAAGGTTTAAAAAGATGAAGAGTGCCGACGTAGCGATGCTGGCCTCGACGGCCAGCATCGAGGGGGAAACGTTGATCACGGCGCGCGACACGGGGAATGTCGCGCCGGCGATCGTTGCGACGGGCAGCGTGAAGTGGTTCGACGGCACGCGCGGCTTCGGCTTCATTGTCGGGGACGGCGGCGAGGGGGACATTCTTCTGCACTTCTCGGTCTTGCGCGATCATAACCGGCGGACCTTGCCGGAGGGCACGCGCGTCGTGTGCGAAGTGGTCGCGCGCGATCGCGGTTTGCAGGCTCATCGCGTGATCAGCTTCGATCTGTCGACCGCGACCGGGCCTGATGCCGATCTGATCGCGCGTCGCAACGCCGATCGCGTCGATCCCCTCCAGCTGGAGGGCGAAGCAGGGCCGTTCGAGCCTGTGCGCGTCAAATGGTTCAACCAGTTGAAGGGCTATGGCTTCGTTGTCCGCGACGATGGCGGTGCCGACATCTTCATTCACATGGAGACGCTGCGCCGTGCGGGGTTTGCCAGCCTGGATCCCGATCAGCCGTTGCGCGCGCGTATCGCGGACGGTCGCAAGGGGCCGCTCGCTGTCGTGATCGAGGCACGCGACTAAGCAGGGCGGCGCCGGGCGATGGCCGTTGCGAGCAGGATGCGACGAAGGCGGCGCACGTCGTCTCTTGCAGTGGCCGGTCGCATAGGCGGTTGCGCCGTGCCCGTCTTCGCGGCTAAGCGCGATCCATGCTGAAGCGCATCTTTACCTGGTGGAATGGCGCCACCATCGGCACGTCCCTGTTCAGCTGGCGCAATGGCAGCCGGGTGGGAAGCGATTCGCTGGGCAATGCCTATTTCGAATCGAAGAAGCCGATCGCCGGCCAGACCCGTCGCTGGGTCATCTATCAGGGTGCCAACGATGCGAGCCGCGTTCCGCCGGCCTGGTTCGGCTGGCTGCACCATCAGACGGATGTCGTGCCGACCGAGCTGCCGGCCCCGCGGCCGTGGGTGAAGGATCCGGTGCCCAACCTGACGGGTACGCCGGCGGCCTATCGTCCGGTCGGTGCGTTGGAACGTGGCGGCAATCGTGCCGCTGCGACCGGCGATTATGAGGCTTGGAGCCCCAATTGAGAGCGATCCTGCGCGAAAATATCGGCGAGGCACTCGTCGGTCTGCTGGTGGTCATCCTTGCCGTCTGGTTCGTGATGTTCGCATGGGACCGTACCGGGGGCGGCGAACGGCCGGGCTCCACCAAGATATCGGTGATCTTTCCCAACGCGAGCGGCGTCAGCGCCGGCACCGACGTGCGCATCTCCGGCCTGAAGGTCGGCAGCGTTACCGGGCTGACGCTGGATCCGCAAAGCTACCAGGTAAAGGTCGCGGTTGCGCTGAACCCGGACGTCAAGTTGCCGGCGGACAGCAGCGCGTCGGTTACGTCGGAAGGCCTGCTGGGATCGACCTTCATCGCCTTCACCCCGGGCGGCAGCCCGACTCCGTTGAAGACTGGCGATACGGTGACGGATACGCAGGGTTCGATGGATCTGATGGCGCTGATCGGACAGTTCATCAACAAACCCTCGGGCGACAAACCGGCCGCCGGCGATAACGCCACCGCCACGCCATGAGGCCGCGCCGCGCCGGCGCCGTGGCGCTCGCGCTGGCGGCGGTCGGCGCGATCAGCTGGACGGCGGTTTCGCAGACCCAGCAAGCCAGGCCCGATCCTGACGTCGAGCTTTCGCCGGATCTGCAGCAGGGCAACAGCATCGCCGCGGCACCCGCGGTGCGGCCGACCAGCCGTCCGGCCGCCGCGCCGACACCGCCGCCTATAAGCAAGGACACGCCGATGGCGGAGCGCGTCGCGGTGATCGGCGTGCTTAACAAGCGTAACGGCATGGCCCGCGACATCAGCCTGCATCCGGGCCAGGCGGCGCGGTTCGGCAATCTGGTGGTGCGGCTGCGGGCGTGCGAGACGACCGCCGATTATGAGCCGGAACAATTGACCGGTGCGTTTGTGCAGGCGGATAAGAAGGGGCCGGATGGCCGCTGGCGGCGAATCTTCTCGGGCTGGCTCTACAAGGAAACGCCGTCGTTGAACGTGGTGGAAGACCCGCTCTACGACGTCTGGCCCAAGAGCTGCACGATGCGCCATCCGGATGCCGGGCCGGAGACGGTGGCTGCCTCATCCGCACCCGCTGCGCCGCGATCCAGCGCAAAGAAATCGGCCGGTGCCGCGGCCGCTTCGCCGGACGGCAGCGAGCCCAGCCCGAGTGCTGTGTCCAACAGCGCGACATAAGCCTGGCGATCGACCTCGATCGTGCCGAGCGAAGCGAGATGCTCGGTCAGAAATTGGCAGTCCAGCAAGCGGAACCCGCCGACCTTCAGCCGGGCGACGAGATAAGCGAGCGCAACCTTCGACGCATCGCGCACGCGGCTGAACATGCTCTCGCCGAAAAAAGCCGCCCCCAGCCGCACGCCGTAAAGGCCGCCGACCAGCTGGCCATCCTGCCAGGTCTCGACCGAATGGGCGTAGCCGCGGCGATGCAACTCGCCATAGGCCGTCTCGATATCGGGATTGATCCAGGTGTCGGGCCGGTCGGCCGTGGCCTCGGCGCAGAGTGCCACGACCTGCCCGAAGGCCTGATCCACCGTGACCTGGAACCGATCGGAACGGATCGTCTTCGCAAGCGAGCGCGACAGGTGAAAGCGATCCAGCGGCAGGACGCCACGCTTCTTGGGTTCGACCCAGAAGACGTCCGCCGCGTCACGCGTGCTCGCCATCGGGAAGACGCCGACCGAGTAAGCGCGTAGCAGCAGGTCCGGATCCAGCACGGCCATGGGCGATACGGTAACGGCAATCGGCCCCGACGCAATGGGCGTGGTGGGTGGGTGCGAGCAATTGCCGCGTGGCGGGTTGCCCTAACGCAAATCCATATATTCTGCGGAATCCCCGATCGGCATGCCGGGCGGGATCGACGGCTTGTCCTTCTGCGCATCGAGCAAGGCGTTGAGATCGTCGCGATTGCGCAGCGTTCGGGCAAGGCTGCGTGCCCATGGCGCCTTCGTGGCTGCCAGCCGGTCGGCCAGCGTGAGCAATCGATCATCGAGGACGGCCGCGACATTGGGGTCGCCTGCGGAGTCCCGCCGCGCCTGCGCCATCCTGACGATGGTGCGCCAGGCGATGCGCTGGCCAACGGCGTCCTGCGCTTTGTCGATCACGGTGGCGGTCAGCCGATCGAGCATCTCGTCGAGGCCGGGTAGTCCCGCGTCCCGCTCATGCTGCTGGAGCAGGCGGGTCAATCGCGCGGGCGCGAGCAGCGCATCGAGCGTGACGCGCGCGGCCACGTCGGTCGCGACGAGAGGATCGAAGATCGGCCCACCCGCTTCGGCGAAGATCTCGATCTCATATTGCTTGTCGTAGCTGCCCTGGGCACCGGCGGAGAGGAGCGGAACGAGGCGGTCCGGCACGCGCAGCGCCTGCGGATCCAGCGTGGCGAGCAGGGCGGTGAGTGCGGCGCGTTGCTGTGCCGCCGGAACTGGCACGGAGTCCGGATGTCCCGCGCCGGCGACCGCGTAGGTGTAGGTCATGCCGCCGACCGACTTGGCGGCAGCGTCGACCTGATACCGGTGAAGCAGCCAGATCGGCACCAGCTTGCGCCGCATCTGCGCCATCGGCTCGCCCGGCGTCATCACGGCCATCCCGAACCGATCCAAGGCGGCGCGCCGCACGGTCATGATCCGGGTGAGTTCGGCGACGGGATCGGCCCCGTCATCCCACAAGGCTGCCCAGGGCTGTCCAACGTCGGCGCCGCGCGCGTCGCCATCCGTAATGTAGCGCAGGCCAGCCGCCTCTGCGGCATCGGCCTTGGTTTTCGCGACCGCGTCCGAATCGGTGCCGTAGAGCCAGTCGACCGCTGCCCTGTCCCAGGCGCCGATGCCCACGGCATAGGCATCCGAAAGATCGGGTGCGCCATCCTTCATGCCGATACGCGGCGGCGGATAATCCATGACCGAGGCGCGGTCTTGCGTGGAAGCGGCGAAATTGTGCGCGAAACCAAGCGAATGGCCGACTTCATGCGCGCCGAGTTGGCTAATACGGGCCAGCGCCACGCGCACCGGATCGTTCGGGCCGCCGCCGTTCAGGCCGGCTGTGCCGACCAGGCCTTCGTAGATGAGGATATCCTGACGCACGCGCAGCGCACCAAGGATCACCGATCCTTTCATGATCTCGCCGGTGCGCGGGTCCGTGATCGTCTGGCCGAAGGACCAGCCGCGGGTCGCCCGATCGACCCAGTTCACGACATTGTAGCGCACGTCCATCGGGTCGACGTCCGGCGGCAGGATCTTGACCTGGAAGGCGTCGATATAACCGGCGGCATCGAAGGCCTGGCTCCACCAGCTCACGCCCTTGGCGAGCGCGTCCCTGATCGGCGCGGGGGCGGCATTGTCGATGTAGAAGATGATCGGTTTCTTGACGGTGGATCGGGCGGCCGACGGATCGGTCTTCTCGAGGCGGAAGCGCAGGGCGAGATCGTAGACGACCGCCGCGCCGAGCGGCGCGCCGAAATCCACCGCCTGGGTGCCGAAGGTTCCGGTGCGGGGATCGAAGCGGCGCGGCTTGAATCCGGCGTCGGGCAGCCGGACAAGGCTGTGGTGCACGATCAGGCTGATCTGTCGTGGGTTGGGTGCGATATTCTCGATCTCGCTGCCTGGCGTGTCGGACTTGAAGGTCTGCAGCGCCTCCAACTCGATATTGTCGGGGAAGACCTTGGTGGCGCCGGCGTCGACGACGCTCAAGGCGGAATCCAGCTGGAAGCCTTTGGCGCCGGCTTGCGCAAGTTGCGCGCCGACCCCCATCACATCGCTCGCCAGGAACGGGGCGATGTCGATCACGGCGCCGCCATTGGGCAGGGCGGTGTCGACCTTGCCGATCCAGGCGGTGGTGAAGGCGAAGCTGTCCCGCGCCGCCGCCTGCTCGGGCGCGGGCGCATCGGACGCACGGAAGCGCGGATTCTCATATTGGATCGCGACCTTCCCGCCGATCCGCCGGAAGACGAGCAGATAGGTGTTGCCGATCAGACCTTTGTCCATGTTGAGCTCGGCCGAGCCGATGCCGGTGCGCAGCGACGTGGCATAGAGGAAGCGGCCCGCAATGCCGTCGGCATCCGCCGCCGGCAAGGTGATCAGGATCTTGCCCGCGGCCTTGTCGATCTGAACCGGCAGCAATCCGTTGGCGGAGATTGTGGACGCAGAGGGGGAAGCCGGTGGGGCGGCCAGGGCCGAAGTCGCCAGTAACGTCGCCGCCAGTGCCAGATAAGCTCGTTTCAATGCCGCCCCCCTGCGTGAAGTGGCGATGCTAGCGAGCGCGCACGCCGCCTGCTAGGCATGCCGCCATGGTAAAGCCCGAAATCACGCTGATCCTGGCGCGTGCCGACAATGGCGTGATCGGACGGGACGGGGGGTTGCCGTGGCGCATCCCTGCTGACCTCAAGCACTTCAAGGCGCTGACGGCGGGAAAGCCGATGATCATGGGGCGTCGGACGTTCGAAAGTCTGCCCGGCCTGCTGCCGGGCCGCCGCCACATCGTGCTGACGCGCGATCCGACGTGGCAGGCAGACGGCGCGGAGGTGGCGCACGATGTCGATGGCGCGATCGCGCTGGCGGGCGGCGATGCCGTGTCGGTGATCGGCGGCGCGGAAATCTACGCCTTGTTCCTCGATCGCGCGGACCGGATCGAGCTCACCGAAGTGCATGCGGACGTACCAGGCGACGCGCACGTGCCGCCCTTCGATCCGTCCCACTGGCACGAAACCGCGCGCGAACAGCATGCGTCGGCGGACGGGGCGCCGGCATTCAGTTTCGTGACACTGGAGCGGGCGACCCGCTGACCATGCCCGTCACCGTGGCCTTGAACTGAGGTCCCGTTTCCTGACGCGCCTGCCCAGGCAATTACCTTCTCTTCCGTCCCCGCCAGCAAGATAAGCGGGACCCCGGCTCAAGGCCGGGGTGACGAGAGGAAATTGCTCCGCGTAGAAGCATCCCCGTCAC
>NZ_JBMDXN010000051.1:0-25228 GCF_048595155.1 Sphingomonas sp.
CGGCTTTCGCCGCCATGATGGCATTGCTGTCGCACGCCACGCGCCAAGCGCGCTTCATCGTGTAGCGAGACGAGGTCTGCCAATCCGCCGGTGCCAGTTTGTCGATCTCTGCCCGTTGTTTCGGGCTGCTCGATCCACCGGCCAGACGGAATTCGACCATGTCCTGGTCCGGCAATACCGACGGTTTCGCGGCCTTTGCCCTACCGCCCAATTTCTTCTGATAAGAGGGATCCGGGCATTTGAACTGGAACTGATATTCCGACCAATAGGGTTTCGTCGCGGCCTCATAGATCATTGTCAGGTCGATCTGGCGGATGCGGGTCGGTGTATTGATCGTATCCATCGATATCGGCGTCACATCCATCGTGGCATCGTCAACGTAGACGACAACGCGGTTTGGCGTCGCGCCTTGCCCATCGATGAGGAGCGTGTTCGACATGGCGGGCGTTGCGGCGGCGATTGCCAGCGTTCCGACGACTGGAGCCAGGATGCGCCGTGCCATGCAAACTCCCATGTAATCCGCCGCATGTCAGCATCGAAATTGGCCGCCACCGGCAAGAGACTGTAGGATCGGTTCATATTGGCCGGGCAGGATCTGTCAAACCAGGGGCATCCTGACACCGTCACTTATGGCGGCGCCAATCTCTGCGGCGGCATCACCTTCACAGCGAAATATAGGCAAGCGTACTGCTTGACGCTGAGACCCCTTGGTTTACGCTCGCCGAATGGCCGATCCATGCCCTCATTTTCATGCGATCGAGGACGTCAGTCCGAGCGCGGATGGCTGCGAGGAATGCCTGAAGACGGGTTCCTGGTGGGTGCATCTGCGGCTCTGCCGGATATGCGGCCATGTCGGCTGCTGCGATCAGTCCCCCAATCGGCATGCCACCAAGCATTTCCATGCGACGGCGCATCCGATCATCGAAGGCTATGATCCCCCGGAAGGGTGGGGCTGGTGCTATGTGGACGAGGTCGATTTCGACTTGCGCGACCGCATGACGCCCCATCCGCGCCCCATTCCACGATTTGTTTAGTCCGAAGTGGCGGTCCGACTGACTCAACTTTTGCACGTCCCAACCGCTTTGCGCTTGAAGCCTTTGTCAAAACGTGATTCTCCAGTCGGTGAGATGTCGCGCCGTCCCGCCTTGAACATGATCCGATCTGCTTTCTGGCCAACCGTGGCGTTGGCCGTGATCCTATATTTCGCCGGCGCGGCGATTGTCGGCCAAAATGGTCTCTTCTCTCTGGCCGGCTATCGGCATCAGCGGGCCCAGCATCTGGTGACGCTGCAGAATTTGCAGGCCGAGCGGGCGCGGCTGGCACATCATGCCGATCTGCTGGATCCACGCCATGTCGATCCGGATTTCGCGGAAGAGATGGTGCGCAAGCAAACCGGACAGATTCGGCCTGACGAAGTGATCCTGCCGGCCGACTAAGTCGATCATTTCGCCGCAATTCATCTTCTTTAACGGCCGGATCAGCAGATTGAAGGGGGCGGTTGCGCGCCGTGCAACCTTCGTAGCGGAACTGGCCGTTGCGGGAGCGGGTTTGTCCCGCCTATAGGGCGCTGTCTAAAGCGCCCGTAGGAGAGAGATCCGCCTTGGCCCGAGCAGAAAAATCAGTTGCGTCCGAAGCTCCGGCTGCGCCGCCCGCGACCCCGAACCGCGAACGCCCGCCCGAGCCTCGTCCCTACGAAGCATCGAATGAGGAGCTGCTCGAATTTTATCGGCAGATGTTGTTGATCCGGCGGTTCGAGGAAAAGGCCGGTCAGCTTTATGGACTCGGCCTCATTGGTGGTTTCTGCCACCTCTATATCGGCCAAGAGGCAGTCGCTGTCGGCCTGCAGTCGGCGCTCAAGGTTGGGCGTGACTCGGTCGTCACCGGCTATCGCGACCATGGCCACATGCTGGCTTACGGCATCGATCCGAACGTCATCATGGCCGAATTGACCGGTCGCGCCGCCGGCATCTCGAAAGGCAAGGGCGGCTCGATGCACATGTTCTCGGTCGAGCATGGCTTTTACGGCGGCCACGGCATCGTCGGCGCGCAGGTCTCTATCGGTGCGGGCCTCGCCTTCAAGCACAAATATGCAAATGATGGTGGCGTCGCGCTCGTCTATTTCGGCGACGGCGCTGCCAATCAGGGCCAGGTCTATGAAAGCTTCAACATGGCGGAGCTGTGGAAGCTGCCCGTCATCTTCGTGATCGAGAACAATCAATACGCGATGGGCACGAGCGTGAACCGCGCGTCGGCCGAAGACCAGCTCTACAAGCGCGGCGAAAGCTTCCGCATTCCCGGCATCCAGGTCGACGGCATGGACGTGCTGGCGGTGCGTGGCGCTGCCGAGACGGCGCTGGAATGGGTCCAGGCCGGCAAGGGTCCGGTACTGCTGGAACTCAAAACCTATCGCTATCGTGGCCACTCGATGTCGGATCCGGCCAAGTACCGGTCGCGCGAGGAGGTCCAGTCGGTGCGCGACAAGAGCGATCCGATCGATCATCTCGCCCGCATCCTCGCCGAAAAGGGCGTGGGGGAGGATCAGCTGAAGGCGCTTGACAAGGACATCCGCAAGATCGTCGCCGACAGCGCCGCCTTCGCGGAGGAATCGCCCGAGCCGGAAGCGTCTGAACTCTACACCGACGTCCTCGTCGACACCTATTGAGCGCGAGACAAGATGCCCATTGAAATCAAGATGCCCGCGCTCTCCCCGACGATGGAGGAGGGCACGCTCGCCAAGTGGCTGGTCAAGGAAGGCGACACCGTGAAATCGGGTGACGTGCTGGCCGAGATCGAAACCGACAAGGCCACGATGGAATTCGAGGCGATCGACGAAGGCACCGTTGCCAAGATCCTGGTGCCCGAAGGCACGGATGGTGTGAAGGTCGGCGACGTGATCGCCGTGATCGCGGGCGAAGGGGAAGATGCCTCCGCCGCGAGCTCCGCGCCCGCGGCTGCTGCGCCCAAGTCCGACGCGCCTGTTGAACAGCCTGCGTCCCAGAAGCCGGAGCTGGCTGGCGAGGGCGGCGACGAGGCGCCCAAGCAGATGGAGACCGGCGCGCGCGCTTTGGTCGCCAATGTCGCGGACACGCAGGACGATCCCGAAGTGCCGGAGGGTACGGAGATGGTCCGCACCACCGTGCGCGACGCCCTGCGCGATGCGATGGCCGAGGAAATGCGCAAGGACGATCGCGTCTTTGTGATGGGTGAGGAAGTCGCCGAATATCAGGGCGCCTATAAGGTGACCCAGGGCCTGCTCGACGAATTCGGCGACAAGCGCGTGATCGACACGCCGATCACCGAATATGGCTTCGCCGGCATCGGTGCCGGTGCGGCAATGGCGGGCCTGCGCCCGATCGTCGAGTTCATGACGTTCAACTTCGCCATGCAGGCGATCGACCACATCATCAATTCGGCCGCCAAGACCAACTATATGTCTGGCGGACAGATGCGCTGCCCGATCGTGTTCCGCGGTCCCAATGGCGCTGCGGCGCGCGTCGCCGCGCAGCACAGCCAGAATTACGGCCCATGGTATGCGAGCGTTCCGGGGCTGATCGTGATCGCGCCTTATTCGGCGGCCGATGCCAAGGGCCTGCTCAAGGCGGCGATCCGCTCCAACGATCCGGTCGTCTTCCTGGAGAATGAGCTCCTCTATGGGCAGTCGTTCGATGTGCCCAAGCTCGACGATTATGTCCTCCCCATCGGCAAGGCGCGCGTGGTCAAGCCGGGCAAGGACGTGACGCTGGTCAGCTATACGATCGGGGTCGGCGTCGCGCTGGAAGCAGCCAAGCAGTTGGCGGAAGAAGGCATCGATGCCGAGGTGATCGATCTGCGCACGCTGCGTCCGCTCGATACCGCGACGGTGTTGAAGAGCCTCAAGAAGACCAATCGCCTTGTCGTGGTCGAAGAAGGCTGGCCGACCTGCTCAATCGCGTCGGAGATCGCGGCGGTGGTGATGGAGCAGGGCTTTGACGATCTGGATGCGCCGGTTCTGCGGGTCACCAACGTCGACGTGCCGCTGCCTTATGCCGCCAATCTCGAAAAGATGGCGCTGATCACCGCCGATCAGGTCATCGCGGCGGCCAAGAAGGTCTGCTACCGCTAATGCGTGGCTCCCGCGTGGGAGCCACGTCTTCGATGCGGGGTGGTAGGCCATGACAGCTGAACCATCCCAAGTCGTCGATCCTGAGCGCGCCTTGGCGATTGCCTATGCGCCAGCAGCGCGGCGGACCGCCCTGGCCAAGCTGTTCCAGCTGGATGAGCGGCTGGGGCAGATCGTTGCGACGACCAGCGAGCCGATGATCGGCCTCATGCGGCTCACTTGGTGGCGTGAGGCGCTGGAAAAGCTCGATCAGCCCGGCCGCAAAGTGCCGGATGAGCCGCTATTGCGCGCGCTGGCGGAGGAGATCGTGCCGCGTTTCGCCTCCGGCGCGATGCTGGCGGCGATCGAGGACGGCTGGTCGGCCCTGATCGACGAGGACGATCCGGAGCGGCTGCTGCTTCGCCACGGTGGAGAGCGGGGCCGGCACCTGTTTGCGGCGGCCGCCGCCATTCTTGGGGCCGATGATGCCCGGCTGCCCGCCGCCGGCGAAGTATGGGCGTTGACCGATCTGGGCTTTCATCATTCCAGCGCGACGCTCAGCGCCGCCGCCCGCACACGCGCCGTGCAGTTGGCAGATGCGATACCGTCCGGGCGATGGCCTTCTGCTGCTCGCCCGCTGGCGGCGCTTTTTACTCTGGCCGTGGGAGATAGTCGGAAGGGACGTCGGGTTCAGGGTGGGCCAGCCCGTCTGATGCGGATGCTGGCGCTGCGGATGACGGGGCGGTAGCAAGGGGCATCGGCAAGGGGAGGCGAACGATGTGGCGCTATTGGGTGGGGGCAGCGGCGGCGATCCTCTTGATTGCGGGCGGCATTTTCTGGTGGCGCAGCACCGCGTCCGCGCAGCATCATACTCCGCGCCATGCGAAGGCTGCGTCTGCGGGCTTGGAGGCGGGCGACGAACCCATCCCTGAGCCACCCGCCGCCACCGAAAAGACGCGCGAAGAAAAGCGCTTCCTGCGCAGCGACCGCGACAAGAATGGCGTGATCAGCCGCGACGAATTCCTCGCCGCGCGGCGGCGGAACTTCGCCAAGCTGGACGTCAATGGCGACGGCCGGCTGACCTTCGAGGAATATGCCGTGAAAGCCGAGGAGAAGTTCACCAAGGCGGATGCCGACAAGTCCGGATCGCTCAGCCCCGACGAGTTCGAGACGACCAGGGTCGCGCGCAAGGCGAAGGCGACCTGCGCCTGCCAGCCGAAAGGCGACGATGGCGATTGAGGAGCGCTGGCGGATTGTCGACGGCGATCTGACCGACCCAAGACTGCTGGAGCTGTTAGCCACGCACGTTGCCACTGCGACGGCGGATATGCCCCGCGAAAGCTGCCATGCGCTCGACGTAGCGGGCTTGCAGCAGCCGAATATCCGGCTGTGGGCGCTCTGGGGCGGACCTGAGCTCTTGGGTGTCGGCGCGCTGAAGGATCTTGGCGGCGGTCACGGCGAGCTGAAGTCGATGCACACGGCCGCGCTGGCCCGCGGCCAGGGTGTGGGCTCCGCGATGGTGCGCCATATCCTCGCGACGGCCAGGGCGGATGGCTTCCGCCGGGTCAGTCTGGAGACCGGTGCGATCGCCTATTTTGCCCCGGCACGGCGTCTTTATGCGGCGCACGGCTTCGTTCCTTGCGCACCGTTCGGCCCCTATCGCCCCGACGCCAACAGCGTGTTCCTGACGCACGACCTTGCGGCGGACCCAGCAACCTCTACATGAGATATAGCCGAAGGCTCCGCCGCGGCACCAAATCTTGCGGCTCAAAACCGCCAACAATCGGAAATTAAGTGACGATTCCAGGAAAAGAATTGCTGTTCCTCGCGCTCGGCGGGTCGGGCGAGATCGGCATGAATGTCAATCTCTACGGCTGCGACGGTAAATGGGTGATGGTGGATCTCGGCCTGACTTTCGCCGACCCGGCCTATCCGGGCGTGGATCTCATCCTGCCCGACCTCGAGTTCATCGAGCGCAATCGCGACAAGCTGCTCGGAATCGTGCTCACCCACGGCCATGAGGATCATATCGGCGCGATCCCCTACCTTGCCGCCGATCTGGGCGTGCCGCTCTATGCCACCCCGTTCACCGCGGGCCTGATCCGCGGCAAGCTGGACGAGGAAGGTATCGCGTCACAGGTCAAGCTGAACGTCGTCGAACGCGGCGGCAGCGTTAACCTGGGCCCCTTTAACTTCACCTATGTGCCGCTGGCCCATTCCATTCCGGAGGGCAATGCGCTGTTGATCGAGACGCCGTATGGCAAGATCTTCCACACCGGGGACTGGAAGCTGGACGAGGAGCCGCTGCTTGGGACCCCGGCAACGGCTGAGGAGCTGACGGCGATCGGTGACGAGGGTGTGCTCGCCCTGGTGTGCGATTCGACCAATGTGTTCAACGATGCCGCCTCCGGTTCCGAAGCGGCCGTCCGCGAGGGCCTGGACGGGGTGATCAAGGCGGTTGAGGGGCGGGTGCTCGTCACCACCTTCGCGTCCAACGCGGCACGGGTGCAGACGCTTGGCCAGGTTGCGCGCGATTGCGGCCGCCAGTTGTGTGTGGCCGGTCGCTCGCTCGACCGGATCATCAAGGTCGCGAAGAGCGTCGGTTATCTTGCGGATTTTCCGCCGATCATCGATTTCGATGCGGCGATGAAGTTGCCGGCGCACGAAGTAATGATCATCGCTACCGGCGGGCAGGGGGAGGCGCGCGCCGCGCTCAGCCGTGTCGCGTTCGACAGCCATCCGATCAAATTGTCGGAAGGCGACACCGTGATCTTCTCGTCCAAGCAGATTCCGGGCAATGAGATGGCGATCGGGCGCATCCAGAATGCGCTTGCCGCGAAGGGCGTCATCATGATCACCGATCGTCAGGCGCATGTGCACGTCTCCGGCCATCCCGGCCGGCCGGAACTTGCGCTCATGTACAAGTGGATTCGGCCGGAGATCATTCTGCCGGTGCATGGCGAGATGCGGCATATGGCCGAGCAGGAGCGGTTTGCCCTGTCGCAGGGCGTGCCGCGAGGCATCGTTCAAGCGAATGGCGCGGTCATCCGCCTCGCGCCGGAGGGGCCCAAGAAGATCGGTACCGAACGGTCGGGACGCCTGATCCTGGACGGCGACGTGATCCTGCCGGCAGACGGATCGACCATGAATGAGCGTCGCCGCATTTCTGCCAATGGCGTGATCGCCGTGACGGTGGCCTTGGATCAGAACCGCCGTTTGCGGGGAGAGCCGGCCATATCGATTCAAGGTATCCCGGTGGAAGAGGATCGCGAGGATTTCCTCGACGATGCGCGGGATGCGGCGGCGAGCGCAGTGCGCGGCAACAAGAAGGAAGAGGCCGCGTTACGTGAGGCGATCCGCTTGAGTGTGCGTCGTGTCGCGACCACCTGGACGGGCAAGAAGCCGGTGGTCGAAGTGGCCTTGATCGAGGTTTGAGTCGACGATGCGCCTGAGCTCGATCATCGCGCTATACCCGCTGTTCTGGGCACTAAGTTTCTTCTTCGTGCTGCCTTTTCGCCTGCAGTCCGAAGGCGAGGATCAGCGCGTGCCGGGTCAGTTCGATGGCGCGCCGCCAAAGTTCAGTTTCGCCCGCACGGCAAAGTGGACGACGCTCGTCGCGGCGATTTTGTTTGGCTTCTATTATGCCAATTACGTCTATCAGTGGATTCCGGTGCAGGCGTTGAACCTGGTTCCCGACCGGGTGCTGGAAGGCAAATAAGCGGGCGCACATCCGGATCCTTCGGTCTTTACGGGGCAATTACCGCTGTCGCGCCGCCTTGAACGCGTGCACGCGCGGACATGAACGACCCGACGGGCGCGCGTTGGAGCGCGAAATGCTGGAGGCCCACAGGACCGGGCATGGCGACGTAGAGCGCCTCGACACCGCCCTTGGCATGGTAGGTCTCATGCCAGAAGCCGGCGCCAGCCGACAATTCGCGCATACGCCGCCACCATTCGGCATGCGGCTCGCTGCGGGTGAAATGCTCCAGTGCCTCCATATCGCGCCAATATTGGCGAAAGCCGAAGTGGCGCAGGCTGAACATCATGCCTTCATGCGCGAGCAGGCCATCCGGCCGCGTGCGCATGATCTGGTTCAACCCGGGCCCGATCTTGCGCATCGCGAGCAGACCTCGCCAGCCCTTTATCCGGAAGCCCAGCATGATCATGACAAGATCCGGATAGGCAGAGAGATCTACCGAGCGGCGGTCGACGGGCGCTTGCATTGCCGAACTTCCTTGTGCTTACATCGTAAACATACAGCTCATTGTGTACGATGTAAACATGCCTGAAGAGCCTGCTCCCAAATTGCGCATACGTCTGGTGACCGCCGCTTTGGCAGCGCTCGAACGCGGGGATGATCTCAGCCTGCGCGCGGTTGCGCGCGATGCGGGCGTGTCTGCAATGGCGCCCTATCGTCACTTCCGTGACAAGGCGGATCTGTTGGAGGCCGTGGCGGGGAGCGGTTTCGATGATCTGCGTACGGTTTTGCTCGCGGCGGATGCGCAACCAAATGCCAGCGCGGCTCTGGTGGCACAGGGCGAGGCTTATATCGCCTTCGCGCGAGCACGACCGGCCTTGTTCCGGCTGATGTTCGGCGGCCATTATGAAGGGCCACCTCCTGTCGGCGACAACGCCTATGGCGTAATGGTCCGGCGGGTGCAGCAACTCGCTCCGGACAATCTGGAGGCGGCCACGCTGGCGTGCTGGTCGGCCGTCCACGGCATGGCCACCTTTGCGCTCGGCGGCGGTCTGGGTGGGGGCGGCCCACAGCTGGAACGTGCCGCGCTGGAGCTTGTTGTAGACGGCTTGGGGCGCTCGCCGCCCCACTGAGTCAGGCTTGCACCCTGCGCGCCGCCCTTGAGGCGTACCGGCGCACTCGGAGGCTGATGCCGCCGGGACGACGAGCAGCATCGAGAAGGGCCTCGCATGCGGCCGACCTCGTCGGTGCTTTTTCTGGTGAGAGATATCCAGCAAGGGCACCTTCCTGCGAGGTGGCGGCGTTGAAGACGGGTGCGTAGCTTGCCCAGGGGAGGCAAGGCGGCCTAGGCAGGAAGGTGATGCAACGCCTCCGTCTGACCGCCCGGCAATTAAGCTATTTCGTTGCGGTCGCCGAAACCGGGGGCTTCACGCGTGCCGCTGAGAAAGTCGGTGTGTCTCAGCCATCCTTGTCGCAACAGATCAGGACTCTGGAAGAGGTAATTGGTGGCCCGCTGTTGGAACGCGGCGGGCCCCCCTTGCCGACACCCCTTGGCCGCGAGGTGCTGGAGCGCGCGCGGCGCATCCTGTTGGATATGCGCGATTTGGAAGACGTGCGCGCGATCGTGGGCGACGGTCTGACGGGCACGATCCGGCTGGGCGTTTCCCCAACGTTGGGCGCCTATATTCTTCCCGCGATCGTCGCGCGGCTGCATCGGGAGCATCCTTCGCTGAGAGTTCATATTCGGGAAGGCCTGCCAGCGATACTCGGCCCCGAACTCCTTGCCGGTGCGCACGATATGGTGCTGGCCCAATTGCCGGTTCCGGGCGCAAACCTCCATTGCGAGCGCCTGTTTCGCGAGCCGCTGCTCCTGGCGATGGCGGCCGATCATCCGCTTCATCGCAAGTCGGCGATCGCGCCGGCCGATCTTGCCGGGCAGCCCCTGCTGACCCTGCTTCCTGAGTATCGCCTGAGCGAGCAGGTGACCGCGATTGCCGCCGAGACCGGAGCAATCCTGTTGCGGGATTATGAAGGAACCAGCTTGGATGCGGTGCGCCAGATGGCCGGCATGGGTGTCGGGCTTACGCTGCTGCCCGAACGCTATGTTCGACAGGAGGTGCGGGAAGGAGACGACGTGGTGGTGCGCCCCTTTACCGGCAGCCGCTATTATCGCGATATTGGATTGCTGTGGCGGCAGGGGGCCGGACGTGCCCCCGCCTTCCACCTGATCGCGGACTATCTCCGCGCGGACGGATAGGAAAATCCTATAGAGATTATAGGCTCTGCATCATTGCTCCAATGCGCTTGCTAACATAGATCACGCGATGCCCTAGGTTGGAGGTATGGCGTGGTAGGAAGGCGATTGGGGTTCCGCGACGCCGTTGGCTGGCTGAGCGAAATCATTGGTCCTGATGCGGCCTATATCCGGCTCGGCCTGATCTACACTGTCGCAATCAGCCTGCTGGCGCTGGCGACGCCGATCTCGGTTCAGCTCCTGATCAATAGCGTCGCCTTCATCGGCGTACCGGCGCAGCTCTGGACGCTCTCCGGCATATTGCTGTTCCTGCTGTTGCTCGTCGCGGGCCTTAGCGCCTTGCGCGTCTATCTGATGGCGTTGTTCGAGCGCCGGGTGTTTTCCCGCGTTGTTGCGGAGATTACCGTTCGCGCGGTCCATGCGCAGAACCCGTTCTTCGGCGAGGCCAATCGCAACGATCTGTTCAACCGATTTTTCGATCTGGTGGTGGTACAGAAATCGGTGCCGAGCCTGGTGATCGGTGCTTTCACCATCGTGCTTCAGGGCGTGGTCGGACTGGTGCTGACCAGCTTTTACCATCCCTTCTTTCTCGCGTTCAACGCGGTCCTGCTGATCACGCTGCTGTGCATTTATCTGGTCTGGCAGAGCGGCGCGATCAACGGCGTGGTCGCGCTCAGCGATGCCAAGCATAAAGCGGCCCGTTGGCTGGAAAGCGTCGGCGGATCCAACGGCTTTTATAAATCGAGCCGACATCTCGGCTTTGCGATGGATCGATCGGAGCAGGTCACTGCCGCCTATGTCCGCGCGCATCGCCGTTACTTCCGCTACAGCTTCGCACAGACGCTGGCATATCTGCTCCTTTATGCCATCGCGAGCGCGGCGTTGCTGGCGCTGGGTGGCAATCTGATCCTGCGCGGAGAGCTTTCGATCGGCCAATTGGTCGCCGCCGAACTGATCATGTCGAGCGTCTTTTACGGCATATCGCAGCTCGGCTGGTACCTCGACACCTTCTATGATCTGGTAGCCTCTTCCGAGGAATTGTCGCAGCTGTTCGCCATTCCGCAGGAACAGGCGATCACCAGCGGCCGGGGCCCCGACGATGGCGCGGTTCGCCTGCGCGACGTGCAGATCGACGACGCCCATTTCAACTTCGCCCTACGCGCTGGCGAGCAGTTGGTCGTGGCGGCCGAGCCAGGCGCCGAACGCCCCCTCACCATGTTGTTGAAACGGCTGACGACGCCCGTGCGCGGTCTCGTCTCGATCGGTGGGGTCGATCTGGGCGCGCTGGATATGTATTTGCTCCGCTCCGCCGTGACGGTGCTGGATCGCCCGACGATCGTGGAGGTCACGATCCGCGAATATCTGTCGCTGGCGGCGCCGGACGCGTCGGCAACCGCGATGCTGGACGTGCTCGATCTGGTGGGCCTCGGCCATCGCATCGCGCTGCTGCCGGCGGGGCTTGACACGACCTTAAGCTCGTCCGGCTGGCCGCTTTCGATTGCGGACGTGATGGCGCTCAAGCTCGCCAATGCATTGCTCAGCCGCCCGCGTGTGCTGGTTCTCTCGTCCCTCTTCGACATGATGCGGGTGGAGCGGCTGCAACGTGCGCTCCAGGCGCTGCGTGAGGCGGGAACGACCGTGTTGCTGTGCACCGGCCGGCCCGAGGCGATCGCCTTGGATGGATGGTTCTGGCTGGGGCGGCAGGAACAAAAGCGCTTTGCCACTGCGGCCGAGCTGCAGGATCATCTGGCCGAGCGGGAGGCGCGTCATGCCAAACAGGCCTGAGCATATCACACACTTCCGTACGCTGGCCTCGATCCATGTTCCGCGTCCGGCACGCGTCATGGCCTGGATGGTGGCGCTTGGCATATTGGCGACGCTAATCTTTCTCGTGTTCGTGCCCTGGGTTCAAACGGCGCAAGGGCCGGGCCAGGTGGTCGCGCTCAATCCGGACGATCGGCCTCAATCCGTGTCCGCTTTGGTGCCGGGCCGGGTGGAGCGCTGGTATGTTCATGACGGCCAGCATGTCGAACGCGGTCAGCGAATTGCCCGGATCGTCGATATCGATCCCAACTTCTTGTCCAGGCTGGCCGCGGAACGAGCGCAGGTCCAAGCGGAGATTGCGGCGGTACGCCAATCGCAGGCGGTTGCCGCAATCGACGTAGGCCGGACGCGCCAACTGCTCGCCGAAGGCCTGGCGGCCCGACGCGACTTTGAGCAGGCCCAGATCAAGGTGGCCGACACCGCGGCCAAGCTCGCCGACTCGCGCGCCAAGCTCAACCGGATCGATGTGCAGCTGAACCGCCAGTCGGCCCAGGAAGTGCGTGCGCCGCGTGATGGACGCATCCAGCAATTGAATGCCGCCGCCGGTGGCGCGCTTATCTCCGCCGGAACCGTGCTGGCCTTCGTTGCGCCCGAGCGGATCGAACGCGCGGTCGAGATCTACGTCGATGGACGGGATATCCCGCTGGTCCGGCCCGGCAGCCCGGTACGGCTGGAATTTGAAGGCTGGCCCGCGATCCAGTTCAGCGGTTGGCCCGCGATCGCCCAGGGCATGTTCGACGGGCGCGTGCGCGCGATCGACCCCATTGCAGGGCCCAACGGCTTGTTCCGGGTGCTGGTCGAACCTCAGCCTGGCAAGCCAGGCTGGCCCACCGGACGCTTCATTCGCCTTGGCGGCAAGGTTCGTGGGTGGGTCCAGGGGCAGACAGTCCGGGCAGGTTATGAGCTCTGGCGCCAGCTTAATGATTTCCCGCTGGATTTTGGGCAGACGACCCCGACCGGCGAACAGGCCAAGACCACGCAGGCCAAGGACGATCGCGAAGCGGCGGCCAAGGCAGGAAAGCCCGGAAAATGATCGCTACGATGCTGGCAGCCGTGGCCGCGCTGGCCAATGGCGCAGCGGCGGCGACCCCGCCGCCAGCCGCGATACAGGCCCGATCCGCTCCGCCCCTGACGTTGAGCGAAGTGCTGCAAGCCTCGGCACGATCCGCACCGCAAATCGTCGAGGCGCTTGCCCGTAGCCGCCAGGCCGAAGGGCGCGCGCTTGCCGCCGATGGGGCGTTCGACACGATGTTCGAGGTGGACGCGCGGCAGCGGACGCTGGGCTATTACAATGGCTCGGTCGTGGAGAGCCGGGCCACGCAGCCGCTCAGCAGCAACGGCGGCTATGTCTATGGCGGGTACCGCGTCTCGCGCGGCGATTTCCCCGTCTATGAGGACCAAGCCTACACCAATCGCGCGGGCGAGGTGAAGGTCGGTGCGCTTTACTCGTTGCTGCGCGATCGGTTGATCGACGAACGCCGCAGCAAGCGAACGTTGGCCGCCAGCGACATCAACATCGCCAGGTTCGAAGCGGCCGCCGTAAAGATCGGCGTGCAGCGCCGCACAATCGACGCCTATCAATCCTGGGTGGCCGCGGGTCTGCGCCTGCGCGCCTATCGTGAACTGCTGGAACTGGCCGAGCGGCGGCGGGGCGGCATCAGCCGACAGGTACAGCTCGGCGCGCGGCCCGATATCCTGCTGATCGAAAATGACCAGAACCTCGTGAGGCGGCGCGCGCTGGTGGTGCGGGCGGAGCAGGATTTCGCGAGTGCGGCCAATGCGCTGTCGCTTTATTATAGCGACAGCGCCGGACAGCCCTTGCTGGTCGGTGCCGATCGCCTGCCCGCCGATGCGAGCGCACTGGCCGGACCGAGCGTGCGGAGGAGTGGACCGCCGACCGCGCGTCCGGATGTGCAGCAGCTGTTGCTGCGCGTCGAACAGTCGGCCGTGAAGCTGGCGGTGGCACAGAATGATCTGCGGCCGCGGCTGGACCTACGCGGCGATGTGAGCAAGGATCTCGGCCAGGAGGGCGTCGGTGGCCGCAGCCGCACGCCGCTCGAAGCGTCCGTCGGGGTGCGGTTGTCCGTGCCGCTGCAGAACCGTGCCGCCAAGGGCCGGCTCGCCGAAGCCCGCGCCGAAATCGATGCTCTCGAGGCGCGAAGTCGCTTCCTGCGCGATCAGATCACCGTCGAGGTGGAAGGGATCAATATCGCGGTGGATGGCGCGGTTCGCCTCGCCGAAGCCGCCGAACAGGAAAGCGCGCTCGCCGATCGGCTTGCTGCGGCCGAACGCCGCCGTTTCGAGCTGGGATCGAGCGACTTCTTCCTGGTCAATCAGCGGGAGGAGACTGCCAACGACGCGCGCGTCCGCCTGATCGATGCGAAGGCCCGCATAGCCTCGGCACGGGCGGAGCTGGCCGCCGCGACGGCAGACTGGGCTGCGCTGGGTCTGCCGCCCCAGGACGATACGGTCCCTTGATGATCATGTCCTAGGGGCGTGCCTGCAACGTCAGGGCTCACCCGAAAACGTCTTAGGACCGACCGGTTGTTGCCAGGCTTGCGGCCAGCCATCGAAATCGGCAGCCGCCCAGATCCCATCTTGCTCGTTCGCAAAGAAGACGTAGCGCGGCGGATCGGGCCAACCGTGCCAATCACGTTCGCGCACGATCCAGTGCCGGCCATCAACCTCCGCCACCGCAATCGTCGCATCCCCGAAGCGACCCAGGACAGGATGCACTTCGATCGTCTTCTCGTCCGCCGCGGTCGGCGTCCGCCAAAGCACCGCGCGTCTGCGGCACTGTCGGAAACGGCGGAGATAGCGAAGATCGTCGACGATGCTCTGGCCGAAGCCATCATAGTCAGAACCGGCGACGCCGCAGCCGATCAGCGTACGAAAAGATCGGAGCGCGGACCTGATCATGCAACCTTATCGGACGACGCACAGCCTACCGGCAAGAGTTCGTCTTCCATCCGGCAGCCGGGCCATGGTTCGGAACGCCGCGCGCGGCGTTGTTAGGCCAGGGAGAATATTCATATGGATAGAAGCAGCCGCACGACAGCCGTGCGCAGAACAGGTGAGATGGCGGCGATCTTTATGATCGGCGATGGCATGCTGGGACTCACGCAGCCTGCGCGGCATGTCGATCTCTGGCGGTCTCCCCATCCCGCGATCGACAATCTTGTCCGGCCTTTCGGACAGCGGCCCGGCCGACGCCGACTATACGGCGTCCTGCAAATCGCAGCTGGTCTCGCGCTCGCGTCCCGTCTGCGCGCCCGCTAAGCGGGATCACGCATCATGGTTAGGGCGGCGAGGACAGAGAAGACATGCCAGGAATGAGGATCATCTTGCCGCTATTGGCAACGCTCGCGGCGTCAGCGGTTGGCGCGCGCGGCTTCGTCATCAAGGATCTGATCAGCCAGGGTAAGGCCGCCGCAGCTGCGCTGGGTTCCGGCTTTCAGCTGCGCTCCACGCCGAGCCGCTTGATCCTCCATTGTACGCGCTGCCCGGGCGAGCCGGTGGTCGATCTCGTCCTCGGCACGCAGCCCGACGGTACCGAGGATCGGGTTCGGTCCGGCAAGACGACGATGGCGGACCTGGAGCGTCTGTGCCGTACCAGAAGCCCCCAATGCCGGATCACCGCGCTCGACGTGAAGCCGGCGGTGGGGTGGGTCAGCGCTTACCCGATCGGAGAGCGCGCGGGCGCCACCGCCGTCATCATTCGCGATGGCCAATTGCTGACCATCCGTTCCGTCGCGAACGAACCGGCACAGACCCGGCGCAACATCGACCAGCTGATCCCCTTGGTCCGCACCCGGATCATCGGATCGTAAATCAGATCAGCCGGCCGAGCAGACACCCCGTCGGAGCTGCCAGTTTACGGCATAGGCGTTGGAACCGTCGCAAGTGCCCAGTTCGCGCTGCATCGCGATGGCGACCGTCTCGGGCGCTACGCCCTCAAGGCCGAACAGGGCGGTGCAATAGAGGCCGGCCTGGCGAGCGGTGCCGAACGTCCAGGGTATATCGGCGACCACGGCCCTGCCGCCCTTGGCCAGCAGGCGGCGCATCTCGCGAAACGCGGCGGGAAGATCCGGGCAATGGTGCAAGCCCGCCAGGCTGACGATGCAGTCTACGCTCCCATCGAGCGGGTACCCGTTCGATCGGCGCCTGGACGGCTCGATAGGTCCGGCCCTGCAGGCAATGGGATACAAAGGTCAGCGAAGGCTCGACCGCTATATGGTGCACGTCGGCCGGTAGGTAGCGATGAAGATAGCCGCGCCCGGCGGGCATGTCAGCCGACGTCCGCTTTCGACGGCCCGTAGAGCATGGCGCCGAAGGCCTCTGCCGCGCTGTCGCGGGCGATCGGCAGCGCATCAAAGCGCCTCTCGACAGCCTGCCGCTCCTCCGCAACCCACGCGTGCCTGCTGGCCATGAACTGCGCACGCGAAAATGCGGGCACGTTCCACTAATCCGAGATCAAGAGATGGTGGATCATTGGCCGTCCGCCAAGGAAGAATGTCCGCATCTTCCGCTACAAACCGTCGGGGCTTTGTGTCGACATATTGCGTCAGGAAAGTAGGTTGTTGTCGGTTGGCTCTGGCGCAAAACGTCGTCGACATTGCCCGCAAGTCTTACGATTTCGCCGGAAAGAGGGCCGCTGGCCCGCAAGGTAGCGGGGGAAAGTGCAGTTGGTTCTTTCAATCGCCGACCAAGCCATGGGCTCCTTGTCGATGAAGCGGGCCACGCGGGGAACGATCAGCCCGTCGATGTCATAAACTTCTGGGCGGCGTTCTCCCTTGCCGGTTCGTTCCTCGGGCGTCCAAACGGGCTGGAGGAGGCGGGATCAGCGGCGCAGCCGCTCGATCGCCTGCGCGAGCGCGACGTAGAGCTTGCCGGTGTCGGACGACAGCATCGTGGTCGCGATCGGCGTACCGTCCCGCGTCGCCATCACCCGGCGCAGCAAGGCTTCGAAATCGTGGATGTAGCGGTTGACCTGATCACGGAATTCGCCGTCCTCATTGTAGCGCTGCACCACGATCTGCGCTTCCGCCCGATCGAGCAGCCGCACCGCTCGGCGGGTGAATATGCCGCGATCGCCGCGAAGATAGGCTTTCCAATCCTCGTCGGTGACTTCGTTGGCGAAGACCTTCGCGATATCGATCGCGGTCGAATTGAGCGCTTCGATCAGCAGGCCGGCGGTACGGGCGAAGCTCTGGTCGTCATGCGCCTCGGTGTCGGTGCGGTTGGCTTCGATCCGCGCTTCGATCGCCGTGGAGGTTTCCGCGATATTCACCAGCTGACGGGTGAGCCGCTCCGCCGCCAGTTGGGCGGCCTGGATCGCCTGTTCGGAAGTGGCGCCGATGGCCGCAATTTCCTGTTTGCCGACGTCGGCCAGCGCCACGCTCATCGCCCGCGCCGCGCTCTCGCTCATACGCTGCGCGACCCGCGGGATGGCGGCGGTGAAGGCATCGCGGGCGTGATCGGCTGCTTGCGTCGCCGTATCGCGAACCTGGTTCAGCGCTTCGACCAGTTGCACGGAGGCCCCCTCGCTCAGCGAGCGCACCTCGGCGCCGGCCTTGGCCAGCAGCTCTTCCAGGATACGCGTCTGTTCGGTCAGGGCAGCAAGGCGACCGTCCGTCTGTCCGCCAATCTCGCCCAACGCTGCGCGTTGGCGTTCCAGCAGGCCTTCCGCCTCGGCCAGCCTTTCGGTCACGGCCGCGGCCGCTTCGCCAAGGCTTTCCGTGCGTGTCCCTGCGGTCGCGATCGCCTGGAGGCTTTGTTCCGCATGGAGGCGAATCCGGGCCAGCGCGGCCGGGATCGTATCGGAGATAGTTGCGCTGCTCGCTTCCGCTTGCTGGCGCAGCTGACTGACACGATGGAGGAGCACCTCGGCGGTCTGGCTGCTGCCACCAAGCGCACGGCCAACGGCATCGGCATGACTGGACAGCGTGCCGATATGGGTCGCGAGGTCGGCGGTATGTTCGGATCCCTTGTCACCCAACTCGGCAAACCGAGCTTCGGCGGCACTGATCGCCTGATCCAGCTGGGCCAGCATCGCCGCGGCGGTCTGTTCCTGCCCCTTGAGGCCGGTGCCGATATCTTGAACGCGCGCCAGCAGGGCATCCAGCCGCGCGGCGAGCGCGCGTGCCGCCTGTTCGCTAGCCGCCTCCACGGTTGCCCGATTCTGTTCGACCAATGCGGTCAGCGCACCGCTCTGCGCGGCGATCACCTGACGGCTATCCTCCAGACTTTCTGCTGCGGCACCTAGCGCCCCGTCAATGGCGCGACCCATCGCGCCGGCTGCGTCCTCAATCCGCTTGTCGGCCGCGGCTGCGCTGGCCTCGATCCGGTCGAGCTGGCTGGCAAGCCGCGCCGCGGCGCCGCCGGTCGATTCATTCGCCGCCTTGGCATGGGTATCGAGTTGGCCAAGCAGCTCGCCGAGAGCGCGCGCGCGGGCATCGGCTTCCGCCCCGCTCTCACGCAGCCGTTCCCCGACCGTGCGCGCAATATTTTCGGCATTCGGCAGCTCGGCAAGAAGAACGTCCAGGTCACCGCGTGCGACCGCGGTGGCGCTGTTCAGCGTCGAGACGGTCGCGCCGACGGCGCTCGCCTGCTCGCGCAGATTACCCGCGACCTGGTCGATACGATCACCCGCGGCGCTGCCGAGATCGGCCAGTTCCGCGGCCTGTTGACTGAGCGCACCGCGCGCGTCGCCGATCCGCTGATTGAGGAGGGACAGCGTGTCGGCCAGCGCGACCGTGTCCACCCGCAAGCGCGCGGACGCGCGCGAGTAAGCACGTGCCTCGGCCCGTCCCGTCCGCAGCAGCAAAAGATAGAGGATGGCGATGAGGGCGAGGGGGCCGCTGGCAAGGCCGATCCAGGCTGCGAGCGTCAACGGGGGCAGCAGGCGGGAGGGGCTTGCTTCGAACAAGGTGAGGCCTAACGCCACCACCCAGCCGAGCGCCAACAGGGCGAGCAGGGCAGACGCGACGATCTGCGGCCAGGGTCGACGCGGCGCGGTGTCCCACACAGCGTCTTCGGTCACGGCCTCTGCCGCTTCGTGCAACGGCTCTTCTGCCGTCAGCATCCTATTTCCCGCCCCATGAGTCATGGCCGGACATTACCAGCTTAGCGTGGACACGAAAGCGTTCAGATGCAGAGGCGCTTGATTTGCGCGGCATTGCGACAGAGAAGCCGCGCATGCTGGGGGATGGACCAACGGCGCTGATCGGCGCGTATGAGCCAGGACCAGGCCCGGGCGGCCTGCGCGCATTGCAGCCGTTGGCCGGCATGAGCGTGATCGAATATCAGGCGCGGCGCGCAGCGGAAGCAGGGGCAGCCCGCATCTTGCTGCTGATCGATGAGGCGCCCGTCGAATTGTCCGAAGCCATTGCGCGCCTGCGCAGCGACGGCATTCAGACGGGCATGGTGCAGGGCATCGATCAAGCCGCAGATGCCTTGGCCCAGGATGATAAGGTGCTGCTGATCGCGGAGGGCTGCCTGCCCGCAATAGGCTTGCTCCGCGCCCTTTCGGCGGCGCCAATGCCGGCGCTCGGCACGTTGCCCGACACTCCGGAATATGGCCAGTTCGAGCGGATCGATGCGGAACAGCGCTGGGCCGGTGTGGCCCTGCTGGACGCGCATCGCATCGCCGAAACGGCCGCGATGATCGGCGCGTGGGACCCCGTTTCCACGCTGTTGCGACGCGCGGTGCAGGAAGGCGCCACGCGGATAGCGGCGGTGACCCCGCCAATCCTTGTGACAGATCCCAGCAGCCTGGCTGCTGCCGAACAAGCAATCTTCGCGGCAGCGCGGGAGCCGGCGCGCGATCTGATCGGAACCCTGCTGTTCGTCCCCGCCGAAGAATTGGCCATGCCGCTGCTAATGGCGCGCAAGTCCGATCCCACCCTGATTGCCGGTGGGGCTGCCGCGCTGGCGTTGCTGGGCGGCATCCTCGCTTCTGCAGGCTGGCCATGGTTGGCGCTGCTGGCGCTCTTGCTGTCTGGCCCGTTGGCGGGCGGTGCGGCACGGCTAGCCCGGATCAGCCAACGCTCCCCGTCGCGCCAGCATCTGTTCGGAAGCGTGCGGATCGGGGGCGCTGCCCTGGCGGCGGTCGGCATGGCGCAAACGCTGGCGGCCGCGAGCGGCCAATGGGGCTGGTGGCTGATCGGCGCGATCAGCATCCTGTCCATGGCGGGGCTGTGGGTCGAGCGCCGGACGAGCGCTGCGCCGATGCCCATCTGGCTGGCAAGTGCCGACACGATGATATGGATGCTGCTGCCCTTTGCCTTGGCCGGCCGTTGGAATTGGGGCTTCGGTGTGATGACCGCCTATAGCTTCGCCTCCTTCGTTTGGGCGCAAACGCGCAAACTGAAGGACAATCGCGTCGGCGAATGAACCCTTTACGATAGCTCACGTTTCTCCCGCCGACAGGATGGGAGTACGTCATGACCGAACCTATGCCAACGGATGCGATCGCCTTGCTGAAGGCGGATCACCGCAAGGTCGAAGAGCTGTTCGAGGAATTCGACAAGGCACGGCGATCGGATCGTAAGGCGGCGATCGTGGCGCAGATCTGCACAGAATTGAAAGCCCACACCATCATTGAGGAGGAGATCTTCTACCCCGCGGTGAAGCCGAAGATTGACGGCGCCATCGTGGAAGAGGGCGTGGTGGAGCATGACGGCGCCAAGGTGATCATCAACGATCTGGAGCAGGCCGATCCCAAGAGCGAATATTATGACGCCAAGGTCAAGGTGCTGTCCGAAGAGATCAAGCACCACGTGGCGGAGGAAGAGCGTTGGATCACCGGCATGTTCGCGCAATCACGGCGGACCGATATCGATATGGAAGCGCTGGGCGCCAAGCTTGCGGAACGGAAAACCGAGCTGATGGCGCAGGCAAAGGCAGATAAGGGCTTGCCCTATGCCAAGCCGAGCGCATTGAAACTGGTAAAGGCTTAAGGGACTTGGCGGCGGAAGTTCCGCCGCCTTCCCGACCCTTTTTAGAGGGCGACCACGAGCCCTACGGCAAGCGCATGCGCCGCGATCGCGAGCACGATGCTCGTCGCGTTTTCGAAGATATTCACTTCATTTTCCTTGTTGCGAGATCCGCATCGTTGTGCGGTGCAACATAGATAGCGATCGAACGGCCGATCGCCATTTTAAAACGGGCTATCGCGGGTGCATTATCTGCAATCGGCGTGGAGCGGCATGCCGAGGTCATGGAAAGACGTCGCGACAGCCTGCGCGCTGACGAGCACGCCAAGGCAGGTGCGCACATGAAGGAGCCCACTCAGCCCAAGATGCACCCCGTCCGGATTGGCGGGTGAATCCGCAATCAGATCCAGCAATGCCGCTTCGTCGCTGGTCATACGCTGGCAGCAGCAGGGCGCGACCGTCAGCTTCGAGCCTGCCACGCGCGCAAGTTCAGCCATCAAAGCCCGCAGGAGCACCAGCGGCCGCCTATATCCCAGGCCGAAGCCGGTAAAGAAGGCATGCGCTGCGTGCGCATCGGCAATGCCGCCTACCGCCATGCGGCGAACCGCATAGAGCAGCAACCGGCGATAAGGGTCCGCGGGCGCGGTGTGCGGCAGAAGAGTTTGCGGATCGGTGTCGCGCATGAGCAGCTCCTATCAAGGAGGCCATGCTTCCATTTTAGCTAATGATAGTCAATCGCAATAAGAGTCCGCTTCACGTTGGTAGCGTGCCGTTCGCCGCAAGGACCGCGCCGGCAAGATATAATGAGCCACCGATCAAAACGAGGGGCGCTGCGGAATCGCTCGCGGCAATCTTGGCCAGCGCACTGCCCGGATCGTCGGCGGAGGAAGATGTCAGCCCCAGCGAATCACCGACCTCCCTCACGACCTCCGGCGCATGATGCGCATGCCCAGGCACCGGCACCGCCCAGATCTGCGCGGTGCTTCCGGCAAAGGGCTCGAGAAAGCCGCGCAAATCCTTGTTGGACAACATGCCCAGGATCAGATGGAAGGGGCGCCCCGGCGCGATCCGCGAACGGAAGAAATCGGCGATGGCGCGGCCCGCCGCGGGATTATGTCCGCCGTCCAGCCACAATTCACTGCCGGCCGGTAGCAAGGCGGGCAGCGCGCCAGTTGCCAGGTGCTGCAGGCGCGCGGGCCATTCGGCCCAGCCCATTGCTGCGCGCAGCGAGGCAGAGGGAACCTCAATGGCAGTCTGGTGGCGCAGCATCGCGACCGCGAGCGACGCATTGCCTGCCTGATGGCTGCCGGGCAGCCGCGGCACCGGCAGCTCCAGCTCACCAAATTCATCATGGTAATGGATCTTGTTGCGATAGATTGAGGCGTCCCAGACACCGCCCTTCGCCAGCCACCGTGCGCCGGCCTCGCGCGCGACCCGCCCGATCTCGTTGGCAAGGCTGGATGGATAATGTTGGGTGATGAGGGGCACGTCCTTCTTGGCGATGCCGGCTTTCTCCGCCGCGATCTGCTCGATCCGGTCCCCTAGAAACTGCTGATGATCCAGGCCGAGTTGAGCGATGCCGCACATGATCGGCGTCTCGAGGACGTTGGTGGCGTCCAGGCGGCCGCCCAGTCCCACCTCGATAATGCAGGCATCGGCCGGATATCGCGCGAAGGCCAGGAAGGCAGCGGCGGTAGTGACCTCGAAGAAACTGGGACCAATGCCTTCGGCGACGTTCAGCACCTCATCGAGCAAACCCGCCAGGATCGGATCGCCGACGATCGATCCGCCGATGCGCATGCGTTCGTTGAACCGCACGAGGTGGGGGCTCGTGTAAACATGCACCTTCTTCCCGGACGCTTCGAGAGCGGCACGCAGAAAGGCACAGGTCGATCCTTTGCCGTTCGTGCCGGCCACATGAAAGACCGGTGGGAGGGACCGTTCGGGATTGCCGAGGCGGGCCAGCAGCCCGCTGATCCGCTCGAGGCCAAGCGTGTCCGCGCCTGGGGAGAGCGAGGACAAGCGTTCAAGCTGGAGCTGAACCGCAGGGTCGGACGAGACGGCGAAATCAGCCATGAGCCTTTGGTGCGCTGTTCAGGGGTTGGGCGAACTAAACGTGTTTGCGACGGCCTGTCACGCGGGGGTGCGACCGAACCTCACAGCGTCTTGGCCGCTGCGCCGTATCACGCGGCCTTAACGCCCGGACAGAGATAAGCGATCAGCCGCGCCAATTCCGCGCGGAGCTTGTGGCGATGCACAACCATGTCCAGCATGCCGTGATCCAGCAGATATTCGGCCCGTTGGAAGCCCTCAGGCAACTTCTCGCGCACGGTGCTCTCGATAACGCGCTGGCCGGCAAACCCGATCAACGCGCCCGGCTCGGCGATCTGTACATCGCCCAGCATCGCATAGGAGGCCGTGATCCCGCCGGTCGTCGGATCGGTCAATACGACGATGTAGGGAAGCCCGGCTTCGCGCAGTTGCTGCACGGCCACAGTGGTTTTCGGCATCTGCATCAGGCTCATAATGCCTTCCTGCATGCGAGCGCCGCCGCCGGACGTGAAGATGATGTAGGGGCAACGATCAGCAATCGCCGCTTGAATACCGGCGACAAACGCCGCGCCTACAGCCAAGCCCATCGTGCCGCTCAGGAAGCCGAAATCCTGGACGCCTATGACGGCCTTGAAGCCTTCGATCCGGCCAGACGCGTTGAGCAAGGCATCCGACTCCCCCGTCTTCGCGCGCGCTGCCTTGATGCGGTCCACATAGCGCTTCGAATCGCGGAATTTCAGCGGGTCTTCGCGCACTTGCGGTGCGGGCAGCGGCGTATAGATGCCGCCGTCGAACAGCGCGTCGAACCGCGCGTCTGCGCCGATCCGCCCATGATGCTGGCATTTCGGGCAGACCGACTGGTTCTCTTCATATTCGCGCGTGAACAGCATCGTTCCGCAGCTCGGGCACTTGTGCCAGAGGTTGTCGGGGGTTTCCCGCTTGGGCATGAAGGGCAGCGCGTTGCGCACCCGATCGATCCAGCTCACGCTGCCATCTCCTTACGTGCGGCATGCACAGCGCCGCTTAAATCTCTGACAAGATTGGCTACTGCGGGAGCAGGGTCAACGCCATCCGCGGCCGCCGCAGCGATCACGTCCACGATTGCCGAGCCGACCACGACACCATCCGCCACCTCGGCAATGGCTGCAGCCTGTTCGGGCGTTCGCACGCCGAAGCCAACTGCGATCGGAAGATCGGTATTTGCCTTAAGCTTGGCAACGGCTTGCGCAACGGCCGCGCTGGCCGCTTGCTGCATGCCAGTGATACCCGCTACCGATACGTAATAAAGAAAGCCGCTGGCGCTGCCGAGAACCGTTGGGAGCCGTTCCGCATCGGTGGTCGGCGTAGCCAACCTTATCACCGCAATTCCCTGTGACCGCAGTGCAGGCCCCAGCGCACCATCTTCCTCTGCCGGTGTGTCGACGCAGATGACGCCGTCGACGTCAGCCCCGGCGCACGCATCGGCGAACCAGGCGGCACCGCGACGGAGCATCGGGTTGGCATATCCCATCAACACCAGCGGCACGTCAGGATGGCGGGCCCGAAAGCCGTTCGCGATCGCAAAGATATCGGCCGTACGCGTGCCGGCGGCAAGCGAGCGGAGATTGGCCCGCTGGATGGCTGGGCCATCGGCCATCGGATCCGTGAACGGGATGCCGAGCTCGATCACGTCGGCCCCGCCTTCTACCAGCGCATCCAGGATTGCGGGCGTCGCAGAAGGAGACGGATCGCCACAGGTAACGAACGTCACCAGCGCCGGTCGACTCTTGCTGAAGGCAGCCGAAAGCCGGCTCACATTGCCACTCCCAGAGCGTCGGCGACCGTGAAGATATCCTTATCACCGCGGCCGGAAAGGTTCAGCAGGATGATCTGATCCTGACGATATTCCCGTGCCTTGCGCACGATCGCTGCCAGCGCATGCGCGCATTCAAGTGCAGGTATGATGCCTTCGGTGCGGGAGCAAAGCTGGAAAGCATCGAGCGCCTCCTGATCGGTTGCCGGCTCATACTGGACGCGCCCGATATCGTGCAGCCAGCTATGTTCGGGACCGATCCCCTGATAGTACAGGCCGGACGAGATGGAGTGCGATTCGGCAATCTGGCCGTCCTCGTCCTGCAGCAGGTAGGTCTTGTTGCCATGCAGGATGCCGGGCGAACCGCCGTTAAGGCTGGCGGCATGCTGTTCGGTGTGAAGGCCGTGTCCCGCCGCCTCGATGCCGAGCATCTTGACGTCAGGATCGTCCAGAAAGGGATGAAACAGACCGATCGCGTTCGATCCCCCACCGACCGACGCCACCAACAGGTCCGGTAGACGGCCTTCTGCCTGTAAGATCTGAGCCTTGGCTTCTATTCCTATGACGGATTGGAAATCGCGCACCAGCTCCGGAT
>NZ_JBMDXN010000052.1:0-11062 GCF_048595155.1 Sphingomonas sp.
CCGAACGCCTCCAACGACTTGCGGACGTTGTTCAGCGCCGCATTCAGCTCGGTCTTGAACTGGGATGCGGCCTTGCGATCGTTGCGGGCGAGACCGGCCGGCCATTGCAGGGGATAGGCTTGGGTCATGCTGCTAGCCTTACGTCGGCGATCTGCGGTTGGTTGGCGGCGACGAGGGCCCGCGCCACTGGCGGGCAAACGCTGTTGCCGATCGCGCTGATCTGCTTTGAAATGGGCATACGCCCGAACTTGCGCCGGCCCTGCGGATACCTCTTGCTAGGGTCCGTCGTGTACCAACATTCCGGATCGAGCACGTAGGTGTCGGGGAAGCCTTGCGCGCGAGCCAGCTCGCGGGGAGTGAGCATCCGCAGGCCGATATCGACGATCACATAGGTGATCGCATCAATCGTCACCGTGACCACGGCGAACCGCGCCTTGTCGGTTATGACGTCTAGAGGACGATCAATGGCCTGATCCTGCCCACCCTCGCCGTAATATTTGACGAGGAAGGCAGCGACCTTGACTGCCCGCCGCATGATCTCCGGCGACAGCGCGCCTTCTTCGATCATCGTCGTTTCGATGATCCCCTGATGCGGCCCTCGCGTGGCGACCGTGCTGACCTGGTCACGCATGGAGTGGCCGGCGTTATGCGAGCCATCGGGGTTGGTGTTGAACTGCGCCATATGCGCAGCGACCAAACCATGGTGTTGACCGCTGGCGCGCGTGACAGGTAGGGGCTGTTCGGGGTCGCCGCCGGCGCCGCGCTTGTCGCTGCCATAGAAGCGGGTCAGGAAGGCTGAGGCAAGCGCGGCGTCCGCCTTGCCCGTTGTCGTCGGATAAGCGCTGTCGAGCGCGACGGGCGGGCTTTGCGCGCGCCTGCCCCCCACGCCGATCAAGGTTGCGGCGACGATCCCGTTCGTGTCTTTTTTTGAAGCTGCGACGGTGTGATGCGGGTCATTGGCCGGCCGGTTCGCTCCGCCATGCTGGCCATAGCTGATGAAAGGCGCGAGCTTCGCGTCGACAAGGCCGAGGGGGGACGCGCCGGCCTGTCGCGTCGGATTTCCGTTTCCGGTGACGGTCGGCATTTCCTTGTCGATCGGCGAGCCGACGCTTCCGCCGTGGAATTTCGTGATGTGCGGAACGCCCATGCCGTTCGCGGGGACGAAGAAGGCTTTGCCGTGCTTCGCCGCCTCAATGACATGCCGGACAATGCCGTGGGCGACCCGCTGGTTGGTCGCGTCGGCGTGCGGCTTCGCGCGGTCTAGGATCGACGGTATGGGGATGGACCAATCGATGCACTCGGCTGCGGTGCGATAGGGCATGAGTTCACCGCTCAGCACGCGGTCATCGTTAGCCGGCGCGTGTGTCGGTTCGGGCCAAACGATGGGCAGGCCGTCGCAGCGCATGATGATGTAGAGGCGGCGCCTACTAGTCGGGGCACCCCAATCGCAGGCTTTGAGTTTCCGCCATTGCACCCGGTAGCCTAGTCCGCGCCATTGCCGGATCAGGCGCTTGAAAGGTTTGCCGGCTTGGGCCTTGATCGGGATTCCATCGGTATCGAGCGGCGAAGCGGTTTCGTATTCCTCGACGTTCTCGAGGTAGGCGACGGCCGGACGAACCTCTCGTAGCCAGTTGGTCACCTCGTTCGAAAGAGCGCGGATATGGCGATCCTTCACCGGCGCACCTTTCGCGCGGCTATATTCTTTGCAGTCGGGAGAGAACCATGCGCCGGCGACAGGTTCGAGCCTGGTTGCTGCTTTGGGCCAAATGGCGCGGATGTCTTGGCAGAAGTGCCGCGTGCCAGGGTGGTTGGCCTTGTGGATAGCGATCGCCGTCTCACTATGGTTGATCGCGATATCGACCTCGCGACCAATCGCCTGCGCAATGCCGGTGCTGGCCCCGCCGCCGCCGGCAAACCCGTCGATGAAGAGGCCAGCCCCCATCACTCCGCCTTCCCAGCCTTGATCAGCTCGACCCGCGCGGTCTGCGCCTCGGCGACCCGGTTGCGATCCTCGTCCGAAAGCGCCGCGAGCGTGTGGCCCTGGCCCGACATGTACGAGTTGATGTCCGGCACCGTGGTGCGCAGGTTGATCTCGTCGATGATCCGGTCGGCCGCGCCTTCGTTGGCTTCGCCGCGCTCCTCGTCGGGCTTGCCGCCTTCGTCATCGGCCCCGCCGTCCATCTGGCGCAGGCTCTCTCGGTCGAGCTGCTGCTGCGTCTCCTCGTCCAGAACCTCGCCCGTGTCGGGGTCGTGCGGGGTGTCGGTGCGGGAGGGGAGCACGGTGGGCGGCGCTACCTCGGTCGCCGAAAGGACGTTCGCGGTTGAAGCGGCGTAGATCGCGTCATCGCGAGCCTCGACGTCGATCAGGTCGCCAGACATGGGCAAGGTCTTGGAATGACGGCGCATAACCGTCTTCTTCGCCTGCTCCGGATACCATTCGACCCAGGGGCCGGATGGCGTGCGCGGATTGCCCCTCTTGTCGCGGGTGGCGCCGGTCTGGCTCTTCTCGCGAACCTTATCGACCTCGAAGCGGCGCATCACCTCGTAGGACTTAGAGCCGTCCTTATAGGTGGCCATCGAATATGCGGCGACGATGTTGCTGTCGGTTGCATCTTCCTCTGTGAGGTCGAGCATCGGCTTATGACGGAGGACAGATTCCGTGCCCTCCTCGTAGATGAAGAAACCTTCCGCGACCTCGCGCCGGTAAACCACGGCGGCCTTGATGTCGGTCACTTCACGCGACTGCAGGATCTTCTTTCGCAGCCCGTAGACCATCGGCATGTACTGGACGAGCAGTCGCGACACCCATTGGCCGGCGGCGTCCTTCTTGTTCTCCTTGAAGATCACCAGCGCGGCCTCGCGCTTGTCGGGCAGCAAGCCATCCTGTGCCGCCTTCATGCAGGCGAGCAGCAAGCTTTGCCGATCCGCGCGGAGCAGCTCCGGATCGGACTGCACGGCGGTGATGATGGTACGCTGGAACTGGTCCGGCTTGATGTGGGCTGGCAGCGCCATCTTAAATTGCTCGGCGCGCGTCGCGAGCTGGTTGCTCAGCGACGTGACAGCTGCGCGCGTTTCATCGATGTTGGCAAGGGCAGTGGCCATGGGTCGGGTTCCTTAGAATTCGACGACGGGCGCGGTGAGCGCGTCGGGCTTGGGATCGGTGGTGCCGGCCTCGATCGCGGCCAGTATCTCGGCGTCCGGGTCGATCTTGCCGATGATGGGCTTGCACGCGAACGGCGGGGCGTCGTCGCTGATCGAGACAACCTCGACGCGCTTCCAGCCATCGCTCCGCGCGTCGGGCACCTTCACGAAGTCGCCGGGGGCGAGAGGCTCGCCATCCCACGTGTAGGTGAAGGTGCGCGCATCGGTCGGGCGGAACTTGCAGGCGACAAAAACGGGCATGGTCGATCTCCTCAGAAGGGCACGCACCAGCAGTCAGCGGCGGGCTTTTCGCAGCTGGTGCAGGTGCCGTTGACGTGATTGGCGATGCCCTGCTCTCTCCAGCGGGCGACTGCGGCAGCATCAGGCTGCGGCTCGGCGGCGATGCCGCTGGCGCGCTCGGCGAGCATGCAGTCTGCCATCTCGTAGGCGCCGTGGGCCGCCGCCTCGAAGTTGTAGCAGCCGTCGTGCGAAGCCGTTGCGGATAGCGCGTGCGACATTGCTTGACCGGCGAACCAGTCGCGCAGGCTCATGCCCTCATGGACCATCCCCACGTCGAGCGCATCTGCGCACTGTTGCGGAAATGCTGGCGGGTTCTCAGGCTCGCCCATCACCGCACCTGCGCCACGGTGTCTTCGAAGATGCGGACACCCTCGATCTCGCGGATCCCGCTACGCACCAGCGCAGCAATCGCCTTGTCGATCGCCTCGCGAACGTTGGCGTTCTTCTCCACCGCCATGAAGGCGACGGTGATGTCGGTGATCTCGTGCTTCCAGACCTTCCGCGCGCTCGTCAGCGTGCCGTAATCGCCCCGGATGCGGGTGGGCTCCTCGGCCGCAGGGGCGGGCGCGTAGACCGGCTCCGGCTCGGGCGCAGCCTGTCCCGCCTTGGCGGCTTCTGCCTCGCGCTGGCGCTGTTCCTCGGCGGCGACGCGGCGGGCTTCCTCGGCGCGGCGGGCCTCGGCCACGCGGCGCTGCTCCTCCTCGCGGACGAAGGTGTTGAGCTTGCCTTGAACGACGGCGCGCGCATCAACGAGCGGCAAGGCCTTTTCACGCGCGGCGCTATCGATCGCGCGCGTAGCGGCCAGGTAGGGCTCCTTTACGTTGACGCGGGCGTCCTCGATCACCTTGATCGCGGCGCTGACCTGTTTCACCAGCTCGCCGCACCGGCCCGCGCTCTCCTGGTCGGTCGCGGCTGCACGGCTGGCACTTCCGAGCAGGTCGGTGATCCGCTGCTCAAGGCCGCTACGCTGCGCCAGCAGGTCGCGGAACTCGCGCAGGGCGTCTTCCGAGGGTACGGGGCGGTTATGTCCCGGCTGACTGCCCACGGCCTGTGGCGGCGCCTTCTGCGCGGGCCAGGGCTTCACGTCATCGAACTTGGCGGCCATCGGCGGCTCCTCAGAACAACAGGGGGGATGAAAGGGGATCGACCCGCTTGGTCGGGTCAGCGACGGGGCTGTCCGGCGCGTGCTGCGCGGCCCAGCCGACACGCGAGAGTAGGAAGGCATATTCCTGCGCATCGACCGGCTCGTCGGCGCATCGGGGCCAGGCGTCCGTGACGTTCGCCCAGGCGCCGTTGATCAGCGCGTTCCAGCACGGCGCGCGGTCCAGCTCGTCCAGTGTCTCAGGGTCGAGCGGCAGACCGTGCCACAGCTTGACGGCGACGAAGACGCCACCGCTGCGCAGCCGCATGCGGTAGAAGCCCGCAACGGGCGTCTCCGCATCGTGGCCGGCCCAATCCGTTCTTGGCTCGTGACGGGTGCCGTAGGAGAGGGGGGCGCGCGTCACAGCGCTTTCCCCGCCACGAGCCAAGCCATGAAACAGATGGGCAGCAGGCCGAATAGGATGATCTTGCTCAGCCGCACGTTGAATGCGTTGAGGCGCGGCCATGCGCGATGCTCGTCCATCGGCTGGATCGGCGTGTCGCAGCGCGGTGCGACGTCGTAGGGCGTCATCATGCCACACCACCGCGCGGCTCATCGGCCACTATCTTGATAGCGGCCTTGACGCTCAGCACGTCAGCCATCGCCTGCTCGTACCGCTCGTATTCCGCGTCCACGGCGTCGACGTCGCAGCCTTGCGTCCACCGGGGCATCTCGTCGTCGATCGCGGTCTGCCGGATCGCCTCGATCAGCTCCTGCATCTCGGATACGGGCTTGCGCAGCAGGTCCCGCGCCTCGTCCATCGTGCGCTCGTCCCAAGCCTTCGCCTCGTTCCAGCGCTTGTCGCCGCGGAAGCCGAGACCGGCAGAGCCGAGGTCGCCTTCGATGTCCTCAAGCGCGAAGTAGGCCTTGATCACGGGGCGGGCGACGCGAAGCCAATCATTGGCGCGCGCAACCGCTTGGACCAGCGGATCGGCGGTGATGTTAGTGAGCGCGTTCATGCCGCAGCCTTCCGAACCGGCTCAGCCTGAGCGGCCTTATGCGCCTTCGACTTGGCTGCCGCAGCGTCCAGCTGGGCAAGGTACAGCTCAACCCGCTTCGCAGCGGGAAGGTCGCCGTTGGGGTAAGGAAGGCCGTAGCCGGTCGAGCGATGCACTGACGTTCTCCATCATTGCAGCCTCTTCGGCCTTGCGGCGATCGGCTACGATGGAGTGATAACACCACATTGGTGTTACGGTGTCAACACCGCTTTGGTGTCGTATGGTGTTATTCGTCCGGCGGTATTTCGTCGGGCCACCAATCCGGATCTCGAATCGGTGCCGCCCGCTCCGGTGGAAGGTCCGGCTCGTTCTCGTCCAGCGACACCCTGATCACGGCACCCCAGCTGGTCGCTTCTTGAAACACCGCCTGTAGATCCCGCCCTTCTGCCAGCAGGCCGCCGATCCAGCCGCAGCGCTCCGCGCTGAGGTAGCCCATGACGATCCCGCGTTGGCTCACCACCTGCACGGCGCGGGGATCGGCTGGGTTCTTCGGCTCGGGCACGAGGGAGACCGGCTCGGCTGGCCGGCACATCGCTATTTCGAAGCGGCGCGAAGGCCCTTTGCGGTTGGGGTATTCTGTGCCCACCACCGCGAGCGAAAGGGCGGTGATCGGCATGTCAGCCGGCCTTGCAGACCGCGTCCCAGCTATCGGAGATGGCGAGGATCATCAGGTTGTCCTCATTGGATGCTCCGGGACCGCCCATCGGCTGGATCAACAGTTCCTTGCCTGGATGGGTACGGTAGATGAAGCGACGAAACCCGACGTAGCCGCCGAAGCCATTCTTCGCGTTCACCTCGCCACAGACCCCTTTGGGGAAGGCCTGGACATTCCGGAACTGCGCCGATGCAGGGTCATTCAGGGCCGACGTCACCGCCTGCTCAGCATCCTGGATGTTGGCGACATCACGGGTCTCGAAATACTTACATCCTGCCAACAAAAGCGAAAGCAAGAGGATGGTCGGCCGCATCAATGCCGCCTGATCGATCCAACCAGGCGGGCCGCGATCGTGATATCGGAAGCATCGACGTCCTGATCCGGCACGTCGGGATTGTCGCTGATCACCTTGATCGTGCTCTTGCTGATCGCGCGGAGCCTCTTCAGCGCGCCAGCGCCAAACAGCGAGATCGCCCAGATCCTGTCCTGCATGTTGAGGACGCGTTGATGTGTGTCGACGATCAGCTCTTCCCGATCGTGGATCGTGGGGAACATGGAGTCTCCAACACCATTAACGATCCGAAGCGCGGACGGAGGGGAGGGGGTGAGCGCGCGTAGAAAGCTTAAGCCGAAATATACCGGTTCGCCCTCGACGTAGCTGTCGTCGATATTGGTGCCGGGGCCCATCGCATAGGACAGGTCCAGCCGCTGAATGGCGACGATCTCAGTGTCGTCAGCCGATCGCGTCACCTGGATGTCTGGTGTGATGCTCAGCGAGCGAGAACCGCCGCGATCCAAAATGGTCGCCGCATCGACTTCCAGAGCGTCGGCTGCCCGATCGATCCAGTCTTGTGAAAGCTTCCGCTGGCCCTTTTCGAGCCGCTCGATCTGCTGTCCACTCGTCCCCATGCGCCTGCCGAGCTCTGGCCGGGACCAACCGCGCGCCTCGCGCAAAACCTGAATGTTGTTGCCGCCGGCCATGCGGCCTTGTGCACCAAAACGGTGTTGGCCACCTACACGCCAAAATGGTGTTGACGACACCGCTCCTATGACACCATAATGGTGTTCCATTGGAGATTACACGATGACGCTTGCGGAGTGGCTGAAAGCCAAGGGGATGTCGAACGCAGAGTTCGCGGTCCGAATTAGCCGAAGCGCCGAGTCCGTGCGCAGATACGCAAGCGGCGAGCGCACCCCCGACAAGGAAACCATGCCGATCATCGCCCGGGAAACTGGCGGCGAGGTTCTGCCCAACGACTTCTTCGGGATCGAGACGCCCGACCAGGCTGCGGCATGAACGCCGCGACCGCTTTCACCGGCCGCTACCCGATCCACTCGCATCCGACCTGCGCTGATTGGGCCGATCTGGCGCTGACCCCGCGCGAGCATCAGGCGCTGACGTTCATCGCGGGCTACATCTCGGATCACGGTTTCGCGCCCACGCTTGTGGAGATCTGCGACGGTATCGGCGCGGCGCGCTCCCGCGGCCGGGCGCACGCCCTCGTCACCCAGTTGGAGCAGAAGAAGGCGATCCGCCGGGTGCGGGGGCAGGACAGGGGAATCGTTCTGGTCGACCGACCTGTCGATCTGTCCTCGATTTCCGATGCCGCGATCGCGACCGAATACGCTCGCCGCTTCGCCGGGAAGCACTGAGCCATGGCGCAATTCATCGTCGACTATGCCGTCCTGATCATCGCGATCGGCCGCGCGTGCATCGCCGGCGCCGTCGTCGCTGGCGTCCTGGCCTTCGTTTGGGCGCTGGATGACCTCGAGGCGCGCTTCCGCGCAACGCTCGACGATCAAGGCGATGAGGTCGCCGATTGGGGTTCCGAGGAGCTCCATAACGATCGGGGCAATGCGGCATGAGCGGCCCGACGATCCACGGCAAGACGCTGACCGCCTCCGCCATTTTGCGGGAGGTCGGAAACGATCTCTCCCTGATCCGCCAGCAGGACGGCCTTACCTGGGCGGATCTTGGCAAGGTACTTGGTCGCAGCGACGATCAGGCCGCCAAGTATGCCGACGGCAGCGCCGAGATGGGCATCGTCGCCTTCGGGTTCGGCCGCCGGGAGTGGGGCACTCGCTTTACCGGCTCCCTCGACCGCCTGCTGATGGGGTGCCGCGTCGACGCTGAATGCGACCGCGGTCGGCAGAGCCATGTCCTTCGCGCCGCGCTCGCGCTGTCCGTCGCGCTCGAGGACGATGACCAGATCACGCCGGACGAAGTCCGCGCCAACCGCGCCACGATCGAGAACGCGATCGGAGCGCTGGAAGCCCTTCTTTCCAAGGACACACCACGATGAGCCGTCTTCCACTGGTGAAGATTTGCGAAGGCTGCGGGCTGCAATATCGCCGCCCGACCGGCAGCAGCCGGATCAGCGACGATCGTTGGTCCAAGCGTCGGCATTGCTCGACCGAATGCGGCGTGCAGGCTGGGGAAGGCTATTCGGACAGGTTGAACCCAGGTGCGCCCGCCACGCACGACCCGCTGCGCCGGAACGCCGAGGTCGCGAGCGCTACGCTCCTCAAGCGGCAGCTCGGGTTCTACGATGCTGTAGCGCGCGAACGCGGGTTGGGCAGCGTCTGGGAAGCCGCAATTCAGCTCGGGATGGCCGCGTGATGAGCCGGCCGTCCACCGTATCAACCGCGCTTGCGAAAGCTGCGCTCAGGGGCCGTCCGTCGCTGCCGGTTGATCCGGAGCAGTGGGGCAGGGCGTTCAATCTCGCGCCTGGCGAAGGCTCACGCCTCGTGCGTGAAGAGCAGGCGCTTCGGAGCATGGCCCGGTGAGCCAGAACCGTTCAACCGCTGTGATGCAGCGCCGGATCGAGCCGCACGATTCGCTCGACGATTTTCCCACGCCCCCTTGGGCCACGCGGGCGATCTGTGAATTCTTGACGGGCCTCGGCTTCGATCTGGCTTTGATGGATTGCCGCGAGCCATGCGCGAACCGCGGGCACATGGTTGCTCCGCTGTCGGAAGCTTTCGGCCACGTCATGGCGAGCGACATTTTCGACTATGGCGTCGGCTTCCGAGTGCGCGACTATCTGTTTGGTCCAGACGCGCACTTCGATCGGACCGACTGGACGTTCCTCAATCCGCCATTCCGTTTGGCGCAGGAGTTCATCGAGCGCGCCATACGGCTCAGCCGCGTCGGTGTTGCCGTGATAGCGCGTAGTGCCTTCGCCGAGGGGCAGGAGCGAGCAGCCGACCTGTTCATTCCGAATCCCCCTAGCTACGAACTGACCTTCAGTGAGCGGGTTTGCATGCTCAAGGGCAGGCTGATCCGCGTCGGCGCGGTCGATCCGTTCGCCGAGAAGCCGGGTACGAAAGCCGCGACCGCCACGGCTTACAGCGCCTTCATCTGGCTGAAGGGTGACCCTGTCCCCGCAGATACCCGCAAGCGCTGGATCGCTCCCTGCCGCCTCCGCCTCGAGCGAGAAGGCGATTATCCTTCCTACGAGTTGGCGGCATGATCCGCCGCCTCATCCTCCGCTGGCAGCTTGAACGCGCCCTGGCCCGTCGCCGGCAGGAGCGTGAGGCGCACAGCCGCGCCGCGAAACAAGGCGCGTCCACCGCGATCCACAACCGCTTCGCCCGCGACATCCTGATGCGGGAGGCAGGGCGCGCATGACGCTCAATTGCTCCCTGCAGCTCTGGCAGTACCTGAAGAAGCGCCGCGCCCACATGCCAACGGAACAGGCCGCCATGGAAGCCGGGATCGGCCTGGCCGAGGCGCGCCTGACCGATGCCGAAGAGCGCAAGGGCCTGCTCGCGCACATCGACACATCAGAAACACCTCACCTGGATTTCAAACAGCTGACCGCGCCGGCGGCTGGAAAGGCTCCCCTGCGCGAAAGCGTCAACGCGGGCCGGGATGAGGTTCGGCATTGCCCCGCGAAGGAAGCCACCGGCGCAACACACCAGGAGGACAACATGGCACGGGCGAAACGGAAGGCCGCCGACGAGGTGGTCGAGATCAAGAAACCCGATTACGATCTGGCGCGCCGGATCTACTTCAACGACATCAAGCCCGAGAAGTCGCAGCAGGCGACCCATGGGCAGGCGCTGAGCTCCGCCTATAAAGAAATCAAGGACGCGGCTCACATCCAGCCGCAAGCCGCCAAGGCCGCGTTCGCGCTGGTCGAGATGGAAGAGAGCAAGCGCGACGATTGGCTGCGCTCGTTTAACGGCCTGTTGCAGACCTTCCGCATCTTCATGCCGCGCGACCTTGTCGACGTCGCCGAAGGGAAGGGCAGCACCGATAACGTCGTGCCGATCGGCGAATCCACGCGGCCTTCGCTCGCCACCATCCCCACTGATGACAGCGATCTTGCCGGCGACGACGACGCCACCTGGCGCGCTGGGCTGAAGGAAGGCGACAAGGTAATCATCCCGGCCGAGGCTGAGGGCGCCAACGATCAAGTCGGCACGATCAGCTTCATCGATGGCGACGAGCTCGATGTGGATGTCGGTGCCGGCGACGACGCCGAAACCGTCACGCTGCCCCGCGCCGATGTGTCGCGTCCGCCAGCCGACGATCAGGTCGAACACGCCCAGGCGGCGGAATAAGCGATGCGCGTCCTCGGTCTTGATCTTTCGAAGCGGTCGACGGGCTGGGCGTGCTGGGCGCCCGGTGAGGACCGCGGGCATTCCGGCACCTGGCAACTGGGATCGGAATTCACGAGCCGAGGGCGCGTGTTCGCCAAGCTGCACCAGTACATGTCGGACCTGCATCGAATCGGGAAGATCGACGCGATCTTCTTTGAGGAAACGATCGTGCCTGCCCAGCTGCAGGGGCACACCAACATCGACACGCTGCGCATCCTG
>NZ_JBMDXN010000053.1:0-2483 GCF_048595155.1 Sphingomonas sp.
ATTTAAATAATCCGTTCGTCCAATTCAAACTCAAGACTGAGGTTTCCGGTTCATTTTTCGAAATCAGTGACGGAGAGACTTCCCGGCAAGCTACGTCCGCAACTTGAAAATGGAAACAATTTGCGGCGGTGTTCGCCTTGACGGGATACGAACTGTTGGCCCCAACTTTTGTCCAAAGGTGACCGACCAGCAATGATACCCGGCTCTCGCGCGTTTATACCTCTGTGTACCTGTCAGGCCGCTTGTGACGAGAGAAAGGCCTTTAAGCGGTCGCTTTGCGGCGCGCGGAGCACCTCCTTCGGATCACCCTCTTCCGCCACCACGCCCTGGCTTAAAAACAATACCTTGCTGGAGACTTCGCGGGCGAAATTCATTTCATGGGTGACCACGATCATGGTGCGCCCCTCCTCCGCCAGGCTCCGCATGACGCGCAGCACTTCGCCAACAAGTTCGGGATCTAGCGCACTGGTCGGCTCGTCGAATAGGATGAGTTCCGGCTCCATGGCCAGCGCCCGGGCAATTGCCACGCGCTGTTGTTCACCGCCGGACAGAAACGCAGGATAGGAATCCCGCCTATGCGACAGCCCGACTTTGGCGAGATAGAAGTCAGCCCGCTCGCCGGCCTCTGACCGCGTCAGCCCTTTGACGCGGGTTGGGCCCAGCATGACGTTTTCACGCGCAGTCATATGCGCCCACAGATTGAATTGCTGGAAAACCATGGTTACGCGGGCACGATGGGCGCGAAGTTCGGCCTCGTCGATCACAATGAGATCGCCCGCCCGATCCTTGCGGCAGGCAAGCGGCGCCCCGTCCAGCGCGATCGTCCCGGACGTCGGCCGCTCCAGGAAATTCAGGCAGCGAAGAAAGGTACTCTTGCCGGATCCCGACGAACCAATCATCGAGATGACATCGCCTTTATTTGCCATCAGAGATACGCCCTTCAATACCTCAACGGCACCAAAGGACTTGTGGATGCTATTTGCGGAAAGCATGGTCGTCATGGGTCTACTCATGGGCTAAGGAGTGGGCCGTCCCGGAAGGGACGGGCGCCGGCGATCTTGCCGAGCCGTTTGTGGATTTCTGCAATCCGGGTGGCCGGTCGCGCATAGAAGACGCCGGATGTGCTGGCCCTGACAGGATGCAGATCGCCCGTTACGGGATCGATGATCTCGGCCACGACCTCGCCCTCGCGCACGCGGTGGCCGAGCGGCGCCGGATATGAGACAAGCCCCGCGATCGGTGCGACCAGGGCCTCCGAACCCGCAAGCGGTGTCGGCTCGCACGATAACGCCGGGATCGCCGAATGGCCAGCCAGCACGCCAACGTAGCGGAGATAGTCGACCAGAGCCGCTGCATCGTCTGCTGCGACCTTGCGGTCGACATCCATGCGTCCCCGCAGTTCTAGTGTGCAACTGGCGCAGCCCTGAGGGATGGGTTTGCCGGGAAAGGCCGCGGCGATTGCGCCCCAGGGCTTTGTCAGCGCCTCGTCGAACGGCTCACCGCCGGAGATGTCGGCGACCAGGATGGCGCGGCAGCGGGCGAAAGCTGCCAACGCAAGCACGCGCTCTAGAGAACTTGGCTGAGTATAGAGATGCACCTCGGCCTCGCCGTCGCAGTGCAGATCGATGACCACATCAGCAGGAAGAGCAAGCCGCATCAGCGCATGGCGCAGCCGGTCGCTCGGCGCGGCTGGTACGATCGTCTCAAGCGTCTGAAGCAGCGCCTGCCGGATCCGATCCGTATTCGACTGAGGATCATCAGTGAGCCTGTCAGCAACCAGCGTGATCGCCCGCGCAGTCAGATCCGGATAGTCACGGTTGAAGTTGCGGCCATCATAATGGTCAAAGCGGCCTTGCTGATCCCCATGCAGGAACTGCCCGAGTGCCAGCGGATTGGCCGCCGGCACGACGGTCACACGCCCGGCGAGCCTGCCCGCCCCCTCTTCTTCGATCAATCGATCGACGAGAAGCCGTGCAGCCAGCATGCCCGGTCCCTCATCAGCATGCAGTCCGCCCTGGACATAGACATGCGGACCGTCGTTGCCGCCGCCGAAACTGAACCAGGTCAGACGATGAATGGTGCCTGTTCCGCGTCCGGGAATATCGATGAAATGTTCATGCATGTATGGGTTCCGCAGCCACCACCTTAGTCGCGCTGGTGCATGGGTCAAGGTGGCGGAGATAGTGACGCTCCAGAAGGCGGAACGTCTGGGTGAGAATGATGGTGAGTGTCAGATAGAAGACGGCTGCCATACCGAAGCTTTCCGGCAGGACGAGGTAATTTGTGTAGACGTCGCGGGCAACGCGCAGGATCTCGACGATGGTCACTGTGCTGGCAAGGGCAGTGGCGTGCATCATCTGCACCACCTCGTTGCCATATTGGGGCAGAGCGCGGCGCCAGGCGCCCGGCCAGAAGACATCGCACAGAACCTGCAGTCGGGTGAGCCCGATCGCCCGAGCCGCCTCGATCTCTCCAGCGGGCGT
>NZ_JBMDXN010000054.1:0-4977 GCF_048595155.1 Sphingomonas sp.
CGATCGGACCAGCGAAGCGCCCGGGGGGAAACCCCCGGGCGTTTTGTTTTGCGGGATGATGCGGTGCCACGTCGGTGGACCGGTTCCCCACCGTCACCCTCAATTTGTGAAACGAGTTCAGCATGGCGGACTGCGGAGAACCGCCGCCTCTCCAGCACCCCTCGTCACCCTGAACTTGTTTCAGGGTCCAACCCTCCCCGAGCGGCGTCGCCGGTGGCGCCATGGATGCTGAAACAAGTTCAGCATGACGACGGGGGAGGGGAAGCCTAAGCCCTCAATCCTCCCCCTCCGGAAAGTCGGTCGCCAATGCCCGCGCTTTCTGACTTTCCAGCGTGGCGAGCCGGTCGCGCAGGGCCTTGGTCGTCATGTCATAGCCGAAGGCGCCGAGCGCGATATTGCTGGGAGGTTCGGCCATCTGGGTGAGCGCGATCATCGCTTCCCCGGCGCGGACCGGATCGCCGGCCTGATTGCCGCTGATCGCCCTGGTGCCGTCCAGCCGTTGGCCTGCCGTTTGCGCATAGTCCGCAATCCGGATCGGCGTCTGGCGCAAGGATCGGCCTGCCCAATCGGTGCGAAACGGCCCGGGTTCCACGCAGGTCACCTTGATGCCGATCGGTGCCCCTTCGGCCCGCAGCGAATCCGCCCAGCCTTCGACCGCATGTTTGGACGCGGCATAATAGCCCGATCCCGGCAGGCCGACGATGCCCGCCATCGACGTGATGTTGAGGATATGGCCGCTGCGGCGCGCCCGCATGCCGGGCAGGATCGCGCGGGTCAGCGCAAACAGGCCGAAGACGTTGACGTCGAACTGCGCGCGGATCTCCGCCTCCTCCCCCTCCTCGATGCTGGATTGATAGCCATAGCCGGCATTGTTCACGAGCACGTCGATCCGCCCGAACCGATCCAGCGCTGCGGACACGGCGGCGTCGATCTGCGCCTTATCCGCCACGTCCAGCGCCACCGCCAGCGCGCGATCGCCATAAGGCGCGGCCAGATCCGCGACACGCGCGACAGCGCGCGCGGTGACAATGGCGCGCCAGCCGCGATCCAGCACCAGCTGCGCCAGCGCATGGCCGAAGCCGGTGGAGCAGCCGGAAATGAACCAGACGGGCGTGTCGGACGGGTCGGCCATGATCGTTCGTTCCTCAACAAGGACAGTTGCGAGGAACAACGCAGCCCCTGCGGCGCCGGTCCACCAAAATGACCTATACGATAGCCATGCACCATTACCCTTTTGGCTACTTTGACAATTCACGCGGCCGTCGCATTGCTACGTCATCGTCACGAGCCACCAATTGGGAGATTCGCCATGCCGTTCGTCACCACCGCCGACGGAACCGAGATTTTCTACAAGGACTGGGGGGCCAAGGACGCGACGCCCATCATGTTCCACCATGGCTGGCCGCTGAGCGCGGACGATTGGGACAATCAGATGATGTTCTTCCTGCAGAAGGGCTATCGCGTGATCGCGCATGATCGGCGCGGCCATGGCCGTTCGACGCAGACGGACACCGGCAATGAGATGGACACCTATGCCGCCGACGTCGCGGCGCTGACCGACCATCTCGACCTGAAGGGCGCAATCCACATCGGCCATTCGACCGGCGGTGGCGAGGTGATCCATTATGTCGCGCGCGCCAAGCCCGGCCGCGTCGCGAAGGCCGTGCTGATCAGCGCGGTGCCGCCGGTGATGCTGAAGTCGGATGCCAATCCGGGCGGCCTGCCGATCGAAGTGTTCGATGATTTCCGTCAGCAGACCGCGTTCAACCGCGCCCAATTCTATCTGGATGTCGCCTCGGGCCCCTTCTACGGCTTCAATCGCCCCGGCGCGAAGCCGATCCAGGGCGTGATCGACAATTGGTGGCGCCAGGGCATGATGGGCGGCATCAAGGCCCATGTCGATTGCGTGAAGGCCTTCTCCGAAACCGACTTTACCGAAGATCTGAAGTCGGTCGATGTGCCCGTGCTGCTCCTCCACGGCGACGACGATCAGGTCGTGCCGGTCAAGGATTCGGCCGAGATCGGCATCAAGCTGCTGAAGCACGGCCAGATCAAGATCTATCCGGGCTATCCGCACGGCGCCTTCACCATCCACGCCGACGTGATCAACGCCGACCTGCTGGCGTTTATCGAAGGTTGAACCCTCCCCTCCCCGAGCTTGCTCGGGGAGGAGGACCGCGCCGCAGGCGGGGTGGAGGGGCATGGCCCGACGGTGGCTTCCCCTCCGCCACCGCTTCGCGGCGGTCCCCCTCCCCGTTCCGGGGAGGAGACCGGCGTCGTGCGTCCACCGTCGCGCTGACGCCACAAAGCCGCCTCACACCCACCGTCACCCCAGCGAAGGCTGGGGTCCATCACCCTCTCCGCGGGCATATCCGGTGGGGACGGCCGTGCGTACCTGGCCTGCGGCAGGGCACCGGGCGAGGCCTGTGGATGCCAGCCTGCGCTGGCATGACGATTTGGTGGGGCACACCTCTCTCCCCCCGAGCTTGCTCGGGGAGGGGGACCGCGCCGCAGGCGGGGTGGAGGGGCTTTTTTCCTACGCTCGGGATTTTCCCCTCCACCACCGCTTCGCGGCGGCCCCCCTCCCCGTTCGGGGAGGAGAGGGTTAGCGTTTGAACATTCGGCCCAGGAACGACCGGTCCTGCAGGATCGCTTTCGCCGCATTATGCCCGGGCGCACCGGTGACGCCGCCACCGGGATGCGTGCCGGCGCCGCACATATAGAGGCCGGCGATGGGCCCGCGATAGGCGGCATGGCCGAGCACGGGCCGTGCCGCCCATAGCTGGTCCAGCGACATCGCGCCGTGCATGATGTCTCCGCCCATCAGCCCGAAGGTGCGTTCCAGATCCAGCGGCGACAAGATCTGCCGCCCGAGCACGCTCTGGGTGAAGCCCGGCGCCCATTGCTCGACCGTGGCGATGATCAGGTCGGCGGCGGCCTCGCGCTCCGCGTCCCAAGACCGACCATCGGGCAGGACTGGCGCGAATTGCTGGCAGAACAAGCTGGCGACATGCTGGCCCGGCGGCGCGAGACTATCGTCGACGGTCGAGGGGATCAGCATCTCGACGATGGGCGCCTTCGACATGCCGGTGGCCCGCGCGTCGGTAAAGGCACGGTCCATATAATCCAGCGTCGGCGCCAGGATGATGCCCGATTTGAGATGGTCGCCGGGCTCCGGTTTGGCGGTGAAACGCGGCAATGCGGACAAAGCCACATTCATGCGGAACGTGCCGGAACCGACCTTAAAGCTTTTCATCCGCCGCGCAAAATCGGCGTCGAGATCGGCCGGATCGATCAGTCGATCATAGAGCAGCCGCGGGCCGACATTGGCGGCGACGATGGCGGCCCGATGCTCGCTCCCGTCCTCCAGCCGCGCGCCGACCGCCTGGCCGCGCTCCACCAGCAGGCGTGCCACCGCTGCGCCGGTCAGAATCTCGACGCCTTGTTCTTCGCACGCCTGGCGCATCGCCTGCGTGATCGCGCCCATGCCGCCGACGGCATGGCCCCACGCGCCCTTGTCGCCATTCACCTCGCCGAACACATGGTGGAGCAGCACATAGGCCGAGCCCGGCGTGTCGGGGCTGGCATAATTGCCGACCACCGCATCGAAGCCGAACGCCGCCTTCACCGCTTCGCTTTCGAACCAGCCGTCCAGGAAGGTGCGCGCCGATTTGGTGAACAGATCCAGCAAATCGCGCTGCCGATCAATCGGCATCCGCGCCAACCGTCCGCCCTGCTGCAGCCCCGCCAGCAGGGCCGCGCCGCCGCCGCCGGCATTGGGCGGGATCTTCAGCGCCAGATCGCGCAGCACATCGGCGACGCGGTCCAGCATCGCATAATAAGCCGGCAGCGCGCGCGCGTCGGCTTGGGAAAATTTGGCGAATTCGGCCTGGGTCTTTTCCAGGCTGCCGCCCATCAACAGATAGGTGCCGTCCGGCTGCGGCAGGAAATTGGAATATGGCCGGTCCAGGATGCGCAGGCCCCGTTCGTGCAGGCCCATGTCGGCAATGACCTTGGGCTGGAGCAGGCTGACCGTGTAGCTTGCCACCGAATTGCGAAAGCCGGGATGGAATTCCTCCGTCACCGCCGCCCCGCCGACGATGGCGCGCCGTTCCAGCATCCGCACCTTCAATCCCGCCTTGGCGAGATAGAAAGCACAGGTCAGCCCATTGTGGCCGGCGCCCACGATCAATACGTCAGGCTTCACGCAAGCTTCCCCCCTGAAGGACCCCAAACGTGTATCAATTCGACATTGCCGCCGGAAGCAAGGCCGAGCTCTATCGCGACCTCGCCAGCGCGCTTGACGGCCTGACCGCGGACGAGCCCGATGCCATCGCCAATATGGCCAATGCCGCGGCGCTGATCTGGGAATATCTGCCCGATCTGAACTGGGCGGGCTTCTACCGCAATGTCGGGGGCGAGCTCGTGCTCGGGCCGTTCCAGGGCAAGGCCGCCTGCATCCGCATCGCCTTTGGCGCGGGCGTGTGCGGCGCTGCCGCGGCAACGCGCGAGACGCAGCGGGTGGACGACGTCCATGCCTTTCCCGGCCATATCGCCTGCGATGCGGCATCGGCCTCCGAACTGGTCGTGCCGATCGTGGTGAATGGCGAAGTCTTGGGCGTGCTGGATCTGGATAGCCCGAAAGTCGGCCGCTTCGATGCCGAGGATCAGGCCGGGTGCGAGGCGCTGATCGCGCTGCTCGCCCCCCGCCTCTAACGGGCCGCGGCTCCCCCCAAGGGGAGCCGGGCGAGGGAGACCAACCACGCTGCCGTCACCCCAGCGCAGGCTGGGGTCCATGGCGCCCGCCCCGGATACCGGGCCGCCGGTGATAGTCACCCGCCCCGGCGGACGGACGCGCGGATGGGTCCGTAGATGCCAGCCTACGCTGGCATGACGGGTGGGGACCGGTAGCGGCAGAAGCCCCGTTCCGCACGCTGACGTCACCCCAGGGCAGGCTGGGGTCCATGGCGCCCGCCA